>NZ_CAXUSA020000002.1:0-1053790 GCF_964253875.1 Caulobacter sp. LjRoot300
ACTCTAAGAGAGAGGGAGATCCAAGATCTCGGCCGCCCGTCCCCGTCGCCGCTCCAGCCACAACCGTTCCGCCGGGGCCGGGTCCAGGGCCAGAGCCCGATCGTAAGCCAACAACGCCTCGCCGCCGCGGCCCAGCCGGGCCAGCAGGTCGGCGCGCACGGCGTGGAACGGGCCGAAGTCGCGGAAGGCGACGGAGTCCAGCCAGTCCACCTCGGCCAGGGCCTGGGCCGGCCCCGTCACCTCGGCCACCGCCACGGCGCGGTTCAGCCGCACCACCGCGTCGTCGCGCCACCGCAGCAGGGCGTCGTACAGGGCCAGCACGGCCGGCCAGGGCGCGGGCTCGGCCAGGCTGGCGCGCGAGCACCAGGCCGCGTGGATCGCGGCTTGAAGCTGCCTGGGCCCCGGCCGGCGGCGGCGGGCGGCGGCGTGCAGCAGGACCTCGGCCTGGTCGATCAGCGGTCGCCGCCACAGGGCCGGATCCTGCTCGGACAGCGGCGTCATCGCCCCGCCGTCGTCGAGCCGCGCCGGGCGTCGGGCCTCGGCGTAGCGGACCAGGGCGGCGAAGGCCAGGCATTCGGGCTCGTCGGGCAGCAGGTCGGCCAGCACCGCGGTCAGGTCCAGCATCTCCTTGGCGTAGCCGGCGTGCTGCCCGGCCCCGGCCGCGTCCTCGTGGGCCTTGGCGTAGGCGATCTCCAGGGTCGACAGCACCGCCCCGATCCGCTCGGGCCAGGCCTCGGGACCGGGCACCTCGAAGGCGATGCCGGCCTCGGCGATCTTGCGCTTGGCCCGCACCAGCCGCTGGGCCAGGGTGGGCTCGGCCACCAGGAAGGCGCGGGCGATCTCCTGGGTGGACAGGCCGCAGACCAGGCGCAGGGTCAGGGCCGCGCGGGCGTCGGGCGCCACGGCCGGGTGGCAGCAGACGAAGATCAGCCGCAGCCGCTCGTCGGGGATCAGGCGGGCGTCGTCGATCATGGCGTCCTCCGCGCTGGGGGGCGGCGCCGGCGGGTCGGGGACCAGCCGGGTCCGCACCCCGCGCCGCCGCAGCATGTCCAGCGCCCGCCGCTGGGCGACGCTGTAGAGCCAGGCGGCGGGATCGCGCGGCTCGCTCTCTTTAGGCCAGCTCTGGGCCGCGGCCAGGCAGGCCTCGGCGAAGGCCTCCTCGGCCAGGTCCAGGTCGCGGAACTTGGCGGCCAGGGCGGCGATCACCCGGCCGCCGTGCGCCCGGGCCGCCTGGTCGAGGAGACCCCTGCCCATCGCGGTCAGGTCGTCCCGTCAATGATCGGCCGGACCTCGACCGAGCCGTCGCCGGCCAGGGGCAGTTTGCGGGCCCAGGCCAGGGCTTCGTCCAGGTCGGCCGCCTCGATCAGGTAGAAGCCGCCCAACTGCTCCTTGCTCTCGGCGAACGGTCCGTCGTGCAGGCCGCACTGGCCGCCGGCCCAGCGCACTGTGGTGGCGGTGTTGGTGGTCTTCAGCCCCGCGCCACCCCGCAGCAGGCCCTTCTCGACCAGTTCGGCCGCAAAGGCCTGGTGCTGGGCGATGATCTCCTTCCAGGCGCGGCCGTTCTCGTCGCGATAGGCTGTCTCGTCCTCGTAGATCAGCAGGGCGTATTGCATGGATCGGTCCTCCTCGATGGCCGGGTCGGCGGGAGCGCCGCCCGGTCTCGGATCAGAGACGGGGCAGCCTGGCCGGACTCGACATTCGCCCGCAAGTTTTTCGGCGCGCCCGGTCGTCAGCCTCAGGCGACGTCGTGGGCGATGGCCCGGATCTCGACCTTGCCGCCCGGGATCTGCGGGATCTTCCGGGCCCAGGCCTCGGCGGCCGCCATGTCCGGCGCCTCGACTAGGTAGAAGCCGGCCAGCTGCTCCTTGGTCTCGGCGAATGGCCCGTCATGGACCACGTGGCCGTCGGCGGTCTGGGCGATGGTGCGGGCCGACGGGGTATTGACCAGCCGCGCGCCCAGCCAGGCCGTGCCGCCGGCCCGCAGTTCCGCCTGCAGCGCTTCGTGCGCGGCGATGACGCCCGGCTTGATCGGATCGGTCTCGGGCCGCGCCCACTCGGCTTCGCTGGAATAGATCATCAGCAGGTACTTCATCGAACCCTCCGTCGGCGCACGGGCGCGCGCCCTCGCTGAAAGACGCGCGAGGTTGGGCGGATTCGACAGGGACGGTGAAGAAAGTCGAGGGGATAGGTCCTCCCCCTGTGGGGGAGGTGTCGGCGCAGCCGACGGAGGGGGGAGTATTCGGAAGGCGGCCGGATCCAGGATCGACGATCCCATCACTCCCCCCACCGGCCTTCGGCCGCCTCCCCCACAGGGGGAGGGCTTACGGATCCTACCCCGCCAGCGTCTCCAGGAATCGCACCGGCGCGCCCGTCCCTTCCGCCACGATCTCGTCGTCGCGCATGACCACGGTTCCGCGCACGATGGTCGCCACCGGCCAGGCCTTGGCCTCGAAGCCGTCGAACGGGGTCCAGCCCGAGCGGGTGGCCATCCAGTCGTGGGTGATGACCCGCCGGGCCTTCATGTCGATGATGGTGAAGTCGGCGTCGAAGCCCTCGGCGATGCGGCCCTTGTCGGCCAGGCCGAACACGCGGTTGACCCCGTGGCTGGTCAGGTCGACGAAGCGCTCCAGGCTCAGCCGGCCGTCCACCACATGGGTCAGCATGATCGGTACCAGGGTCTGGACGCCGGGCATGCCCGAGGGCGAGGCCGGATAGGGCCGGGCCTTCTCCTCGCGGGTGTGGGGGGCGTGGTCGCTGCCCAGCACGTCGGCGATCCCCGTTTCGATGCCGCGCCAGACCCCGGCCACGTGCTCGGCCGAGCGGATCGGCGGGTTCATCTGGGCGAAGCCCTTCAGCCGCTCATAGGCCTCGGGCGCGACCAGGGTCAGGTGCTGGGGGGTGACCTCGACGCTGGCCACGTCCTTGTTCCGGGCCAGGAAGTCGATCTCCTGGTGGGTGGTGACGTGCAGCACGTGGATGCGCTTGCCCAGGCGCTTGGCGATGTTCACCAGGCGGTGGGTCGACTGCAGGGCGGCCTGGGCGTCGCGGACCTCCGGGTGGCTGGTCCAGTCCCCGGGACGGGCCAGGCTGCGGCGCTCGGCCAGGCGGTATTCGTCCTCGGAATGGAAGGCGGCACGACGGTTGACGTGCCGCAGCACGTTCTCGACGCCCTCGTCGTCCTGGACCAGCAGGGTGCCGGTCGAGGCGCCCATGAACACCTTGATGCCGCAGCAGCCCGGCAGGCGCTCCAGCTCGCCCAGGAACGTCGCGTTCTCGTGGGTGCCGCCGACATAGAAGGCGTGGTCGGTGTGCATGCGGCCCTTGGCGCGGGCCAGCTTGTCGGCCAGGGCGTCCGGGTCGGTCGTCGTCGGCTCGGTGTTGGGCATCTCGAACACCGCCACCACCCCGCCCAGGGCCGCGCCGCGCGAGCCGCTCTCCAGGTCTTCCTTCCACTCCAGGCCCGGTTCGCGGAAGTGGACCTGGCTGTCGATGACGCCGGGCAGCACGGTCAGGCCGGCGGCGTCGAACACCTCGCCGGCGCTGGCCTGGGACAGGTCGCCGATCGCGACGATCTTGCCGCCGCGCACGCCGATGTCGGTGAAGCCGCGGCCCGCGTGGTTGACCACCTCGCCGCCGCGCACGATCAGGTCGAAGGTCTGGGTCATGGGCGCGGCTCCTGCCAGGTCTTGGGAAGGTCTGAGGCGGTCTAGGCGCCCACCCTAGCCGCCGCAAGACGAAATATCGCCCGCTTGCGACATTGACCGCCGCGCGCGACGGGCGCACCTCCCCGTCGTTTCCTCAAACAGCGACGAGGCTCCGATGGACTTCTCCAGACTCCAGGCCGCCAGCAAGGTCACGGACGAGTGGAAGTATCCGCAAGCCCGGCCCAACCGCACCGGGATGCTGCCGGTCGACCAGGCGCCCGACCACACGCTCTACTGGGAGGAATACGGCGATCCCGACGGTGAGCCGGTGATGTTCCTGCACGGCGGGCCGGGCGGGGCTTGCGCGCCGGTGATGTCGCGGTTCTTCGATCCCGAGCGCTATCGGGTGATCCTGTTCGACCAGCGCGGCTGCGGCAAGAGCACCCCGACCGTGGCCTCGCACGGCCCGGCCGTCGCCCTGGTCCGCAACGACACCGACCACCTGGTGGCCGACATCAACGCCTTGCGCGACGCTCTCGGCATCCAGGGTCCTATGCACGTGTTCGGCGGCAGCTGGGGCAGCACCCTGGCCCTGGTCTACGCCATCCGCCATCCCGAGCACGTGGCCTCGCTGGTCCTGCGCGGCGTCTTCCTGGGGACGCGCGAGGACCTGCTCTACATGTACCAGGGCAACGCGGCGGTGTTCGACAGGACGCCCTACGCCCTCAGCGAACCGGGCGCCTACGTGGCCTATCCCGACGAGTGGAAGGCCTTCGTCGAGGTCATCCCGCCCGAGCAGCGCTGCGACATGATGGGCGCCTACAAGGCGATCTTCGATTCCACGCCGGGCGACGAGGCCGGCCGCCAGGCCCAGCTGCGCGCGGCCCTGGCCTGGTCGGTCTGGGAAGGGGCGATCTCGAACATGATCCCCGAGACCGGCGACCCGGGAAAGTTCGGCGAGGCCGACTTCGCCCTGTGCTTCGCCCAGATCGAGGCCCACTTCTTCGCCAACGACCTGTTCCTGAAGCCGGACTACATCGTCCGCAACGTCGCGCGGATCGCCCGGCTGCCGATCCATGTCGTGCACGGCCGGTTCGACCAGGTCTGCCCGCTGACCCAGGCCTCGCGGCTGGTCGCCGCGCTGGCGTCGGTCGGCGCCGCCCCGGCCACCTATGTGCGCACCAACGCCGGCCACAGCGCCATGGAGGCCCAGACCGTGATGGCCCTGACGGCGATCATGGATGGGTCGGCGCGGATTTAGGCCCCCAGGACCCGTCATCCTTGTTCCGAGGATCCCTGCTTCAGCCGCGAAGAAGGATGATCCGTGAAGCGGTGAGATCGCGGCTTAGCCCAAGCGACAGCTCGGCCGACAGAGGGGTCCTCGGAACAAGTCCGAGGATGACGGGCGTGGGGGAAAGTTAGGGTCATGGCCGGGGACAGGCGCATGCGCCTGTCCCCGTTCGTGGTGGGGTCCTAGATGCGGTCGGCGTCGATGGCGTCTTCGGACGTCGCGGCGTCTTCCGCGGGCGCCGCGTCCTCGACCACGGCCTGAAGCTCGGGCGTCACCGCCGCGTCCTCGACGGTCGGCTCGGCCGCGTCTTCCTCAACCGCCTTCGCCTTGACCTCGGCCAGCAGGGCCTTGGCCGCCTTGACCACCGTGGTCACCGGCAGGTCGCTCATGTGGCGGATGGCCTGGGACAGGTCGGGATCGACCGCCAGAAACTGCTCGAAGCTGCGCGGACCACGCACGGCCTTGGTCAGCGGCCCCCAGGGGCCATAGCGGCGCTCGTCCGAAGGGCCGAACAGGCCGATCGTCGGGACGCCCGCCGCGGCGGCGATGTGCATCAGGCCGCTGTCGTTGCCGATGAACAGGTCGGCGCGCTTAAGGGCGGCGTAGGCGGTCAAGAGGTCGACCTTGCCAGTCAGGTCGACATAGCGGCCGCGGGCCGAGGCCATGCGCAGCTCCTCGACCATCCGCCCGTCGCCGGGACCGCCCAGGATCAGCAGCCGCCCGCCGGCCAGCGCCCCGCCCGGACCCAGCAGCTGCTGGGCGGTCTGGGCGAAGCGCTCGATCGGCCAGATCTTGCCGACCCAGTTGGAGGCCGGGCCGACCGCCAGGATCGGGCCCGCCGGCTCGCCCGGCCGCGGCGCCAGGAGTTGGTCGGCCAGGGCCTGGACGTCGGGGGTGATGTAGAGGTGCGGGGCCGGCGGGTCGCCTTCCAGCTTCAGCACCTTGGCGGCCTCGACCACCTTGTGGATCGGCTCGCCGGTGTTGCGCTTCCAGACCGCGCGCTTCTCGCGGCGCAGGAAATAGGCCGTGCCCGAACCGCGCAGGTCGACGACCAGGCCCCACTTGCGGTGGCGCACCTGGTTCCACAGCTTGAACCAGTGGCCCTTGCCCTTGCCCTTTTCCATGACGATCACCCGGTCGAGCCCGGGCACGTGGGCGAAGAGCGGAGCCGCCAGAGGCCCGGAGACGATGGTGAAGCGGGCGTTGGGGATCTGGTCGGCCAGGAACTTGATCAGGCCGGACGACAGCACGGCGTCGCCAATCCGCGTGGCGGTGATGAAGAGAATCGGGAAGGCCCGCTGTGTCATCGGAGCATGTATAGGGCGTCCGGCGAGTCGGCGCATCCCTCGATAACGGCTCAGCTTTCTGTTCCTGGAAGGGGTGGCGCGAACACGTGCGACGCGCCACATGTGGCGCATGAGCCAGATCGCTATCGCCCCCCTGACCAGCCGCGCCGTCATCGCCGTAACCGGCCCTGACGCGAAAAGCTTCCTCAACGGGTTGCTGACCCAGGAGATCGAGACTCTCGCACAGGGCGAGCTGCGCTTCGCCGGCCTGCTGACGCCCCAGGGCCGGCTGCTCTACGACCTCTTTGTCGTAGGCTTGGAGGAAGGCGTACTGCTGGACGTCGCGGCCCAGCACCGCGATGCGATCCTGATGCGGCTGACGATGTACAAGCTTCGGGCTAAAGTGGAGTTGACGGCCGTGAACTTGACGGTTTTCGCCGCTTGGCCCGCTGAAGGCCACACAGATCCCCGCCTGCCCGCCCTAGGCTCGCGCCTCTACACCCGCGACCTCGAAACCACCGCCACCGAGGACGACTACGAAGCCCATCGGCTGGCGCTGGGCGTGCCCGGCCCCGCCGACTGGGGGATCGACAGGACCTATCCGATCGACGCCGACTTCGACCTGCTGAACGGCGTCGACTTCAAGAAAGGCTGCTTCGTCGGCCAGGAGACGACCAGCCGCATGAAGCGGCGGGGCGCGATCAAGAACCGCATGCTGCCGATCGCCTTCGACGGCCCGCCGCCCGCCTTCGGCGCCGAGGTGCTGGCAGGAGATCTGCGGGCCGGCGAGGTGCTGTCGGGCCGCAACGGCCGCGCCATGGCGCTGCTGCGCCTGGACCGCGTCGCCGGCGCGGCGCTGACGGTGGACGGCCGCGCTGTGACGGTGGATTGGCCCGGCTGGGTTCCGGCGATCGTAGCCAGTTGAACCGCCATGAACGACCTCGTCCTTCGACAAGCTCAGGATGAGGTCGAATGATATGCCCCGCCCAGACTCAACTACGACGCTTCAGTAGAAATCCTCATCCTGAGCTTGTCGAAGGACGAGGATTTCGGCTCCGCGAGAGGTCTGGCAGCGCATCCCAGTCACCGCGGATCACCGCTTCCTTCTTGGCTCGGCTCCAGCCTTTCAGGCGGCGCTCCCAAGCGATGGCGTCGACGATCTGATCGAAATATTCGCTCCAGACCAGAACGACCGGTCGTCGCTTGTAGGTGAAGGCCTTGGGATCTGCGCCTTGGTTGTGTTCCGCCGCCCGCGTCGACGGATCGTCGCCGCGATGCGAGCCGACATAGTACATGCCGTCCGCGCACTTCAGGATGTAGACTCAGGCGCCGTGCACGACCTCGTCCTTCGACAAGCTCAGGATGAGGTCGCAGTAAGTCACGGCGAGCGCGAAGCGCCAAGAATGTTCTTGAAAAGTTCCAACTGATCGGGCCAAGCTCCGCCCCATGACCGAACTCCAACGCTGCATCTGGCGGGGCATGAACGGCGACCCGTTCTACGAGGCCTATCACGACACCGAATGGGGCGTGCCCGAGTACGATTCCCGCGCCCTGTGGGAGAAGCTGGTGCTGGACGGGTTCCAGGCCGGGCTGTCGTGGATCACCATCCTGCGCAAGCGCGAAGCCTTCCGCGCCGCCTTCGCCGATTTCGATCCCGACAAGGTGGCCCGGTTCGGCGACGCCGACCGCGCCCGGCTGATGGCCGACGCCGGCATCATCCGCTCCAACGGCAAGATCGACGCGGCGATCTCGGGCGCGCGGATCTATTGCGACATGCGCGAGCGCGGCGAGGACTTCTCCGCCCTGCTGTGGGACATGGTCGGCGGCAAGCCGGTGCAGAACCACTGGACCGGCGGCGACGTCCCGGCCCAGACGCCCCTGGCGGTCGACATGGCCAAGATGCTCAAGGCCAAGGGCTTCAAATACTGCGGACCGGTGATCGTCTACGCCTTCATGCAGGCCACGGGCCTGGTCAACGACCACCTGACGACCTGCTTCCGGCACGAGCAATGCCGCAAGCTGGCGCGGTAGGCGTCGGCGCCCGTCATGGCCCCGTCGATCTTCTGACGCTCTACTGTTGCGGGAATCTGGCATATGGGCGCAGTGGAGAGCTTGACCATGCGCCCCGCCCGTTTCCCTTCCCGACGCCTCGCGGCGATCGCGGCGGCGTTCGCCGCCGGCGCCGGCCCGGCGTTCGCCGAGGTCTCGGCGGATCCGCCGGGGGCGGACCTGCGAGGCCGGCTCTACGACTGGGCCGACGGCGTGCTGGTGGTGGCGCACCGCGCCTGCCATGCGCCGGCCCCCTCGCGCGGCATGACGGCGGCCCTGCCGGAAAACTCGCTGGCGGCGCTGGATCGCTGCCTGGCCCTGGGCGTCGACATGGTCGAGATCGACATCCGCCGCACGGCCGACGGCGCGCTGGTGGTGCTGCACGACCCGACCGTCAACCGCACCACCGACGGCCACGGCCGGGTGTCTCAAATGAGCCTGCGGCAGGTCCAGGCGCTGCGGCTGAAATCACCTAGCGGCCGGTCGGGCGAGGCTCCGCCGACCCTGGAGGCGTTCCTCGCGCGCGCCCAAGGTCGCATCCTGGTCAATCTCGACGTCAAGGAGCCGATCGCCGAGCAGGTGGCCCAGATCGTCCTGGCCAGCGGCGCCGCCGGCCAGGTGCTGGTCAAGGCCCGGCCCGAGCCGGACGCCGCTCCCATGGCCGACCTGCCGCCCTATAGCGGCCTGGCCTTCATGCCGATGGTCGGCGCCGTCAATGGACGCGCGGCGCGCGACCCGGCCGGGATCACCGCCCGCCAGGTGTCGGCCGAGAACCGCGTCCCGGCGATCGAGCTGTGCGACCTGCGGCGCTCGGACTTCAAGGCCGTGCGCGCCGCCGCACGCCTGGCGCGGGTGCGGTTGTGGAGCAACGCCTTGGCCGGCAAGGGCCTGAAGGGTTTCTGGGCCCGGGCGCGCGCGGGCGGCGCGGCGGCCGACGGGCGGCGCACCTGGGCGCGGCTGGTCGACGACGGGGTCAGCGTCATCCAGACCAACCGGCCGGCGGCCCTGCTCGACTATCTCGACGCCCGAAGCCTGCGCGGTCGCGCCCCGCCCCTCGTCAACGCCGCGCTGTAGGCGACCCCAGCGGCGCGGCCAGGCGCCGCCAGCCGTCGTCCAGCCAGGGCGGGACCAGCCGCCGCGCCCCCGAGGCGCCGAGGTGGTCGTCGTCGAAATAGACCGGACGGCCGTCGATCACGCCGGCGCATCCGTCGTCCCGGCACAGCGTATCGGTGGGGAAGACGGCGACGACGCCCGGGCGGTCCTCGACCGCGGCGCGGATCGCCGCCTCGGCGGGCATGGCCCGGGCCAGGGGCGGACCGGCCGGGGCCCGGGCGCAGACCTCCGGACGACCGCCCAGTTGGCGCTGCTGGGCCAGGCATTCGGGCGGGGCCAGGGTCAGTTCCGGCACGGGGCCGATCACCACCACCCGCAGGTCCGGCCGGCGCCGGGCGATGGCGTCCAGCGTCGCGCCGAGGGCGGCCGACAACTCCGGCCTAGCGCCGAGCCGGGCCGCGGTGTCGACCGCCACGCGCGGCGAATTGACGTCGTAGAACGGCGGCGTGTCGCGATAGAGCGGCCAGCGGGCGGCCAGCACCACCAGGGTCAGTCGGCGGTCAGCGGCGATCTGGTCCAGGGTCCTGGCGGCCCAGGCTTCGCAGCCCCGGTCGAGGCGCCCGAACACCCGCACCCGCACGCCGGCCAGCGGCGGACAGCCGCCCCGGGCGACTTCGCGCACACTCCAGTCCCGGGCCCGCGCCCAGGCGACCACCCCCGGGGTGACGGCGTCGGCGTGGGAGTCGCCCCAGACCAGCACCTGGTCGCCCCCGGGACCGGGCCGGACACCCGGCGTTGCGCCGAACCGGCATTGGTCGGGCGAGGCCTTGTCCGCGCCCTCGAAACAGACCTTGCGGGCCGGATTGACGTCGGTTTCTTCCAGGTCGGCCAGGGCCCGGGCGTCCGGCGACAGGCGTTGGGGCAGGCCGTGGCCGAGGAACAGCGCCGCTCCGGCCGCGATGGGCGCCAGCAACAGCGGCAGGACGCCGCCCAGCCGCCGCCAGGGACGGTCGACCGGGCCGCGCCGCAAGGGCTGTTCGACGAAGCGCCAGGTCAGGACGGCGAGGCCCAGCGAGAGCGCCACCACGCCCAGCCGCTGGACGATCGTCAGGGGCTGTTGCGCCACGTCGGCGGCCAGCACCAGCAGCGGCCAGTGCCACAGATAGAGCGAATAGGACACGCGCCCCAGAGCCACGACCGGGGCGGTCCGCAGGAGCGCCGCCGCGCCGGGCGTCGCGTCCTGGCCGCTCCAGACCAGCAGCGCCGCGCCCAGGCAGGCCGGCACGGCGCCCAGGCCGGGGAACGGGCTGGCCTGGTTCAGCGCGACCAGGCTCCAGGCGATGGCCAGCAGGCCGCTGGCCGCCGCCAGGTTGGCGGCTCGGGAATCGCCGGGCGGACGTACCAGGCCCAGGGCCAGGATCCCGCCGGCCAGGAACTCCCAGGCCCGGGTCGGCAGGTAGAAGAAGGCCGCGACCCCGCCGCCGCCGGCCACCATCACCTGGGCCAGCACCAGCGACGCCGCCAGCAGCGCCAGGGCCGGCCCGGCCCGCGCCCGGCGCAACGCGCCCAGCGACAGCAGCGCGATCAGAGCCGGCCAGACCAGGTAGAACTGCTCCTCCACCCCCAGCGACCACAGGTGCAGCAGCGGGTTCTGCTGCAGGGACGGCGCGAAATAGCCGGGGCTCTGGGCGGCCAGGACATTGGCCAGGAACAGGCCCGAGGCCGCTGCTGCCGCGCCGGTCTGGGCCAGCAGGCGCGGCATCTCGATCCAGACCGCCAGGGCGACGGTGACCAGCGTCACCAGGACATAGGCCGGCACGATCCGCCGCGCCCGGCGCAGGTAGAACCCGCCCCAGGAGAACCGCCCTTCGTCGCGGGCCTCGGCCAGGATGCGGGTGATCAGGAAGCCCGAGATCACGAAGAACACGTCCACCCCGACGAAGCCGCCGGGCAGGACGGCGGGAAAGGCGTGGTGGATCACGATGGCCGCCACGGCCAGGGCGCGCAGCCCGTCGATATCGCGTCGGTAAGCCTGACGCCGTTCGTGACCGTGCTGCATTGTCGCCCTCGACTTACGTCTGTAATCTACAGTGTCGCGATCCGACGAATTGGGTCAAGATTGTTTATTACGAATGTAATTATTTTGCGGCGCACAGTTTTCGCGTAACCGCCGCGCACGCACGCTCTTTCCCCGTTCCCTCGAAACGGACTATGAGCAGGCCGTGCCCAAGTCCCCCGCCCCCGCCCGCACGGGCCCCGACATGATGCTGGAAGCCGCCTGCGGCCCCGGCCACGTCTGCGGCGTGGACGAGGCCGGGCGCGGCCCGTGGGCCGGACCGGTCAGCGCCGCGGCGGTGATCCTGGATCCCGCCCGGGTGCCCAGGGGTCTGGACGACTCCAAGAAGCTGACCGCCAAGGCCCGCGCCGCCCTGGAGATCGAGATCAAGCAGGTCGCGATCGCCTGGTGCGTGGGCCTGGCCAGCGTCGAGGAGATCGAGGCGCTCAACATCCTGCACGCCGCCGGCCTGGCCATGCGCCGGGCGATCGAGGGGCTTTGCGTCCAGCCGGCCATGGCCCTGGTCGACGGCAACTACGCGTTCAAGCTGCCCTGCCCGATCAGGACGGTGGTCAAGGGCGACAGCCTGTCATGCTCGATCGCCGCGGCCTCGATCCTGGCCAAGGAAGCCCGCGACCGGATCATGGTCGAGATGGATACGGTCTATCCCGGCTACGGCTTCGCCGGCCACAAGGGCTATCACGCCGCCGTCCATGTCGAAGGGCTGCGCAGACTGGGCCCTTCGCCGATCCACCGGATGGGCTGGGCGCCCGTCAAGCTGGCCCTGGCTGGAGAACTCGGGCTGGGCGAGCTGAGCGACGCGGCGTTCGACGACGAGCTGGGCGCCTGACCAGCCGCTAGGAAACCACCGCCAGCTTTCGAACCGGCCTGTAGCTCAGCCCGTAGTCCAGCAGAACCACCCCGCGCTCCAGCGCCTCGACGCCGTTCAGCCGCATGTCCCGCAAGCCCCGCGCGCAGCGGGGATACAGCGACCGCCCCTCGCCCAGCAGCACCGGGGCGACCAGCAGCTCCAGCCGGTCCAGCGCCCCGGCCTCGATCATGCCCGCCATCAGCCGGCCGCCGCCCACCACCCAGACGTCGCCGTCGTCCAGACCGCGCAGATAGTCGACCAGGGCCGGCAGGCCGTCGGTCCAGAACCGCGTCTTCTCGCGCACGCTGGCCCCGCGCCCCGAGGTCAGCACCAGGCCGCGCTTGCCGGCATAGGGCCAGCCGATCCCCAGGCTGGGGATCAGGTCGTAGGTACGCCGGCCCATCACCACGGTGGCGACCTGGTCGATGAACCGCTGGTAGCCGTGCTCGACCGAGACGAACGGCGCCAGCGCCGCGACGCTTCCGTCGGGGTCGGCGACAAAGCCGTCCAGGCTGGCGGCGATCAGTCCGCGAATGACGGCCATGGCTCCCTCGAAATCCGGCGCGAAAGTCGAGCCGCCAGCATTTCAGAACATTTCAGGAACATCAAGTATCGCGCTGACGATGCTGGATTTTCTGAGTCCGGTCAGACTCAATTCGCCGACGACGCGCAGGGTTAACGGCCGATAACCATGTCCATCAACACACTATTTACTAGCTAGACTCATGATTCCGCTCAGTGTTTTTGACGGGAAGCGGACATGTCCTTCGGGCCTGAAACCATCATCCAGGGCGACTGCATCGAGGCGATGAACGCCCTGCCCGAGAAGTCCGTGGACCTGATCTTCGCCGATCCGCCCTATAACCTGCAGCTAGGCGGCGACCTGCTGCGTCCCGACAATTCCAAGGTCGACGCGGTCGACGACCACTGGGACCAGTTCGAAAGCTTCGCCGTCTACGACAAGTTCACCCGCGAGTGGCTGAAGGCCGCCCGCCGGGTGCTGAAGGACGACGGCGCGATCTGGGTGATCGGCAGCTACCACAACATCTTCCGCGTCGGCGTGGCCGTGCAGGACCTGGGCTTCTGGATCCTCAACGACGTGATCTGGCGCAAGTCCAACCCGATGCCCAACTTCAAGGGCACCCGCTTCGCCAACGCCCACGAGACCCTGATCTGGGCCTCCAAGAGCCAGGGGGCCAAGCGCTACACCTTCAACTACGACGCCCTGAAGATGGCCAATGACGAGGTGCAGATGCGCTCGGACTGGACGCTTCCGCTGTGCACCGGCGAGGAGCGCATCAAAGGCGCGGACGGGAACAAGGCCCACCCGACCCAGAAGCCCGAAGCCCTGCTCTACCGCGTGATCCTGTCGACCACCAAGCCGGGCGACGTGATCCTGGACCCGTTCTTCGGCGTGGGCACCACCGGCGCGGCCGCCAAGCGCCTGGGCCGCAGGTTCGTCGGCATCGAGCGCGAGGCCGAATACATCGCCCACGCCAAGGCGCGCATCGCCAAGGTCGTGCCGATCGCGCCGGAAGACCTGGACGTCATGGGCAGCAAGCGTTCGGAGCCGCGCGTGCCGTTCGGCAATATCGTCGAGGCCGGCCTGCTCAATCCGGGCGACACCCTCTACTGCGCCAAGGGCGCCCACGCCGCCAAGGTGCGGGCCGACGGCTCGATCACCGTGGGCGACCTGTCCGGCTCGATCCACAAGATCGGCGCCCTGGTGCAGTCGGCCCCGGCCTGCAACGGCTGGACCTACTGGCACTTCAAGACCGACAAGGGCCTGGCCCCGATCGACGTCCTGCGCAGCCAGGTGCGGGCGGGGATGAACTGACCCTTTTCCTTCTCCCCTTGCGGGAGAAGGATACTAGACCAGCCGATCCCGTCCTGCCTTCGCCGCCTTCAGGAACACGCTGGGCAGGGCGGCCAAGCCCTCCGGCGCGGTCCAGACGAAATCCCCTTCGCCGTTGGACTCGGCCCGCAGCACCCGCAGAGTCAGGGCGAAGTGAGTGAAGACGTGCTCCACCGTCCCGAAGTCGCGCCAGGCGCCGGCGACCGGCGCCGCGGCGGCCGCCTCGGCGTCGGTCCAGGGCGTCGCGCGCCAGTCGCTGGTCGGCAGGCCCAACATGCCGCCCAGCAGGCCCCTGGGCGGACGCCGCACCAGAGCGGTGGTGTCGCCCCGGGTCAGCACATAGGCCACACCGAACCGCCGGGGCCGGTCGGCCTTGCGGGTCTTGCGCGGATAGGTCTCCGGCGCGCCCGTCCTGAAGCCCTCACACCACGGCTGGACCGGGCAGCGGTCGCACAGCGGCTGCTTGGGCCGGCAGATCGTGGCCCCCAGGTCCATCAGCGCCTGGGCCCAGTCGCCGGGGCGCCCATGGCCCTTGGCACCGGTGACCAGCTCGCCGGCCAGGCGCTTGAGTTCGGGCTTGGCGTCGGGAACCGGATCCTCGACCGCGAACAGCCGGGCCATCACCCGCTCGACATTGCCGTCGACGACATTGGCCGGGCGGTCGAAGGCGATGGCGGCCACGGCGGCGGCGGTGTAGGCGCCCACGCCCGGCAGGGCTCGCAGGCCTTCTTCGGTGTCGGGAAAGACTCCGCCGTGCCCGGCCGCCACGGCCCGGGCGCAGGCCAGCAGGTTGCGAGCCCGGGCGTAGTAGCCCAGTCCCGCCCAGGCGGCCATCAGCTCCCCGTCCTCCACCGCCGCCAGGTCCGACACCGTCGGCCAGCGCTGGGTGAAGGACAGGAAATAGGGCGTGGCGTGCGGCACCGTGGTCTGCTGCAGCATCACCTCCGACAGCCAGACGCGGTAGGGGTCTGACCGCGCCCCGGCCTTGCCGGCCGCCGGCCCGGTGCGCCAGGGCAGGTCCCGCGCCTGGGCGTCATACCAGGCCAGCAGGGCGGCGCGGAGGGCGGGGATGTCGAGCATGAGGCTCGTATGGCAGACCGCGCCCGAGCCTGTCATCCCGAATGGGCCGCCCCTCTGGCGGGGACAGGCCCATGGGCCTGTCCCCAACCGCGAACTCGGATGACGGCATTGGGACCTTCCCCCGCCTCTGCTAACCTCCCGCCATGCGCCGTCGCCCCCTGCCCACCGCGGAAGAAGCCCTCGAGATCCTCAAGCGCCGCCGCACGCGTCCGCAGCGGCGACCGCCGCCGCCGGCCGGCAAGTCGCTGGCTCCGCTGATCAAGCAGCTGGACGAGAAGTTCGGCCAGGGACCCGCCGTGCTGAAGGCCCGCTGGCGCGAGATCGTCGGCGAGACCCTGGCCCGCCGCACCGAACCCGTGCGCGTGATCAAGAGCCGCACCGGCGAGGGCGGCACCCTGGAGCTGCGGGTCGACGGGCCGGTGGCTTCGCTGATCCAGCACCAGGCGCCGCAGATCACTCAGCGCCTGGACCTGCTGCTGGGCAAGGGCACGGTGACCAAGCTGCGCATCGTCCAGGGACCGGTGAAGGCCCCCGCTGCTCCTGTCGCCGTCGCCTCGCGCCGCAAGCCGCCGCTGGACGCCGCCCAGGAGCGCGACCTGGCCGACAGCCTGGCCAGCCAGCCGGACGGCGGCTTGAAGGACGCCCTGCTGAAGCTGGGCCGCGGCGTGCTGCGCGATCCGCGCTGATCCGTCTCGCTGGCAAGGCCTCACTGGATTGACAACTGGACGTTCGATAGGCTGATGCGACGCCTTATCCGCGCCCTTTTCACGCGACTAAAGAATCGCGCTTAACTTCACTGTTCACGCCTCTTCCAGGGAAGATCACATGCGTCCGCTGACCCGCCGGCTCCTGACCGCCGTCGCCCTCACCGCCTCTCTGGGCGTCGCGCTCGCCGGCTGCGACAAGAAGGAGTCGGTGTCCGCCGACGACATGTCGCTGGGCAACGCCAACGCCAAGGTCACGGTCGTCGAGTACGCCTCGGCCTCGTGCGTCCACTGCGGCCGCTGGAACAACGAGGTCTTCCCGGCCTTCAAGGCCAAGTACATCGACACCGGCCGCGTGCACTACGTCTATCGCGAGTTCCTGACCGAGCCTGTCCAGGTGGCCTCGGCCGCGTTCCTGATGGCCCGCTGCGCCGGCAAGGACAAGTATTTCTCGGTGCTCGACTCCGTCTACCACTCGCAGGAAGAGATGTTCACCACCGGCGACTACCGCGGCGTGCTGCTGCGCATCGCCCAGTCGGCCGGCATGGACGAGGCCCAGTTCACCAGCTGCGTGACCGACGAAAAGGCCCTCAAGGCCCTGAACGCCCGGGTCGAGAAGTACCAGGCCGACGCCAAGATCACCGGCACCCCGACCTTCGTCATCAATGGCAAAAAGGCCGGCGGCGACGACGGCGGCGAGCAGTCGATGGCCCAGCTGGACGCCGCCATCGCCGCGGCCGAGGCCGCCGCGAAATGATCCTCGACCGGCGCGCCTTGATCGGAACGGGTCTAGCGGCCTCGGGCGCGGCGATCGTCGCCGCGCCGACGATCGCGCGCGCCGCGCCGCTGCCGCCGGCCGAGGGCGACATGGCCCTGGGCTCGCCCAAGGCCAAGGTGCAGGTGGTGGAGTACGCCTCGCTGTCCTGCACCCACTGCGCCCACTGGAACAACGAGGTGTTCCAGGCCTTCAAGGCCCGGTTCATCGATACGGGCAAGGCCCGCTACGTGTTCAGGGAATTCCTGACCGAGCCCGCCCAGTTCGCCGCCGCCGGCTACCTGCTGGCCCGGCGGGCGGGGCCGGGCCGCTATTTCCAGGTGATCGACGCGGTCTTCAAGCAGCAGGCGGCGATCTTCGAGAGCCAGGACCTGTGGGGCGGCCTGCTGAAGATCGGCAAGAGCTTTGGCCTGACCGAAGAACAGTTCACCGCCGCCCTGCAGGACAAGGCGGGGCTGGACGCCGTCAACGCCCGGGTCGAGAAGGCCGCCGAGCGCGACAAGATCCAGTTCACCCCGACCTTCTTCGTCAACGGCCAGCGCTACGAGGGCGGCCTGCCGATCGAGACCTTGGCCGGCGCGATCGCCAAGGCGGCGCAAACCAAGCCCGGCAAGGGCTGAGGGGCGGGCGCGCGCCGTGCAATTCCAGCGCCTGCGCCTTTCGGGATTCAAGTCCTTCGTCGAGCCGACCGAGTTCCGGATCGAGCCGGGCCTGACGGGGATCGTCGGGCCGAACGGCTGCGGCAAGTCCAACCTGCTGGAAGCCCTGCGCTGGGTGATGGGCGCCAATTCGGCCAAGGCCATGCGCGCGGGCGGCATGGACGACGTGATCTTCGCCGGCAGCGGCGCCCGCCCGGCCCGCAACCACGCCGACGTCACCCTGACCATCGACAACGCCGACCGCACGGCGCCGGCCCAGTTCAATGACGATCCGGTGCTGGAGGTGGTGCGCCGCATCGATCGCGGCGAGGGCTCGACCTATCGCATCAACGGCCGCGAGGTGCGGGCGCGCGACGTCCAGCTGCTGTTCGCCGACGCCTCGACCGGCGCCAACTCGCCGGCCCTGGTCCGCCAGGGCCAGATCAGCGAGCTGATCGGCGCCAAGCCGCAGAACCGCCGCCGCATCCTGGAAGAGGCGGCCGGGGTCTCGGGCCTGCACACCCGCCGCCACGAGGCCGAGCTGCGGCTGCGGGCCGCCGAGGCCAATCTCTCACGGCTGGAGGACGTGGCCCGCGAGCTGGAGACGGCGCTCGGCCGCTTGCGCCGCGAGGCCCGCCAGGCCGAGAAGTACAAGCGCCTGTCGGCCGAGATCCGTGCGGTGCAGGGCGCGGTGCTCTACACCCGCTGGACCGAGGCCCGCGACACCCTCAACCGCACGCAGAGCGAAGCCACCGAGGCCGCCCGCGCCGTCGAGGACACCGCCCGCGCCGCCGCCGCCGCCCAGACCGCGATCCTGGCGGCCGAGACCGCCATGCCGCCGCTGCGCGAGGAGGCCTCGATCGCCCAGGCGATCCTGGGCCAGCTGGCCATCCAGAAGGACCGAGCCGAGCGCGAGGCCGAGGCCGCCCAGGCCGAATTCGAGCGGCTGTCGGCCGACCTGGCCCGCATCGACGACGACCGGGCCCGCGAGGCGCAGGGCCTGCAGGACGCCGTCCAGGCCCTGGCCCGCGCCGACGCCGAACTGGCCGAACTGCGGGCCCTGATCGCCGCCGCGCCGGCCCGTGGTCCTGAGCTGGCTGCCGCCGCCCAAGCCGCCGAGGTCGCCCGCGCCAAGGCCGACACCGAGGTCGAGCAGTTGGCGGCCCGCGCCGCCGCCGAGGACGCCCGGGCCCGCGCCGCCGCCCAGCGGCTGGCCGAGGCCGAGAGCCGCCTGGCCCGCACCGTCCGCGCCCTGGACCAGGCCAAGGCCGAGCGCGCCGCCGTCGGTCCCGTGGTCGACCCCACCGCCGCCGAGGCCCGCCAGCGCTTCGCCAACGCCGAGGCGGGACTGGCGTCAGCCCGGCAGGCTCTCGAGGAGGCCGAAGCCGTCCGCGTCAAGGCCGCCGCCGCCGAGGCCCAGGCCCGCGACCTGGCCCGCAAGGTCGAGGACCAGCTGGGGCGGCTGCGCACCGAGGCCCGGGGCCTGGCCCAGCTGACCGCCCCGCGCGCCAAGAGCGGCTTCTCGCCCGCCTTGGACGCGGTGACGCCCGAGAAGGGCTACGGCGCGGCGCTGGCCGCCGCGCTCGGCGACGACCTGGAGGCGGCGCTGGATCCCCGCGCCCCGTCGTTCTGGGCGGGCGGCGAGCCCAAGCCCGTGGCCTGGCCGGACGGCGCCCGGCCGCTGGCCCCGCTGATCAAGGCTCCGCCGGAGCTGGCCGCCCGGCTGTCGCACGTCGCCGTGGTCGAGCGCGCCGACGGCGACCGCCTGGCCAAGGGCCTGCCGGTCGGGGCGCGGCTGGTGTCCCGGGAAGGCGACCTGTGGCGCTGGGACGGCTTCACGGCCCGGGCCGATGCGCCCAAGCCGGCCGCCGTCCGCCTGGAGCAGCGCACCCGCCTGGCCGAGGTCGAGGCCGAGATCGACCAAGTCGCTCCGCGCGCCGAAGCCGCGACCGCCGCCCTGAAGACGGCCGCCGACGCCCTGCGGGTCGCCGAAGAGACGTTGCGCGACAAGCGTCGCGGCCCGCCCGAGGCCGAGCGCCTGCTGACCGGCGCGCGCGAGCAGGTGGCCCGCTACGAGCGGGAGTCCGCCCAGCGCGAGGCCCGCGCCCAGTCGCTGGACGACACCATCGCCCGCTTCGAGGCCGAGCGGGTCGAGGCCGAGGCCGCCCTGGCCGCCGTCCGCGCCGAGAGCGCCGGGGTCGAGAGCGCCGAAGACCTGGCCCCGCGCCTGGCCGCCGCCCGCCAGGCCGCCGCCGCCGCCCGCGAGGCCGCCGCCGCCGCCCGCTCGGCCCTGGACCAGGAAACCCGCGAGACCGCCGGCCGGGCTCGCCGTCTGGAGAGCCTGGAACGCGACCACGCCGACTGGGCCAAGCGCCGCGAAGCCTCGGCCCGGCGCGAGACCAGCCTCGACGCCGACCGGGTCAAGGCCGCCGCCGCCCTGGAGGCCGCCCGCGAGGCCCCGACCGTGCTGGCCGGCAAGCTGGTGGTCATCGTCGAGCAGTTCGCCGCCGCCGAGGATCGCCGCGCCAAGGCCTCGGACGCCCTGGAGGCCGCCGAGACCGCCCGCCTCAACGCCGACCGCGCCGCCCGCGCCGCCGAACAGGCCGCTTCGGAAGCCCGCGAGAAGCGCGCCGGCCTGGTGGCCACCCTGGACGCCGCCCGCGACCGCTTCGCCGAGGTGGCTGGGGCGATCCGCGAGCAGGCCCGCATGGAGCCGGAGGAACTGGGCCGGCACGTGGCCGGCGAGGCCGTGGCCGTGCCCAAGGACGCCGCCGGGGTCGAGGCTCACCTGTTCGCGCTGGAGCGCGAGCGGGACGCGATCGGCCCGGTGAACCTGCGCGCCGAGGAGGAGGCCAACGAATACGCCGCGCGGCTGGAGACCATGCGCACCGAGCGGGCCGACCTGTCGGGGGCGGTGGGCAAGCTGCGGGCCGGCATCGAGGAGCTGAACGCCGAGGGCCGCGAGCGCCTGCTGGCGGCGTTCGATGTGATCAACGCCAACTTCCAGACCCTCTTCCAGGCCCTGTTCGGCGGCGGCCAGGCCGAGCTGAAGCTGATCGAGAGCGACGACCCGCTGGAGGCCGGGCTGGAGATCTTCGCCTGCCCGCCCGGCAAGCGCATGGCCAGCATGAGCCTGATGAGCGGCGGCGAGCAGGCCCTGACCGCCAGCGCCCTGATCTTCGGCGTCTTCCTGGCCAACCCCGCCCCGATCTGCGTGCTGGACGAGGTCGACGCCCCGCTGGATGACGCCAATGTCGACCGCTACTGCAACATGCTGGACGAGATGCGCCGCCGCACCCGCACGCGGTTCATCGCCATCACCCACAACCCGGTGACCATGAGCCGGATGGACCGCCTGTTCGGGGTGACCATGGCCGAGCGCGGGGTCAGCCAACTGGTCAGCGTGGATCTCAGCACGGCGGAGCAGCTGGTGGCGGCGCAGTAGGATTCTCTAGATCCTCCCCCCGTGGGGGAGGTGTCGGCGAAGCCGACGGAGGGGGGAGTGATTGGCAGGCCGCCAGATCTACGATCGACGATCCTAAAACTCCCCCCACCGATCGCTTCGCGATCACCTCCCCCACAGGGGGAGGGGCTTAGTGGGTGAAAAGCCCGACCACCGCATGCCGCAACGGGTTGGCCGGGTCGCTCAGCAGTTTCACCGCCATCGCGCAGGACATCACCACCAGCAGCGGCCGGATCAGCCGGGCTCCGAACCGCATGGCCAGCCGCGAGCCGACCTGGGCGCCCAGGAACGCCCCCGCCGCCATGGCCAGGCCGATCGGCCAGATCACCGCGCCCTTCAGGATGAACAGCGACAGGCTGCCTAGGTTCGAGGCGGCGTTGGCCAGTTTTGTGTGGGCTGTGGCCTTCAGCGCGCCGTAGCCCAGCAGGGTGACGATGGCCACCATGTAGAAGGCGCCCGCCCCCGGTCCGAAGATCCCGTCGTAGAAGCCGATCAGCGGCGTCACGCAAAAGGCGAAGACCGGCAGGGTCAGGCGCGGATGGACGTCCTCGCCCTTCAGCCCCTTCGAGAAACCGAAATAGAGGGCGATGACGATCAGCAGCACCGGCACCAGCGCCGCCAGCACGCGCGGCGACAGCAGGCTGGCGCAGAGGGCGCCGCACAGGCCGGCGACGGCCGCCGCGCCGGCGACCGGCAGGGCGGTCTTCCAGTCGATCAGGCCGCGCCGGGCGAAGGCGGTGGTGGAGGACAGCGCGCTGACCGCGCCCTGCAGCTTGTTGGTGCCCAGGGCCGCGACGGGGTTCATGCCGGTCAGCAGCAGGGCCGGCACGGTCAGCAGCCCGCCGCCGCCGGCGATGGCGTCGAACGCGCCCGCGACGGCCGCCACGGCGAACATCGTGGCCAGCAGGGCGAAATCGACGTGCATCTCTCAGCCCTCGCATGGTCCGCCCTCAAGACGGGCCGGGACCACGCGACAGAGCGAGCAGGTGTTCGTCGTGGATTACTTCTGGCGCGCCTTGCGGGCGGCGTACTTGGCGTCGCGGGCGGCCTTCTGCTCGGCGGCGGTCAGGGCCTTGCGCTCCTTGCGCTCGGCGCGCTTCTCGGCGAGGGCGGCCTCTTCGCGGGCCAGGATTTCCTGGCGGGCGGCTTCCTTGATCGCGGCGCGCTCGGCGCGGACCCGTTCCAGCTCGGCTTCGCGCTCGGCGTGGCGCTGCTCGAAATTGGGGTCCTGAACGGTGGGCTTCACCTTCATCTTGGCCAGCATGGCCTTCTTGGCTTCGGCGGCGGCGGTGATGCGATCGGCGAAGCCGGTGTTCTTCAGGTGCGACATGAATCTTCTGGTTGGTGGAAAGTGCGCTCCTAAGACCCCAAAACGCCGGAAAAAGCAATTGATGATCCCCGGCGCGACCATTCGCGCCGGGGATCTCGAGCGTCACTTCTCGATTCGGTAGACCGTGTAGCTGTGCGGCGCGACCGCGGCGGCGAACTCGGTGCGGGCCGGCACGCCCTGGCGACGCCAGGCGTCGGCCTTGCCATCGGGCGCCTTGGCCTGGACCAGCTTGCCGGTGGCCATGTCGCGCAGCTTCACCCCCGCCCCCAGCAGCGACAGGTTCACGTCCGTGTCGTCGTCGCGGAACGACTGCACCACGAAGGTCCCGTTGTCGTAGGCGAACAGGCTGACCCTATCGGGCGCGTCCAGCCGCACCGGAAAGTCGCGCTGCAGGTAGCGCTTGATCTCGGTCGTCACCCCCTGGGGCAGGTTGTAGAGGTCGCCCGGGTTTTCGGGCATGGTGATCACGTAGAGCACCCCGCCGCCGTAGCGGTTCATCAGCAGGATCGGGAAGCCCTTGGCGTTGGCCACGCCGCGGATGATCCCCCAGCTGTCGTTGGTGTAGAAGGCCAGCTCCGGGAACAGCACCGGCGGGTTGTCGCGCCCCTGGTCGTTCAGGCTCTCGCCGTTGCCCGCGCCGTAGCCGTTGAGGAAGTCGTGCAGGGCCACCTTGCGGCCGGTGTCGCGCACCTCGAGAATGTCCTCGATCCCCTTGCCCTGCAGCGCGCCCAGCAGGCCCGAGGTGATGAACACCGTCTTGCCGGCCAGCAGGTTGCCCTTGATCTCCTCGACGATCTTCGGGTCCTTGGCCGCCGCCTGGGTCAGCAGGGCGACGTCGGCGCCGTTGGGGAAGTTGGGCGACAGCTCGATCGGGATGCCGATATTGCCCAGATAGTTGTGCAGGAAGTCCTCGCCCGACGACTGGTAGGGCTTGTAGCTGGCGATGCCGATCGGATTGCCCAGCAGGCCCAGGTCCTTGTCGATCTTCTCCAGCGACCAGCCCGCCGCGCGGCCCCAGCCGGGACCGGGATCGCCCGCCTGGCCCGACGGCCTGTAGCTGGCGACCATCGCCTTCCAGTCGAAGCTGGTGGCCTTGCCCTTCCAAGGACGCGCGCCCGGCTCGACGGCCTTGGCCTCGTTCATCGGCCGCCAGTTGAACAGGGTGATCTCCGGCGCCTTGGCCAGCAGGGTGTCCCACAGCTGCTCGGCGTAGCGGTCGACATAGAGGGTCGAGAAGGTGTCGACCCAACCGCCGCCGTTGCCCTTGCCGCCGTTGGAGCCTTTGGGGCGAATGTTGTCGTAGTAGCGGACGATCGAATAGCTCTCGTACTGCTGCAACAGCTGGTCGGTGACCACCGGATCGCGGGTCTCGGTGCCGGTATAGATGCCGTCGAACATCTGCGACTGCTTCTCCAGGTCGTAGCCCGTGCCCTGGAAGTGCTCGTACCAATTGGGGTACTTGATGATCATCCGCACCTTGGGATTGACCGCCTTGGCCGGGCCCAGCACCAGGTCCTGGCTGACCTTGCGCATGGTCTCCAGCCGGTACTGGCTCCAGCCGCGGTCGCCCTTGGCGGCGATGTCGGCCGGGCTCTTGGAGGTGTAGAAGAAGAAGTCGTCGAGGATCACTTCGTCGAAGTGCTTGGCCGCCAGGCGCACGGCCTTCTCGCACTCGGCCCGGTCGGCGGGCTTTTCGTAGTCGAAGGTGCCGAACTGGCCGCCCTCGCCGCCCGCCGCCAAGGTGATCCCGCCGGCCACGGTGACGCCGCGTTCCTCGAACCAGCCCTTGACCCGCTCGATCTGCTCGTCGGTGGCGAAGTTCTTGTCGCGATAGACCTCCAGATAGACCTTGTCGAAGTGCAACTGGCGGCTGGCGCGCTCGAACTCGCGGTCGAAGGTGGCCTTGTCGGCCAGCTCCTTGGCGTTGTTGACGGCGATATAGATGGCGGCCCGGAAGTTCTTGTAGGCCGGCAGGGGCTGCGGCTTGGCGGCGGGCGCGGCCTGGGCGCTCGACGACAGCGCGGCGGGCGCGAGGAGCGCGCACAGCGCCGCGGCGCCGAGCAGACTGCGGGGGACGCGGATCATGACTGGTTCTTCCCTCAATGAGCCCGCCGGCGCATTGAGGCGTCCGGTCATGGTTGCGGTACCATAGGGTTGGCGCGACGGGCGAGGCGAGGGAAATCTGTGGACCGCGTCCAAACCACGGGCGACGACGCCCCCGTTCCGCGACGGAACCGCCCGCCTCGAACCGTCCCCGATCACGTAAGGGCGCGATGATTCCGGCGCCCGGTTCTAAAATCTCCAAAAACCATTATAAAACGGCCACTTGACGGGATACCCGCCAACCTTGACGCACCGCAGCGCGCCCTATAGGTTCCGCCGCGATCAAGCCGGCCGGAAAACCGCCTCTTTTGGGGCGGCCGCGGGCGTTATCGGACCTGACCGCTTCCCATGCCCAAGGCCGACGAACCGAACGACAAGGCCCCGCAAAGCCTCGACGCTCGGATCGCCGCTTTCGAGGCGCGGAAGGCGGCGGAAGCGCCGGGACGCGCCGAGCACGAGAAATCGTCCCAGGACGGCTATCGTCTTCTGGCGGACCTGATCGGGGGCGTTCTGGTGGGGCTCGGCTTCGGCTGGCTGCTCGACCGCTACGCCGGCACGGGGCCCTGGGGCATGGTCGGCGGTCTGCTGATCGGCATGGGATCCTCGATCTACATCGTCGTCCGCAAGGCGACGAAACTGAGCGCGCAGGCGTCGGCCAAGTCCGCCAAGGACGTAACCGACGGAGACACGGGAGGCGGGTCTACCGCCCCCAAGCAGAAGAGAGACTAGGGCCTTGGCCACGCCGATCGACCCGATGCACCAGTTCATGATCCAGAAGATCGTGGAGCTGCCGTCCTTTACTGTCCCGGGCCTGGGCGCGATCGACCTGTCGATCACCAACTCGATCGCCGCCATGCTGCTGTCGGCGTTCCTGATCGTCACCTTCTACGCCTTCGCCGGCAAGGGCGCCGTGGTTCCGGGCCGCCTGCAGACCGTGGGCGAGATGCTCTATGGAATCGCCGACGGCCTGACGAGCTCGATCATCGGCCACGACGGCAAGAAGTACCTGCCCTTCGTGTTCACCCTGTTCGCCTTCGTGCTGTTCGCCAACCTGCAGGGCATGCTGTTCGGCTGGACCGGCAACTTCCTGGGCTTCACCTCCACCTCGCAGCTGGCCGTGACCCTGACCCTGGGCATGATGGTCATCCTGACGGTGATCGCCGTCGGCGTGGCCAAGAACGGCTTCAAGTTCTTCAAGCTGTTCGCCCCGTCGGGCGTGCCGTGGCCGCTCTACATCATCCTGGTGCCGATCGAGATCATCTCGTTCCTGATCCGCCCGATCACCCTGGCGCTTCGTCTGTTCGGCAACATGCTGGGCGGCCACGTGGTGCTGAAGATCTTCGCGACCTTCGTGGCCATCCTGCTGGCCATGGCTCCGGCCTACTGGCTGGTGGGCCTGCTGTCGCTGACCTCCGTCGTCGCCCTGACGGCCCTAGAGTTCATGGTGGCCTTCCTTCAGGCCTTCGTGTTCGCGGTGCTCACCTGCGTCTATCTGAACGACGTCGTGCACCTCGACAGCCACTGATCAACCTTTAGTCTTTCAACCAACACACCACTTCCCAAGGAGTCTCAATCATGGACGCTTCCGCCGCTAAGTTCATCGGCGCCGGCCTGGCTATGCTCGGCATGATCGGCGCGGGCATCGGCCTGGGCATCATGTTCGGCAACTACTTCCAAGGCGCCCTGCGCAACCCGACCGCGGCCGCTCAAGAGCGTCCGATGCTGTTCCTGGGCATGGCCCTGACCGAAGCCCTGGGCATCTTCGCCCTGGTCATCGCCTTCCTGATCCTGTTCTCGAAGTAAAACCCTGGGGCGCGGCCGGTCTTCCGGACCGACGCCGCCCCGGACTCGTTCTTCGGGCGTTTTCCATGTCGGGAAATGCTCCAACCTAAAGAGGCTTCTTCGCCCATGGCGACGGAACATCACGGCACGGTCGAGTCGACCGAGCCCCCCCACGGGCAGGAAAGCGGCGGGCTTCCCCAGCTGCAGTTCCAGCACTGGGGCGGCCAGATCGTCTGGCTGCTGCTCATCTTCGCCGTCCTCTACGTGGTGCTGTCCAAGGCGCTCCTGCCTCGGGTCAGCGGCGCGATCGAGGAACGCGGCGCCAAGATCGCCGGCGACATCGCCGACGCCCGTCGTCTGAAGGACGAAGCCGAGGCCCAGGCCCGCGCGGCCGCGGCCGAGGTGGCCGAGGCGCGCGCCAAGGCCCAGAAGACCGCGGCGGACGCCAAGGCCAAGGCTTCGGCCGAGGCCGCCGAGCGTCAGGCGAAGGAAGAGGCCGTGCTGGCTGAAAAGCTCGCCGCCGCCGAAGCCCGCATCCAGGTCGCCCGTGACGAGGCCATGGGCCACGTCCGCGCGGTGGCCTCGGAAACGGCCGGCGCCATCGTCGAGAAGCTGACGGGCAAGGCGGCTTCGGCCGCCGAGCTCAAGGCCTCGATGGCCTAGGGAGAGACGACGATGGAACACGAAACCCTCTTCGATCTCGCCAATCCCGAGCTGTGGGTCCTGGTCGGCCTGGCCCTGTTCATCGGCCTGCTGGTCGTGCTCAAGGTCCTGCCGGGCGCGCTGTTCGGCGCGCTCGACGCCCACGCGGCCAAGATCAAGGCCGAACTCGACGAAGCCCAGCAACTGCGGGAAGAGGCCCAGGCCCTGCTCGCCGACGTGAAGGCCCAGCGGGAAGAAGCCGAGCGTCAGGCCGCCGGCATGCTCGAAGCCGCCAAGGCCGACGCCGCCCTGATCGCGTCGGAAGCCAAGGCCCGGCTCGAGGAGCAGATCACGCGCCGCGCCGAAATGGCCGAACGCAAGATCGCCCAGGCCGAGGCCCAGGCCGCCGCCGACGTCAAGTCGGCCGCTGTCGACCTCGCCGCCCAGGCCGCCGAGCAGATCCTGGTCGCTCGCCTGGCGACCGGCGCCTCGGACAGCCTCGTCGACGCGGCGATCGGCCAGGTCGGCTCGAAGCTGCAATAGCGGTTTCGGATCGGCGAAAACATCAAGGGCGCGCTCCTCGCGGGGCGCGCCCTTTTTGTTTCGAGTCACCTTCCAGATCCTCCCCCTGTGGGGGAGGCGATCGCGCAGCGATCGGTGGGGGGAGTTTTGGGGTCGAAGATCGCGGATCAGGGCGCCTGTCGATCACTCCCCCCTCCGTCGGCTTCGCCGACACCTCCCCCACAGGCGGAGGATCTAGGGAGCGTTGGCCCTAAACCGGCTGCTTCTTCAACCACCGCCGCCGCAGATACTTCCGTCCGCGCTTCAGCACACGCCACTTGGGCTTGCGCAGGAACACCTTCTCGGACCGCAGCAGCTGTTGCCAGGCGACCAGCATGATCTCCGGCTCGCGGCGCATCAGCCGGCGGATCGGGAAGATCAGCTTGGGGTGGCGGCGCTGCCAGCGCAGGAAGCGCCGCTTGGCCTGGAACGAGTTGCGCAGCACGATCATCAGGCCGACGACCAGCAGGGGCAGGCCCAGGTGGCCCGGCAACGGCGTCAGGACGATCCCGGCCAGCAGCACCAAGACGCCAAAGGCCAGCGCCGCCCAGCGGGCGACGCGCCCCGCGGTTTCACGCAGGACGAGGGCCAGGCGGCGACGGCGGCGATAGAGCCTCGAAGGCAGCCTGGCGAGCGTTTCGGCCGCCGAGTTCACGCGCCCTGCTTGGAAGCTTGGCGCTGGAGAGGCCGGCGCTTGAGCGACTGGCGCCAGCGCTTGGCCACGCGCCAGCGGCGCGGCACGACCAGCCGCTCCATGCGCAGGACCTGCTGCCAGGCCACCGGAAACACTTCCGGCTCGCGGCGCAGCAGACGGCGCAGCGGGAACAGCAGCTTGGGGTGGGCGTGCTGGAAGCGGACGAACTGCTTGCGGGCCCGGAACGAGTTGCGCAGCACCAGCATCAGGCCGACCACCGTCAGCGGCACGCCCAGCGGGCCGGGCAGCGGCGCGATCAGGAACCCGGCCAGGATCAGGATCAGGCCCAGGGTCACCAGCACGATGCGCGAAATCCGCCCGAGAAGCTCGCGGGCGAGTTCGTCGGCGGCGGAGAAACGCACGGGCGGCATGGCGAGGGCGAGGTTCATGGCGGGACGAAACGGGTTCCGTGGTCCGTTCGATCCCGGCGACGGCCGGCCTTCTCGGCTCACTGGATCCGATATGAGAACGGGGCGCCCTTCCGTAAAGGCGCCCCGTTCCGCTTTCGTGCGACTGTGGCGCCTATTCCGCCGCCAGTGGCGCGGCGGCCACAGGTTTCCACCTCAAACGCGGTTTACGCGCGGCCTGGGTCTCGTCCAGCCGCTTCAGCGGCGCATGGTAGGGCGCGCCCTTGAAGCGGTCGACGTCGCCACCCCCATTCTTGATCTTGGCGACGGCTCCAGCCAACGCGCGAAGCGCGTAGATGAAGCGGTCCAGTTCCTGCTTGGATTCCGTCTCGGTAGGCTCGATCAGCATCGCGCCGTGGACCACCAGCGGGAAGTACATGGTCATCGGGTGGAAGCCCTCGTCGATCATCGCCTTGGCGAAGTCGAGCGTGGTCACCCCGGTGCCTTCCAGCCAGGCGTCGTCGAACAGCGCCTCGTGCATGCACGGCCCGTTCGGGAAGGCCGGGCTCATCAGGTCGCCGAGGCGGGCCTTGATGTAGTTGGCGTTGAGGACGGCGTCCTCGGCCACCTGGCGCAGCCCGTCGGCGCCGTGGCTGAGCATGTAGGCGTAGGCGCGCACGAACATGCCCATCTGGCCGTGGAAGGCGCTCATCCGGCCGAAGGCCTGGGCAGCGGGGCCCTTGGCCTCCTCGACCAGCTTGAAGCCGAACTCGTGGCTGACCACCCAGGGGGTCGGGGCGAACGGGGCCAGGGCCGCCGACAGCACGACGGGACCCGCGCCCGGACCGCCGCCGCCGTGCGGGGTGGAGAAGGTCTTGTGCAGGTTGATGTGCATGGCGTCGACGCCCAGGTCGCCCGGGCGCACCCGGCCGACGATGGCGTTGAAGTTGGCGCCGTCGCAGTAGAAATACGCCCCCGCCGCGTGGGTCAGGCGGGCGATCTCGACCACGTCACGCTCGAACAGGCCGCAGGTGTTGGGGTTGGTGACCATGATCGCGGCCACGTGGTCGCCCAACTTGGACTCCAGGTCGGCCAGGTCGACCCGGCCATCGTCGGTCTGGGCGATCTCGACGACCGTGTAGCCGCAGAAAGCCGCCGTGGCCGGGTTGGTGCCGTGAGCGCTGGTCGGGGCCAGCACGGTCTTGCGGTGGCCCTGTCCGTTAGCTTCATGGGCTGCACGGATCGCCAGCAGGCCGCACAGCTCGCCATGAGCCCCGGCCTTGGGGCTCAGGGCGACAGCCGGCATGCCGGTCAGGGTCTTCAGCCAATGGGCCAGGCGGTCCATCAGCTCGATCGCGCCCTGCACCGTCGACTGCGGCTGCAGCGGGTGGATGTCGGAGAAGCCCGGCAGGCGGGCCATCTTCTCGTTGAGGCGCGGGTTGTGCTTCATCGTGCACGAGCCCAGCGGATAGAGCGCCAGGTCGATGGCGTGGTTCTTCTGGCTCAGGCGCACGTAATGGCGCACGGCTTCGGGCTCCGACAGGCCCGGCAGGCCGATCGGATCCTTGCGGACCAGATCGCCCAGGTCGTCGGCCGGAGGAGCGTCGGGCAGGTCGACGCCGGTCTTGTCCCAGGCGTTCAGTTCGAAGATCAGCGCCTCGTCCTGCAGCAGGCCGCGGGCGCCGGTCAGGGTCGGATGGACGTAGTCGTTGAGGTCGGCTTCGGGACGGGTCGGCCGTCCGACGGTGTTCATGCTCATTGGTTCGAACCCTTGGGGGCCAGCACCTTGGTCAGGGCCTTGGAGAAGATGGTGATGTCGGCGTCGGGCGTGGTCTCGGTGGCGGCGACCAGCAGGACGTCGTCGAGGCCCGCGGCCGGGTCGAGGCGCGAGAACGGCACGCCGGCGATGACGCCGTTGGCGGCCAGGGTCTCGACCAGTTCGGCGGCGTTGGCCGGGACCCGGATCGCGAACTCGTTGAAGAAGCGCGGCGTCAGGACCTCGACCCCGGGCACGGCGGCCAGGGCGTCGCGCAGCTTCACCGCCTTCTGGTGGTTGACCAGGGCCAGCCGGCGCAGGCCCTTCTCGCCCAGCAGGCTCATGTGGATGCTGAAGGCCAGGGCGCACAGGCCACTGTTGGTGCAGATGTTCGACGTGGCCTTGTCGCGGCGGATGTGCTGCTCGCGGGTCGACAGGGTCAGGACGAAGCCGCGGCGGCCGTCGGCGTCGACGGTCTCGCCGCACAGCCGGCCCGGGGCCTGGCGGACGTATTTTTCCTTGCAGGCGAACAGGCCGACATAGGGACCGCCGAAGTTCAGGCCGTTGCCGATCGACTGGCCCTCGGCCACGACGATGTCGGCGCCCATCTCGCCGGGCGACTTCAGCAGGCCGTACGACACCGCCTCGGTGGTGACCACGATCAGCAGGGCCCCGGCGGCCTGGGCGGCGGCGGCGATCTTGGTCACGTCGGTGGCCGTGCCGAACACGTTGGGGGTCTGGACCACCACGCAGGCGGTGTTGGCGTCGATGGCGGCGATCACCGCGTCCTCGGCGTCGACGGCCGGCGCCAGGCGCTCGGTGGCGACGCCGGCCGCGTGGGCCAGGGTCTCGACCGTGCCGACATAGTGCGGGTGCACGCCGCCCGACAGCACCGCCTTGCTGCGGCGCGTGACCCGCGTGGCCATCATCACAGCCTCGGCCGTGGCGGTGGAGCCGTCATAGAGCGAGGCGTTGGCCACCTCCATGCCGGTCAGGGCCGCGACCTGGGTCTGGAACTCGAACAGCACCTGCAGCGTGCCCTGGGCGATCTCGGGCTGGTAGGGCGTGTAGCTGGTCAGGAATTCCGAGCGCTGGATGATGTGGTCGACGCTGGCCGGCACATGGTGGCGATAGGCCCCCGCCCCCACGAAGAACGGACCTTCCGAGGCCGCGCGGTTACGACGCGACAAGGCCAGCATCTCGCGCTCGACCTCCAGCTCGCCGGCGTGGAGCGGCAGGTCGACCACGCCCGTGCGGCGGGCGACGGCGGGCACGTCGACGAACAGGTCGTCGATCGACTCCGCGCCGATGACGCCGAGCATGTCGGCGCGATCCTGGGGTGTGAGGGGGAGGTAGCGCATGAGGCGGTGGCTTTCTTGGACCGCCCTCGTCCTTCGAGGCCGCTTCGCGGCGCCTCAGGATGAGGACTACTGAGATCGCATTCGAACCTCATCCTGAGGCGCCCGCGCAGCGGGCCTCGAAGGACGAGGTTCGTGGCAGGGCTAAAGGGTCGAGAGGAACGCTTCGTACGCGTCGCGGTCCATCAGGGCGTCGAGCTCGGCCGGATTGCTCAGTTTGATCTTGGCGAACCAGCCGCCGGTTTCCGGCAGGGCGTTGACGGTCTCGGGGCTGTCGCCCAGCTCGGCGTTGGCCTCGACCACCTCGCCCGACACCGGGGCGTAGACGTCGGAGGCGGCCTTGACGCTCTCGACCACCGCCAGGGCTTCGCCCTGCTTCACGGTCTTGCCGACGTCCGGGGTCTCGACGAACACCACGTCGCCCAGCTGTTCGGCGGCGTAGGCGGTGATGCCGACGGTGGCGATGTCGCCGGCGACTTCGACCCACTCGTGGTCCTTGGTGAACTTCATGGTCTGGGCCCTTTGTGTCTGGAGCTAGATCTTGCGCACGTAGCGGGTCGGGACGAACGGCGAGGTCACGACCTCGGCCGCCTGCGGCTTGCCGCGGACGATGACTTTCAGCTTCGAGCCGACCACCGCCAGGGCGGGCGGCACGAAGCCGATGGCGATGGCGCCGCCGAAACTGGGCCCGAAGCCGCCGCTGGTGACCACGCCGACCACGGCGCCGGTCTCGTCGGCGATCTCCGCGCCCTCGCGGGCCGGGGCGCCTTCCAGCACCTTGAGGTTCACCCGCACGCGCTTGAGATCGCCGGCCAGTTCCTTGAGGATCCGGTCGGCGCCCGGGAAGTCGGCGGCCTCGCGGCGGCTCTTGCCGACGGCGAACGGCATGCCGGCCTCGATCGGCGAGACCGTCTCGTCCATGTCGTGGCCGTAGAGTGGCAGGCCGGCCTCCAGGCGCAGGCTGTCGCGCGCGCCCAGGCCGATGGCCTTGACCCGCTCGTCGGTCAGCAGGGTGTTCCAGATGCGCTCGGCCTGGCTGGCCGGCACCGAGATCTCGTAGCCGTCCTCGCCGGTGTAGCCCGAGCGCGAGATGATGGCGTCGGTCCCGAAGGCGGAGACGGCGGCGGTGTCCATGAACACCATGCCGGCGGCTTCCGGCACGTGGGCGGCCAAGACGGCGGCGGCCTCGGGGCCTTGCAGGGCCAGCAGGGCGCGGTCTTCCAGGCGCTCCACCGTGGCCTCTCCCTCCAGCGCCTTGGCGATGATGGCGTAGTCGTTGTCCTTGCAGGCGCCGTTGACGACGATGAACAGGCCGTCGTCGTCGGGACGGGCGGTCATCAGGTCGTCGATCACCCCGCCCTGGTCGTTCAGCAGCACGGCGTAGCGCTGCTTGCCCGGCTTGAGCCCCTGGTAGTCGGCCGAGACCAGTTTCTCGAAGCTCTTGGCGGGATTGGCGCCGCGCAGCCGGGCCTGGCCCATGTGCGAGACGTCGAACAGGCCCGCGTGCTCGCGGGTCCACAGGTGCTCCTTCAGCACCCCGTCCTTGTACTGCACCGGCATGTGGTAGCCCGCGAACGGAACCATGCGTGCGCCGGCGGCGACGTGCGCGTCGTACAGCGGGGTCTTCTTGAGATCTTGGTCGGACACGCTTTGGGCTCCAATCGGGGTCGGCGACGCCGCCCGGCTTTCGCCAGGTGGTCTCGCCCCCGCTGTCCCTTTGACCTGAGAGATTTCGGCCCGTGAACAGGGCCTTGCTCCTTCGGCGGGCAGCTCTCGCGAACTGCCTCTTTCCAGCGTTCCTAAACCCGCGCGGTCCTTTTGCCTGAGCGTTTCCGGGGCGGTTGCGCCTTCGGCCTCGGGACAGAATCCCGATGTCTCCCGCGAGGGTCGAGGCGTGTTTGGGCGAGGGGGCGGGCGGAGTCAACGGGGAAGGATTTGGCGGCGCGCGGGGTTTGGTCGATCATCCACCCCGACGGATTGCCGCCGCTCAGCATATGCCCTATATTTTGTCCGTATATTTGGACATTGGAAAGGGCATTTCATGCCGAGCCAAGCCAGCCGCCGGAAACCTCCCGCCGCTCATCCGGCAAAGGCGGCGGTCGCCTCGGCGGGAGCTTCGCCCACCGTGGTCGATTTCATGGCCGCCGACGGCCGGCTGGATCTCGACCGGATCACCACTGGCTTCAACCTGACCAAGAGCCAGTTGGCCGAGACGGCCGGCCTGGCCAGCGACACCTTGCAGAAATCGGCCCGCCGCGACGCCCCCAAGACCCAGGCGCGGATGACCGAGATGCTGGAAATCCTCAGCCGGCTGGAAACCTGGGCCGGCGGACGCGGCCAGGCGCTCGCCTGGTACCGCGCCCAGCCCATAGCCGCCCTCGACGGCCGTACGGCCGAGGCCCTGGTCAAGTCCGGCAAGGCCGGGCTCGTGCGGGACTATCTGGATCACCTGGCCCTCGGCGGCTTCGCCTGAGGCGAGCGACTTGCACCTCAAGACCCAGGCCTATCGGGCCCATGATCCCAAGTGGTCCTTCAAGCCCCTGTCCGGCGACGGCGCGGCGATCCATGGCGGACGCTTCAACCCGAAAGGCGTCCCGGCCCTCTATCTGGGCCTGACGCCGATGGCGGCGATCAAGGAGGCGAGCCAGGGTCTGGCCTTCAAGATCGAACCGCTGGTGTTGTGCAGCTACGCCGTCGATTGCGCTGACATCGTCGATCTGTGCGACGCGGCGACGCTTGAACGCCTGTCCGTCGCCGCTCCCGACCTGGTCTGCGGCTGGATGCTGATGGTCCGTGACGGTCAAAGGCCGCCGACCTGGACCCTGGCGCGCCAGCTGATCGCCGACGGCCAGGCTGGCGCGATCGTGCCCAGCTTCGCGCCTGGCGCGACGCTCGACGACCGCAATCTGGTGCTCTGGCGCTGGGGTCCGGCGCCGCCGCACCAGGTGACGGTCCACGATCCGTCCGGCCGATTGCCCAAGAACCAGCTGTCCTGGCGGTAGGCCCTACATCCGCTCCGGCGCTTCGATGCCCAGCAGGTCGAGCGCCAGCTCCAGCTGCTTCAGCGTCGTCTGCGCCAGGGCCAGGCGCGAGGCCCGGACAGGCGGCTCTTCGGCGCTCAGGATCGGGCAGGCGGCATAGAACTTCGAGAAGGTCTGGGCCAGCTTGTAGGCGTGCTCGGCGATGAAGTTGGGGGCCTTCTTGTCATAGGCCTCGCCCAAAGCGCCCTCGAAGGCGTCCAGCAGCAGGGTCAGGTCGCGCTCGGCCGGCTCGCCGACCACGATCGGGCCGGAGGCGAGGTCCTGCTCGGCCGCCTTGCGCAGGATGCTCTTGATGCGCACCGACTGGTACAGCAGGTACGGCCCGGTCTTGCCCTCGAAGCTGGTGAAGCGGTCCAGGTCGAAGACGTAGGAGGTGCCGCGGAAGTTCTGCAGGTCGGCGAACTTCAGGGCCGCGATCCCCACCTTGTGGGCGATGTCCTCGAAAGCCTCGTCCGACAACTCGGCGCCCAGGCCGGCCTCGCGCAGGCGCTCGCGGGCCTTCTCGCGGGCCATTTCGATCAGGTCGTGCAGCTTCAGCACGCCGCCGGCCCGGGTCTTGAACGGCTTGCCGTCGGCCCCGTTCATGGTGCCGAAACCGATATGCTCCAGCCCGCCCGGCTCGGCGTAGCCGGCCAGGTACGAGGCGCGGAACACCTGCTCGAAGTGGTCGGCCTGGCGTTGGTCCACGCAGTAGAGGACCAGGTGCGGGTCGAACGACCGGCGGCGGTCCAGGATCGTGGCCAGGTCGGTCGTGCCGTACATGGCCGAGCCTTCCGACGAGACGACCAGCAGCGGGTCGGGGCTCTCGACCTCGACCACCGAGCCGTCGGGCAGCTTCTTCTTCTTGGTCTCGCCGGGGCGGGCCACGCGGACGATCCGGGCGCCCTGGTCGTCGACCAGCAGCCCCTTGGCCTCCAGCTCGGCGATCATGCCCGGGATCAGGTCGTTGGCGTCGCTTTCGCCTTTCCAGAGGTCGAACTCCACGCCCAGCGCCTTGAATTCGCGTTCGAGGGCGACGCGGCTGACCTCGACGAAGCGGGTCCAGATGGCGCGATAAGCGCGCGCGCCGCCCTGCAGCAGGGCCGTGGCTCGGCGGGCGCGGTCACGGAACACGTCGTCTGTCTTGGCCTGGGCGGCGGCGATCGGATAGGCGCGGTCCAGATCCTCAAGACCCAGGTCGAGCAGCTTCAGATGGACTTGACCGCTCGCGTCATCGCCGCCGAACTCGCCCGTCGCCTCGGAGATCCAGCTGTTCTCGAACAGACCGCGTTCGTCGCCGACCGACACGATCAGCAGGCCCATCTGGAAGCCCCAGTCGCCGAAGTGGGCGTCGCCCAGCACCTCGTCGCCGCGGAAGCGGTATAGGCGCTTGATCGACTCGCCGATGATCGAGGCGCGCAGGTGGCCCACGTGCATCGGCTTGGCGACATTGGGACCGGCATAGTCGACCAGCACCCGGCGCGGCGCGGCCAGAGGCTCGGCCCCGGCGCGCGGGTCGGCGGCGATTTCGTTGGCGCGGACCGACAGGGCGTCATCGCTGAAGCGCAGATTGATGAAGCCGGCGCCGGCGATCTCGACGGACGCCAGGCGCGGGTCGGCCTTCAGGACGTCGACGACCTGCACGGCGATCTCGCGCGGATTGCGCTTGGCGCTCTTGGCGGCAGCCAGGGCCCCGTTGCATTGGAAGTCGGCCAGGTCGGGCCGGTCGGACGCGGTGACGCGCCCGAAGTCGGGAGGCAGTCCGGCGGCCTGGAAGGCGGCCGCGGCCGCCTCGCTCAGGGACCGCTTCAAATCACTCATGGCTTGGCGACGTTTCCAGGTTGGGCCGAGTTCTTCCCGGATTGGGCTTGCTGCGTCTGGCCGGCGTTGACGCGGAAACGCTTGCCGTCACGGTTGAAGGCGGCCATCTCGGGGGTCACGTCGAACCCGATCAGGACCTCGAAATTGCCGCCGCTGACCTTTTCGTCGGCGCGCGGAATGGTGATGGTCTTCAGGGTCTCGGTGGCGTAGACGCGGTCCTGGCCGTCGCGGAAGGTCACCGGCAGGTCGAAATATTCCTTGGCCAGGACGTCCTTGTTGCGCTCGGTCACCGCGACCCAATAGCGATAGGTCTTCTGATTGCCGGTCGCCTGCGGACCACGGCCCAGCTCGAACAGCATCTGGACCTGCATCTTGATCGGGTCGTTGCTCTTGTAGGCGCAGCCCGAGGACAGGCCCTGGATCTCGCCGGTATAGGCGGTCTGGGCGGCGGACTCCTTGCCGTCCTTGAACTCGACATAGCGGCTGGCGTCGTACAGCACCTTCACATAGGGGCACGGGCCGGCGTTGCGCAGCTGGGCCAGCGGCGCCTTGGGCTGGTTCCACTCGTCGTCGCGCTTCTTCTTCTTGGAGGCCTGGTCGTCGTCGCCGCCGCCCTGGCCCTGCCCTTGGCCGCCGCGGCCACCCATCTGGGCGTGAGCGGTCGCCGCCGTGGCGGCGATCGAGAGGGCCATCAGGGCGCTGAGGGCGAGGGAAAGATTGCGGCGCATGAAACGTCCGGTTCGAGATTGCAAAGCTTGAGCGGGATTCCCCGCCAGCGTCATGGAGCCTGATAAAGGCATATGCGTGACGTCGCAATGCGCAGCAGATTTCGGCGAGTCGCGGTCGGATGCTGGCGCGGACGGCCCGGAACCCTTAGGTTCGGCCCATGAACGCCCATTCGCCCATCCCCGCCCCCGGCCGCCGCGAGCTCCGCGTGGTCCTGGCCAGCCCGCGAGGCTTCTGCGCCGGGGTCGACCGGGCGATCCAGATCGTCGAGCGGACGATCGAGAAGTTCGGCGCGCCGGTCTATGTGCGCCACGAGATCGTCCACAACCGCCATGTCGTCGACCGCCTGAAGGCGCTGGGCGCGGTGTTCATCGAAGAGCTGCACGAGGCCCCGACCGACCGTCCCGTGGTGTTCTCGGCGCACGGCGTGCCCAAGTCGGTGCCGGCCGAGGCCAAGTCGCGCGAGATGGTCTATCTCGACGCCACCTGCCCGCTGGTGTCCAAGGTCCATGTCGAGGCCCAGAAGCACTATGACGCCGGCCGCGAGATCGTGCTGATCGGCCATGCCGGCCACCCCGAGGTCGTCGGCACCATGGGCCAGTTGCCCGCCGGCACTGTGACTCTGATCGAGGACATCGACGACGCCCGCGCCTGGATCCCCAAGAACCCCGCCAACGTGGCCTTCCTGACCCAGACCACCCTGTCGGTCGACGACACCGCCGAGATGGTCGACCTGCTCAAGCAGCGCTTCCCCGGCATCGCCGCCCCGCACAAGGAAGACATCTGCTACGCCACCACCAACCGCCAGGAGGCGGTGAAGATGCTGGCCGAGGCCTCGGAACTGGTGCTGGTGGTCGGCTCGAAGAACTCGTCCAACTCGGTGCGGCTGATGGAGGTTGGCCGTCGGGCCGGCGCCAAGGACGCCCACCTGATCGACGACGCGCGCGGCATCGACTGGTCGTGGTTCGAGGGCGTGACCACGGTCGGCCTCACAGCCGGCGCCTCCGCGCCGGAAGACCTGGTCCAGGGCGTGATCGACGCCATCGCCACCCGCTACGACGTGACCGTGGACGAACTGGTCGAGGCGCGCGAGACGGTGACGTTCAAGCTGCCGCGGCTGCTGACGGCCTGAGGCGCGATCAACTGCAATCCCCGGACGTGCTCGCTCCCGAGCCGACATCAACTGTGCGTCGCGATCTAGAGCCGGCGTCCGTTTAGCGAGCCGACACCTAGATCCGCTCACGGATCCTAGTCGGACCTTGGTGCGCCACGTAGCGTGGTCGGATGACCCATCTTAGCGTGGGTATGCAATCGCAAACGATTGAGGGGTTTCTCGGGCGTGCGCTTGTTACCAACGCACTATGAGGATTTCTCGGCAGGGCGCCGAGATGGAACGCAGAGCGGCTTAACCCCGTCCACTTTCTCGGGGGAAGATCACATCGCGGAAGAAGGCGCTGCGTCTGGCGGAGAGCCGATAACGCTGACGATCCGTTGCCAGTCGAACAAGACCGAACTCTACGTCAACTGGAACGACTATCTGGGTGACGATAGCCACGACGTCTACAATGACTGGAAGCAGGTAATCGTGCGCGTCGGCACGGCGGAAGCGACCACCCAGCGGTGGGGCATCTCTACTGACAGCAACGCCACTTTCGCTCCCGGCTCGCCCGTTGCGCTGATCCAGAAGATGGGAAAGGCCGACCGGCTAGTGCTCCAAACGACGCCCTACAACGAAAACCCGGTTACTGCCGTGTTCAAGCTCAACGGTATGGACATCGCGACGAAACAGTTGGGCGAAAGTTGCAGCTGGAAGCCGTGATCAATTCGGCAAGCACCTGCGCTTGAGCGTCAGGCCGGTACGGCCTGATGGCGACCTGCTGAGAACTTCAACAGCCAAGAAATGGGGTTGGCATAAGGCGTTGATCGCCGTCTGGTTCACCGACCATGGGCGTCTGCTTCCGACGCCATTCTAGCACAAAACCGACGCCGCTCTTGACCGCCAGCGCCTCGTCCCGCATCCCCGCGCCATGGCCGTCTATACCGACATCACCGACGACGAACTCGCCGCCTTCCTCGCCGACTACGACCTGGGACAGGCCGTGGCGTTCAAGGGCATCGCCGAGGGGGTGGAGAACTCCAACTTCCTGCTGGAGACCGAGCGCGGCCGGTTCATCCTCACCGTCTACGAGCGGCGGGCCAAGCCCGAGGACCTGCCCTATTTCCTCGACCTGCTGACCTGGCTGGCCGATCGCGGCTATCCCAGCGCCAAGCCGATCGCCGACCGCGCCGGCGCGACCCTGAAGACCATTCGCGGCAAGCCCGCCGCCCTGGTCGAGTTCCTGCCCGGCCTGTCGGCCCGCCGCCCCACCGTCGCCCACTGCCGCGAGGCCGGCGAGGGCCTGGCCTGGCTGCACCTAGCCGGCGAGGGCTATCCGGCCCGCCGCGCCAACGACCTGGGCCAGCCGCACTGGGCGCCGCTGTTCTCAAGGCATCGCAAGGCCGCCGACGGTCTCAAGCCCGGCCTGGCCGCCACCATCGACAAGGACCTGGCCGAACTGGCGCTGTCGTGGCCGCGCGGCCTGCCGACCGGCGTGATCCACGCCGACTACTTCCCCGACAACGTCTTCTTCAAGCCGGACGGCAGGTTCGCCGCCGCCATCGACTTCTATTTCGCCTGCGACGACGCCTTCGCCTACGACATCGCCGTGACCCTGAACGCCTGGTGCTTCGAGGCCGACGGCAGCTTCAACATCACCGCCGCCCGCGCCCTGGTCGCCGGCTACGAGCGCCGCCGGCCGCTGAGCCCGGCCGAGCGCGACGCCATCCCGATCCTGGCGCGCGGCGCGGCCATGCGCTTCTTCCTGACCCGCCTGGCTGACTGGGGCGCGACCCCGGCCGGGGCCCTGGTCAAGCCGAAGGACCCGCTGGAATACGAGCGCAAGCTGGCCGTGCACCGCGAGGGCCTCAGCCTGTTCGGAGCCGGCGCGTGACCCCGAAACTGGTGATCTACACCGACGGCGCCTGCCGCGGGAATCCCGGCCCCGGCGGCTGGGGGGCCCTGCTGATGTACGGCGACAAGAAGAAGGAAATCATGGGCGGCGAGTTGGCGACCACCAACAACCGCATGGAGCTGATGGCCGCCATCCAGGCGCTGGAAGCCCTGAACAAGCCGACCAAGGCCGAGCTGCACACCGACAGCCAGTACGTGATGAAGGGCGTCACCCAGTGGATCCACGGCTGGAAGGCCAAGGGCTGGAAGACCGCCGACAAGAGCCCCGTCAAGAACGTCGACCTGTGGCAGCGCCTGGACGCCGCCCGGGCCCGGCACGAGGTCGACTGGCGCTGGGTCAAGGGCCACGCCGGCCATGTCCATAACGAGCGCGCCGACGAGCTGGCGCGGCTGGGCATGCTGAAGGCGCTGGGCGAGCGGTAGGTTGGCCCCCAACGGGTCGCGCCAGCGCCAACCTGCCGATCAATAGCCCGGTTGCGCCACCGGACATTTGACTCGACTTGCCGGCTTGATTTCCGTCGCCTGCAGACGCTCGTTCAGCCTCCAGGCGCTTGCTCGCTTTCGCGTCATCGGCTTCGCGTGTTCCTGGCTGGCGATATTGATCACGACGACATCCTCGATCTTCCCGTCGCTGCATTCGACCTCGAACTCCAGCCCCTGGTCGCCACGGGTTGGGGGAAGCGGAATCTCGACGAGCCCGATCGGCGGCCGGGCCAGGTTCGCGGGAGACAGCGCGCGATAGTCGCTCGTCGTATCGATGACGAAGGCGGCTTTCGAGAAGTGCTCGAGACCCTCGCCGGGGGTTCCGGACTCGACCGGCTTGACCATGACGATCACGGCCTTTCCGGCCACCTCGCCGACATCGATGCTGGACCAGCTGTCGTTCAACTGCCTGCGCGACGGCGGCCCGGCGGTCGCGGGCGACGCCGTCCGCGGGTCGGGCGCCGGGAAGGCGGCCGTGGCGGCGGCGCCGCGCGACGTCGCGCCACCCGCGCCTTGGAGCGCGTATTTGCCGTCGAAGGGCACATCGCCCCAGTCGCTGGCGCAGCTGTCGACGTGCAACTGCATGCCGCCGGCGGCGCGCCGCAGCGTCATGCTGCAACGACCTTCACTGTAGCGCCAGCCGCCAGGCGCATCCGTCAGCACGCCCTCGCCGGAGCCGCTGCGCAGGCTGCCAGATTGGCCTTTCTGCATCACCTCCAGCGTGAAACCGCCGTCCTTGCGGATCGTCAACAGGCGCTCGAACGCGCTGTCGCTGGCGTCGTAGACGCCCGCGGGAGGGAAGGGATTGTAGCCCTCGGCCGCGACATCGACCGTCGCGCACAAGGTGCTCGCGCACAGCAGGCCAAGCGCGACGAGGTGGTTTGATCGTTTCATGCGGAAAGGATGCCTCGCTGGAGAAGGACGCGCGATACGCGGCCGGGACTTTCTGGTGAACCCGAAGTGAAGATGCAACACGTATCTGCACACGCCATTCGTGCATCGTTCGGCCCAAAGACTGTCAGGACCAGATGACCTTAATCCGCTCCCGATAAGCAGCCTCTAGCCCTCCAGGACCGGACGCATGAAGCTGCGCTCGTAGCTGACGATGCAGCGCGTCCGATCGGCTAGGGCCAGGGCGTCCTGGCATTCGTGATCGCCGGGGATGCGGGCGCGATAGGCCTCGTAGGCCGCCAGGCTGGGAAAGCTGAACAGCGCCACGGCGATGTTGTTGGCGCCTTCACCGGGCAGGAAATAGCCGTGATGAATCCCGCCCATCCGGTTGACCAGCGGGATCCACAGCTTCGCATAGGCCTCGAACTCGGCCAGCTTGTAGGGGTCGATGACATAGCGCAGGTAACAGGTGATCACGCGGGCTCTCCATTTGGCCGACCTGGCATAGGTAGCGCCCGCGGCGGCGGCGTCATCCCCGGGGCGAAGAAAATTCCAGGGACGACGGCCTCGGGATCAGGCCGCCAGCGCCCCCGGCTCCGCCCCCGTCGCGAACGGCAGGCCCTCGTCCTCCCAGCCGGTGACGCCGCCGATCATCAGCTTCACCGGCCGGCCCAGCGTGGCCAGCTTCAGCGCCGCCCGGTCCGCGCCGTTGCAGTGCGGGCCGGCGCAATAGACCACGAACAGGGTGTCGGCCGGCCACGCCGCCATCCGCTCGGCGCTGATCTCGGCGTGGCGCAGGTGGATCGCGCCCGGCACGTGCCGGCGGGCATAGGCCTGCCGCGAGCCGACCACGTGCAGCAGGACGAAGTCCTTCTCGCCGGCCTTCATCGCCGCGGCGACGTCGGCGCAGTCGGTCTCCAGGGCCAGGCGGCGGGCGAAGTGGGCGGCGGCTTCCGGCGACGGCGCGGCGGGGATGGCGGAAACAAAGCTCATGGCGGCCTCCTCTGTTGGCGCCGAAGACTTGCCCCAGGCGGCGGCGTTGCGTTAGCTGGCACGATTGACATAGGCCGTAAAGATCATGCCAAAGCCTTTAGATCGTCCCGGCCCAGCCAACAGAAGGGTGGTCGCCCTGGCCTATGACGGCCTGTGCACCTTCGAGTTCGGGGTGGCGGTCGAGCTGTTCGGCCTGCCCCGGCCCGAGATGGGCCCGGACTGGTACGCCTTCGCCACGGCGGCGGTCGAGCCGGGGCCCCTGCGCGGCCTGGGCGGGGTCCAGGTGGTCGCCGACGGCGGGCTCGAGCTGGTCGAGCAGGCGGGCACGATCATCGCCCCCGGCTGGCGGGGCGCCGACAGGCCCGTGCCCCGGCCGCTGATCGAGGCGCTGCGGGCGGCCCACGCCAAAGGCGCGCGGGTGATGTCGATCTGCTCGGGCGTCTTCGTGCTGGCGGCGGCGGGCCTGCTGGCCGGGCGGCGGGCCACCACCCACTGGCGTCACGTCGACACGCTGCGGGCGCTTCATCCCGACATCGAGGTGCTGCCCGACGTGCTCTATGTCGACGAGGGCGACGTCATGACCTCGGCCGGCAGCGCCGCGGGGCTGGACCTGGGCCTGCACCTGGTGCGTCGCGACTTCGGCCCCGAGGCGGCCAACACCGTGGCCCGGCGGCTGGTGATCCCGCCGCACCGCGACGGCGGCCAGGCCCAGTTCATCCAGCGTCCGGTGCCGACCGCGCACGAAGCCTCGCGCCTGTCGCCGATCCTCGACCGCCTGCGCGCCGACCTCGCCCGCGAGCACACGGTCAAGACCTTGGCCGACGCGGCCGGCATGAGCCCGCGCACCTTCCTGCGCCGCTTCGAAGCCGCCACCGGCACGACCCCGGCCCGCTGGCTGCTGGCCGAACGCCTGGCGCGGGCCCGCGACCTGCTGGAGACCACGCCGGCCGGCGTCGAGCAGATCGCCCAGGCCGTCGGCTTCGGCGCGGCCGCCCTGCGCCACCACTTCCGCAAGACGCTGGCCACCACGCCCCAGGGCTACCGGGCGCGGTTCGGGGATCAGCGCGATCTTGGAGTGACGCGGAATCCACCCTAGGGTTGCTCTTTCCGCTTCGGACAGGACCCCATGACCAAGTATGTCCCCGCCCTCGTCACGGGCTCCGTCGTCAGCGTGGCCATCAGCTTCGTCCTGGGCTTGGCGGCCTCGGCGCGCGGCCAGCCGCCCAGCCTTTCGACCTGGCTGCCCGGCATGATCTTCGGCGTGATCACCGCCTTCGTGATGGCCAACCTGGTCGGGACCAAGGGCTCCAAGGCCGCCACCCCGGCCCAGAAGGAGGCCGCCCTGGCCTTTCGCGCCGAGCCTGGCCAGGCCCTGCTGATCGTGTTCCGCGAAGGTTTCGTCGGCAAGGCGGTCGGCCTGAACCTGGTGCTCGACGGCGTCGCGGCCGCCCAGCTGAAGAGCCCGCGGTTCACGGCCCTGTCGATCGCGCCCGGCGCGCACACGCTGTCGGCCGGCTTCGGCGGCCTGGCCGCGTCGCAGAACCGGCCGGTCGAGGAAGCCTTCACCGCCGCTGCTGGTGACGTCGTGGCCTTCCGCGCGGTGATGTCGATGGGCATGGCCAAGAACACGATCCGGCTGGAACGCGTCGACGACCGCGCGTCCCTGGCGTCCAAGCTCAAGGCGATGATCATGGTCGCGCCGCACGCCCCGGCCGGAGCCGCGGCGCAACAAGTTTGAGGCCCTGAAACGAAACGGCCGCGAAATGACCTTGGTCGCGCCGTTGCGAAGCCTGGTTCGGATCCCAATCTCTTATTCGACGCGGACAACCCGGCTTCTCCCCCCCGGCCGGCCCCAGCGTCCTAGAAGCGCAGCGCCCGTGCCCTCCCCCTCGGCACGGGCGCTGTTTGCGTTCAAGCCCGACGAACGTCGCTGAAATTATCCTGGTAACGCTACCACTCCGCGCTATCCTGCGGCTTGGAAACCTTCGTCCGCCCTCGAGAGCGAAGGACCATGGGAGCGATCGGCATGCGGGCGCTGGCCTACGCCTTGACCATCCTGGCCAGTTGCGGCGTCGCCCAGGCGGCCGCGCCGGCGCGGCCGCCGATCGTCTCGGTGTCGCACCTGGCGGTCCACGCCGCCGACCCGGCCAAGAGCGAGGCCTTCTACGTCCACGGCCTGGGCGCGGTGAAGGGATCCGATCCCGAGAACCCCAAGGGCGCGCGCTACTATTTCAGCCCCACCCAGTTCGTCGAGGTGCTGCCCTTGCCGCCCGACGCGCTGTCGGTCGACCGGCTGGACCACGCCGCCTTCAACACCGCCGACGCCGAGGCCCTGCGCCTCTACCTGGCCTCCAAGGGTGTGGCCGTCCCCGGCCGGGTCGAGACCGGCGCGGACGGCGGCCGCTGGTTCGACGTCGTCGACCCCGAGGGCGTGCGAATCCAGTTCGTCCAGCCGCCGGCGACCCTGCCCGCCATCGCCGTCAATCCGCTGTCCAGCCGCATCATCCATGTTGGCTTCATCGTCCACGACCGCGCGAAACAGGACGCCTTCTACCGCCAGGTCCTGGGTTTTCGGCCCTACTGGTTCGGCGGCATGACCGACGAGGCGGCCTCCTGGGTCTCGCTGCAGGTTCCGGACGGCTCGGACTGGCTGGAATACATGATCGTCGCCCCGCCCGACGGCCGCGGGACGCCGCCCGGCATGAGCCAGGCCACGGCCGGCATGCTCGACCATTTCTCGCTGGGCGTGCCCGACACCCGCCTGGCCTACACCCTGCTGTGGAACGGCGACCGCCTGCGCGGCCAGGCCGAGACGCCCAAGATCGGCCGCGACGCCAAGTGGCAGCTGAACCTCTACGACCCGGACGGCACGCGGGCCGAGATCATGGAGTTCCAGGCCATCGGCAAGCCCTGCTGCTCGCCTTTCACCGCCGCCGATCCGAAACCCTAGAGGGGACGAGCCCATGCCCATTTCCAGACGCAGCCTGATCGGCGCCGCCGGCGCCACGGCGGCCCTCGCGCCGACGGTCTCGAGCTCACAGGGGGCCGCCATGGCCGACAATGACAAGATCGGCTTCGCCATCGTCGGCCTGGGCAAGCTGAGCCTGGGCCAGCTGATCCCTGGCCTGAAGGTCGCCAAGGGCGCCAGGCTGGCCGCCGTGGTCAGCGGCCATCCCGACAAGGCCCGCCGCGTCGCGGCCGAGAACGGCCTGCCGGCGGACGCGGTCTACGGCTATGACGACTATGACCGCATGGCCAAGGATCCGCGCATCCAGGTCGTCTACATCGTGCTGCCCAATTCGCTGCACGCCGAGCACACGATCAAGGCGCTGAAGGCCGGCAAGCACGTGCTGTGCGAAAAGCCGATGGCGACCCGCATCCAGGACGCCGAGGCGATGATCGCCGCCGCCAAGGCCGCGAACCGCCACCTGATGATCGCCTATCGCTGCCACTACGAGCCGATGAACCTGGACGTCATGCGCCGCCTGCGCGCCCGGTCGCTGGGCCGCGTGCGGCAGATCAACACCACCATGGGGCGGCAGGCCGATCCGTCGGATCCGTCCGACGCCTGGCGGCTGGACGGCGAGCTGTCGGGCGCCGGCGCCCTGGGCGACATGGGCGTCTATGGGATCAGCGCCGCCCGCTACCTGCTGAACGAGGAGCCGGTCGCGGTGCAGGCCTGGGCCTGGACCGACCCGGCCGATCCCCGATTCAAGGAAACGCAGGACCTGATCAACTGGCAGTTCCGCTTTCCGTCGGGCGTGATCGCCAACGGCTCGACCTCGTTCGCCTACGCCCCGACCATGGCCTTCGAGGCGATCTGCGAGCAGGGCCGGCTGGTCGCAGATCCGGCCGCCTTCTACGGCGGCAACCGCCTGACCGTGGTGAAAGGCGGCCAGGCCCAGCCGCCGATCCCCGCCCCGCCCGGCGACCAGTTCGCCCGCGAGATGGACTGGATGGCCGACGTGGTGCGCGGCAAGGCGCCGATGGTCTCGCCGGGCGAAGAGGGACTGCAGGACATGCGCCTGATGCAGGCGATCCTGGAGTCCGCGGCCAAGGACGGGGCGACGGTGAAGACGGACTGGGGCTACAAGCGGGCAGTCGATCCAGCGGTGGCGGTGGATCCGCCGGGGAAGGCGTGAAGGCGCCGGCCTTCTAGCCCCTCCCCCTGTGGGGGAGATGTCGGCGCAGCCGACGGAGGGGGGATTGGTCGGCCGGCGGTCTCGATCTGGCTCGATCCAACAAAGCCCCCCACCGACCCTTCGGGTCGCCTCCCCCACAGGGGGAGGAGCTGACCTCCTACCTCCCCGTCAGCAACCGCCACCAGCTCTCCGCCAAAGCGTCGAGCAGCGGCTCCAGCGGCGCTGACGCCCGCTGGACGACCAGCAGGTAGGACAGGCGTTCCAGCTGCACGAGCTGCATCAGCATCCGCGTGCGCGCCGCCGGCCGCTCGGCGTCGGAGAACCGGGCCAGATAGTTGGGCATGGCGTCGATGAACAGGTCGATGAAGCGCAGATAGTCGTCGGCTAGGTCCGGGTCGGCGACATTGGCCTCGGTGGCCACGGCCAGCAGGTTGCGGCGCTCCTCGGTCTGCTCGGCCAGGCCCTGGACCAGCCAGGCGCGGACCTCCTCGACCGTCGGGTCCGGAAGGGCGTCCAGCGCCGCGAAGATGGCCTGGATGTGGGGGACCAGCCGGTCGCCGATGGCGTTGGCCACGTCCTCCTTGTTGCGGAAATGCAGGTAGAAGGTGGCGCGGTTGGCGCCGGCCTCGGCCGCGATCTGCTCGATGGTCACGGCCCGGAACCCGCGCGCGCCGAACAGCACGACGGCGGCGTCGACCAGCCGCTCGCGCGTCAGCTGGCGCTGGGCCTCGCGCAAGCCGCCTGGTCGTTCCGAAGCTCTCGTCAAATCGTCCTCCGCCGCGCTCAGGGACGGGGACAGGCACATGTGCCTGTCCCCAGCCGCACCCAGCCGTTCGCCCTTGTGCCATGCCCTCAGATTCAACACCAGTCGATTGACACGACACTTGTCGTCTGAACTATTCACGACGTCACGCGACGGAGCGCGCGGGCTCACAGGGAAGACGCGCATGGCCATGCAGCTTGTCAGCGAAACCGCCTTCGACGGCGTTCCGGGGCCCGGGGCTCCGACGCTGTATTCCACGCTGGACGGGGTCGACCTGTCCAATATCGAGCAGTTCACCCGCGGTCAGCCCTATGGCGACTTCGCCCGGCTGCGCGCCCAGGCCCCGGTGATGTGGCATCCCGAGCCCTATGGCGGACCGGGCTTCTGGGCGGTCACCCGCCACGCCGACATCCTGGCGGTGGAGGCCGATCCCCAGACCTTCTCGTCGCGCAAGGGCGGCATACTGATGGCGCACGGCGATCCGCAGAAGCGCCACGCCCTGCTCTATCGCGCCTCGATGGACACCATGATCAACCTCGACGGCGCCGAGCACATGCAGCTGCGCCGCGAGCACATGCCCTACTTCACCCCCGCCTACCTGCGCGGGGTGACCGAGGCGGTGCGGGCCGAGGTCGGCCGGCTGCTGGACGAGATGGCCCCGCTGGGCCGCAGCGACCTGGTCGAGGCGTTTTCGTCCAAGCTGCCGCTGTTCACCCTGTGCGAGATTCTGGGCGTGCCGCCCGAGGACCGCGGCAAGTTCCTGACCTGGATGCACTATCTGGAAAGGGCCCAGGACCTGGCGCTGAAGCAGCACCTGGCCCCGATCGAGCCGACCCTGGAGCTGATGCAGTTCGTCCAGGACTTCAACACCCATGTCGAGGCGATGTTCGACTACGGCCGGACCATGCTGCACAAGCGGCGGCTGGAGCCCAGGGCCGACCTGATGAGCGCCATCGCCCGCGCCCAGGTCGACGGCGACCTGCTCAGCGACGAGTACCTGGACGGCTCGTGGCTGCTGATCGTCTTCGCCGGCAACGACACCACCCGCAACACCCTTTCGGGCGCGATGAAGCTGCTGACCGAGTTCCCCGACCAGAAGGCCCGGCTGGTCGCCGAGCCGTCGCTGATCGGCGGGGCGGTCAACGAATTCATCCGCATGGTCAGCCCGGTGATCTACATGCGCCGCACCGCCACGCGCGACGCCGAGATCGCCGGGCAGGCGATCCGCGAGGGCGAGAAGGTGGTCATGTACTACGGCGCGGCCAATCGCGACGAGGCGGTGTTCGACAACCCCGACCGGCTCGACATCACCCGGCCCAACGCCGACAAGCACATCGCCTTCGGCTACGGCCCGCACGTCTGTATCGGCAAGCGGGTGGCGCAGATCCAGCTGGAGGAGGCCTATCGCCAGATCCTGGACCGCTTCCCCGACATCCGCTGGACCGGCGAGATCGACATCGCCCCCAACAACTTCGTCCACGCCATCAGCCGGCTCGAGGTCGAATTCACGCCCGGCGGCCGAGCCTGACCCTCGCCGCGCGAAAGAGAATGTTTTGCGCTCATACCGCTCATGAGCCCTAGCCAAGTCGGCGCTTGCGCCCCATCTGGCTCTGGCGGCCTGGTTCCAGGGAGGAACGGCCGCTCACCAGGGGCCCCATGGCGATCATTTCCGTTTCCGGTCTGACCAAGACCTATGCTTCCGGCCACCAGGCCCTGAAGACCATCGACCTCGACATCCGCAAGGGCGAGATCTTCGCCCTACTGGGTCCCAATGGGGCCGGCAAGACGACGCTGATCAGCATCATCTGCGGCATCGTCAATCCCAGCACCGGCACGGTCACCGCCGACGGCCACGACGTGGTCAAGGACTACCGCGCCGCCCGCACCAAGATCGGGCTGGTGCCGCAGGAACTGCACACCGACGCCTTCGAGACCGTCTGGGCCACCACCCGGTTCAGCCGCGGCCTGTTCGGCAAGCCGCCCAACGACGCCTATATCGAGAAGATCCTGCGCGACCTGTCCCTGTGGGACAAGAAGGACAGCAAGATCATGGCGCTGTCGGGCGGCATGAAGCGCCGGGTGATGATCGCCAAGGCCCTCAGCCACGAGCCGACCATCCTGTTCCTGGACGAGCCCACCGCCGGCGTCGACGTCGAGCTGCGCCGCGACATGTGGGAGATGGTCCGCAAGCTGCGCGAGAGCGGCGTCACCATCATCCTGACCACCCACTATATCGAGGAGGCCGAGGACATGGCCGACCGGATCGGGGTGATCAGCAAGGGCGAAATCATCCTGGTCGAGGACAAGGACGTGCTGATGCGCAAGCTGGGCAAGAAACAGCTGACCCTGCAGCTGCAAAGCCCGCTGGAGGCCATCCCCGCCCGGCTGTCGGACTATCCGCTGGAGCTGGCCGCCGACGGTCACGAGTTGGTCTACACCTTCGACGCCCAGGCCGAGGAGACCGGCATCGCCGGCCTGCTGCGCCGGCTGTCCGAGGAGGGCGTCGACTTCAAGGACCTGCACACCAGCCAGAGCTCGCTGGAAGACATCTTCGTCAGCCTGGTGAGGGCGCCGCAATGAACATCCACGCCATCAAGTCCATCTACCGCTTCGAGATGGCCCGCTGGTTCCGCACCCTGGCCCAGAGCGTGATCTCGCCGGTCCTGTCGACCTCGCTGTACTTCGTGGTGTTCGGCTCGGCGATCGGCTCGCGGATGCAGGCCATCGACGGGGTCAGCTACGCGGCCTTCATCATCCCCGGCCTGGTCATGCTATCGCTGCTTGGCGAGAGCATCTCCAACGCCTCGTTCGGCATCTACATGCCCAAATGGGCCGGCACGATCTACGAGCTGCTGTCGGCTCCGGTCTCGTGGATCGAGACGGTGATCGGCTATGTCGGGGCGGCGGCGACCAAGTCGGTGTGCCTGGGCCTGCTGATCCTGGCAACGGCCCGGATCTTCGTGCCCTACGAGATTTCTCACCCGGTCTGGATGCTGGGCTTCCTGGTGCTGACGGCCATAACCTTCAGCCTGTTCGGCTTCGTGATCGGGGTCTGGGCCACCGACTTCCAGAAGCTGCAGATCGTGCCGATGCTGGTGGTCACGCCCCTGACCTTCCTGGGCGGCAGCTTCTATTCGATCAGCATGCTGCCGCCGATCTGGCAGAAGATCACCCTGTTCAACCCGGTGGTCTACCTGGTCAGCGGCTTCCGCTGGAGCTTCTACGGCGTGTCGGACCTCAACCCCGTGGTCAGCTTCGGCGCGACGCTGTGCTTCCTGGCCGCCTGCCTGACGGCGGTGTGGTGGGTGTTCAAGACCGGGTACCGGCTGAAGGTGTAGAGCGGACCGGGGACATGCACTTGTGCGTGTCCCCACCGATCGTGTCCCCACCGTTCCTCCGTGCGTGAGATGGGGACACGCACAAGTGCATGTCCCCGGCGCCTACCGCACCGTCAGCACCGCGCCGTCGACGGCGACGACCAGCACCTTCTGGCCCGCCGCCGGCGGCTCGCCATCCTGGACCACCGCGGCCCATTCCTTGCCGTCGACGAACACCCGGCCCTTGCCGTTATGGAAGCCGTCCAGCACCTCGCCGTCGCGGCCGACCAGGCGCAGCGACGGGTCGTTGAGGTCGGGATTGTGCGCGTCCAGCACCGGCTTCAGGAAGCGCCGCGCCAGATAGGTGGCGGCGATGGTCAGCACCGCGAACAGGCCCAGCTCGAGGGGCGCCCCCAGCCGCAGGACCAGGGTCAGCAGGCCGACCACTAGGCCGGCGGCGGCCGGCCACAGCAGCCAGCCGGTGCCGGTGGCCACCTCGACCGCCAAGAAGATCGCCGCGACCGCCAGCCAGACCCAGAACGGATGGGTGGCGTAGAACGCCATCAGGCCGTGCATCGGCTCAGACTCCGCGCGGGGGCTTGGGCGTCGGCGGAACCACGGTGCGGGCCGCCGCGCCGCCATTGCCGCCCAGGGTCTTCACCAGCTCGGCCACACCGGCCACCGTGCCGGTCAGGCCGGCGAAGTCGGCCGGCACGATCACGGTCTTGGCGTTGGGCGACTTGGCCAGCTCGCCGAAGGCTTCGACGTATTTCTGGGCGATGAAGTAGTTGATGGCGTTGACGTCGCCCTTGGCGATGGCTTCCGACACGAAGGCGGTGGCCTTGGCCTCCGCTTCGGCCGAGCGCTCGCGGGCCTCGGCGGTGCGGAAGGCGGCTTCCTTGCGGCCCTCGGCCTCGAGGATGGCGGCCTGCTTCTGGCCCTCGGCCCGGGCGATGGCCGCCTGCTTCTCGCCCTCGGCCTCGGTGATCACCGCGCGGCGCTCGCGCTCGGCCTTCATCTGCCGGGCCATGGCGTTGGTGATGTCGGCCGGCGGCGTCAGGTCCTTGATCTCGATGCGCGCCACCTTGACCCCCCAGGGATTGGTGGCGTGGTCGATGGTGGCCAGCAGCCGGGTGTTGATCAGGTCGCGCTGGCTCAGGACCTCGTCCAGTTCCATCGAGCCGACCACGGTGCGCAGGTTGGTCTGGGTCAGCTGGGTGATGGCGTACATCAGGTTGTCGACCCGGTAGGCGGCCTGCGAGGCCTCCATCACCTGGATGAAGACGATGGCGTCGACCTTCACCGAGACGTTGTCCTTGGTGATGACCTCCTGCTGGGGGACATCCAGCACCTGCTCCATCATGTTGACCCGCCGACCGATGCTCTCGACGAACGGGGTAAGGATGCTGATGCCGGGCTTGAGCGTGCGGGTGTAGCGGCCGAACCGCTCGACGGTGAACTCGCGCCCCTGGGGCACGATCTTGATGACGTTGACGACAAGGAACAGCGCCAGCGCCACGAGCACCAGCGGAACAAGGAAAGACAGCACTGCAGAGCCTCCCACAACCGATGGAAGAGACCCTAGCGCGTGGTTCAGTTGTCCGCCACGGATTCCGGCGCCGCTTGATCGGACGGCGGCCGAACCCGCATCGCGCGGGCCAGCTTGGCCGCCAGGGCCTGGCCCTTGCGGGCCGCCTGCTGCTCGGCCCGAAGGCTGGCCTCGCCGCATTCGGGGAACTGGCCCTGGCCGGCGGCGAAGCCGGTGTTGAACCGGTCGCGCAGCTGGCCGTCGAACGCCCGGTCGGCCTTTTCCACGTCGGTCAGCCGCATCATGCGCGCCCGCCAGTATTGGTCGCCCGCCCCCTCGCAGGCCTGTCGCAGGGCGTGGCTTTCGCCCAGGGTGAAGGCCAGGTCGAGCAGGGTCTGGCGTTCGGCCGGGCTTCGGTCCTGGGCCAGGGCGGCGCCGCCAGCAATCAGGCCTCCGATCAGGGCGGAAAGCGCGAGCAAGGCGGTGAGCGGCAGGCGTTTCATGGCTGCATTATCACCGCCGGGAAGGGTGCTGTCACGGCCTCCACGTCTCGGGCGAATCGTGTGGATGCACAAAAGACTCCAACAGGCCTTGCGAAGGCCATCGATCGGAGCGACCCTGTGGATAACGTGGGGAACAACACGCGCAGGGAGGTCGTCATGGCTGAAGTGCACTATGGAGTGGTCCGCGTCGGGGAAACCTGGGCCATCATCGGCGACCAGCTTCGGGTCGGCGCCTACACCACCCGTCGACAGGCCGAGACCGCGGCCCACCGCCTGGCGGAACAGACCACGGGCGTGGGCCTTCCGGTCCGCATGCACCTGCAGGACGACACCGGCCAGCTGCACAGGCCCACCTTGCTGAGCTGAGGCCAAATCACCCTCCAACGCGCGCGACGCCGGCAGGAAACTGATTACGCCGTCATGCGCTTTGCTCCTGAAAAAGCTGGGCTGTCTTTCAGGAGGCGAACATGGCCGATACCGCCGAACTGGCCGTCGTGGGCGCGACCCTGCCGCCGGGCTGCGCGGGCAATCGCCTGCTGGCCGCTCTGCGCCCGGGCGACCTGGCGATGCTGGCCCCACACCTGTCGCCGCTGGCCCTGACCACAGGCCAGACCCTGTTCGAGGCCGGCGAGGACGTCGTCAACACCATCCTGCCCTGCTATTCGACCATGGTCTCGCTGCTGGTGGTCACGAGGGACGGCGACGAGATCGAGGTGGCCTCGATCGGCCGCGAAGGCGCCATCGGCGGCATCGTCAGCGCCGGCTTCAAGCCCGCCTACGGCCGCGCCGTGGTCCGCATCCCCGGCGCCGCCCTCTCCATTCCCACCAACAAGCTGGAGGAGGCCAAGCAACGCTCGCCGGCCCTGGCCGACCTGTTCTCGCGCTACGCCGACGTGCTGCTGGCCCAGATGATGCAGTCCTCGGCCTGCAACGCCCTGCACAGCATCGACCAGCGCCTGTGCCGCTGGCTGCTGTCGACCCACGACCGGGCCAATGACGCGACCATCCGCCTGACCCAGGAGACCCTGGCCGACATGCTGGGCGTACAGCGCACCACGGTCACCGCCGTCGCCAAGGCCCTGCAGGACGAGGGCCTGATCCGCACCGGCCGCGGCCGCGTCGAGATCCTCGACCGCCCGCGCCTGGAGCGCCGGGCCTGCGAATGCCACGCCCAGGTCGAGGCGCACTTCCAGCGGATGCTGCCGGAGGTGCAGACCTGAGGCCTGAGGCTCCTCCGTCACGATGCGTATCCGCATCGCGCCACCTCCCCCGCGATGCGGGTGAGGAGAGGGTCGGCGCGGCTTCTTCCTCACCCGTGAAACGGGGGAGATGGCGCGTTGCTAGCAACGACGTGACCGAGCGTGCCGCAAGGGCAGTGTCCTGAAACCTGACGGCTGAAAGGAGGGAGCAACGGTCGAACCTAGTCCCGCGAAACGAACTCCGGCTGGACCTCGGCTTCCGACGTCCAGAAACAGGCCGCCATCGCGGTCAGGATCATCGCGATCAGGGCCAGCATGCCTCTGGGCGGGGCCAGGCCCACGATGTCTTGCGGCGTCATCTGTCGTTTCCTCCGGCGACGCCCAGGTCTGAGGCCCGAACTGTCGACAGGGAAACCTTCTCATCGGCTACAGGGTTCCGCAAGCGCCCAATTTTTAAGGACATTTCGTGGACCCAGCAGTCCAGCTTTCCTCTGAAAGAGGCCGGCGGGCGTGGCGGCGAACAGCGCCCGGCGCCGATCCGCAACCGACTGCCAGACACGGCTTGGCCGCCTCACGCGGAAGGGCCCGCTGAGCGAATGGGAAGGGTGCGAAGCGCCCGGGCCTCGCCCGGAGTAGCTTTGATGTTTTGAGTACCGTTTCGACGAAGTGCAGGCGCTTCGCGCGGCCGTTATTCGGAAGCCTTCGGGTCGCGGATTTTTAACCCGCTCCGATGGAGGCCCCCGACGGGCAGGACGTTGGCTCCGTCCTGGACCACATGGGCGATTTCAGCCCATGCCTGTTGCGCTTGCCGATCCTTCGCCGCCTGGGTTTCGTCCCGATGTTTCAGGGAAACCTGCCCAGGACGCCCGAAGCGTCACTCAAGACCACCGGCGAGCGCTTCCCGCTCGACCACCCCTGAGAGCCGCTCGGTCGCCGGCCGGACGCCCTTCCCGTGCTTTCAGGTGGGATCAGTATGCGGGCGGTTCGGAAGGGTGAGGATCAAGTCGGGTCGAGAAAATTTTGCGCGTTGAAATCGCGGGACTTCGCTCGTCATGCGCCGAGGATGGACGCCTCTTGAGCCCCACCCTTTCCCCTGCGGGAGAGGGTTCAAGACGACAGGCGATCCGACAAGCGGACCTGTCCGCCGTCGGCAAGGGGTGGAGGTTGGCATTGTTGTTTCTCTCCTCACCCGCAAAGCGGGGGAGGAGAAGAGCCGCTCAAGTCCGCCAAGGGTCGCGCGGCCCGCCTACCCGCCGAACCGCTCGAACGTCTCCTTGATCACCGCGCGCGTCACGTCCCACTCGACCATCGCCAGCGCCTGGTCCAGCGACACGAACCTGGCCTCGGCCGCGTCGTCGCCGGCGACGGGTTCGCCCGCCACCCACCGCGCGGCGTAGTCGATCATCACGTAGTGGCGGGTGGTCTGGCCGGTCTCGCGCGCGGTGAACAGGCCGTCGACCACGTCGACCAGGCCCAGCAGCTCGGCTTGCACCCCCGTCTCCTCGGCCAGCTCGCGCAGGGCGGCAACGGCGGTGGTCTCGCCGCGCTCCAGCCGACCGCCGGGCAGGCTCCACTGGCCCAGGCGCGGCGGCGTGCCGCGCTTGATCAGCAGCACCTGGTCGCCGCGCAGGCAGACGACGCCGACGGTGGGAACGGGGAATTGGGAAGCTGTAGGAGCGACGGCGGCGGAAGCGCGGGACATGGGCGTCAGATACGCTCCGTTCGGGCCGCGTCAAGCGACTGGGGGACAGGCGACTGGGGACAGGCGCATGCGCCTGTCCCCGACCTCATCACGGAAACCCCGCCTTCAGGTCCAGGCTGGAGCTGACCCCGACCTGCGTCAGGCAATCGCCCAGCCACTCGTCGGCGGCCTTGTACCCGCGCTCGCGCAGGTCGGTCAGGAAGCTCCATTCGGTGTCGAATTTGCTGCCCAGCGACAGGTCGGCCAGGGCCTTGTCGGCGGTGATGGCGTGCATCAGCATCCGCCGGTAGCGGCCGCGGGCGTTGTCCTTCAGCAGGCCCTCGTCCAGCAGTTTCTGCACAAAGCCGATGGCCCGCAGCTCGCTGGCCAGGGCGGCGTTGAAGGTGATCTCGTTGAGCCGGTCCATGATCTCGCCCGGGGTCTTGGGCGTTTCCTCGCGGACGAACGGGTTGAGGCTGACCAGCAGGATGTCGTCGGGCGTGTCGTCGTAAAACAACGGCCATAGGGGCGGGTTGGCCAGGAAACCGCCGTCCCAGTAGGGCTCGTCGTCAATCACCACCGCCTGAAACACCTGGGGCAGACAGGCGCTGGCCATGATGTGGCGGGCGGTCAGCTCGGTCTCGCGGAACACCTTGGACCGGCTGGTGCGCACCTGGGTAGCGGCGATGTACAGCTTGATCGGCGATCGCTCGCGCAGGGCCTTGAAATCGATCTCGCCTTCCAGGGCGTCATGCAGCGGGTTCAGGTTGAACGGGTTGAACTCGTAGGGGCTCATCGACAGGGCGAAGGTCTCGGCCATGCGCCAGCCGGGGGTGTTCTTGAGCCAGTCGGTTCCGCCGGCGAAGGCGCTGGTCCAGATGCTGGTGTCGCCGAACACGTTGCGGCCGCCGTTGCGGTTGACCTGCTTCCAGAAGCGCTCCAGTCGCGCCTTGGCCCCGTCGCGCCCGCCGTCCAGGAGTCCCTGGGCCAGGCAGACGGCGTTCATCGCCCCGGCCGAGGCGGCGGTCACAGCCTGGATCTCCAGGTCCTCCTCCTCAAGCAGGCGATCGAGCACGCCCCACTCGAAGGCCCCGTGCGAGCCGCCGCCCTGCAGGGCCAGGGCGATGGGCCGGGGACCGGCGGGCTTCTTCTTGAACGGCGGGATGGGCATGCGTGGCGGGCTCCCGTTCGAGACAGTAAGTACGCTTCCTCGCCCCCAATGTTGTCATCCCGGAAAGCGCGAAGCGCTTGTCCGGGACCCAGGGGAACCGCAAGGCCTCAGCCCAGTCCCCTGGGTCCCGGACAGCCTCTGCGAGGCTTCCGGGATGACAACCGGTTTTGGGGCCTGGCGTTCTTCTATCGCTACTGCGCCGTCCAGCCGCCGTCGATGGAGAAGGCCGAGCCGTTGGCCGAGGCCCCCGCGTCGGAGACCAGGTACAGCAGCAGCCCGTTCAGCTGATCGAAGGTGACGAACTGCTTGGTCGGCTGGGCGGCCAGGATCACGTCCTTCATCACCGCCTCTTCCGAGATCCCCCGGGCCTTGGCCTGGTCGACGATCTGGGCCTCGACCAGGGGGGTCTTCACGAAGCCCGGGCAGATGGCGTTGCAGGTGATCCCGAAGGTGGCGGTTTCCAGGGCGACGGTCTTGGTCAGGCCCAGGATGCCGTGCTTGGCGGCCACATAGGCGCTCTTGAACGGCGAGGCGACCAGGCCGTGGGCCGAGGCGATGTTGACGATCCGCCCTCGCCCCTGCTCCTTCATGATCGGCACGGCCGCGCGGGTGGCGTGGAAGGCCGACGACAGGTTGATGGCGATGATCAGGTCCCATTGGTCGACCGGGAAGTCCTCGATCGGGGCCACGTGCTGGACGCCGGCGTTGTTGATCAGGATGTCCAGCTCGCCGAACTCGGCCTTGGCGGCCGTCACCATCTCGGCGATCTGGCCGGGCTTGGTCATGTCGGCGCCGTTGTAGAGCACCTCGACGCCGTGCTTCTCGGCCAGTTCGGCGCGGGTCTTCTCGATGGCGGTCATCTCGCCCAGGCCGTTGAGGACGATGTTGACCCCTTGGGCCGCCAGCGCGTCGGCCATGGCGTGGCCGATGCCGCTGGTCGAACCGGTCACGATCGCGACCTGACCCTGCAAACCGAAATCCACGGCCATCGGCAACTCCCTGGCTCAACGCCCCATCATGCTGCAACGCAACATATAGCTCGCTCTCGTCCAAGTACACTGGCGATGCGTTAATTTCATCGGTAGGTGAAATCAGGGCTGGAGGCGAGCGAAAACCCAGTCGGCGGGGGTGGAGAGGTCGCTGCGGAACCGGTAGCCGTCGAGATCGAAGCCCTTGAGGTCCTCGGCCCGGTCGATGCGGTTGTCGATCGCGAAGCGGGCCATGCGGCCGCGGGCCTTCTTGGCGAAGAAGCCCAGCACCCGCAGGGTGTTGCCCTTCTCTTCCTTGAAATGGCAGGTGACGGTCGGCGGCTTCAGGGCCTTGGCGTCGACGGCCCCGAAATATTCCTGGCTGGCCAGGTTCACCAGGGTCGGGTCGGCGTGGTCGCTGGCCGCGGCGGTCAGGGTCTTGGCGATGGTCTCGCCCCAGAAGTCGTAGAGGTTCTTGCCGCGCTTGGTCTTCAGCCGCGTGCCCATCTCCAGGCGGTAGGCCTGCAGGGCGTCCAGCGGTCGCAGCACGCCGTACAGGCCCGACAGGATGCGCAGGTGGTCCTGGGCCCAGTCCAGGGCCGGACGGTCAAGCTCGCGGGCGTTCAGCCCGGCATAGACGTCGCCGTTGAAGGCGATCACCGCCTGCAGGCCGTCCTCGACCTGGGCGTCGAAGTCCTGGAACCGCGCATGGTTCAGCACCGCCAGCTTTTCGGAGATGTGCATCAGCCGGCGCAGGTCGGCGACCGTCAGCTTGCGCGCCGCCTTGGCCAGCTCGGCGATCTGCGGCTTCAGCTCGGGCGTGGTGAGCGGCAGCACCTGGTCGGGCGCGGTGAAGTCCAGCGACTTGGCGGGGGAGATGACCATCAGCATGGCGGTGCAGATAGAGGCTCGGGACGGCCAGGGCTAGTGCGAGGCTGGACAATGGGGCCGCCCGCCGCGATGTTGCCCGCCCTTTCGCCGGACCATGACCGATGCCCCCGCTTCTTCCCCAGTCCTTGGGCCTGATCGCCGCCCTGACCTGCCCGCTGGTGATGTTCGTGGGCCTGTTCCTGGTGATCCGCACGCCGGGCCTGAAGTGGCGCATCGCCTGGGCGGTGCTGTGTTTCGTCGGCATCGGAGCGTTCTGGATGCGGGCGTCCACGGGCGAGTGGGGCTTCATGCCGGCGGCGATCAACCTGCTGGGGCCGGGCCAGCAGCCCGGCTTCTACAAGGCCACGATCCCGGCCGGCGCCCTGGCCTCGATCTTCGTATGTGTCAGCGTCCGGCGCGCCCGGAAGGCGGCCCTGGCGGCGAAACGAACGGACGACGCGGCTTAGAGCACCGTCCGAAAGCTAGAACAGCACGCGGGGGTTCATGATCCGCCGCGGATCCAAGGCCGCGCGGATGGCGCGCAGAGCCTCGATCTCGACGGCGCTCTTGTAGCGCAAGGCCTCGGCCGACTTCATCGCCCCCAGGCCGTGCTCGGCGCTGATCGAGCCGTCCATCGCCGCGACGATGTCGTGGACGATCCGCGCGCCCGCGTCGCGCAGGGCGTCGTGGGCGTCGTCCGAATCGCCGTCGGGCCGCAGCACGTCGTAATGGACGTTGCCGTCGCCGACATGGCCGAAGGCCACGACCCGCACGCCGGGCGCCAGCCTCTCGACCGCCGCCGTGGCCTGGTCGATGAAGTCAGCGACCCTGGAGACCGGGACCGAGACGTCGTGCTTCCAGGCCGCGCCCTCGGGCTTCTGGCCGCCGGACTGGTTCTCGCGCACCGCCCAGAAGGCGTGGGCCTGGGTAGCGGATTGAGCGACGGCGGCGTCCTGGATCAGGCCGCTTTCCAGCGCCCCGGCCAGCAGCCGCTCCATCGCCGCCTCGGCCGCGCCGGGCTCGCCCGAGGCGGTCTCGACCAGCACGTACCAGGGATGCACGGCCTCCAGCGGCTCGCGCAGGCCTGGGATGTTCTTCAGGGCGAAGGCCACGCCCAGGCGGCTCATCAGCTCGAAAGCCTCGACCGCCCCGCCGGTCTCGTCCTTGGCCCGGGCCAAGAGGGCGATGGCGTCGTACGGCGTGGCGACGGCGGCGATGGCCACGCAGCGCGACGCCAGTAGCGGATAGAGCTTCAGGCTGGCGGCGGTGATGATCCCCAGCGTGCCCTCGGCCCCGATCAGCAGGTGCTTGAGGTCATAGCCGGTGTTGTCCTTGCGCAGGCGCTTGAGGCCGTTCCAGACCTCGCCGTTGGGCAGCACCGCCTCCAGCCCCAGGATCTGGTCTCGCATCACCCCGTAGCGCAGCACCGCCGTGCCGCCGGCGTTGGTCGAGGCCAGGCCGCCGATGGTGCACGAACCCTCCGAGGCCAGGCTCAGCGGGAAGCGGCGGTTGATCGACAGGGCGACCTCGTGGGCCCTGGCCAGGGCCACGCCCGCCTCCAGCACCATCACGTCGTCGAAGGCGTCGACGTCGCGCACCGCCGTCAGCTTCTCGGTCGAGAGCAGGATCTCGCCGCGCGGGATCTGGCCGGCGACCAGGCCGGTGTTGCCGCCCTGCGGGGTGATCGCCACGCCGTCGGCGGCGCAGATCCCGACCACCGCCGCGACCTGCGCCGTCGAGCGCGGCAGGGCCAGCAGCGGCGTCTCGCCGGTCCAGCGGCCGCGCCACTCCTGCAGCTTGGGGGCCAGGCGGTCGGGATCCTGGCTCCACCCGCCCTCGCCGAGCACGGCCTTCAGGCGGGACAGGGTGTCGGCGGGAACGGGCTTGGTCATGGGGCGGAGGATACGCTTCCGAGCTCGCCGCGGATAGTATATCCTCCGGTATATACCGGAGGCCGTCATGGGCATCTTCATCAAGAACCCCGAGACAGAGAAAGCCGTGCGCGAGATCGCGGCGCTGCGGGGCCAGACCATCACCGGGGTGATCGACACCCTGGCGCGCGAAGCGTTGGAACGGGAAGCGCCGGCGCCGCCGCCTCGAACCCTGGAAAGCATGCGCGCGGCGACAACTGAATTTCGCCGCAAGGCGGGGCTCGACAAGATCAAGCTTAACGTCACCAAGGCTGATTTCGATGCGCTTTGGGAAATTCCAGGCGTCACGGACGTGGACGACGCTCAGTGATCGTGGTCGACGCCTCGGCGTTGGTCGCCATCGGTGACGAAGAACCCGAAGCTGACCACTTCCTGGAAATTCTCGAGCGCACCGCATCGTGCATCGCGGCGGTGAATTACGTCGAGACTGGGCTGATCCTGATCGGCCGAAGACGCCTGGCGACGCAGGAAGATCTCGACGACTGGCTAAGAGGACTGGGCGTGAAGGTCACGCCGGATGAGAACCTCTCGTCAGAGGCGCTCAGCGCCTATCTCGCCTACGGCCGGCGCTATCATCCCGCGAAGCTGAACCTCGCCGACTGCTTCGCCTACGCCCTAGCCAAACAACTGGACGCCCCCCTGCTCTACAAGGGCGATGATTTTCCGCTGACCGACGTCCGCTCGGCCCTCGGCTAGCCCGCCGCCGGTTGCGGCAGACCCCGAACGTCGCGCCAGTATTCCTCGGCCACGTCGTCGTCGATCACCGGCGGATCGCCAGCGCCCTTGTAGAGCCGGTCGTCGCCGCCCTTGCGGGCCTTGGCGATCCAGAAGGGCTGACCGGTTTCGACGTCGCTGAAATTGGCTTTCAGGCCGGAGTTCCGCAGCGCCTCGAACGTGCGCCCGCCGTAGTAGAGGGTCTCGCCCGTCTTGGAGAGCCTGACGCGCCCGATCCGGGCCGGACCGTTCAGGCCCTTGGACTTGTCTTCGAGATACATGATGCGGAATTTCATCGGCTCTTATCCCACGAACCCAGCCGCCCGTCTCAGACGGTCGTTGATCGCCTCGCCGAGGCCTTCGTCCGGGATCGGGGCGACGGCGATGCCGGCGGGCTGGGTCCGGTCGGCGGCGCGCAGGAACGCGAACAGGTTGGCCGCGGCTTCGACGAGGTCGCCCGAGGGGCTGAGGTTGAACACGCCCTCCCCCGCCGGCCACGGCCCGAACGCCAGGAACGCCTCGCCCTCGCGCGGAGCCTCGGCGTCGACCCGCACGGGCGCGTCGGGCGCGTAGTGCAGGGCCAGGCGGCCGGGCGAGCGCTTGGCGTCGTCGTCGGCCTGGGCCAGCGGACCGACCACCGCCTCCAGCTGGGCCCGGGTCACGGCGCCGGGGCGCAGCAGACGGACCGGGCCGTCGAGCACGGCGACGACGGTGGATTCCAGGCCCACCTCGCAGGGCCCGCCGTCCAGGGCGGCGGCGGCCTTGTCGCCGGTCTCGGCGAAGGCGTCGGCGAAGGTGGTCGGGCTGGGCCGGCCCGAACGGTTGGCCGACGGCGCGACCACCGCCCCGCCGAACGCCGCCAGCACGGCGCGCGACAACGGATGGCCGGGCACCCGGATGGCCACGGTGTCCAGCCCCGCCCGCGCCAGGTCGCAGACGGCGGCCGGATCGCGGATCGGGGCGACGATCGTCAGCGGGCCGGGCCAGAAGGCGGCGGCCAGGGCCAGGGCGCGGTCGTCGAAGGCGGCGATGCGGGCGGCCGTCTCGACGTCGTGGACGTGGGCGATCAGCGGGTTGAAGTGCGGGCGGCCCTTGGCCTCGAAGATCGCCGCCACCGCCACCGGGTTCGCGGCGTCGGCGCCCAGGCCGTAGACGGTCTCGGTGGGCAGCAGCACCAGCCCGCCGTCCGCCAGGACCCTGGCGGCGGTCGCTATTTCCGCTTGGCCGTGATGGCGAAGCTGACCTTCACCTTGCCGCCGATCTGATCCGTAGACGCCCATTCGCCCTGTCCAACCCCGAACGCCGTCCGGTCCAGGGTGGTTACACCCCGGGCCGTGGCCGTGTCGCCGTCGATCTTCAGGGTGAAGGGCAGGCTGACCGGCTTCTTGACGCCGCGCAGGTCCAGCGTCCCGTCGGCGACGAACTTGCCGTCGCCGGTCTTGCGGAACTTGCTGGCCGTGAAGGTCGCCTTGGGATGGCTGGCCGTGGCGAAGAAGTCGTCGCTGGGTAGGCTGGAATCACGCTGGTCGTCGCCGGTGGCGGCCGAGCCCATGTCGATGCTGACGGTCAGCTTGGAGCGGTCCAGGGCCTCGGGCGAGAACAGGATGTCGGCGGTCCAGCGCTTGAACTGGCCCTCGATGGCGTCGCCGGCCCAGCTGGCGGTGAAGTTCAGGGTCGAGCTCTTGGCCACCGTCCAGGCGACGGGGTCCTTCATGGCCGCGTCGGGCTCGGGCGGAGCGGCGGCGGGCGCGGCTTCGGTGACCGGCGTAGTCGGGGCCGGGCCAGCGACCGTGGGTTCCGGCGGGGCCGCCGGGGCCTGGACGTCGGCGATCTCGGCCGGGGCGGCGGGCGCCTTGGCCTTGACCGCCGGCTTGTACAGGTACCCCGCCGCGATCACGGCGATCAGGCCAGCGGCGGCCAGCCAGGCCCGCGGCTCCTTCCACCCCGGCTTGGCGCCGGCCGCCATGTGGCCGAACACTTCGTCGCGGTCGAGGATCTGGTGCTTGGCCACCGCGCCCAGGTGCAGGGCCAGCAGCAGATAGGTCGTCTTGACCAGCAGGTCGTGGCTGATCTGGCCGGCCTTGTACCAGAGGTGCTTGGGCTCCGTGGCCAGTTCGGGCAGCAGCGGCAGATGCGGCCAGGGAACGGTCCCGTACAGCAGGGTCGGGATGTTCAGCTTGCTGGCCGAGACCATGATCCAGCCGGTGACCGGCAGGCCGATCATGATCACGTAGAACGCGACATGGACGACTTGCGAGGCGATCGTCTCCCAGCGCGGCTGCCCCACCGGATGCGGCGGCGGCCGGTGGAACAGCCGCCAGGCCAGCCGCGCCAGGCTGAGCAGCAGGATGGTGATGCCGATCGACTTGTGCAGCTGGAAGATGGCGTAGGTGGCCGGCCCCTTGGGCTCGTCGCCCATCCGCCAGCCCAGGATGATCTGGAAGACGATGGCGGCGGCGATCAGCCAGTGCAGGACGATGGCGACGGTCGTGTAGCGGACGGAACGACCCGCCGCCGAAGAGGTCTCGATAGGCGCTTCGGCGGTCATGGTCGTCCTCGTCTCGGGTCTTAGTAGATCCATTAGCGCGCCTCTTCCTGAGGTGCTCGACCCTTTGGTCGAGCCTCGAAGGACGCAGCGTGAAAGCCGTGCGTCCTTCGAGGCCCGCTGCGCGGGCGCCTCAGGATGAGGAGGTCTAGCTTATTTCTTCGGATTGAACTCGGCTTCGATCGCCAGGTCGACGTCGTCGCTGACCATCGGCACGAGGTGGGTGAAGCCGAAGTCCGAGCGCTTGATCTTGCCCGTCGCCGAGAAGCCCATGATCTGCGAGCCGAACGGGGTCTTGGCGTAGCCGTTGTACTTGACGTCCAGGGTGACCGGCTTGGTCACGCCGCGGAAGGTCAGGTCGCCGGTCAGCTTGCCCGGCTCGACCTTGGTCGAGACGAAGGTGATCTTCGGATATTGCGCGCCGTTGAAGAACTTCGGGTCCGTGCCGATTTCCTTGTCGAAATCCGGCAGGCCGGTGTCGACCTTGGTCGCGTCGATGGTGATCGACACCTTGGTGTCCAGCGGCTTGGCCGGGTCGTAGGCGTACGACCCGTCGATGGCGCCCTGGGCGAAACGGAAGGTGTAGTGCGAGGTGCCGAAGTGCGTGACCTTCAGGGTCAGGCTGGCGTGGCGCTTGTCCAGCGTCCAGGTTCCGGCCGGGGCGGCGGCCGGATCGCTCGCGACCTGGGCCTGAGCCATGGCCGGCAGGGTGACGGACGCGGTCAGAAGAGCGCCAGCCAGAACGGCGCCCTTTAGGAGAGACGGGGCGAGGCGGCGGTTCAGGGCGCGGTTCATCGGGGGACAGTCTCCAAACTGTAATAGCAACGGTTGCCGAACCCCAACTTAGGAAGCTTGGCCCGGGGTGGAAGGGACCGCCCTTCACGAAGCCGTGATCCCATCGACTTTGCAGGGGGCGGCGCGACATCTAAACAGAGTTCACCTACCCGCCGCCAGATCGGACCTGCTCATGACCTACCGCGCGCCCGTCCGCGACCTCGCCTTCGCCCTGAAGCACGTGGCCGGGTTCGACCGCCTGGCCGACGCCTTCCCGGAGGCCGACGCCGACACGGTCAGCGCGGTGCTCGAGGCGGCGGGGGCGTTCGCCAGCGAGGTGCTGGCCCCGCTGAACCGGGGCGGCGACCTGGTCGGCGCGAGGCTCGAAAACGGCGTGGTCCGCGCCGCGCCCGGCTTCGCCGACGCCTACCGCCAGTTCGCCCAGGACGGCTGGACCAGCCTGGCGGCCGCGCCCGAGCACGGCGGCCAGGGCCTGCCCAAGACCCTGGAGGTCGCGGTGCTGGAAATGGTCCAGGCGGCCAACATGGCCTTCGGCCTGTGCCCGATGCTGAGCCTGGGGGCCATCGAGGCCCTGACCCACCACGGCTCCGAGCGCCAGAAGGCCCTCTACCTGCCCCGCCTGGTGTCGGGCGAATGGACCGGGACCATGAACCTGACCGAGCCCCAGGCCGGCTCGGACCTGGGCGCCCTAACGACGATGGCCACGCCGGACGGCGACGGCGGCTACACCCTGTCGGGCCAGAAGATCTTCATCACCTGGGGCGATCACGACGCCGCCGACAACATCCTGCACCTGGTGCTGGCCCGTACGCCCGACGCCCCGCCCGGCGTCAAGGGCATCTCGCTGTTCCTGGCCCCCAAGGTTCTGGTCAACGAGGCCGGCGGCCTGGGCGCGGTCAACGCCCTGCGGGTCGGCGGGTTGGAGCACAAGCTGGGCATCCACGGCTCGCCCACCTGCGTGATGCTGTACGAGGGGGCCAAGGCCGAGCTGGTCGGCCAACTGGGCTCGGGCCTGGCCCACATGTTCACGATGATGAACGCCGCGCGGTTGCAGGTCGGGGCCCAGGGCGTGGCGATCGCCGAGCGGGCCTACCAGCAGGCGTTGGACTTCTCGCTGGAGCGCACTCAGGGCCGCTCGGCCTGGACGGGGGCCCATCCCGCGCGCCTCTACGACCACCCCGACATCCGCAAGACCCTGGTGCTGATGAAGGCCAGGATCGAGGCGGCGCGTGGGATCTGCCTGTCGACCGCCGTGGCCGCCGACCTCTCCACCCACGCCGCCACCGAGGAAGAGCGCGCGACCGCCAAGCTGCGCGAGGAGCTGCTGACCCCGATCGCCAAGGCCTGGTCCACCGACATCGGGGTCGAGGTCGCCTCCCAGGGCGTGCAGGTGCACGGCGGCATGGGCTTCATCGAGGAGACCGGCGCGGCCCAGCACTATCGCGACGCCCGCATCGCCCCGATCTACGAGGGGGCCAACGGCATCCAGGCCATCGACCTGATCGGCCGCAAGCTCCCCCTGGCGGAAGGCCAGGCGATCGGCGACCTGATGGACGACATGCGCGACACCCAGGAGGCGTTGGAGGCGGCCGGCGGCGACCTGGGCGGCGTGGCCCTGCGCTTCAAGGCCGCCCTGGACGCGGCCAGTTCGGCCACCGCCTGGCTGATCGAGCGCCGGGCCCGGGCCATGCCCGACGCTCTCTCGGGCGCCACGGCCTATCTGAAGCTGCTGGGCGACACCGTCGGCGGCTGGATGCTGGCCAAGGGGGCGCTGGCCGAGCCCGTGGGGCTGCGGCTGGCCCTGGCGCGGGTCTATGGCGAGAACGTGCTGGCGACCGTGCCGGGGCAGGTGGCGGCAGTGACGGGAGGGTCGGCGGATTTGGAAGCGGTGACGCCGGAGATGCTTGGGGCCTAACCCCCCTCCGGCCCTCCGGGCCACCTCCCCCAAAAGGGGAGGATCTCGGCCGACGCCGCGCCAATCAGATGCTCCCCCTCCGGGGGAGCTGTCGCGGAGCGACTGAGGGGGTCTTCTGCTGATGGGGACGCACGCATGCGTACGTCCCCGATCGTAAATCGCTACAGCTGGCCCAGCATGTAATCCGCCGACGAGACCTTGAATTCCCCGCCCTCTTCCACGTTCAGGGTCTCGACCACCCCGTCCTTGGCGATCAGCGAGTAGCGCTGCGAGCGCAGGCCCATGCCGAACTTGCTGCCGTCGAACTCCAGGCCGACGGCCCGGGTGAAGTCGCCGTTGCCGTCGGCCAGCAGCAGAACCTCGTCGGTGATGCCCTGGTCGGCGGCCCAGGCCTTCATCACGAAGACATCGTTGACCGAGACGCAGGCGATCGTGTCGACGCCCTTGGCCTTGAGGTCCGCGGCCTTCTCCTTGAAACCCGGCAGGTGCTTGGCCGAGCAGGTCGGGGTGAACGCGCCGGGCACCGCGAACAGGGCCACGGTCTTGCCCTTGAACAGGTCGTCGGTCGTGACCGGGGCCGGACCCTCGGCCGTGCTGGTCATGAAAGTCGCCGAAGGAAGCTTGTCGCCAACCTTGATCGCCATGTGCGGTGTCCTGTGGGTTGCCCGGGGAAAGGGAAGATGCGCGTTGAGAACGCGCAACCGAGATAAAGGCCCCGACGCCGATCGCCAAGGGAAGGTTGGACTTGAAACCGACGCGTTCCGATCCGATCCTCTTGTCATGGACTCACCTCGCACGGATCGCGGAGCCTCGGACCGGAATGGCGGCCAGACCGGCTTCCTGGCCGGCCAGATGCTGGTGGCCATGCCGGGCATCGAGGACCCGCGCTTCGAGCGCGCCGTGCTGTACGTCTGCGCCCACGACGCCGAGCAGGCCATGGGCTTGGCGGTCAACCGCCCGGTCGAGGGCCTGACCCTGTTCGAGCTGCTCAACAACCTGGGCGTCGCGCCCGAGATCGAGGCCGGCGGCGACCTGGTGATGCTGGGCGGGCCGGTCGAGCGCGAGCGCGGCTTCGTGCTGCACACCGACGACTATGTCTCGCCCGACTCCACCGTGCCGGTGGCCGACGGCCTGGCCCTGACCGTGACCCGCGACGCCCTGGACGCCCTGGGCAGCAAGATCCGCCGGCCGCGCCACGCCATCCTGGCCCTGGGCTATTCCGGCTGGGGTCCGGGCCAGCTGGAGCAGGAACTGCGCGACAATGTCTGGCTGATCTGCGACGCCGACGAGGCCCTGCTGTTCGGCGACGACTACGACAACAAATGGACCATGGCCCTGGCCAAGATCGGCGTCACGGCCGACCACCTGTCGAGCCAGGCGGGCCGGGCCTAGAGCAAACCGCGCGACCTCATTCGGGGACCCCACACCCGAGGCGGCGAAACCTCATCCGCGCCGAAACCTTCGCCTTGGATGGGCGTTTCACTAGCTGATGCAAGTCGCGGCGCGCCGCGCCGGGGCCTCCGCATCCATCGCGGGAACAGGCCCATGCGCCAGCCCAGTGCTATCCCCCTCACCCTCTTCTTCCTCGTCGCCGGCGCGGGCGCGGCGATATCCTGGCAGATACGCGCCGACGTCACGGCGGCGGCCGCCCTGCTGGCCGCGTTCGTCGTCGCGGCGACCTTGCTGGCCGCGGCGATCAAGGTCGCCAGCCAGTGGGAACGGGCGGTCGTCCTGCGCCTCGGGCGGTTTCGCGTCCTCAACGGCCCAGGCCTGTTCTGGATCATCCCGATCGTCGATGTCATTCCCTACTGGATCGACATCCGGGTGATCACCTCCACGTTCAAGGCCGAAAAGACCCTGACCAAGGACACCGTGCCCGTCGATGTGGACGCGGTGCTGTTCTGGAAGGTCATCGATCCCCAGAAGGCGGCGATGGACGTCGAGGACTATCACAGCGCCATCGCCTGGGCGTCCCAGACCGCCCTGCGCGACGTCATCGGCAAGACCGTGCTGGCCGCCATGCTGGAGGGCCGCGAAAAGATCGGCAAGGAACTGCGCAGGATCATCGACGAACGCACCGAGCCGTGGGGCGTCAACGTCATCTCGGTGGAGATCAAGGACGTCCTGATCCCCGAGGCCCTGGAGAACGCGATGTCCATGCAGGCCCAGGCCGAGCGCGAGCGCCAGGCCCGGATCATCCTGGGCGATTCCGAGCGTCAGGTGGCCGAAAGCTTTCAGGAAGCGGCCCGCGGCTATGCGGGCAATCCCACCGCCCTGCACCTGCGGGCCATGAACATGCTCTACGAAGGGCTGAAGCAGAACGCGACCTTCGTCATCGTGCCCAGCACGGCGCTGGACTCGATGCAGCTGGGCGGCCTCGCCGGCCTGGCCCATGAACCGGTGGTCGAGCAGATCCCGGCCTCGACGGCCAACCACTAGAGGCTGTGGGCAGTTAGGCGTTTGGCGTTGTGGGCCGCCCTCGTCCTTCGACAAGCTCAGGATGAGGGCTACTTTTTAGGACGGTTCAGTAGAATTCCTCATCCTGAGCCTGTCGAAGGACGAGGAATTCGGCCCAAGATCGCCAACTATCCACAACCACTAGAGCCAGCCGCGCGATATGGGAATCGCTTGGCTTGCCCTTACCCCCGCGCTTTCACCGGCGCGGCGCCGTCCACATAGGCCTCGTTCAGATAGACCTCGGCCTCCTGCGGCGACAGGGCCGGGGCGTAGCCGAAGCCCTGGCCGTAGTCGCAGCCGAGCGACTGCAGGGCCCGGGCCATCTCGGCGTTCTCGACGCCCTCGGCGACGACTTCCAGGTCCAGGTCCTGGCCCAGCTTGACCACCGAGCGGACGATCTTGGCCGAGCCGGCGTTGCTGCCCATGGTCCGCACGAAGTAGCGGTCGATCTTCAGCGTGTCGAACGGCAGGCGGGTCAGGTAGGACAGCGACGAGAAGCCGGTGCCGAAGTCGTCCAGCGCCAGGCCGGCGCCGGCGTCTCGCAGGGTCCGCAGGATCACCGCGGCCCGCTCGGGATCACGCATGATGTCGCTTTCGGTGACTTCCAGCTTCAGCGCGCCGCGCGGCAGGTCGTGCTCCTTGAGCACCTGGCGCACGTCGTGGACCAGGCCCGGGCGGTCGATCTCGCCGGTCGACAGATTGACGCTGACGGTCAGGGCGCCGACGGCCGGGTGCGAGCGGCGCCAGGCGGCCAGCTGGCGGGCCGAGGTGCGCATCATGTGCTCGCCCAGCTCGCTCATCAGACCCATCTCCTCCACCAGCGGGAGGAACTCGTCGGGCGGCAGCATACCGCGGCGCGGATGGATCCAGCGGGCCAAGGCCTCGAAGCCCGACAGGGCGCCGGTCGACAGCCGCACCACGGGCTGGAAGAAGGGGGTGATCTCGCCGCGGCCGATCGCGCCGCGCAGGTCGGCCTCCAGGGCCAGGCGCGACAGGCCGTCGGTCTCCATCGAACGGCCGTAGGCGGCGGCCCCGCCCCGTCCTGCGGACCCGGCGGCCTCGACGGCCAGCTCGGCGCGGCGCAGCAGTTCGGCCGCCTCGGGGGCGTCCTCGCCGCCCTCGGCCGCCACGGCGCCGATCGACAGGGTCGGATGGATGTCGAAGCCCGCCACCCGCAGGGGCTGCTCCAGGGCGGTGCGCAGCAGCTCCGCGGGCTCGAAGCCGGCCGGGTCGCACAGCACCGCGAACTCGTCCTCGCCGATCCGACCCAGCAGGGCTTCGGACGGGAAGGCGGCGGCCAGGCGCGAGCCCAGGGCGGCCAGCACCAGGTCGGCCCGCTCGTGGCCCAGGGCCTCGTTCAGGCGGCGCAGGCGATCGACGTCGGCGACCACCAGTTCATGCACGCCGCTCCTGGCCAGCCGCTCGCGGGCGTGGGCGATGAAGCTCTTGCGGTCCAGAAGGCCGGTCAGGGTGTCGCGCTCGGAGGCGGCGAACTTGACCTCGGGGGCGATGACGCCGGCGGCGCGCACCCCGTCTTCCAGCCAGGTCCCGCGCCAGATGCAGGTCCCGCCGCCCCGCATGCGCAGGCGCGCGACGATCTCGCTGCCGGGCGCGCGGACCTTGAGAATGTCCTCGGCCTGGGCGCGGTCCTGGGGCAGGGTCAGGGCGCGGAAGGCGGCGGAGGAGCAGTCCGGGGCCAGCGGCCCCAGGCCCAAGGCCCGTGAAGCGCCGTTGACGCGCAGGCGGTCGGCCTCGGGTTCCCAGAGCCACAGCGCGACTTCGGCGGCGCCCAAGGCCTCCAGCGTGGCCGTGGCGTCCCATACGCGTCGCTGACTGATCTTGAACGACATGCCCTGATCCCGCGCCGAAAGCGCCGCGCCCGGGTCCGCGCTGAGGTTCTTCCCCGAAGAGAAGACCGGCTAACCGACCGGAGGCGCGACCATCCCGAACAGACGATGATCTCGCCACTCGCCGTTAATTTTCAGATAAGCGGGCGCATATCCCTCTTCCCCGAAGCCCGATTTCAGCAGAACGGCGGCCGAGGGCTCGTTCTCCGGCATGCAGGCGGCTTCCAGCCTGTGCAGGCCCAGCTCGCCGAACGCGAAGTCGATCGCGGCCCGGACGCCGTCGCGCATGTAGCCCTGGCGGGCGTAGGGCTGTCCGATCCAGTAGCCCATGACCGCGGTCTGCGACACGCCGCGGCGGATGTGGAACAGGCGCACCCCGCCGATCAGCGCGCCGTCCTCGCGCCGGAACATGAAGAACGGAAACGCCTCCCCCACCTCCATCTCGCGGGCGTAGGCGTTGAGCCGGGCGCGGAAGGCCGGACGGGTCAGATCGTCCTCGGGCCAGGTCGGCTCCCAGGGCTTGAGGAAGGCGGCCGAGCGGGCGCGCAGCTCGGCCCAGGGCTTGTAGTCGTGCAGGCGCGGCAGGCGCAGGAACACCGTCTGGCCTTCGAGGCGCGGGCCGGGGTCGGTCTGGAAGAGGCGGAGAAAGGCGGACAAGCGGAAGGTTCTCGTTGAGGGGCGCACCTTCGAGCGTCAACGCGCCGGAGGCAATAGGGGCGCGCCGTCGCCGACGCCCCGTGACCTTTGGACGCGACGTTGCGGGCCGAAGCACCTTGTCGCGGCGCGGCAAAGGGGTAGGACACGACCTTCATCACGCGCGACGCGGATTCGACGGAACAGACGGCTGACCAAGTTCTACAAGACCCGGCAAAACACCTTCGCCCGCCGTCCCCGGCGCGGTTGGCGGATCGCGGCGGCGGTGCTGTTGGCGGCCGGCCTGGGCGCGCTGGGCTGGACCGCCCTGCATCGTCCGCGTCCGGTCAAGATCCGTGAGGCGGCGGCCGCGCCGGCGACGCCGCTCGCCCTGCCGCTGGAGCCGAAGACCTGGCGCGGCGAGATCGACTATCGCGCCCTGGACGCCCGTATCCAGGCGATGATGACAGACCGTTCCATGCAAGGCCTGGCGATCGCCATGGTCGAGAACGGCCGCCTGTCGTTCGTGCGCGGCTATGGCCTGACGTCTCCCGACGACGGCGAGAAGGTCGGCGCCGACACCGTCTTCCGCTGGGCGTCGCTGTCCAAGACCGTGGCCAGCACGCTCAGCGCCCGCCTGGCCCGCGACGGGGTGTTCTCGCTGGACGATCCGCTGGGCAAGTTCGACACCAGCCTGCGCCTGCCCGGCGACGCCCAGAACGCCCTGACGGTCGCGCAGCTTCTGTCCCAGCGCACCGGCCTGCCGCGCAACGCCTATGACGGGTGGCTGGAAGGCGGCCGGGATCCCAGGACGATCCGCCAGAGCCTGGCGGCGGTGGCCCCGCAGTGTCCGCCGGCCACCTGCCACACCTACCAGAACGTCGCCTACGACACGATCCGCGAGGTTGTGGAGACCGCCACCCACCGGCCCTATGCGGACGAGGCCCGCCAGCGATTGTTCCTGCCCCTGGGCATGACCAGCGCAACGATCGGCGCCGACGGCCTGCGCGGCGCCGGCCATTGGGCCCGGCCGTCGCGCGGCGGCCGCGCCCTGCCCCTGGCCGACGCCTACTACCGGATCCCGGCCGCGGCCGGGGTCAATTCCAATATCGTCGATCTCGCGCGATGGATGCAGGCCCAGATGGGCCAGGCTCCCGCCGTCCTGCCGGCCGAGGTGCTGGCCGAGATCCAGCGCCCGCGGGTCGATACCGGGCGTCCCTACGGCAACTCGCCCCTGGGCCGATCGCTGGAGCACCCCGGCTACGGCCTGGGCATGCGCAGCTTCGGCTACAAGGGCCACCGCCTGATCGGCCATAGCGGCGCGGTGGACGGCTACCGCTCGACGATGATGTTCGACCCGGCCACCAAGACCGGCGTGGTGATGCTGTGGAACAGCGAGGCCAGCCTGCCCTTCAAGCTGCAGGCCGAGGTCTTCGACCTCTATTACCACCTGCCGTTCACCGACTGGCTGCAGATGAAGGGCGACCCAGGACCGGCGCTGGCGCCCTGAGGCGGTGGGAGGGTTCGGCCGCCTGGGCCGACGCCCCCTCCCCTATCCCAGCGCCCGCTCGAACACTTCGCCCGCCTTCAGGGACGCCTTGGCGCCCAGGATGGCGCTGGCGGCCTTGCCGGGCCCCAGGATCGCGCGGCCCAGGCGCTGGAGGTCGTCGACGCTCACGGCGTCGACCGCCTCGGCCAGTTCGGCGGGGGTGTAGAGGCGGTCGAACATCAGGGCCTGGCCGGCCGCCTGCTCGGCGCGCGACAGCGGCTGCTCGCGGGCCATGAACATATGGGCCTTCAGCTGGGCCTTGGCGCGGGCCAGTTCGGCGTCCTCGATCCGGGTGGCCAGCAGGGCGATCTGCTCGGCGCAGACCTTGGCGGTCTCGGCCGCGTCGCCGGCCGCGCAGCCGGCATAGACGCCCAGGGCCCCGGCGTCGGCATAGGTGTCGGCATAGGCGTCGATGTTGTAGGCTAGCCCCCGTTTCTCGCGGGCTTCCTGGAACAGCCGCGACGACATCCCCCCGCCCAGGGCCTCGGCGAAGATCCGCAGGGCGAAATAGTCGTCCTCGCGGGCGCTGACGGCCGGCAGCATGAACACCAGGTGCGCCTGCTCCAGCTTGCGGGCCTGGCTCCTGCGGCCGCCCACGAAGCCGGCCGGGTCGGAAGCCAAGGCCCCAGGCGCGGCGGGCATCGCGCCGAATTCACGGCGGGCCAGGTCCAGCACCTCGTCCAGCGCGACCGCGCCCGAGCAGCTGACGATCAATCGGTCGGCGGCGTAGAGCTGGCCGCGCCAGTGCGACAGGCCCTGGACGGTGGCGGAATTGACGCTGTCGACCGTGCCCAGGATCGGTCGGGCCAGCGGATGGTCGCCCCAGGCGGCGGCCTGGACCAGGTCGAAGACGTAGTCGTCGGGGGCGTCGGCGGCCTCGGCGATCTCCTGGGCCACCACCTGCTTCTCGCGGGTCAGGTCGCCCTGGTCGAGGGTAGGACGCAGGACAAGGTCGGACAGCACCGCCATGCCCAGGTCCAGCCCGCCCTTCAGGGCGCGGACCTGGAAGCTGGTGCGCTCGTAGCCGGTGGCGGCGTTGATCTGACCGCCCTGGGCCTCGATCACCTCGACGATGTCGCGGGACGAGCGTTGGCCCGCGCCCTTGAACACCATGTGCTCCAGCAGGTGCGACCAGCCCGACCGGGCCGGGTCCTCGTAGGCCGCCCCGCGGCCGGCCACGACCGACAGGGCGATGGTCTCCAGGCCCGGCATCGGGTCATGGACGACGCGGACGCCGTTTTCGAGGGTGTGGAGGGTGGTGGTCATTCAGTCTTTCTCCTCCCCCGTGAAACGGGGGAGGTGGCCGCGAAGCGGACGGAGGGGGCGTCGGGAAGGCGGCCGGACGCCCCCTCCGTCACGATGCTGCGCATCGCGCCACCTCCCCCGTTTCACGGGTGAGGAGCAAAGACGCCCCGTATCACGAACCCGTGGACGCGAACACCCGCACGAACGCCTTCACCGTCTCGGCGTCGGCCGGCAGACGGTCGAACTTCTCGGGCTTCTTGGACAAGTCCGGCGTGGCGCGGGGCGTGGCCGGCGTGACGCCGGCGGCGGCCGACACCGCCTCGGGGAACTTGGCGGGGTGGGCGGTGGACAGCACCACGACCGGGGTGGCCGGATCGGCCAGGCGCAGCACGTTGGCGGCGGCGACGCCGACGGCGGTGTGCGGGTCGATGACCTCGCCGGTCTCGTTCAGAGTCGACAGGATGGTCTTGGCGGTGTCGGCCTCGCTGACCGAAGCGCCCTGGAACAGTTCGCGCATCTTGGCGTGGGCGCTGGGCGGGATGTCCAGCACGCCCGTGCCGGCGAAGGCGCGGAAGGCCCGGCCGGTCTCGACGCCGTCGCGGCCGACGGCTTCGAAATACAGGCGCTCGAAGTTGGAGGCCACCTGGATGTCCATGGCCGGGCTCTGGGTGGCGGCCACCGCGCCCCGCGCGTAGCGGCCTTCCTCGAAGGCCCGAGCGAGGATGTCGTTGCTGTTGGTCGCGGCCACGATCCGGGCCACCGGCAGGCCCATGCGGGTGGCGACATAGGCGGCGTAGGCGTCGCCGAAATTGCCCGTGGGCACGACAAAGGCGACCTTGCGGGCCGGGGTGCCCAGGGCGACGGCGGCGGTGAAGAAATAGACGCTCTGGGCGGCGATCCGCGCCCAGTTGATCGAGTTGACGCCCGACAGGTCGACCGCGTGGCGGAACTGGTCGTCCTGGAAGGCCTGCTTGACGATGGCCTGGCAGTCGTCGAACGAGCCCTGGATCGAGACGCAGGCGACGTTCTTGTCGGTGGCCGTGGTCATGAACCGGCGCTGGACCTCGCTGATCCGGCCCTCTGGGAACAGGGCGACGATGCGGGCGTGCGCGCGGCCGCGGAAGGCCTCGACCGCCGCGCCGCCGGTGTCGCCCGAGGTGGCGCAGATGATGGTCATGGTCCGCGACTGGCGCGACAGCACATAGTCGTACAGCCGCCCCAGCAGCTGCATCGCCACGTCCTTGAAAGCCAGGGTCGGGCCGTGGAACAGCTCCAGCAGGTGACGGCCGGGGGCCAGTTGCTTCAGCGGCGCGACGGCGGCGTGGGCGAAGGTCGAATAGGCCTCCTCGCACATCAGGGCCAGGTCCTCGGCCGGGACGTCGTCGCCGACGAACTTGCCAACCACGGCGGCAGCCACCTTGGCGTAGGGCTGGCCGGCGAAGGCGGCGATCTCTTCGGGCGTGAAGGTGGGCCAGCGCTCTGGCACATAGAGGCCGCCGTCCGGGGCCAGGCCGGCCAGGACCGCGTCGAGGAAACCGATCGAGGGGGATTCGCCCCGGGTCGAAACGTAGCGCATCAGGATCTCATCTTCCGCCAGAGCATGGCGGCATAGATAAACAGCAGGGTCACGGCAAGACCGAACCACGTCAGGGCGTATTCCAGGTGCCGATTGGAAATTTCTGCCGGCAGCGGCGCGGGGGTGATTCCGGGCGGCGCGGGGGTCACGGACTCGACCATCAGGATGTAGGGCGCGGGCTTGTCGGCGGCGAAGCGGGCCACCGTCGCGGCCCGGTCGCCACCCAGCGACCTGGGCGCCATCAGCACGCCGACGGCTTGGGCCGGTGCGCCCAGGGCCAGCGGCGCGGGAGTCGGCTGGCCGGTCAGGGCCTTGACCACGCCCAGGTCCAGCAGGATCGCGCCGTAACCCGCCGCCGAGGTCCGGCAGATGGCGGTGGCGCGCCAGACGATGTCGCCGTCGCGGACGCCGTAGACCAGCGGCAGGGTCTCGGGCTGGCCGGGGACGCAGGTCACCGAAACGCGTGTCCAGGACGCGTCGCCCTTGCCGGTCAGCACGGTCGCCAGCGGTTGGGCCGGGGCGGTCTTCAGCACCTCGATCCGGGCCAGCAGGTCTTGCTTCCAGGCCAGGCGCTTCACCTGCCAGACGCCCAGGCCGCAGAGGATGGCGAAGGCGACCAGGGTGGCGATCGTCAGGCCGATCGGGAAGCGGCGGTCCTTCTGGATGGAAGCGTCAGACATCGTGGCGGCCGGCCTCGGAGGCTTTGTTAGCGATCTGGGCGGCGACCATCAGGCCTTTGGCCGGTCGCATCAGGCCCAGGCACAGGACCAGGGTGACCGGCAGCCAGACCACCAGCAGCAGCCAGACGGGCCAGTTGAAGGCGAACATCGAGAACAGCGCCCCGAACGCGCACAGGGCGCCGGCGATCAGGATCACGAAGGTCGAGGCCCCGTCGCCGGTCTCATAGGCCCCCAGGTCGAAGCCGCAGGCCTCGCAGGTCTTGGAGACCTTCAGGAACCCGTCGAACAGCATCCCCTCGCCGCAGTGCGGGCAGCGGCCGGTCGCGCCGGCGAAATAGGGGTTCACTTGGGTCATGGGCCTCTTCCTTACACCGCAACACGCGGACGGGGACAGGCGCATGCGCCTGTCCCCAATCCAGTCCAGAAACAGAAAAGGGGACAGGCACATGTGCCTGTCCCCGATCCGGGCCCTCTCGGGGCGTCGAACCTAGTGGCTCGCGCCGAAGATCACGTAGACGAAGGCGAACAGGAACAGCCAGACCACGTCCACGAAGTGCCAGTACCAGGCGGCGGCCTCGAAGCCGAAGTGCTGCTTGGGGGTGAAGGCGCCGTTCATCAGCCGGATCAGGCAGACGATCAGGAACAGGGTGCCGACGAACACGTGGAAGCCGTGGAAGCCCGTGGCCAGGAAGAAGGTCGAGCCGTAGAGGCCCGAATTGGCGGCCGCTTCCGAGTAGAACAGGTGCTCGTGGTTGATGTGGCTGTACTCGTAGATCTGGATGGTCGTGAACAGCGCGCCCAGCAGGATGGTCAGGATCAGGCCCCACTTGGCGCCCTTGCGGTCGCCTTGCTGCAGGGCGTGGTGCGACCAGGTGATGGTCGTACCCGACAGCAGCAGGGTCAGGGTGTTGACCAGCGGCAGGTGCCAGGGCGAGACGGCCTCGACGCCGGCCGGCGGCCAGGTGGCCCAGGCGGCGCGGACTTCCTCGATGCCCGACAGGGTGCGGTGGTGGTGGAACAGGGCCATCTCGAAGAAGATCCAGAACCACGCCACGAAGAACATCACTTCCGAGGCGATGAACAGCACCATGCCGTAGCGCAGGCCGATCGAGACGACGGGGGTGTGGTCGCCGGCGTTGGCTTCCTTCACCACGTCGCGCCACCAGCCGAACATCGTGTAGAGCACGCCGGCGAAGCCGGTCGCGAACAGCCACCACTGGCCCTTCTCGATGCCGAAGACGCCGCCCTTGATCCAGGCGATCAGGCCGATGGCCATCAGCGTGGCCGAGGCCGAGCCGACGAACGGCCACGGGCTGGGGGGCAGGATGTGATAGTCGTGTTTGACGGCGCCGTGGGCCATGTGCGTGCTAACCCTTTAATCCCTCAAGAGCGTGATCGCCGAGGGGAAGCCGTTGCCGGCCGCCCTCACGCTCTCACCCTGTAAATCCGGCGCATCGACCCGGTTCCCCCTGCCGACGCGCCCTGTGTGAAACGCTATAGCGCCCTCGGCGGCTTGCCGCCAAGGGGTTGAACGATGCGCGGCGTCGTCGCCGCCTGTTTCGCCCCAGCCGCGTCAGCAACCGCCGGGAAGAAGGTGTAGGACAGCGTGATCGTCGACTTGTCCTTGGTGTCGGCGTCGGTCACGAAGCCGGGGTCGACGAAGTAGACGACCGGGAACTCGACCGTCTGGCCCGGCTCGATCGTCTGGTTGGAGAAGCAGAAGCATTCCAGCTTCTGGAAATAGGCCCCCGCCTGCTCGGGCACGACGTTGTAGAGCGCCCGGCCGGTCATCGGCTTGTCGCCCTTGTTGGTCACCTTGAAGAAGGCGAGGCCCGTGTCGCCGATGCGGACCTGCTGGCTGGTCTGCATCGGCTGGAAGTCCCACGGCAGGGTGCGGACATTGGCGTCGAAGCGGATCTCGACCTTGCGGTCCAGCACCTTGGTCGGCTTGGCCACGGCCTTGCGCACCGTGCCGTCGAAGCCGGTGGCCTGGCAGAACAGCTTGTACAGCGGCACCGCCGCATAGGCCGCCCCGACCATGCCGAAGAAGGCCAGGCCGCAGATCACGGCGACCTTCAGGTGGCCGCGTCCCTTGGGCCGGGGCCCGACGCCGACCTGGTTGTCGGCCTCGATCTTGGCCCGATCTTCAGGCGACAGGTCGTCCTTAGAAGTGGGGCCCAACATTGCCTCCCAACTTCACGACGGTGACCACGAACACCAGGATGACGAACGCCGCCAGGCCCAGGCCCAGGGCGATGTTGCGGCCGCTGCGGGCCTTGTGAGCCGGGTCGTCCTTGCGCGGCGGGGTCATAGCGGCAGCTCCAGGACTTTAAGGCCCAGCACCGCCTCGGCCAGCAGGGCGGCGAACAGGGCGAACAGGTAGAGGATCGAGAAGGCGAACAGGTTGCGGGCGTGCCTGGCGTCGCCCACCGGCTTGCCCCGCTTCTCGGCCGTCTCGCCCACTTCGTAGAGGTCGCGGTCGGCCGGGCGCGGGTCGGCGGCGTCGCCGGCCGTGCTGGCGAACACCCGCCAGGCCAATGTCAGGAACACCAGCCCGCCCAGGCCCGACACCGCTAGGTACAGCCAGCCGCCCAGGCCCGTGAACACCGGCGCGACGCAGACCGGGATCAGGACCAGGCTGTAGAGCAGGATCTGCCGGCGGGTCTCCTTGGCGCCCTTGACCACGGGCAGCATCGGCACCCCGGCCTTGGCGTAGTCGGTGCTGATGTACAGCGACAGGGCCCAGAAGTGCGGCGGGGTCCACAGGAAGATGATCAGCACCATCAGCCAGGCGTTCAGCGGCGCATGGCCCGTGGCCGCCGCCCAGCCGATGGCCGGCGGCAAGGCGCCGGCCAGGCCGCCGATGACGATGTTCTGCGCCGTCCAGCGCTTGAGCCACATGGTGTAGACCACCGCGTAGAACACGATGGTGAAGGCCAGAAGACCGGCGGCCAGCCAGTTGATCGCCATGCCCATCAGCATCACCGACAACAGGCTCAGCACCACGCCCAGGGTGGCGGCCTCCTCGCCCTTGACCAGGCCCATGGGCACGGGCCGGCCGCGCGTGCGGCGCATCTTGGCGTCGATGTCGGCGTCGTACCACATGTTCAACGCGCCCGAGGCCCCGGCCCCGACGGCGATGCAGAACACCGCCACCGCGCCCAGCAGCGGATGGATCGGGGTACGGGCGGCCAGAAGCCCCGTCAGGGCCGTGAAGACGACCAGCGACATCACCCGCGGCTTCATCAGCTGGAAATAGTCCTGCCAACGGGCATGGCGGACCGTGGCGGTCGCCTCCTCGGGGGTCAGGACGTCTCCAGGCGTTGCGACGGGGGAACGGGCCATTTTACTTAAGGGTTCGGGTCTTCTGATGGGCGAAGGGCGCGGACTGGATTCTCATCCGGCCCGCGCCCCCCGTTTTGCGTGTCTAGTCTACCAGATTCAGTGGCTATCGGCCTTGATGACCGGCGGGTCGCTGAACTGGTGGAACGGCGGCGGCGAGGACAGGGTCCATTCCAGGGTGGTGGCGCCTTCGCCCCACGGATTGGCCTCGGCCTTGCGGCGGCGGATGGCGGCTTCCAGCAGGATCACCAGGAACACCACCACGCCCACGGCCGTGATCGCGTAGCCGACCGACGAGACGTAGTTCCAGTGCGCGAAGGCGACCGGATAGTCCACATAGCGGCGTGGCATGCCCTGCAGGCCCAGGAAGTGCTGCGGGAAGAACACCAGGTTGACGCCGACGAACATGATCCAGAACTGCGCGCAGCCCAGGTGCTCGTTGTACTTCACGCCCCACATCTTCTCGAACCAGTAGAAGAAGCCGGCGAAGATGGCGAACACCGCCCCCAGCGACAGCACGTAGTGGAAGTGGGCGACGACGTAGTAGGTGTCGTGCAGGCTGTAGTCGATGCCGGCGTTCGACAGCACCACGCCGGTCACGCCGCCGACGGTGAACAGGAAGATGAAGCCGATCGCCCACAGCATGGGCGTCTTGAAGCTGATCGAGCCGCCCCACATCGTGGCGATCCACGAGAAGATCTTCACGCCGGTCGGCACCGCGATGACCATCGTCGCGGCCACGAAATAGGCGCGCAGGTTGATGCTCATGCCGACGGTGTACATGTGGTGGGCCCACACGATGAAGCCGACGAAGCCGATGGCGACCATGGCGTAGGCCATCGCCAGATAGCCGAAGATCGGCTTCTTGGAGAAGGTCGAGACGATGTGGCTGATGATGCCGAAGCCCGGCAGGATCAGGATGTACACTTCCGGGTGACCGAAGAACCAGAACAGGTGCTGGAACATGACGGGGTCGCCGCCGGCGGCCGGGTCGAAGAAGTGGGTGCCGAAGTTGCGGTCGGTCAGCAACATGGTGATGGCGCCGGCCAGGACGGGCAGCGACAGCAGCAGCAGGAAGGCGGTGATCAGCACCGACCAGGCGAACAGCGGCATGCGGTGCAGGGTCATGCCCGGCGCGCGCATGTTGAAGATCGTGGTGATGAAGTTGATCGCGCCCAGGATCGAGCTGGCGCCGGCCAGGTGGAGGGCCAGGATCGCCAGGTCCATCGACGGACCGGTGTGGCCGGTGGTCGACAGGGGCGGATAGATCGTCCAGCCGCCACCGAAGCCGCGGCCCGGGCCGCCGTCGACGAACATCGAGGTCAGCAGCAGGCACCAGGCGGCGACCAGCAGCCAGAACGAGATGTTGTTCATCCGCGGGAAGGCCATGTCCGGCGCGCCGATCATGATCGGCACGAACCAGTTGCCGAACCCGCCGATCATCGCCGGCATGACCATGAAGAAGATCATGATCAGGGCGTGGGCGGTGACCACCGCGTTGTAGCCGTGCTTGGACTGCTCGACGAGGCCCAGAAGGCTGATCGACGAGTTGGGACCGAAGATCTGGATGCCCGGCTCGGCCAGCTCCCAGCGGATCAGGCCCGACAGCGCGCCGCCCACCAGGCCCGCCATGATGGCGAACAGGATGTAGAGCGTGCCGATGTCCTTGTGGTTGGTCGAGAAGAACCAGCGCTGGAAGAACGGCGGCTTGTGATCGGCGTCGTCGTGCGCGTCGTGGTGATCGATGTCAGCGGCGTGAGCCATCGGACTTAATCCTGCAATCGTATCTTAGGCCGCCGGCGCGGCGGGAGCCGCGGCCGGAGCGGAAGCGGGGGCGGCGGCCGGCGTCGCGGCGGCGGGAGCGCCGGCGGCGGGGGCCGGAGCGGCGGCGGCGGTCGCGGCCGGCGCGGGCGAGGTCTTCGACTTCACCCAGGCGTCGAAGTCGGGCTGGCTGACGACATGGATCTCGATCGGCATGTTCGAGTGGTCGACGCCGCACAGTTCCGAGCACTGGCCGTAATAGACGCCGATCGTGTCGGCCTTGAACCAGGTTTCGTTCAGGCGGCCCGGGATGGCGTCGGTCTTGAGGCCGAAGGCCGGCAGGGCGAACGAGTGGATCACGTCGGCGCCGGTGACCTGCACGCGGATCACCTGGTTGACCGGCACCACCATCGGCTTGTCGGCGGCCAGCAGGTAGGGCACGCCCTTGGCGTCGGCCTCTTCCTTCTTCAGCGGCACCGAGGTGATCTCGCTGATCTTCTGGTCGGGATATTCGTAGCCCCAGTACCACTGGTAGCCGGTGGCCTTCACCGTCAGGTACGGCTTGGGCATGTCGTTGTAGGCGAACAGCAGCCGGAACGAGAAGATCGCGATGATCATCAGGATCAGCACCGGGCCGATCGTCCAGATGATCTCGACGGTGGTGTTGTGGCTGAACTTGGCCGGGACCGGGTTGGCCTTGGCGTTGTAGCGGATGACGATCCAGATCAGCAGGCCCAGCACCAGCAGGGTGATCAGCGTGATGATCGGCATCAGGATGTGGTTGTGGAAGGCGATCGCCTCGTACTTCAGGGGCGAGGCCGCCTTCTGAAGATCGTAGGCGCCGGGGGTCGGCTGACCCAGCAGTTCGGCGCCCTTGGCGAGGGCCTGCCCCGCGAACACGCCCGAAAGGGCCATCGTCGTGGCGGCGACGGCGGCTACGCCCGTCAACTTCCGCCGCATCCCCTGAATTTGCGCCTTCATATCCCTCACGGCCCGTTTCGGCGGCGATTTGGCGTCGCGATCAACCCACGCCGCGCCGACATGCACAATACGACCAGCGACACGGGACTTAGGCAATCGACTTCGTCAGGCGACGGGAATCGAGCGCTGGTCCCGGCGTCTCTGGCCGGTCGCTGGCGTGCATACGCGCTCCAATCCCCGTTGCCAAGCGCCTGAGGCGTTCGCCCGGACGCCTTGCGCGGACCCGAGGCGCCCAACCTGAGAACCGCTCTCAACAACCGCCATTTCGGCGCGGTTGCGGCTACGTACCATTACTAACATGTAATGACAGCTACCTTGCATTGGACACTACCTTGCGTCACAAGAGTGCTCAGCAACGGGCCAGAAGCAAAGAAGCGGACGCCGTGACGGAAGCCATTGAAGTTCAACTGAAGAAGGGCGTGCTGGCGCTGTGCGTGCTGGCCCTGCTGTCGAAGGCCGACAGCTACGCCTACGAAATCGCCAGCAAGCTCGCCAAGGACATCGATATGGGGGAAGGGACGATCTATCCGCTGATGCGCCGCATGCAGTCGGACGGCCAGGTCGAGACCTATCTGGTGGAATCCCAGAGCGGCCCGCCGCGCAAGTACTACCGCCTGACGCAGGCGGGTCGGGCCAGCTTCACGGCCCAGAAGGCCGAATGGGCGGCCTTCGTTTCCGCCGTCGACAACATCCTGGGAGCCGCCGCATGACGCGCGCCGAATTCCTCACCCGCCTCAAGCGCGGGCTGGCGGGCATGCCCGCCGCCCAGATCGCCGACATCGTCGCCGACTACGAGGCCCACTTCAACGACGCCCAGGAGGCCGGGCGCAGCGAAAGCGAAGTCGCCGCCGCCCTGGGCGAGCCCGAGCGCCTGGCCCGCGAGCAGCGCGCCGAACAGGGCGTCAAGCGCTGGGAGGAGACCAAGAACCCCTCGGCCGCCGCCAGCGCGATCTTCGCGGTCGTGGGCCTGGGGGCGATCGACATCATCTTCCTGCTGCCCCTGCTGATGGGCGCGCTGGGGACGCTGTTCGCCTTCTTCATGGCCGCCATCGGCGTCTTCGTGGCCGGCGGGGTGGTGACCACCGTGGGACCGTTCGCCGGACCGCCCGGCGGCCCCGCCGTGGCCTTCCTGCTGGGCATCGCCCTGATGGCCGGCGCCACCGCCCTGGCCGCGGTGACCACCCTGCTGACCATCGGCCTGGTCAACGGGCTGATCTGGTACGGCCGCCTCCACTACCGGCTGCTGAAGCCGGCCATCGAAACCCAGGTCTGAGGGGACCGCCATGATCCGCAACCTGACCATCGTCGCCGTCGCCAGCTTCGTGCTGTTCGTCGGCTGCCTCGCCGGGGCCTTCGCGCTCGGCGGTCGCGACATCATGCAGCACGGCTGGACCTTCCCGGCCGACTGGAACATCGAGGTCAACGACGACAACGACCATGTCCATATCGGGCCCGGTTCGTCGGAGGCCGACAACGGCGAGACCACGACGCGAGATGTCGCCTGGAGCGGCTCGGACGCCCTGCAGATCGACGTGCCGGCCGAGGTGATCTTCACCCAGGCCGCGCCCGGGGCGGGCGCCAGCGTCAAGGTCGTCGGGCCCCAGCGCCTGGTCGACCGGGTGACCCTGGAGAACGGCCGCCTGGCCCTGCGCGACGGCGAAGGCGGCGAGGGCTCGATCTCCATCCACGGCCACGGCGTGCACATCAACCGCGACGGCGACCGCCTGTCGGTCGAGATCGTCGCCCCGGGCGTGCGAGCCTTCACCCTGAACGGCAGCGGCGACCTTCACCTGAAGGCCTACGACCAGCCGAACCTGGTGCTGGAGATCAACGGCAGCGGCGACGTCGACGCCCAGGGCAAGACCAGGAAGGTCGACCTGCGGGTCTCCGGTTCCGGCCAGGCCGACCTGCGCGGCCTCGACACCGGCGACGCCAAGATCGCCCTGGCCGGCAGCGGCGAGGCCCACGTCGCCCCGCATGGCGCGGCCGAGATCGAGGTGGCCGGCAGCGGCGACGTCTACCTGACCAGCAAGCCCGCCGTCCTGACCTCCAACGTCGCCGGCTCCGGCGAGGTGCACCAGGACTGGTAGGCTCGGCGAACGGCGCTCCGTCCTTTCCTCCGTCGTCCCGGGCCTTGTTGTTCCGCCCGGGACGGCGACGATAGGCGCGCGGGGCTGGACGAACCCGAAGACCCTAGCCCTCGCTCCACACCGCCAACTCGTTGCCGGACGGGTCGGTGAAGTGGAAGCGGCGGCCGCCGGGAAAGCTGAAGATCGCCCGGGTGACCACGCCGCCCGCCGCCGTCACTCGGGCCAGCATGGCCTCGATGTCGTGGGCGTAGAGCACCACCAGCGGCCGGTCGGTCGAGCCCTCCTGCGGCGTGCAGAACCCGCCGTCGGTTCCCTGGCCCTCGAAGGCCGCGTAGTCGGGACCATAGTCGGTGAACGCCCAGCCGAAGGCCTTCGTGTAGAAGGTCTTGGTGGCCGGCAGGTCGCCGGCGGGCCATTCGATATAGTCGATCTTGCCGTCTTCGCGCATGGTCGCGGCCCTCAATCTGTTCTTCTTATGTTCTAGACCGCCGTCAGGGCAGAGTCCAGACGCTGGTGCGCTTGACGGCCATGTCCTCCAGCTCCCGCGTGGTCGGCACCTGGTATTCGGCCAGCTTCACCAGCCCGTCCTTGGGGAAGTAGGTGCGACCCGGATCGCCGATCAGCACCGTCGCGCCCGCCGTCCGCCCCACGCCAAGCCAGGCCATGACCGCCTCGGCCATCGGCCGCTCGTAGCAGATGTCGCCGGCCAGCAGCACGTCGGCAGGCGGCGGCGGGGCGCCCAGCAGGTCGACCTCGGTGAAGGCGACCTCGACGCCGTTGGCCGCGGCGTTGACGCCGATCGCCGCCTCGCAGAACACGTCGATGTCGGCCGCCAGCACGCTGGCCGCCCCGGCCTTCATCGCCGCGATGGCCACTAGGCCCGAGCCGGACGCGAAGTCGATGACCCGCTTGCCGGCGACGATCTCGGGGTTGTCGAGGATATGGCGCGCCAGGGCCTGGCCGCCGGCCCAGGCGAAGGCCCAGAACGGCGGCGGGAGGCCGATCTCGGCCAGGGCCTCCTCGGTCAGCGTCCAGATCGGGGTGATCTCGTCGGCCAGGTGCAGCCGCAGCTCCGGCGTGTGCGGCGGGGCCTGGAGCCGGGTGTTCTCCAGGATGAAGGCGCGGCGGCCGGCGAGGGTGGCTTCGATCATGGGCGGCTTAGAGCACGGCCCGGTCCTAGCCCCTAGGCCGGCGAGCGGCTGGACGCCGCCTTCAGCACCGACAGGTAGCCCGGCGCGGTCAGCATGCCCCCGGTCCGGCCCTTGGCCGCCAGCAGCCGGTGGGCCTTGGGCAGGTTCCAGCACGGCATGTGCATGAACAGGTGGTGCTCGGCGTGGAAGTTGACGTGGTAGGGCGCGATCAAGGCCCGCTCGATCCAGTTGGCCCGGGTGGTGCGGGCGTGGCGGAACGGGTCGGGCTCGTCCTTGGCCACCAGGGCGTGCTCGGCGATGTTGCGCAGGCGGGTGACCAGCGGGAACCAGGTGGCCATCGGCACGATCCATAGCGCCAGCCAGGCCCACCATAGGCCCATGGCGCTCAGCGCGACCAGCAGGCCCAGGTTCCACAGCAGGAACGGCGCCTGCCGCCCCACCTCGCCGCTGAAGATCGCGCCCTTCGGCTGGTCGGCCTTCAGCTTGCCCAGCAGCGGGCCGAACCGCTGCTTGAAGAAGGTCTGGCCGGTCAGGTCGCGGACGATCTTGCGGCGCAGCGAGGCGCGGGTGGTCGGGAACGGCGCCGACAGCACCAGGTCCGGATCCTCGGCCTGCTGGGCGTATTTGTGGTGGGTCAGGTGATAGGGTCGGTACTTGGCCAGCGACGCGCCGGTCGGGGCCGCGCACAGCCATTCGCCGACCCAGTCGTTGATCCTGAGGTTGGGATGCAGTCCGCCATGGGCGGCCTCGTGCATCAGGATGGCCAGGCCCAGCTGGCGGGCCCCGATCAGCATCACCGCCAGGATGTAGGTCAGCGGATTGGGCCAGATCACGAACAGCGCGCCGGCCGCGACGATCACCGCCCAGGCGTGGGCGACCATCAGCAGGCCCCGCCACGACGAGCGCGCCGACAGCGGCGCCCATTCCTGCGGCGTGAACAGTTCCTGCGGCTTGATGCGGGACGCGACGGCCATGGAACGATCATGCCACATTCAGCGTCCGGCTTACAGAATGACCCGACGTCATGCTGCTCTCGGAGACTCCTCATGCGCCTGATCCTGACCGCCCTCGCCCTGGCCTTCGCCCTGCCCATGGCGGCCGTCCCTAACCTGTCTTGGGCCGCCAGCTTCGACTGCAATCGCGCCCGGGCTCCCGACGAGAAGGCGGTCTGCGCCAACACCGCCCTGAACGACAAGGACGTGAGGATGTCGGTGCTCTACGAGGTCAACAGGCGCACCCTGGCCATGGGCGGCCGCGGCGCCCTGATCGACGCCCAGCAACAGTGGCTGCGCGACCGCCGGGGCTGCGGCGCCAACCGCGCCTGCCTGAACCGCGCCTATGACCGCCGGCTGGGCGAGCTGGAACGCGGCCTGGAGCGGATCTATCGCAACGGGCCGTTCTGAGGCCGGCCGCGCCTCCGGGCAGAGCGATCGCCCACGGATTAGCTCTGAAAAACCTGTCATCCCGGACAAGCTCGGCAACGCCGAGCGCCGATCCGGGACCGCCGCAAGCGCCGCGTTCACGCGTCGGTCCCGGATCTTCGCGCTTCGCGCCCAGTCCGCCGTTAGGCGGGCCGCTCACGCGGCCCGAGGCGGGATGACAACCGCCTTGCTGTGGGGGCTCGCAGAGCCGGATCCCTACAGCCCCGGCGGTTTCCACATCCCCGCCGCCAGGGCCAGGAACAGCACGAAGCCGACCTGGGCGTTGGACTTGAACAGGGCCAGGGCCCCGGCCGGGTCGTCGATCCGCACCCGGGCCGCCTGGCGCGACAGGTGGACGGCGACCAGGGCGGCCAGGGGCAGGAACAGCGGCCCCAGCCCCCCGACCCAGGCCGCCGCGACGACCAGCACGAAACAGGCGACATAGAAGGCCAGCACGCCCTTCTGGACGTGCGCCCCCAGCCGGCGGGTCGAGGACTTCACCCCGGCCAGGGCGTCGTCCTCGATGTCCTGGATGGCGTAGATCGTGTCGTAGCCCAGGGTCCAGAACAGGCCCGAGGCGTAGAGCAGCGCCGCCGACCAATCGAGTCGATGGGTGGCCGCCGCGTAGCCCAGCAGCGCGCCCCAGTTGAAGGTCAGGCCCAGCCAGGCCTGGGGCCACCAGGTGATCCGCTTCATGAACGGATAGGCGGCCACCAGGGCCAGCGAGGCGACGCCCAGCCCGATGGCCAGCCAGCCCAGGCAGACCAGGATCCCGAAGCTGACCAGGCAGCAGCCGATCACGAACGCCCAGGCCTGCTTGACGCTGATCAGGCCGGCGGGGATGGGACGCAGGGCCGTGCGGCTGACCTGGGCGTCGAAGTCGCGGTCGACGATGTCGTTGAAGGCGCAGCCGGCCGCCCGCATCAGGGCCGCGCCGACGAAGAAGGCGATCAGCAGCCACGGGTTGGGCCACCGGCCCTGGCCGGCCGCCGCCAGGGCGATGCCCTGCCAGCCGGGCAGCATCAGCAGCCAGATCCCCGCCGGCCGATCGAACCGACCCAGCTTCAGCCAAGGTCGCAGGGCCGGCGGCGCATGGCGGTCGACCCAGTTGCCGGCGGCGGCGTCGGGCAGGATGGCGGTGTCGGGCGAACTCATGGCCAAGGCTTAGCCCCCGGCTCCCGCCTCGCGCAACCATGCCCAAACGCCAGCATAGAGTTTTCCGATCTCGCCGAGAAAAACGATCAATTGGATTGATCGAACGGCGCCAGCCAAGGTGTGTTCAGCGAAACGGCGGCCCCCTCCAGCCGGTTCGCCAGCCCGAGGAGGGGCGCCGTCTTCCCCCCGGGGCGGCGGCCCTTCTCTTCAAGTTCCGAAAGGCTTCCGATGATCCGTCCGTCCCTCGCTCTCCTGGCCGACCGCGTGGAAGCCTGGGCCCTGCTGGTCCTCGGCCTGGCCGCCGGCGTCGTGGCGCCGCATCCGGTGACCACCGCCCTGTGGACCGCGGCGGCGCGGGCCTTTGACCGAGCCGGCGACGCCGGCATGGTGTCGCGACTGACCTCGGGCACGAAGTTCGGCGGCCGCATCCGCGCCGGCCTGCGCGGCGACACCCTGAGCCACCTGCGGTTCGCGTAGCGCGGCAAGCCCCCTCCGGACCACCTCCCCCACGGGGGATCTTGGACGCGGACGGGGACAGGCGCATGCGCCTGTCCCCAGCCATGAGGCGGCGACCTCGACCTTTCGCGGCTGAGTTGACGGGAAGGGTGCGAAGCGCCCTGGCCTCGCCCGGATGATTTGCAGTTTTTGAGTACCGTTTCGACGAAGTTCGAGCGCTTCGCGCGGCCGTTATCCGGAAGCCTTCGGGTCGCGGATTTTTAACCCGCTCCGATGGAGGCCCCCGACGGGCAGGACGTTGGCTCCGTCCTGGACCGCATGGGCGATTTCAGCCCATGCCTGCTGGCCCTATCCGCCTCTCCAGGCGCCGGAGTTTCGTCGCGACTGAGGCGAACCTGCTCCGAACCGACCTGGACATCTCCGAGGAGACACGGCGGACAAGGCCTTCCCGCTCGACCACCCCCGAAGGCCGCATCGGTCGCCGTACGTGCGCCCTCCCCATGCCTTCAGGTGAGATCAGTATGGACGCGGTCGGAAGGGGTGAGGACCAAATCGGGTCGAGAAAGTTCAGGGCGTTGAAATCGCGAGGGTTTGTTCGCTGAACGCCGAGCATCGACCTCTCTGAACCCTCTCCCAGAGGGAGAGGGCGGGGCCCGCCGCGGAGCGGTGGGAGGGTGAGGGGCTACCGAGTCCGACGGCGCGCCGGCAGGGCGTCTGCGTGAAACCGGACAGGGCGTCACCCCTCTCCCTCCCACGCCTGCGGCGCGGGTCCCTCCCTCTCCCCTCCGGGAGAGGGTGCAATCCGCGTCTTCCCGTTTCGCCCCTGATCCCCCACATTCCAGCCCGATGACCGCCGCCCCCCGCCCGCCTCGCAAGCGCCTGTCCCGCCCGGTCCACTGGGCGCTGGACGGTCTGGGCGCGGTGCTGGTGGCGATCGGGGCGGTCGGCATCGTCACGCCGGGCCTGCCGACCACGGTGTTCTGGATCGGCGCGGTGATGTGCTTCCTGAAGACCCGACCCCACGCCGTGCGGCCGCTGCTGCGCACGCCGATCGTCGGTCCGGCCATCCGCTGGTACCTGCGCTGGCGGCCGTTCGGCGGCGGGCGGCGCCGAAGCCACAGTTCGAAACAGGCTTGAGAACCGCCGCTCGCGTCCAGGAGGTGGAGCGCCTATCTGTCCTCCACTATGACCGACCAGATCGACGAGGATGAGACCGGCGCTCCCCGCCGCGCCCTGAGCAACGCCAGGGTGCTGGGCTTCATCGCGCGCTTCTGGCTGCGCCGGAAGGGGCTGTTCTTCACCGGCGTCGGCCTGACCCTGATGGCGATCTGCTTCGACCTGGCCCTGCCCTGGGCCTCCGGCCGGCTGATCGACACGATCACCAAGGGCCCGTCGGCCATCGACGCGGCCTGGGGCGCCTGGGCGGCCTTCGTCGGGGTCTATCTGGGCTTTTCGCTGATCCGCAACCTGGCCATGCGGTTCTGGATCCCGCTGGCGGCCCGCAACATGGAGGAGATGACCAACGAGGGCTACGCCCGCGTCCAGGCCTTCTCGTCCGACTGGCACGCCGACAGCTTCGCCGGCGCCACGGTGCGCAAGCTGACCCGCGCCATGTGGGGCTATGACAGCGTCACCGACGCGGTGACCATCTGGCTGGCCCCCAGCCTGATCGTGCTGGTCGGGCTGTCGGTGATGCTGTTGCTGCGCCAGCCCCTGGCGGGGATCGTCGCCCTGGTCGTGGTCGCCGCCTACATCACGGTCAACCTGGTGGTCACCACCCGCTATGTGCGGCCCGCCAACCTGAAGTCCAACGCCCTGGATTCGAGGATCGGCGCCAGCCTGGCCGACGCGGTGACCTCCAACCCCACCGTCAAGAGCTTCGGGGCCGAGGCGCGCGAGAGCGCCCAGGTCGCCCAGGTCACCGCCGCCTGGCGCGAGGCGGTAATGGTCACCTGGCACAAGTTCACCAATGTCTGGCTGGGCCAGAACCTGCTGCTGGTGCTGCTGCAGGGCGGGCTGACGGCGGCGATGATCCACGCCTGGGCCAAGGGAACCGCCACGCCCGGCGACGTGGCCTTCGCCATCACCGCCTTCCTGCTGATGAGCGGCTATCTGCGCAACATGGGCGAGAACATCCGCATGCTGCAGAAGGGCCTGGACGACACCGAGGACCTGGCCGCCTGGGAGGGCCTGGCGCCGCAGATCGCCGATGCGCCCGGCGCGCCGGACTTCAAGCGCGGCCCGGGCGCCATCGCCTTCGAGGACGTCACCTTCCGCTACAAGTCGGCCGGGGCGCCGCTGTACGACCACTTCTCGCTGAAGATCGCGCCGGGCGAGCGGGTGGCGCTGGTGGGGCCGACCGGCTCGGGCAAGTCGACCTTCGTCAAGCTGGTCCAGCGGCTGCACGACCTGCAGGGCGGGCGGATCGTCATCGACGGCCAGGACGTCGCCCAGGTGACGCAAGGCAGCCTGCGCCGCGCCATCGCCGTGGTGCCGCAGGACCCGGCCCTGTTCCACCGCACCCTGCGCGAAAACATCGCCTATGGCCGTCCCGACGCCAGCGACGAGGAGGTCGTCGAGGCGGCCAGGAAGGCCCGCGCCCACGACTTCATCCTGCGCCTGCCCCAGGGCTACGACACCCTGGTCGGCGAGCGGGGGATCAAGCTGTCGGGCGGCGAGCGCCAGCGGGTGGCCATCGCCCGCGCCTTCCTGACCGACGCCCCGATCCTGGTCATGGACGAGGCCACCTCCTCGCTCGACGTCGAGACCGAGGGCCAGGTGCAGGAGGCCGCCGAGGCCCTGATGCACGGCCGCACCACGATCGTCATCGCCCACCGCCTGTCGACCGTGCGCGGCGCCGACCGCATCCTGGTGTTCCAGAACGGACGCGTGGTCGAGGAGGGGCGGCACGGGGAGCTGAAGGCGGCGGGCGGGGTCTATGCGCGGCTGAATGCGGTGAGCGAGGGCGTGGGTTAGATCCGGATCGGGGACATGCCCTCGCAGCGTGTCCTCGGCCGCTGCGAAGCGACGAGCCTCTCCGCTGCTGCTCGGCTACTTCCCGGCCACCGGCGGACAAGGTCCGTAGTCTCTCTCGAAGCGCATCGAGCCATTGGGGGAGACCAGGTTCTGGATCGCCGGCGGGGCCAGACTCAGAGTGCCGTCGCGGATTGCCGCGCGGGTGTCGACGCTCCCGCACTGAGGCTGGAAGCCGCCCAGCCTGCGCCAGGCGCCATCCGTGCCCGCGCCATAGACTCCGATCTCCCACCCGTGGGTGATCAGAACCTCGGGCCGGCCGTCGCCGGTCAGGTCGAGCAGGCGCGCGTCGCATTCGGAGTTGCCCAACAAACAATCGTCCGAGCTCTCACGTCCGTACAGCGTGACGAAGCCCGCCGGAGGCTGAGCGCCCTTCGGATAAAAGCTAATGCGGGGATGGGCCACGACCGGCGTCCTGCGGCCGTTACCGGTGCGGTACTCCAGCGCGTCCGCGACCTTTGCCCGCTGGGCGACGACCGCGTCGGAATTGACCTTCAGGCGATCCAAGGCCTTGCGACCGAAGCGCCCCGAGTCGAAGCGCAGAAACTCGTAGTCGAAGTCAGCCGCCTTCACCTTGCCCTTGTCCAACCGCGCCACCTGGTCGCTCACCGACAGCCGTCTCGGATCCGCCATCGGCGTGCACAGGGCCAGCAGCACCGCGATGACCACGAAGGCCATGGCGATGTTGGTGGCCTCCAGCGCCTTCATCCAGGTCCCTGGCCGTACGGCGGCGACCGCGTAGCCGATCGCGTAGCCGGCCGCGACCAGCACGCAGGCGGCGGCGATGATCCGGTCGGGGCTGAGGCCGTACTGGCCGATCCGCAGGCTCAGGCCATAGGCGGCCAGTACGGTGATCGGCACCAGCAGCACGCCGGCCAGCCGCGCCGCCCACCGCAGCACCGCGGCGGTCGTCTCGGTCCCGTCCTGGTAGGCGGCGTTGGCCAGCAGGATCAGGAAGGCGTCGGCGGTCAGCAGGATGGCCGTGGCGCTTTTCGTCTTCCACAGCGGTTCCAGCCCGGTGAACGGCAGGGTAGCCAAGAAGGCTGCGGCGATCAGGGCCATCAGCGGCAGCAGCCAGGCCAGCAGGGTCAGGGCCACCATCCGCACGCCGCGCACCAGGTTGGCCCGGACGTCGGTCAGCTGGACGGCGGCGGCGAACATCACGGTGGTGGCGGGGAAGCTGAACCACTCGTGCTTGATCAGCTTGTCGATGGCCTCGACCCCGATCAGCTTGAACAGGGCGGCGGCCAGGAACAGCAGCAGCCAGAAGGCCCCGGTGAAGCCCACCGACAGCGCGCCCTGCACCCCGTGCTTCCAGGTCACGTCGAAATAGGTCGGATAGCGGGCGATCCGCCGCCGCTCCAGGTCGGCCGGCTCGACCAGGTGATGGCCGATGAAGACCAGGGCGGCGACGGCGAAGAAGGTCTGCGGTCCCAGGGCGTCGACGCCCTTGGCGGCCGGGTCGCCGCTCCACACGCCATAGGCGCCGAGGCCGGCGACGACGACGGCCGCCACGCCCTTCCAGGCCGCCAGGGTGCGCCAGCGCAGGGCCGAGGCCCCGGCCAGCACCACGAACGGCGTGAACAGGACGACCATCAGCAGGGCGCCGTAGAGCTCGCGCTGGGTGGCCGGCCAGATCTTGGACTGGTCGGCCTGCCAGAGGCCGTACAACAGCAGGCCCTGGGCCAGGCCGGTGGCCAGGCGGAGGATCGTCGCGCGGCGCACGGCGCGGGGATCGGACGGGGCGGTCTCGTTCAGGGCGTCGGTCATCTTGCTGCAACCTCGAATGTCGTGGGGCCAGAGATCACGCCGTGGGCGCGGCGCCTAGGGTCGAGCTTGCCGGCGCGACCTTGCCGGGGGGCGGGGCGGCCTCTAGGTTCCGCGCCGTTCAGGAGTCCGCCCGCATGGCCTATCGCTCGCTTCGCGAATTCATCGACGTCCTCGAGGCGCAGGGCGAGCTGGTGCGGGTGAGCGAACCCGTCTCGACCGTGCTGGAGATGACCGAGATCCAGACGCGCCTGCTGGCGACCGGCGGGCCGGCGGTGCTGTTCGAGCACGTCCTCCTGCCCGACGGGTCGCGCTCGCCGATGCCGGCCCTGGCCAACCTGTTCGGCACGGTCAAGCGGGTGGCCATGGGCGTCACCCTGGGCGGCGAGCCGCGCACCACGGCCGGCGAACTGCGCGAGGTCGGCGAGTTGCTGGCCTTCCTGCGTCAGCCCCAGCCGCCCAAGGACCTGAAGGACGCCCTGGACATGCTGCCCCTGGCCAAGACCGTGATGGCCATGCGGCCGGGCACGGTGAAGAAGGCCCCCGTGCAGGAGGTGGTGCTGACCGGCGACCAGATCGACCTGACCCAGCTGCCGGTCCAGACCTGCTGGCCCGGCGAACCGGCGCCGCTGATCACCTGGCCGCTGGTGGTGACCAAGGGCCCGGGCAAGGATCGCGAGGACGACTTCAACCTGGGCATCTACCGCATGCAGGTGATCGGCAAGGACCGCTGCATCATGCGCTGGCTGGCCCACCGCGGGGGGGCCCAGCACTACGCCCGTCACAAGAAGGCGGGGAACCGCGAACCCCTGCCCGCCTGCGCCGTGCTGGGCGCGGATCCCGGCACCATCCTGGCGGCCGTGACGCCGGTGCCCGACACCCTGTCCGAATACCAGTTCGCCGGCCTGCTGCGCGGGGCCAAGGTCGACCTCGTCCCGGCCAAGACCGTGCCGCTGATGGTCCCGGCCCACGCCGAGATCGTCATCGAGGGCCACGTGCTGCTCGACCAGTATGCGGACGAAGGGCCGTACGGCGACCACACCGGCTACTACAACAGCGTCGAGAAGTTCCCGGTCTTCCAGGTGACGGCGATCACCATGCGCAAGGACCCGATCTACCTGACCACCTTCACCGGCCGGCCGCCGGACGAACCGTCCGTGCTCGGAGAAGCGTTGAACGAGGTGTTCATCCCGCTGATCCGCCAGCAGTTTCCCGAGATCGTCGACTTCTGGCTGCCGCCCGAGGGCTGCTCCTATCGCATCGCGGTGGTGTCGATGAAGAAGGCCTATCCGGGCCACGCCAAGCGGGTGATGCTGGGCGTCTGGAGTTATCTGCGCCAGTTCATGTACACCAAGTGGGTGATCGTCGTGGACCACGACATCAACGCCCGCGACTGGAAGGACGTGATGTGGGCGATCAGCACCAAGATGGATCCGGCGCGGGACATCACGGTGATCGAGAACACCCCCATCGACTATCTCGACTTCGCCAGCCCCGAGAGCGGCCTGGGGTCGAAGATCGGTCTCGACGCCACCGACAAGCTGCCGCCCGAGACCCATCGCGAATGGGGGAACGAGATCCGCATGGACCAGGCGGTGATCGACGCGGTCAGCGAGAAGTGGGCCCGGCTGGGCCTGCCGGGGGACGGCAAGCCGATCTGGAAGTAACGCTCCTCCCCCTGTGGGGGAGGCGGCGCGAAGGCGCCGGTGGGGGGCGTAGACCCACATCAGCGAACTCCCCCCTCCGTCGGCTGCGCCGACACCTCCCCCACAGGGGGAGGAGCGGGCCGATGCACCGCGGTCACCAGCACGTAGCTGAGCAGCATCAACAGGTACCAGGCGCCGAGCTTGCCGGGGGAGACCATATGCCAGCCGTGGCGCTGGCTGGGATAGGCCCAGGCGCCGGCCAGGGTGCCCAGGTTCTCGGCCAGCCAGATAAACAGGGCGACCAGCCCGAAGCCCAGCAGCAGCGGCATTCGGCGCGGCCTCCGGTCGGGCGTGAACACCACCCAGGTGCGGCCGAACAGCGCCGCCGAGGCCGCGAACAGGCCGATCCGGATGTCGGGCCCATAGTGGTGGGTGAAGAAGTTCAGATAGGCCAGCACCGCCAGGACCCAGGTCGTCCAGATCGGCGGATAGCGTACGAAGCGGAAGTCCATCAGTCGCCAGATCCGGGCGATGTAGCTGCCGATGCAGGCGTACATGAAGCCGGAAAACAGCGGCACGCCGGCGATCTTCAGCAGGCCGGGCTCGGGATAGATCCACGAGCCGTGGGCGGTCTTGAACACCTCCATGACCGTGCCGACGACGTGGAAGACCGCGATCACCGCCGCCTCGTCCCAGCGCTCCAGCCTCAGGGCCAGCAAAGCGATCTGGATGGCCAGGGCGGCGAGGACGAGAAAGTCGTAGCGCGCCAGCGGCGCGCCCCCACTTTTAAAGAGGGCGGGCCACCACAGGTGCGTTCCCACGATCAGCGCCAGCATCAAGCCGCCGAACAGGCAGGCCCAGGCCTGCTTGAGGCCGAACAGCAGGAACTCGTGGGCCCAGCCGTTGAGGCGCGAGCGCTCGGCCCACGGCCGCGCCCAGGCGTCCAACGCCGCGACCTGTTCCTTGATCCAGGCTTTGACGCCCGGCCAAGGGGCGCCATATCTGCGCCCATGACCTCCCAGATCTTCCCGCCCGCCGCCGACAAGACCGCCCTGGAGCGCGGTACGACCATCACGCCGCGCTTCGACGCCAACGGCCTGGTCGCCGCCATCGCCCAGCACGCCGACACCGGCGAGATCCTGATGTTCGCCTGGATGAACGACGAGGCCCTGAAGCTGACCCTCGACACCGGGATCGCCCACTATTTCAGCCGCTCGCGAAACAGCCTGTGGAAGAAGGGCGAGACCAGCGGCCAGCTGCAGGTCGTCACCGAGCTGCGGATCGACTGCGACCAGGACGCGGTGCTGATCAAGGTCCGCCCGCAAGGCGACGGCGGCGCCTGCCACGTGGGCTTCCGCTCGTGCTTCTACCGCGTCTGGGAGAACGACCGGCTGGTCGAGCGCGAGGCCTAGGACTCTTCTCATCGCGCCATCCTGGGTCGCCCGCGTGGAGCCGGCGGCCAGGGGGCGTGCAGACCGCGTCAAGAAACCCCCAGGGAACGGCGTTCGACGAATATTGCGGGCGCGCCTGGATTTGTGTCATTGTCGCTTCGGGGTTTCGAGGGGGCGGACATGGCCGAAGCGGCTTTGCAGACCGGTGCGCGGGCGAACGTCTCGCGCCAATTCTATTTCGCCATGGCGCTGACCTGCCTGGCCATCGCCGTGCTCGGCTTCATGCCGACCTATTTCCTGCCCATGGCCCAGGGCAGGTTCAGGGCCGAGCCGCTGGTCCACATCCACGGCCTGGTGCTGTTCTCGTGGATGGCGCTGTTTTGCGCCCAGACCTGGCTGGTGGCCCAAGGAAAGACCGTCGCCCACCGCACCTGGGGTCTGCTGGGCGTGGCGATCGCCACCGCCATGGTGTTCGTGGTCACCGCCGTCGTCTCGCTGCGGGTCGCCCAGGCCTCGCTGCCCGGCCAGCCCGAGGGCCTGGCCCACCAGGTGCGCGCCTTCGCCTGGGTCAGCATGGGCGGGATCGGCTTCTTCGCCGTGCTGTTCGTCCTGGCGATCGTCAACATCAGCCGGCCGGAGACCCACAAGCGCCTGCTGCTGCTGGCCACGATCTCGATGCTGGGGGCGCCGATCGCCCGCTGGTTCCTGACCTTCCTGGCCCCGCACGGCGGGCCGCCGCCGACCCCGCCGCCCGGCCTGCCCCTGGTGGGCGCGCCGCCGGTCTTCGTGGCCGTCCCGCCGGCCCTGCTGGGCGACCTGCTGCTGTTCCTGGCCATGTGGGTCGACTGGCGCACCCGCGGTCGTCCTCATCCGGTCTATCTGATCGGCGGAGCGGCCATGCTGGTGCTGCACTTGACCCAGGTCCCGGTCGCGGAATCGCCGGCTTGGCAGGCGATCGCCGCCGCCATCGGCCGCATCGCGGGCTGAGCGCTTGCCTCGAGCCGAGACGCGGCGGACAAGGTCGGCATGACCACCGCCCAGTCCCTGATCACCTTCGCCGTCGCCGCCGGCCTGCTGACCCTCACGCCGGGCCTGGACACCGCCCTGGTGCTGCGCACGGCCGCCGCCGAGGGCTGGCGGCGCGCGGCCGCCGTGGCTGTCGGGATCGGCCTGGGCTGCCTGGCCTGGGGCGCGGCGGCGGCGTTCGGGGCCGGCGCCCTGCTGGTGGCCTCGCACGCCGCCTACACGATCCTGAAGTGGGCGGGCGCGGCCTATCTGGTCTGGCTGGGCGTCAACCTGCTGCGCAAGCCGCGCGTCGCCTTCGACACCGGCGCCGGCGAGACCCCGCCGTCGGGCGGCCTGGCCGCGGCCCTGGCCAAGGGCTTCTGGAACAACCTGCTGAACCCCAAGGTCGGGGTGTTCTACGTGTCGTTCCTGCCGCAGTTCATCCCGACCGGCGCCAGCCCCGCCGCCTTCGGCCTGCTGCTGGCCGCGATGCATGTAGTCATGGGCCTGGCCTGGGCCGGCGGCCTGATCCTGGCCACCGCCCCGATCGCCAAGGCCCTGCGCAGGCCGGGCGTGGTCCAGTGGCTGGACCGGGCGACCGGCGGGGTTTTCGTGGCGTTCGGGGTGCGGATCGCGCTGGAGCGGCGGTAGGGGCGCCGGGGCTTGCTCCGTTGAGTGGCGGAATATCCGAAAGAAATCAGAGACCCGAAACCCCGTTGTCATCCCGGAAGCCTCGCAGAGGCTGTCCGGGATCCAGGGGCCGGCGCACTGCGGTGGTCCTGGGTCCCGGCCTTCCGCTTCGCTACAGCCGGGATGACAACGGCGGGGATGGATTTGGATCTTGCCCCTGGGACCCGCCAAGCTCCCGCAGATAGGCCTGGAACATGTCGGCCATGGCGTCGCTGTAGGCCGCGATCTCGGCCTGCGTTCGCGGCGTCTCCGAGAAGGCCTTGCCCACTTGGCTGAGCGTGGCCTTGATCAGGTCGCCGGCCAGGACCCGGCGGGTCTCCGAGGTTCCGGGCAGCACCTCGCGCAGGAAGCCCTGGACGATGTCGGCGCCCGCCGCCTTGGCGTCCTGGGCCTCGGGCGCGTCGCGATAGAGCGGAGCGGCGTCGTTGAGCGCCACGCGCATTTCGGCTTCCTCGCATTCGGAGCGGATGAAGGCGTGGACCAGGGTGCGCAACCGCTCGAACGGCGGGCGGTCGACGTCCTCAAGGATGGCGCGCAGCAGATGGGTGGTCTGGCGCCATTCGTCGCTCTGCAGCCGGAACAGGATCGCGGCCTTGTTGGGAAAGTACTGATAGACCGAGCCGACGCTGACCCCGGCCTTCTCGGCCACCCGCGCCGTGGTGAAGCGCCCCGCGCCCTCCTTGGCCAAAACCTGAACAGCGGCCTCCAGAATGGCGGAAACGAGTTCTGTCGAGCGGGCCTGGCGAGGCTGCTTTCGTGAGGAAATCCGGGGGCTTGAGCGCTCGGTCATCGGGGCCTTGGGCGATGCGAATAGTCAATCTGACGAATTAGTCGCATTTTTCGAGGCGGCGCAAGGACGCGCCTTTGAGACCGGAATTTCCCATGAACACCCTGACCACCGCCCCGGTGGCGCCCCTGCTGGATCGCCTGTTCGCGGAGGCCGACGCCGCCTCGCCGATGAACAGTCCCCTGGCGGCGGCCCTGTCGGTCGAACAGCATCGGCGCCTGATGCAGAGCAAGACCGACTATCTCGATTTCTACAGCCAGATGAAGGACTTCCCGCTGCCCGTCTCGCGCGAGACCGGCCTGCTGCTCTACATGCTGGCCCGCGGCGGCGGCGCGCGCACGATCGTCGAGTTCGGGACCTCGTTCGGCGTCTCGACCCTCTACCTGGCCGCGGCCCTGCGCGACAACGGCGGCGGCGTGCTGATCACCAGCGAGTTCGAGCCGTCCAAGGTCGAGCGGGCCCGGGGCAACCTGGCGGCCGGCGGCCTGGCCGACCTGGTCGAGATCCGCCAGGGCGACGCCTTGCAGACGCTGAGCGTCGACTTGCCCGAGACCATCGACCTGCTGCTGCTGGACGGCGCCAAGGCGCTGTATCCCGACATCCTGGACCTGGTGGAAAGCCGCCTGCGGCCGGGGGCCCTGATCGTCGCCGACAACGCCGACTACAGTCCCGACTACCTGGCGCGCGTGCGCTCGCCGGCGTCGGGCTACCTGTCCACGCCGTTCGCCGATGACGTCGAGCTGTCCATGCGGATCGGCTGAAGGGGCGCGAGCGGAGCCCATCCAGATGTTGTCATCCCGGCTGGAGCGAAGCGGAAGGCCGGGACTCAGGCGAACCGCAACGCATCAGCCCAGTCCCCTGGGTCCCGGACAGCCTCTGCGAGGCTTCCGGGATGACAACTGTGGGTGGGCTTGAATCGAGTACGAACCTCACCCCTCGGCCAGCGCCTTGACCCCGCCGCCGTCGCCCGGCGTCACCACGAAGCGCTTCAGCACCCGCGTCTGGTATTGGGGATCGAGGATCGTCGACACGGCGACCAGCTCGCCGGTCGCCTTGCCGTGCTCAAGGGTCAGCAGCAGGAAGCCCTTGGAGGCCTGGTCGGTGAACTTCACCTCCTTGTTGCGCGCCGCATAGGCCTGGTCCAGCGGCGCGCCGGGCAGGTAGTCGCCATAGCCGGGCGAGGTCACCGAGGTGACCCCGAACTCGGCCGCCACCCGCGCGGCGCCGGCGTCGTCCCACAGCTCGTTGACCCAGAAGGCGTGGCTGTCGCCGGACAGCACGATGGGCCGGGCCTTGTAGGCCTTGAAGATGTCGTGGACCCGGGCCCGGTCGGCCGGATAGCCGTCCCAGGCGTCCAGATTGCCGGGCAGGCCGGCCTGGGACAGGCCCCGGCTCTCCTCGACCGGCTTGGCGACATAGTCGGGCAGCTTGGACAGCAGGGCGCCATAGGCCGCCTCGCCCATGGTCGCCTTCAGGTCGGGCGGGACCACCCGGGCCATCACCACCTGGTTGCCCAGCACCTGCCAGGCCGTGCCGGCCTTCATCGAGGCGTCGATCTCGCGAGCCAGCCATTGCTCCTGGCCCTGGCCCATCATCCGCCGGTCGGGGTCGGCCAGCTTGGCGGCGAAGGCGGCCATGTCGGGCTTGCCGTCCGCCCCCGCCAGGTCGCGGCCGTAGTCCAGCTGATGGGTGCGGGCCGTCAGCCGGGTCTCGGTCATCATCAGGGTGACGATGTCGCCGAACTGGAAGCGGCGCCAGGACGCCTCGGGCAGGGTCCCGGCCACCGGCTCGCGGATCGGCATCCACTCGTAATAGGCCTTGATCCCGGCCGCCTTGCGCTTGGCCCAGTCGCCCTCGGTGGCGGGCTGGTGGTTCTCGGCCCCGCCGATCCAGCTGTTGTCGGCGGTCTCGTGGTCGTCCCAGACCACGATCCACGGCGCGCGGGCGTGGGCGGCCTGCAGGGCCGGGTCGGTCTTGTAGAGGGCGTGGCGGCGGCGGTAGTCCTCCAGGCTGAGCAGCTCGCGCGGCGGATCGGGCACGCGGGTCTTGGCGGTCGGCGAGGCCATGCCGTAGTCGCCGGGCGCGGCGCCGTACTCGTAGATGTAGTCGCCCAGGTGCAGCACGGCGTCGACGCGCGGCAGCTTGGCGACGGCGTCATAGGCGTTGAAATAGCCGTTGGGGTAGAGGGCGCACGACACCACGGCCAGGACGACGTCCGGGGTCGGGCCCTTGGGGAGGGTGCGCGTGCGGCCGCCGACGCCCTTGCCGAACGGCTTGCCGTTCTTCACGTAGCGGAAGCGAAAGAAATAGTCCGTCGCCGGCTTGAGGCCCGTCACGTCGACCTTGACCGTGTAGTCGCGGCCCGAGACCGCGGTGGCCTGGCCCTGGCGGACGATGGCCTTGAACGCCGCGTCGGTCGCCACGTCCCAGCGCACGGCGATCGGGGCGGTGGTCGCCTCGGCCGTGATCCGGGTCCACAGCACCACCCGGTCCTCCAGTGGATCGCCCGACGCGACGCCGTGCAGGAAGGCGGTCCGGCCGGCGAAATAGGCCCGGGGCTTGGCCGCCGCCATCGCCTCGCCGGCCGCGCCCGCGCCGCCCAGGCCGAAGAGGGCCAGGGCCCTGCGTCTGTCGATGGTCATGCTCAACTCCCCGGGGGCTCACGGCGCCGCTTGGTCTTCTCGTGCGTTAGCCTGCGGAGACAACAGTAGGATGACGGCGCCTGTCCAGCGAAGGCCCCTGAAGTCCGCGCGAAAACTTCGGGCGTGACCGCCCTTTCCTATGAGGGATCCGCTTGGCGGCGTAGGTGGCGCCGGTCATGACGACGGTGGTGCGGGACGCGCGCATCGACTATCCCCATCGGACGCGGGCGACATCCGCGACGCGACAGCCCGCGACGGAGCCGTGAAGACGCCTTGATCCCCTCGCCCGACCCGATCTTGACGCTCGACGACGAGGTCGACGACCTCGACGCTCCGGACCTCGACCTGGGGGGAAGAGCGGCCGGCGAGATCGTGCGCATCGACCTGGGCCCGGACCTGGCCGGCCAGCGGCTGGACAAGGCCCTGGCGACCGCCGCCCCCGATCTGTCGCGAGCCCGGCTGCAGGCCCTGATCGCCGCCGGCCAGGTGTCGCTGGTCGTCGAGGGCGGAGAGCTCCGCCCGATGGCCGACGGCAAGGCCAAGGCTCCGGCGGGCGTCTACCAGGTGCGGGTCCCGCCGCCGGTCGCCGCCGAGCCCGAGCCGGAAAACATCCCGCTGCGCGTGCTCTACGAGGACGCCCACCTGATCGTCATCGACAAGCCGCCCGGCATGGCCGCCCACCCCGCCCCCGGCTGCGAGACCGGCACCCTGGTCAACGCCCTGCTGTTCCATTGCGGGGCCAGCCTGTCGGGGATCGGCGGGGTAGCCCGGCCGGGCATCGTCCATCGGCTGGACAAGGAGACCTCCGGCGTGATGGTGGCGGCCAAGACCGACGCCGCCCACCAGGGGCTGTCGGCCCTGTTCGCCCGGCACGACATCGACCGCATGTACCTGGCCCTGGTCCGCGGGGCCCCGCATCCGCCGGCCGCCACCATCACCACCCAGCTGGGCCGCTCGCCCGGCGACCGCAAGAAGATGGCGGTGCTGAAGTCGGGCGGCCGCGAGGCGATCACGCACTATCGGGTGGAGCGGACCTTCGGCGGCGACAAGCCGCTGGCCGCCCGCGTCGCCTGCCGGCTGGAGACCGGCCGCACCCACCAGATCCGCGTGCACCTGGCCAGCAAGGGCAGCCCCTGCCTGGGCGACCCGGTCTACGGCGCCGGCGCCCCGGCCGCGCCGGTCAAGGCGGCCCTGACCGAGATCGGCTTTTCCCGCCAGGCCCTGCACGCCGCCGTGCTGGGCTTCGTCCACCCGATCACCGGCGAAACCCTGCGGTTCGAGACCCCCCTGCCGCCGGACATGACGGCGCTGGAAGCGGCCCTTGAGGCTTTGTGATTCCGAGGCCGCTTCGACCCATGGCGGACGTTCAACTCCCGTCTCTTACAGGGCTTCGGGAAACGTGGTTAGCTCAACCATGACCTTCAGATGGATCGGCCTAGTCGCGCTTGGCCTAGCGCTTTCGTCGTGCTCGGACGGAGGCTTCGGCGGCCAAACCCGGCAGTTTTCTGGTGTCTGGCTCTACGAGTTCGAAGGTTCGACCTTTATCGAAGGCGCAACCGCGATACCGAGGGAGCACCCAGCCCCTGAAGCGACAGACTGGCTGGAGTGGGTCGATCAGCCGCGTCTGGGAGCGCTCATGGAGAAGAGCCTGAGCAATGGGGACTGCTATACGGTGCAGCCGATCCTGGTCACTTTTGTCGGTCGCAGGACGTACCATCCATTTGGCGGCGCGGGCCACATGGGACTGCATCGTTCAATGGTGACGGTGCACAGAACGATCTCGGCCGAGCGGCTCGGCCCGTCATTCTGCTACGACAGCTAACCACCCCATAGCTGACATTGAACGCGTCCACCGCCAGACCGCAGCGACGTCAAAGCGCGGTCGCTACGAGCCGCCCCTGCTCGCGCCCCCAGCTAGACCTTGCCTGGCCGATACATTCAGGCCCTAATTCGGTTACAGATCGAGCCCACTGTGGCGGGGTCGGAGGTTTCGTCCATGTTCGCGTCCCGCATCGCCCTCGCCGCCCTGATCGCCCTGCCTCTGATGGGGCCGCTGGCCCTGCCCGCCGCCGCGTTCGCCCGCTCGGCCGACGACGAGGTGGTGACCACCGCCGCCGCCCGCGCCACCCGGCCGCCGACCGAGGCCGAGCTGGAGAAGGCCAAGGCCGACGCCCAGGCCCGCGACGCGGCCGAACGCGCCAAGCCGGCCGCCGTCGATCCGCTGTCGGCCTGGATGGCCGACGCGCCGCCGGTCCAGGGCGATCCGATCCACTATGCGCCGCGCGCCGAGCTCGACGTCAACGGCTACCCCCTGGACAAGGACGGCAAGCGCCAGGTGCACGGCGAGATGGGCGTCAGCGTCGGCACGGGCGGCTATCGCAGCGGCTATGTCTCCAGCCTAATCCCCATCGGCGAGACCGGCACCCTGGGCGTCGCCGTCAGCCAGACCGACTTCGGCAAGCACGGCGGCTACGGTTACGGCGGCTATGGCGGCTACGGCGGCGGCTACGGCGGCTATGGCGACGGATACGGCTACGGCTGGGGACGGCGCGGCGGAACGTCCCAGTCCCTGGCCCTGTCGCTGGACATGCGCGGCGGCGGCGGACGCTCCAAGTCCGACACGCCGGACGGCTGCGCCCCCGGCTTCCGCGACGGAGACCGCTATGTCGAGCCGGTCTGGGTGACCCAGATGCGCGGCGACAAGAGCTGCGCGGCCGCGACCGACCGCCCCTAGGCGAAGACCGAGACCGATCGTCGCGACGACATAGTCTTGTTCGCCGATACTTAAGAGCTTGCGGTCAAGGTGCGCGCCTCAAGGCGTCATCGGACCGATCTATGCAGCCGGAAATCACCGCTTTCCACCATCCCGCCACCGGGCGGGTGACCTATCTGATCGCCGACCCGGCCACCTTGCTCTGCGCGTTCGTCGACCCGGTCCTGGACTACGACCCGCTGACCCAGGCCGTCGACACCCGCTTCGTCGACGCCATCATCGCCGACGTCCGCGCCAGGGACCTGGGCCCGACCTGGATCCTGGAAACCGGCCTGCACACCGACCACCTGTCGGCGGCCGGCCACCTGAAATACGAGACCGGCGCCTCGATCTGTATCGGCGCCCCGGTGCTGGACAGCCTCCGGCGCCTGGTCCCCGTGCTGGGCGACGACGGCGTCGACCTGGACGGCTGGGACTTTGACAAGCTGGCCCAGGACGGCGAGGCCCTGCCGATGGGCGGCGTCGAGATCACCGCCATCGCCCTGCCCGGCCGCCTGCCCGGAGCCACCGCCTACCAGATCGGCGACGTGGTGTTCGCCGGCTCGGCCCTGCTGCCGCCGGACCAGGGCCTGGACGACAGCGCCGCCCCGGGCGCCGACGCGGCCGGCCAGCACGCCGCCGCCCGCCGCCTGCTGGGCCTGCCGCCCCAGACCCGGCTGCTGGTCGGCCAGACCGGCGCCGACGCCGACGCCTGGAACACCACCGTCGCCGACCAGAAGGCCCGCAACATCGACGCCGGCGACGCCGTCCCGGCCGAGGCCTTCGTCGCCCGCCGCGCCGCCGTCGTGGCCTCGCCCGGCCCGCTGGCCGCCCCGGCCCTGCAGGTCGGCGTCCGCGCCTTCCGCCTGCCGCCGCGGGGCGAGGATGGCAAGCGCTTCCCGCCCGTCGATATCAGTTCCATTTAAAAACTCACTTGCCTCGCGCCGGTCCTGGCGTCTAGATGCTTCGCACGCGAACAACTTGACGCACCAAAACCGGGGAGCCGCCGCCGTGGCCGAAGACAAGAGCGCCGAACTGACCGCGGCCCAGGCCGACAACCTGCCGGGCCTCCTGGGCCTGGAATGGCGGGAGGCGGTCCCCGGACGCGTGACCGGCCGCATGACGGTGGCCAAGCATCACATGGCTCCCAACGGCTTCCTGCACGCCGCCAGCGTCATCGCCCTGGCCGACAGCGCCTGCGGCTACGGCTGCATGGTGTCGCTGCCCGACGGCGCCAACGGCTTCACCACCATCGAGCTGAAGTCCAACTTCCTGGGCACGGTGCGCGAGGGCGGCGGCGTGGCCTGCGCGGCGACCCTGGTGCATGGCGGCCGCAACACCCAGGTCTGGGACGCGACCGTCACCGCCGAGGCGACCGGCAAGACCATCGCGCTTTTCCGCTGCACCCAGATGGTTCTCTACCCCAAGGCCTAGGTCCGGCCGGGCCCGAAGCGGGAAACCGCGCCCCGCGACACAAAAGCTTGTCACAGGCTCTTGCGCTCTTCGGGCGACGCCGCTAGGTATCCCGCCCTCACTCAAGGCGCGCCCCCGGGCGGCCTCGAAGACCCCCTGGAGAGGTGGCAGAGTGGTCGAATGTACCGCACTCGAAATGCGGCGTGCCTGGAAGGGCACCGTGGGTTCGAATCCCACCCTCTCCGCCACTAACCCCGTTGCGAAAATCGGTTAGCGTCATCTCGGCCAAGGCGCCTGGGAGAGACCGATCGTGCACGATGACCAACCGACGCCGTCCACCGAAGCCGCCATCGACCGCCCCTGGTGGAAGGACGCGGTCGTCTACCAGGTCTATCCGCGCTCGTTCCTCGACACCGACGGCGACGGGGTGGGCGACCTGGCGGGGATCACGGCGCGGCTGGACTATCTGAAGGCCCTGGGGGTCGACGTGGTGTGGCTGAGCCCGCACTTCGACAGCCCCAACGCCGACAACGGCTACGACATCCGCGACTACCGCAAGGTGATGGCCCAGTTCGGGACCATGGCCGATTTCGACGCCATGCTGGACGGGATGAAGGCGCGGGGCATCCGGCTGATCATCGACCTGGTGGTCAACCACACCAGCGACGAGCACGCCTGGTTCGTCGAGAGCCGCCAGGGCCGCGACACCCCCTATCGCGACTACTACATCTGGCGCGACGGCAAGGCTGGCGGCGGCCCACCGAACAACTACCCCGCCTTCTTCGGCGGCCCGGCCTGGACCTTCGATCCGGGCTCGGGCCAGTACTACCTGCACTATTTCGCCGCCAAGCAGCCCGACCTGAACTGGGAGAATCCCAGAGTCCGGCAAGAGGTCAACGACCTGATGCGGTTCTGGCTGGACAAGGGGGTGTCGGGCTTCCGAATGGACGTGATCCCGTTCATCTCCAAGCCGCCCGGCCTGCCCGACCTGACCCCGGAAGAGCTGCACGCCCCGCAGTTCGTCTACGCCGCCGGGCCAAGGCTGCACGACTACCTGCGCGAAATGCGCCGCGAGGTGCTGGACCACTACGACACGATGACCGTCGGCGAGGCGTTCGGCGTGCGGCCCGACCAGGCGCGCGACCTGATCGACAGCCGCCGCCGCGAGCTGGACCTGGTGATCAATTTCGACATCGTGCGGATGGACATCGACGGCTGGCGCAAGACGACCTGGGCCCTGCCCCGGCTGAAGGCGCTCTACACCCAGCTGGACCAGGCGGCCGGGCCGTTCGGCTGGAACACGGTGTTCCTGTCCAACCACGACAATCCGCGTTCGGTCTCGCACTTCGGCGACGACGACCCGGCCTGGGTCGAGCGCTCGGCCAGGGTCCTCAACACCCTGATCCTCACCCAGCGCGGCACGCCGTTCCTCTACCAGGGCGAGGAGTTGGGCATGACCAACTATCCGTTCCAGACCCTGGACGACTTCGACGACCTGGAGGTGGCCGGCCGCTGGCGCGACGTGCGCCACCGGGTGTCGGAGGAAGAGTACCTGGCCAACGCCCGGGCCATGGGCCGCGACAACAGCCGCACGCCGATGCAGTGGACGGACGGCCCGAACGGCGGCTTCACGACGGGCCAGCCCTGGCTGGCGGTCAACCCGAACGCCGCGGCGATCAACGCGGCGGACCAGGCCGCGCGGCCGGACTCGGTGCTGGCCCACACCCGCGCCCTGATCGCCTTCCGGCGAGGCTCGGCCGACCTGCGCGAGGGGGACTATCGCGACCTCGACCCCGATCACCCGCGGGTCTTCGCCTATCGCCGGGGCGAGCGGATCCTGGTGCTGCTGAACTTCGGCCGCGAGACGGTGCGCTACGCCGTGCCGGACGGCCTGGGGGTGGAGGGCGCGGCGTTCGGGACGGCGCAGGTCGCCGACGGGGTCGTGACGCTGGCGGGCTGGGCCTTCGCGATCCTGGCGGTCAGCGCGCCTTAGGCCGCCGGAGCCAGCGGCCGAGCCAGAAGATCCCGAAACCGACAGCGATCGGCACGCCGCCGATGACCAAGACCAGCAGCAGCATGCCGCCCGCCTCGCTTCCACTGCCGCCCGTGAAAACGAGGGCGGCCAGCGAGCACAGGCCGCACAGGGTCATCATCAGCACGCCCACCCCCATCAGCAGCGCCCCGAACAGCCTGACGACGGGATCGCGCCCGTTCTGGTCCGAACTCATGTCGTCCTCCCCTGGCCGCGCGCGAGCGCCCCGGCGCCGGCGGCGCCAGGGCGGTAGAAGGTGTTGTAGGTGTCGAACGGAATGATCCGCCCGTCCGGCTCGACGAAGTGCACGCACGAGCGCTTCACCGTCCCCAGGTCGAAATTGTAGCGGTCGAGGAACTGCGAGATCACCACCCGGAAGGTGTGCTCGTAGGCCAGGCTCTGCGGCACGGCGGCCTCGGGCAGGCAGCACAGCAGGGCGGCCAGCTTGTCGGAGGTGTCGGCCTGGGCGGTGGACAGCGACAGCAGGTCGAAGACCTTCCGCTGCAGCTCGGGATAGGCCTCGAACGTCACCGTGCTGGGAGCGGCGGCGACGAACAGCTCGCGCGGCAGCAGCGAGGTCACCGGCGCCACGTCCTGACCGTCGCGCAGGCCATAGCCGATGCAGATCTGGTCGGGATTGCACGGCAGGGGGATCAGGTCCTCCAGGGCGAACACCCCCGCCTCTGCGATCCGGCGGCGAACCTCGGTCAGGACGATGCGGTGGTCGCGGGCGTCGAAGCCGTCGTTGCGGCCGGCGTCCTGGATCGGCTGGAAGGTTACGCCGCGCACGCAGCGCCAGGTCAGGGCGTGGCGGACGATGTCGGCGATCTCGTCGTCGTTGACGCCCTTCTTCAGGGTCACCACCAGGGTGGTCGGGATGTTGTTGCGCTCCAGCGCCTCCAGGGCCTGGGCGCGGACCTTGACCAGGTCGGCGCCGCGCAGTTGCATCAGGGCGTCGCGCTTTAGGCTGTCGAACTGCAGATAGACCTCGAACCTCGGCATATAGGTCGCCAGGCGCTCGGCGAAGCCGGGCTCGCGGGCGATGCGCAGGCCGTTGGTGTTGATCATCAGGTGCCGGATCGGCCGGGCCCGGGCGGCCGTCAGGATCTCGAAGAATTGCGGATGCAGGGTGGGCTCGCCGCCGGACAGCTGCACCAGGTCGGGCTCGCCCTCGGAGGCGACGACGACGTCCAGCATCGCCTCCACCTCGGCCAGGGGGCGATGGGCGTCCAGGCCGGTGGACGAGCCGGCGAAACAGACCGGGCAGGTCAGGTTGCAGGCCTCGTTGATCTCCAGGATCGCCAGGCAGGAATGCTGCTCGTGGTCGGGGCACAGGCCACAGTCGTAGGGGCAGCCGTGGTCGGTGCGGGTCTGAACGGCCAGCGGCCGGTCGCCCGGCTTGAGCCAGTCCTTCTGGGCCTTCCAGTAGCCCAGGTCGTCGGCGATCAGGGTCTTCTGGACGCCATGCTCGCGACAGCGCTTCTGGTAATAGACCCGCTCGCCCTCGGCGATGATCTTGGCCGGGACCAGGGCCAGGCAGGTCTCACACAGGCTGGTGGTCTGGCCCAGGAACAGGTAGGGGGCGGTCTTGCGCGCGACGCTCTCGTCGCCGATCGGCGCGGTAATAGACCCATCCATAGATCACCAGCCCCAGGCAAAGCAGATGGAAGAGGTTAAACGGCCCCATCAACCTGGGATAGGGCTTTAGGAACTCCCAGCAGAACCGCTGCAGGCCGTACCAGCCGCACATCAGGTAGAAGCCGCGCCGCATCGCCCAGTCCTGCCGGCGCGCCAGGCCCATGAGGTAGACGGCCAGGAACAGGGCCATGCTGGCCGACTCATAGAGCTGCACCGGATGACGGCCCACCCCGTCGCCCAGGTCCACCGCCCAGGGCAGCCGGGTCGGCGCGCCATAGGTGTCGTCCGGCAGGCCCGCAAAGAAGCAACCCAGCCGCCCGACCGCCACGCCGAGGCTGAACGAAGCGACGAAGACGCCGCCGGTCGAACCCTTGACGCCGCGCAGGGCCTTGTAGACCTCGACACCGACGATGGCGCCGACCAGGGCGCCGGCCACGCTGTGCGACAGGGCGGGCGCGTGCTCGCGCAGGGAGTTGAACGAGCCGGCCAGCCAGGCGCCGGGGATGGCGCCCAGGGCCAGGAACAGGAAATAGCCGCCGTCGACCCGGGCCGCGACCGGCCGGACCTGATCCTTCAGCCGCCAGCGGTAGACGGCGGCCGTCGAGGCGGTCCCCGCGCTCCAGGCCAGCAGGTCAAAGGGCAGATGCGCCCAGGGGGCGGTCGCGACGTGGATCATGGCCTGCATGCAGCCCCCATCGCGCGCCGCTTCGCAAGCCGCCGGACGCGAAAAGGGGCGCCCCTAAGCCGGTGTCATCCCGGAAGCCTCGCAGAGGCTGTCCGGGACCCAGGGGACTGGGCGAAGGCGGTGCGGTTCACCTGGGTCCCGGACAAGCGCTGCGCGCTTTCCGGGATGACAACGGCGGAGGCGTGCTTCAGTTCAGCCGACCCTACGCCTTGATGAAGGCCAGCAGGTCGGGATTGATGATCTCCGGGTGGGTGGTGCACATGCCGTGCGGCAGGCCCGGATAGGTCTTCAGCGTGCCGTACTTGACCAGCTTGATCCCCAGCAGGGCGCTGTCGGCGATCGGCACGATCTGGTCGTCCTCGCCGTGCATCAGCAGCACCGGCAGGTCGACCGCCTTGAGATCCTCGGTGAAGTCGGTTTCCGAGAAGGCCTTGATGCAGTCGTAATGGGCCTTGGCGCCGCCCATCATGCCCTGGCGCCACCAGTTCTCGACCGTGGCCGGCGAGACCTTCGCGCCCGGCCGGTTGAAGCCGTAGAACGGACCGGCCGCGACGTCGTGGAAGAACTGGGCGCGGTTGGCGTTCTGGGCGGCGCGGAAGCCGTCGAACACCTCGATCGGCAGGCCGCCGGGGTTCTTGTCGGACTTGACCATGATCGGCGGCACCGCGCCGATCAGCACCACCTTGGCCACCCGGCCGGGCTTGGCGCGGGCCGCGTAGTGGATGGCCTCGCCGCCGCCGGTGGAGTGGCCGACGTGGACGGCGTTCTTCAGATCCAGGTGGTCGGCCAGGGCGATGACGTCGGCGGCGTAGGTGTCCATCTCGTTGCCGGTGTCGGTCTGGCTGGAGCGGCCATGGCCGCGGCGGTCGTGGGCGATGACCCGGAAGCCCTCGCCCAGGAAGAACATCATCTGGTTGTCCCAGTCGTCGGCGCTGAGCGGCCAGCCGTGGTGGAACACGATCGGCTGGGCGGTCTTGGGACCCCAGTCCTTGTAGAAGATCTGCGTGCCGTCCTCGACGGTGAGAAAGCCGCTGCTCATTTTCGTGTCTCCTGGAGTTTTGGGCGAGGCCTTGGGCGTCGCCGCGGACGGGGGAGTCGGCGCGAGGGGCGGAAGGACCGCCAGGCTCAGGCCGCAGGCTAGGCCGTTCGCCGCCCTAAAGCTTGGACATGCCTGTCGCGACTTGAAGGTTCTTCGCGCCTGACGACCTTGGCGTCCGGGCGCGGTCAGGGCTCGGCGCGAAAGAAGGTGTTGGCGGTCAGCCGGCCGAGGCGGGGGTCGGCGCTGGCGGGCCGGTCGGCCAGCACGCCGGCGTGCAGCAGGTTGCTGGCGTAGACCACGATCCGATTGAAGACCGGCGCCACGACGACGGTCTGTTCGTAGAGCGGATTGGAGGCGGTGATGTAGCCGTCCTGGCCGCCGTCGCTCTCGGCCATCTCGCGACGCGCCGCCGCCAGATAGGCCGGCGCACGCGCGGAATCGATCGCCTCGAAGCCGGTGGCGCGATGGCGGTAGAAGGCGGTGCCGCCGTGCGGGGGTCCACACAGGTAATGCAGGATCGCCAGCTGGAGCGGGTTGGTGGTGTCGATGTGCGGCAGCCGCTGGGCGAGGCTCGCCTGGTCGGCCGGCAGGGTCGCCATCGACAGGGCGCAGGTGACGTGGGCCCGGCCGTCGGGCGGCGCGCCGAACGTCGCCGCCAGATGCGGCCGCAGGGCGGTGACCAGCACCTGGACATAGCCGGCCGGCGCGGGCGCGCGGACGCCGGGATAGAAGTTGGCGGCGGCCTTGACCGGAGCCAGCACGGCCGTGTCGGCGGCGAACGCGACCAGATCTTCCGCGCCGGTCAGTAGGCCGTCGACGACCAGCACCGGCCGCGCCTCGCGGCCAACCCGCAGCACCTCGACCCGCGGATCGGGACCCGGCGCGAAGGCGAGCCCGCTCACCGCCGGGGCGCCTCGCCGGCCTCGGCCGTGGCGAGGTCGGGGGCCTTGGTCGAGAAGCCGCGGGCATGGATCTCGGTCAGCAGGGCGCGATGGTCGGGCAGGCTGGCGACGGCGCGCAGGCCCGCCTCCTGCACCCGCGCGAAGTCGGCCCGGGCCAGGTCGCCATGGACGTGGGCGGCCGGGTCGACCTGGGTCTCGAAGCCCATGCCGTACAGGATGTACTGGTAATTGAAGTACTTGAAGCTCTCGTGCAGGTTCGGGAAATCGAACACGTTGGGCGGGCGGTGCTTCCACATCGCCAGGTGGTCCCGCAGCGTCTCCGGGATCGAGGCCGGATCGGCGTTGTCGGTCCAGAAGCGGTTGTCGGTGCGCTGGCTGAGGCAGTAGTGCAGCTTGATGAAGTCGATGGCCCGCAGGTAGCGGTCGGTCATGGCGGCGTTGAACTGGCGGGCGGCGGCCTCCATCCCGCCCCGGCGCGGCAGGTTGCGGGCCAGCATGTAGGCGGCGGCCTCGATCAGCACGATGCCTGTCGATTCCAGCGGTTCCAGGAAGCCGCCGGACAGGCCGACGGCGACGCAGTTCCTGATCCAGTGCGCCTGGCGATGGCCGACCTTCAGCTTCAGCAGGCGCGGCGTCAGCCCCTCGCCCGCCTGGCCGACATAGCCGCGCAGGATCTGCTCGGCGCGGTCGTCGGTGGTGTGGCGGCTGGAATAGACATAGCCCGTGCCCCGCCGGTCGGGCAGGCCGATGTCCCAGGTCCAGCCGGCCTCGTGGGCGGTGGAGATCGTGGTGGCGGCCACCGGGGCGTCGGGGCGGTCGTAGGGAACCTGCAGGGCCAGGGCCCGGTCGACGAACAGGGTGTCGCCCTTGTCGATCCAGGCCGAGCCCATGGCCTCGCCGATCAGGGCGCCGGCAAAGCCCGTGCAGTCGATATAGAGGTCGGCGACCAGGTCGCCGTGCTCGCGGGTCGTCACCGAGGCGATCGCGCCGTCGTCGGCCTTGTTGACCGCCAGCACGTTGCCCAGAAGATGCCGGACCCCCGTGGCCTTGCCGACGTCGCGCAGCAGGGTCGCCAGCTTTCCGGCATCGAAGTGATAGGCGTAAGCCATGGGCCCGCCGTACTGCGGATCGTCCCGCCGCTTGGGCCCGCGCATCGCCTCGCAGACCTTGTCCTGCAGGGTGACGGCGTCGGAGAACGGGATGTCCCCCGCCTCGCCCATCAGCCAGTAGGGCGCCAGGTCCAGGCCGCCGTTCAGCAGCCGGGGCTGGGCGAACGGATGGTAGTAATGGCTGTGGACCCCGTCCCTGGGCGCGGTCTTCCAGTCGACGAACTTGATGCCCTGCTTGAAGGCGGCCCCGGCCTCGCGCAGGAACCGCGCCTCGTCGACGCCGAGCGTCCGCATGGTGTTCTGGATGGTCGGGAACGTTCCCTCGCCCACCCCGATGATGCCGATCTCGCTGGACTCGATCAGGGTGATGCGCACCCCGTCCGGCCGGGTCGAGCCCAGCCGCCGGGCGAGGTAGGCGGCGGTCATCCAGCCGGCCGTGCCGCCGCCGACGATCAGGATGTCTTTGATCGGCCTGTCCGTCACCCTGGCTCCCTCACCCCTTCACCGTTCTTGGCGCGGCCTGCTCAGACCGGCAACAGGCAGCGCACGGCCTCGCAGATCCGCTCGGCGTCTGGACCCAGCACCACGTGCACGGACCGCTCGCCGACCCGAACCACGCCGCGCGAGTCCAGGGCCGCCAGGGCCGCCTCGTCGACGGCGGCGTTGTCGCGGACCACCAGCCGCAGCCGGCTGGAACAGGCCCCGACCGCCTCGACATTGGCCAAGCCGCCCAAGGCGCCGACCAGGGCCTCGGCCTTGGCGTCGTCGGCGGCGGTCGGCAGGGCGACGGGCGCCGCGACCTTGGCGACGACGGCCTTGGCCGGGACCGGCGCGGCGCCGGCGCCCCCGGCCATGGCCGCGCGGATCTCGCCGGCCACGCCGTCGGCGATCGGGCCCAACACCACCTGCAGCGCCTTGTCCGAGGGCTTGACGATCCCGCGCGCGCCCAGGGCCTTGAGGGCCGGTTCGTTGACCGCGCCCTGGTCGGCGACGATCAGGCGCAGGCGGGTGGTGCAGGCGTCGACCGACACCAGGTTGGCCGCGCCGCCCAGGGCCAGGACGAAGTCCGCCCCGCGTCCGCCGCCCGTGGTCGCCGCCTCGGCGGTCACCACGTCGTCGGCCTCGCGCCCCGGGGTCTTCAGGTCGAACTTGACGATGAAGAAGCGGAACAGGCCGTAATAGATCCCGGCGTACAGCGCCCCCAGCGGCAGCAGCCACAGCGGGTGGGTCGCCTTGCCGAAGTTCAGCACATAGTCGAACAGGCCGGCCGAGAAGGTGAAGCCCAGCTTGATGTCCAGGGCGTTCATCGCCGCCATGGCCACGCCAGTCAGCACCGCGTGGACCGCATAGAGCAGCGGGGCCAGGAACATGAACGAGAACTCGATCGGCTCGGTCACGCCGGTCAGGAACGAGGTCAGGGCCAGCGAGGTCAGCATGCCGCCGACCGCCTTTTTCTTCTCCGGCCGGGCCGTGTGGTACATGGCCAGGCACGCGGCGGGCAAGCCGAACATCATCACCGGGAAGAACCCGCTCATGAAGCCGCCGGCGCTGGGGTCGTCGGCGAAGAACCGCCGCAGGTCGCCGGTCGCGCCGTGATAGTCGCCGATCACGAACCAGGCGATGTTGTTGAGGATGTGGTGCAGACCGGTGACGATCAGGATCCGGTTCAGGAAGCCGTAGACCAGCAGGCCCGTCTCACCCGAGCCGACGATGGCCCGGCTGGCCCCGTCGACCGCGCCGTTGATGCCGTCATAGCCCAGGCCGATCAGCACCGCGATCAGCAGGCCGGCCAGGCCGCTGATGATCGGCACGAACCGCCGCCCGCTGAAGAAGGCCAGGTATTCGGGCAGCTTGAAGGTCGAGAAGTGGTTGTAGAAGATCCCGCCGACCAGGCCCGAGGCGATGCCGATCGGCACGCTGAGCTTGGCCAGGGCCTTGGCCTTGTAGGCGGCCGAGGCGAGGTCGGCGTGGGCCTTGATCAGACCGGCCGTGACGTCCGGCGGCACGTGCAGCAGGGCCTTGGCGCCCTCGGTGGCGATCAGGAAGCAGACCACGCCGGCCAGGCCGGCCGCGCCGTTGTTCTCCTTGGCGAAGCCCACCGCCACGCCGATGGCGAACAGCAGGCCGAGGTTGGAGAAGATCGCGTCGCCGGCCGCGGCCACGAAGGCGATGTTCAGCAGGTCGGGCTGGCCCAGCCGCAGCAGCAGTCCCGCCACCGGCAGGACGGCGATGGGCAGCATCAGGGCGCGGCCCAGGGGCTGAAGGAATTCGAGCGGGGACTTCATCGCTTTTAGGCTCCAACCTTCGCGTGGAAGGTCTTGCAAAGATCTCGGACCGCCTCGGGCGAGGTCTGGTCCAGCGCCTGGCGGGCCAAGGCCTGGCAGGCGTCGAGGTTCAGGGCGCGGACCAGGGCCTTGACCTCCGGCACGGTGGCGGCCGTGGCCGACAGCTCGGTGACGCCCAGGCCCAGCAGCACCGGCACGGCGACTAGGTCCGAGGCCAGGCCGCCGCAGACGCCGACCCAGCGGTGATGGCGGGCGGCGCCGGCGCAGGTCTGGGCGATCATCCGCAGCACCGCCGGGTGCAGGGCGTCGATGCGGGCGGCCAGCTCCGGATTGCCCCGGTCCATGGCCAGCACGTACTGGGTCAGGTCGTTGGTGCCGATCGACAGGAAGTCGGCCTCGGCGGCCAGCAGGTCGGCGGTGACGGCGGCGGCGGGGGTCTCGATCATCACCCCCAACTCGACCCGCTCGGTGATCTGCAGCTCGCGCTTGGCCTCCTCCAGCACGGCGCGGACGGCGCGCAGCTCGTCCAGGCTGGCGATCATCGGGACCATGATCCTGCACTGGCCCAGCGGCTTCACGCGCAGGATGGCGCGCAGCTGGGTCTTCAGCAGGTGAGGCCGCCACAGCGACACGCGCACGCCGCGCAGGCCCAGGGCCGGGTTCTCCTCGGCCGGGATCGGCAGATAGGGCGCGGCCTTGTCGCCGCCGACGTCCAGGGTGCGGATGATCAGCGGCCGGCCGTCCAGGGCCGAGGCGATGGCCTGGTACTGACGAGCCTGCTCGTCCTCGTCGGGCGGGGTCTCGCGCTCCAGGAACAGGAACTCGGTGCGCAGCAGGCCCGAACCCTCGGCGCCGTTGGCGGCGGCGGCCAGGGCGTCGTTCAGCGAGCCGACATTGCCGAACACCTCGATCCGCGTCCCGTCGGCCGTGCGGCTCTCCTGGTGGGCGGCGGCCTTGGCGGCGGCCTTGCGCTCGTGGCGGGCGGCGATGGCGGTCTGGGCGTCGGCCAGCTGGCTGGCGTCCGGCCCAACGCGAAGCGTGCCGTTCTCGGCGTCGAGGATCAGGCTGGCGCCTTCGGTGACGTCCAGCACGCCGGGGCCGGCGGCGACGATGGCCGGGATGCCCATGGCGGCGGCCAGGATGGCCACGTGCGAGGTCGGCCCGCCCTTGGCGGTGCAGAAGCCCGCCACCTGGCCGGCCTCGACGCCCATCAGCTGCGAGGGCAGCAGTTCGTCGGCCAGCAGGATGGCGCCGGCCGGCAGCGAGCGAGCCTCGTCCTCTTCGCCGCTGAGGGCGCGCAGCACCTGGCGCTCCAGGTCGATCAGGTCGTCGACGCGCTCGGCCAGCCGGCGGTCGCCCAGGCCGCGCAGGGCCTCGACATAGCCGCCGACGGCGCGCCGCCAGCCGAAGCCCGCGCTCTTGCCCTCGGCGATCAGCCGGTGGGCCGAGGCGGTCAGTTCCGGGTCCTCCAGGAAGGCCAGGTGGGCGCCGAGGATGGCCTTGCGGGCGGTGTCGCCTTTGGCGGCCGCCTGCTCGATCCGGGCGCGAACCTGGGCCAGAGCGGCTTCGAGAGCGGCGCGCTCGACATCGACTCCGGCGCCCGCCTCGACCACGGCGATGTCGCTGGAAACGAACCGCACGGCCTGGCCGATAGCCAGGCCCGGGGCGGCCATCACGCCGCGCAGCAGGCCCGGCTCGCTAGGCGGCGCGGTGCGGACGACCTCGACCACGGCTGGCGGGGCGGTGGTCGGCGGCAGGGCGGCGCTCTCGCCCATGCCGCTCTCGATCAGTTCGACGATGGCGGCGACGGCGAAGTCGGCGTCCGGCCCGCTGGCCGCCACGCTGATGCGGTCGCCATGGCGGATGGCCAGGGCCATCACCCCGACCGGGCTTTTGGCGCTGGCCCGGCGGTTGACGGCGACCAGGGCGACCTCCGAGGCGAACTTGCGGGCGCTCTCGGCGATGCGGGCGGCCGGACGGGCGTGGATGCCGTGCTGCAGCGGCACCACCACCTCGCGCGACACCTCGCCGTCGGCGACCGCCAGGGTCGCGCCGGCCCCGCCGATCGCGGCCAGCTCCATCAGGAAGTCGCCGACCGCGGCGGCGTGGTCCTGCTCGCGGCGGACGATCCGGAAGGCGTCGGGATTGGTGATCACCACCGGTGTGATCAGGCTCTTGGCGCGCTGCGACAGCAGGTCCAGGTCGAAGCTGATCAGCTTGTCGCCGGCCTTGACCGCGTCGCCGTCCTTGACGTGGACCTCGAAGCCCTCGCCGCCCAGGCCTACCGTTTCCAGCCCCACGTGCATCAGGATCTCGGCGCCGTTGTCGGCCCGCAGGGTGACGGCGTGGCGCGTGGCGTGCACGGCGATCACCCGCCCGTCGCAGGGCGCGTGCAGGGTCGAGCCCAAAGGATCGATGGCCAGGCCGTCGCCCAGCATGCGCTCGGCGAACACCGCGTCGGGCGTCTCGTCCAGCGGGGCGATCCAGCCCTTCAGCGGCGAGGACAGTACGAGATTGGGCACCGGTACGCTTCCTGGTTCTTTGAGGATCTAGAGAGAGGTCTTGGTCGGGGTCAGCGTGACCTGGTCGAGCACCAGCGTCGGCTCGACCGTGCGCGCTGTAAAGGTCAGGCAGAGATCGTGCACGCCTTCGCGCCGGGGCAGCACGCCCGACACCGTTCCCAGGCCGGGTCCGCGCGCGGCGGCGCCCAGCGGGATGGCGGCGATCGGCTGGCCCGCGCAGCCGTCGATCCGCACCTCCAGCTCGCCGGCCGGGGTGGCCGGCGGGCGCAGCGGGATCTTCTGGCGGTCGGCGCCGATCTGGAAGTTGAACGGGACCTGGCCGATGCGGGCGCTGAGCGTCAGGCCGGTCGACAGGTCAGCGCCCTTCCACACCCAGCAGGGGTTCATCAGGTCGACCGCGAACACCGCGCGCGGGCCGTCGCCGGAGCCGGTCTTCGGCGCGTCGTCCTCAAGCGACAGGTTGATGCCATTGCCGCAGAGCTCCAGCTGGTGGCTGTCGCGGGTGCGGGCGGCCAGCAGGCTGACGGGATAGTCGCGGACCCGGCCCAGGGCGTCGTCGCCCAGGAACGTCCGGGCCCGGACGGTCTTGCCCGGCGTCACGGCCAGGGGCGCTTCGTAGATGTCCGAAGCCTTGGTCGGGGCCCCGCCGTCGGTGGTGTAGCGGATCTCGCCCAGGCCCAGGCCCGAGGTCAGAGCGACCGACACCTGGCCGCCGTCGGCCGGGCTCAGGGTCGCCTGCGGCTCGTAGGGGACGGTGTCGTGGGCCACCCCCAGCACGTCCAGCCGCGCGCTCTCGGCCGGCAGGCGGGCCGCGAAGCTGGCCCAGTCGCGCCGGTCGTCCGGGGTCCAGCCGTTCTCGGCCACGGCGATCAGGCGGGGAAAGGTCATCCGCTCCAGCCGCTCGTCGGTGCGCATGTGCTCGGTGAAGGCGGTGGCCTGCAGGCCCAGGATATGGGCGCGCTGGGCCGGGGTCAGGGCCGCCGGGGCGGCGTCGAAGTCGTAGACGTCCTTGAGGCTGATGATCTTGATCCGGCCGGGCGGCTCGTCGGCCGAGGCGCTCTGGCGGCGGTCCATGTAGAGGGTGCTGTCGGGGGCCAGCACGGCGTCATGGCCTTGCGAGGCGGCGGCGACCGCGCCCTCGATCCCGCGCCAGGACATCACCGTGGCGTTGGGGGCCAGGCCCCCTTCAAGGATCTCGTCCCAGCCGATCATCCGCCGGCCGCGGGCGTTGATGTGCTTTTCGGCCCGCTGGATGAACCAGCTCTGCAGGCCGTGCTCGTCCTTGACGCCCAGGGCCTGGATCTGGGCCTGGACCTCGGGGCTGGCCTTCCACTGGTCCTTGACCGCCTCGTCGCCGCCGACGTGGATGTATTCGGACGGGAACAGGTCCATCACCTCGTCGAGCACGTCGTTCAGGAAGCCGAAGGTCTCTTCGCTGGGTCGATAGAGGTAGGGGAACACCCCCCAGTCGCCCATGGCCGCGCGCGGCGGGGCCTTGGTCATGCCGAACCGGGGATAGGCGACCAGCGGCGCCAGGGCGTGGCCGGGCATCTCGATCTCGGGCACGATGGTGATCCCGCGCGCCGCCGCGTAGGCGACCAGGTCGCGCACCTGGTCCTGGGTGTAGAAGCCCTGGTAGCGGACCGGTTTGCCGGTCCTGGGGTCCTTGCCCGCCGCCCCGGCTGGGACGCGCCAGGCGCCTTCCGAGGTCAGCTTCGGATACTTCCTGATTTCCAGCCGCCAGCCCTGGTCGTCGACCAGATGCCAGTGCAGGACGTTCAGCTTGTGGGCGGCCATGGTGTCGAGGATGGCCTTGATCGTCTCGACGCTCTGGAAATGGCGGGCGCTGTCCAGCATGAAGCCGCGCCAGGCGAAGCGCGGGCTGTCGTCGATGCTGACGGCCGGCAGCAGGGCGGGCCCCTTGGCGGCGTCCTGCACGGCCAGCTGCCAAACGCTGACCGCGCCGTAGAACAGACCGGCGCGCTTGGGGGCGGTGATCGTCACGCTGGTCGGGGCGACCTGGAGGGCATAGGCCTCGGCCTTGTCGCTGCCGGCCTGACCGCGGGCCAGCACGATGGCCGCCTCGCCGGCGGCCGGCGCGCCCTCGACCACGGCGAGCTTCAGGCCCCGGGCCTTCGACAGCATGTCGGCAAGCTGGCCGGCCACGACGCGGGCCTCGACGTCGCCCTTAGCGACGAAGATCCGGGTCCTGGCGGTCAGGGCGAACGCCCCCTGCCCCATCGTCGCCTGAGCGGGCGCCGGCGTCAGGGTCAGGGTCGGTTCAGCGGCGCAGGCGGCCGAGGCGAAGGCCAGGGCGGCGGCCGAAACCGACAGGGCGCCGGCCAGTCTCTGGGCGGCGCGGGCGAAGGGCGGGGCGAAGATCATCAAGAGACGCTCACCGGCCGACCGAAAGCAAAAAGCGGGCGGAGCGTTTGACCGCTCCGCCCCAGCTCCATGCTTGCAGTCAGGAGGACTTGGGTCGCGATCGGTGGCGGGCTGGTCATGAGACGATCCTGGACCATGCCGCATCCGACGCGACGATCTCGAAAACAAGGACGGGGCCCGCGGCCCGGATGCCGATGACCCCGTCCATGCTGGCTAGAACTTGAACCGGACGCCGCCGAAGATCATCCGGCCGTTCTTGTAGATACGGGCCGGACGGTTCTTGTCGTTGTCATAGTTGTCGGTCTGCTTCTCGTCGGTGAGGTTCACCGCGTCGAGGCTGAGCGAGATCTGGTCGGTCAGGTTGACGCTGGCCGACGCGTCGAGCGAGGCGATCGAGTCCGACCACAGCTGCCGGTAGCCGCGCTCGGCGTCGTAGTCGACGAAGAACTTGGACCGGTAGTTGTAGGACAGGCGGGCGCTGAAGCGCTCGTTCTCGTAGTAGCCGCTGACGTTGAAGATGTTCTTCGAGTTCGACGGCACCGGCACGCCCGACGACGAACTGGCGTCGGAATAGGTATAGTTGGCCAGGACGCCGAAGCCGTTCCAGACGGGCATCTGGAAGTTGACCTCGATGCCCTTGGTCTCGCCGCCCGCCACGTTGACCGGACGGCCGACATTATAGTCGCAGCTGTAGAGGCCGGCCGATTGCAGCACGCAGTTGTTGGCCGGGTTGACGACCCGCGGGTCGGTGGCGGCGGCCTGCAGCGGCAGCTTCTCGACCGTCGCGCCCTGGACGATGTAGGTCGAGATGTCCTTGTAGAAGAAGTCGACCGACAGGATCGACTGCGGGGCGAAGTACCATTCCACCGTCGCGTCGTACTGGTTGGCGCGATAGGGATCCAGGTCCGGGTTGCCGCCCGAGGCCGTCAGCAGGGACTCGGTCAGCGAGGTGAAGCCGGCCATCTGGGCGTAGTCCGGGCGGGCCAGGACGCGGGCGGCGGCCAGGCGGATCACCACGTCGTCACGCACGTCGAACGAGAAGTTCGCCGACGGCAGGATGTCGGTATATTCCTTCTCGCCCGCGGTCGGGGCCATCAGGCCGAACGGGTTGTTGATGGCGCCCGGCGTGCCGGCCGACACGCCCACCCGCCAGGCGTTGGTCTCGATCTTGGTGTTGACGACGCGGACGCCGACATTGCCGCGCCAGCCCTCGCCCTTCAGGTTGCCCATCACGTAGCCGCCGAAGGTCTTCTCGTTGAAGTCGAAGCTTTCCAGCGGACCGAAGTGGTCGCAGTTCACCAGGCCGATGCAGCCCCCGACATTGGGGTTGTTCGGGTCATAGACCGTGGCCGGCCCCATCGCGGCGTACAGCGCCTCGATCTTATTCTTGTCGGCCGTGAGATAGCTGCTGAGGACGCCCGGCCCCTTGATGCCGTCCAGATAATCGCTGTCGGTCAGGCCGTTGGCGACGCTGGCCAGCGAGCAGTTCTGGCCGTTGCAGGCGCCGTTGGCGAACAACGCGCGACGTTGGCCGTAGGTCTGCACCACGTCGCGGTCGTGGTCGGTGTATTTCAGGCCGAACTTGACCGAGCTGAACACGCCGCCGTCGAGGAACTTCTCGCCGTCGACGAAGGTGTAAAACTCGTCGTCGGTATTGACGGTGGTGTTGGCCGAGGCCCAGCCCAGCGTCATCTCGTCGTCGGCCGTGGTCGGGTTGATGTCGGTGAAGCTGACCTTCGGCAGGCCGTTCGACAGGTCGTAGGTCAGGCCGGTCGGGGCGTTGGTTTCCCAGAACGGCTGCAGGTCGGTGGCGCCCTTGGCCTTGGTGTAGCCGACGCGGCCGCTGAACTCCCAGCCGTCGGCCGGACGCCACTTGCCGGCCAAGTCGATCGAGCCGACATTGGTGTGGGCGATGCGGTCGATGGCGTCGAACACCACGCCGTTGCCGCCGATGGCGTTGAAGTTGCCGGCGGTGGCGGTGCCGTTCTCGACGCGGGTGATGTTGAACTGCGAGCCCGGCGAGGTGCTCAGGGCCCCGACCTTCTGGCTGATCCAGGCCATGTAGTTCTGGTTGAAGTTGTCGGCGTCCATCTTGGAATAGAGGCCGGTCAGGTTCAGCTCGAACTTGTCGGTCGGCGCGTACTGGATGGCGAAGTTGGCGCCCTTGCGCTCGCGGGTCTGGGTGAACAGCGACGAGCCGATCAGGCTGGGCGCGTAGACGGTCTGGCCCGGGGTGATGCCGCTGATGTTCGTGCCGTCGCCCGAGGCGGTGGTCACGGCCTGGTAGCCCAGGACCTCGATGCCGTCGCGGCGGATGCGGCGCTTGTCGTAGATGCCGCCGACCAGGACGCCCAGGGTCTTGTCGGCGTTGTGCCAGCTGAGCATGGCCGAGGCAGTCGGATCGGTGTTGCCCGACTTTTCGTCATGGAAGGCCTGGATCGAGCCGGACACCGACAGCGGCGCCAGGTCCAGCGGGTTGCGGGTGTGCACATTGACCGTGCCGCCCACGCCGCCTTCGTCGATGTCGGCCATCGGGCTCTTGAACACCTCGACCTTGCCGACGATTTCCGACGGCAGCATCAGGTAGTTGAAGCTGCGGCTGGCCTTGAACTGGTCGAGAATGAACCAGTCGGCGGTGGCCACGGCGTGGCCGTTGAGCAGGGTGCGGTTCAGGGTCGGGGCCGTGCCGCGGATCGAGATCCGCTCGCCTTCGCCGAACTCGCGCTGGATGGTGACGCCCGGGACGCGCTGCAGCGACTCGGCGACGTTCTTGTCCGGGAACTTGCCGATGTCTTCGGCGGTGATGACGTCGATCACGGCGTTGGCGTTACGCTTGGCCTGCACCGAAGCCTGCAGCGAGGCCCGAATGCCGGTGACGACGACTTCGTCGACTTGTGTAGAGTCCTGCGCGAAGGCCGGCGCGGCCAGGGCGACCGCCAGCATGCTGGCGGACGCGGTTAGAATGGTTTTGTGAAACTTTCTCATTATCGAATTCTCCCCGTTGCCAGGCCTCTTGGACTTGGAGCCGAGCCCCAAGCCCAATCTGATACCAATTATCTGCGGACATCCGTAGAATGCGGTACTTCTCGGGCCTCGGAGGGTGACTGTGACGGAAAATGCTTGGATGACAAGGCCAAAAAAGAACCAATTCGGGACCAGGTTCTTATTGGTACGGAAATGGTCATATGCTATCCCCATGGTCACGGGGTGGCGCGGTTTTGGGCTGGGGTGCGGAATTGGCGACGTTTTCTGAGAGGATCGGCGGCCTGGCCGGCGACGACCACGCCCCGCTTTACAAGCAACTGCAGCGCGCCCTGCGCGAGGCCATCCAGAAGAAGGTGTTGTCGCCCGACGACGCCCTGCCGGCCGAACGCGACCTGGCCGAGGAATTCGGCGTCTCGCGGATCACCGTGCGCAAGGCGCTGGACGGCCTGGTCGGCGAGGGCCTGCTGACCCGCCGTCAGGGCGCGGGCACCTTCGTGGCCGCCCGGGTGGAGAAGAGCTTCTCCAAGCTGTCGTCGTTCACCGAGGACATGATCTCGCGCGGACGCACGCCGCGCAGCGAGTGGATCAGCAAGGCCGAGGGCTCGGTCACCCCGGAGGAATCCCTGACCCTGGGCCTGTCGCCCGGCACGCCGGTCTACCGCTTCGCGCGGATCCGCTATGCCGACGGCGCGCCGATGGCCATCGAATATTCCACCGTCGCCGGCTTCGCCCTTCCCTCGGCCGAGGCGGTCGGCGTCTCGCTCTACGAAGCGCTGGAGGCCACCGGTCATCGCCCCGCCCGCGCCCTGCAGCGGCTGCGCGCGGTGCTGTTCACCGCCGAACACGCCGAGCTCCTGGGCGTTCCCGCCAAGGACGCCGGCCTGCTGATCGAACGTCGCGGCTTCCTGAAGGACGGCCGGGCGGTCGAGGTCACCCAGTCCTATTATCGCGGCGACGCCTACGACTTCGTCGCCGAACTGAACGCCCTTTCCTGAGGGTTCGTGCTGAACGGGGCTCGCCCCGCGCTTATCTGAAGGGAACGCCCGTCTTGGAGGCCCATGTCTTGACCCGATCCGCTCCCCCCGCCGACCCTTCCTCCTCGCGTGGGCGCCTGACCGCGGAATCGACCCGCATGTTCCTCGAGGCCGGCCAGGCCTCGCAGGTGGTCGCCGCCCAACTGGGCGCCAACGCCGCCCGCGCCGCGCGGATCGCCGAGCGCCTGCGCGCCAGCCCGCCGCGCGCCGTCGTCACCTGCGCGCGCGGCAGCTCGGACCACGCCGCCACCTTCGCCAAGTACCTGATCGAGACCCGCACCGGCGTGCTGACCTCGTCGGCCGCCCTGTCGGTCAGCTCGGTCTACGCCGCCCAGCAGGACCTCGGCGACGTGCTGTACCTGGCCATTTCGCAGTCGGGCAAGAGCCCCGACCTGCTGGCCTCGGTCCAGGCCGCCAAGGCGGCCGGGGCCTTCGTGATCGCCCTGGTCAACGACACCGCCTCGCCCCTGGCCGCCCTGGCCGACGAGGTGCTGCCGCTGCACGCCGGTCCCGAGCTGAGCGTGGCCGCCACCAAGTCGTACATAGCCGCCCTGTCCGCCATCGCCCAGCTGGTCGCCGCCTGGACGGGCGACGAAGACCTGACCGCCGCCCTGACCACCCTGCCCGCCCTGCTGGCGCGGGCCTGGACCCTGGACTGGACCCCCGCCGTCGAGCGCCTGAAGCTGGCGCGCAACCTCTATGTGCTGGGACGCGGCGTCGGCTTCGGCGTCGCCCAGGAAGCAGCCCTGAAGTTCAAGGAAACCTGCGGCCTGCACGCCGAGGCCTTCAGCGCCGCCGAGGTGCTGCACGGTCCGATGGCCCTGGTGAAGGAAGGCTTCCCCGTCCTGGTGTTCGCCCAGAACGACGAGAGCCGCGACAGCGTCGACGCCATGGCCAAGGGCGTGGCCGAGCGCGGCGGCGACGTGCTGCTGGCCGGCGCCGGAGAAGCGGGCGCCGGGATCCTGCCCGCCGTCGCCGCCCACCCGGTGATCGAGCCGATCCTGATGATCCAGAGCTTCTATCGCATGGCCAACGCCCTGTCGGTGGCCCGCGGCTACGACCCCGACAGCCCGCCGCACCTCAACAAGGTCACAGAAACCGTCTGATGCAGTCCGTTCTCGTCAATGGCCGCATCCTAACGCCCGAAGGCATCGTCGACGGCAAGGCCGTGACGATCCGTGACGGACGGATCGGCGGTCTCCTCGACAGCGCCGCCATTCCCGCCGGCATGGCGCGCCACGATCTGGACGGCGGCCTGCTGGTCCCCGGCTTCATCGACACCCAGGTCAATGGCGGCGGCGGGGTGCTGTTCAACGACTCGCCCACCGTCGAGGCGATCGCCGCCATCGGCGCCGCCCACCGGCCCTACGGGACGACGGGCTTCCTGCCGACCCTGATCAGCGACGACCTGGCCGTGGTCGACGCGGCCATGCGGGCGACCGAACAGGCGATCGCGGCGGGCGTGCCCGGCGTGCTGGGCGTGCACATCGAGGGCCCGTTCCTCAACGCCAAGCGCAAGGGCATCCACGACGCCAGCAAGTTCCGCACCCTGGACGACAAGGCCGTGGCCCTGCTGAGCTCGCTCAAGCGCGGCAAGACCCTGGTGACCCTGGCGCCGGAGACCACCACGCCGGACATGGTGCGCCGCCTGGCCCAGGCCGGGGTGATCGTCGCCGCCGGCCACACCAACGCCGCCTATGGCACGGTCCGCAAGGCGCTGAACGCCGGCCTGACCGGCTTCACCCACCTGTTCAACGCCATGTCGCCGCTGACCAGCCGCGAGCCGGGGGTGGTGGGCGCGGCCCTGGAAAGCCAGGCCGCCTGGTGCGGCATCATCGTCGACGGCCGCCACGTGGACCCGGCCGTGCTGCGCATCGCCCTGCGCACCCGGCCGCTGGACCGCTTCATGCTGGTGACCGACGCCATGCCGACGGTCGGCATGGTCGACAAGAGCTTCGACCTGCAGGGCCGCCACATTCGGGTGGTGGACGGGGTCTGCGTCGACGACCACGGCACCCTGGCCGGCTCGGACCTCGACATGATCGGCGCGGTGCGCAACGCCGTGGCGATGCTGGGCCTGTCGCTGGAGGACGCGGTCGCCATCGCCTCGGCCGCTCCCGCCGCCTTCCTGGGCCTGGCGGGCCGTCGCGGCGCCATCCAGGTCGGCCAGGCCGCCGACCTGGTGCTGCTGGACGAGGGTCTGAACGTGCGCGAGACCTGGATCGACGGCGTCGCGAGCCGATAGCCCGCTTCCCTTTGGGACGCGGACAAGGACCAAAGAAGAAGGGCGCTGGTCTGCACCAGCGCCCTTCGGTCGTTTCGGAAGGCGGCGATCTAGAACTTGTACCGCACGCCCAGGTAGAACTGACGGCCGAAGTGAACGTACTCTTCCGAGCTCATGCGCGTGGAGTCGTCGACCTTGCTGTCTTCCTGGTCGGTCAGGTTGATCGCTTCGAGGGTAACCGTGAACTTATTAAACTCGTAACTGACCTGACCGTCGAGGTTGAAGGTCTTTTCCTTGATCCGCACGTCGTTGTTGTTGGTCGCCGAGGGGGCCACCTGGATCAGGTACTGGTCCCGATACGAACCCGAGATCCGCGCCTTGAAGCCGGCGTTCTCGTAATAGAGCGTGGCGTTGAAGGCGTCGGGCGACAGGTTGAGCAGTGGCTGGGTGACCAGCACCGCCGGGGCGGTCTGGACCCGGGGCGTGCCGCCATAAGTTGGCGACTTGATGATGTAGTCGATGTCGCTCTTGACGTGGGTGTAGTTCAGGATCGCGCCGAACTTGTCGAACGGAGCCGGCAGGAAGGTGAACGGACGCTGGGCGCTCAGTTCGAAGCCCTTCAGCTTGCCGCCCGGGCTGTTGACGTTGGTCGTGACGGTGAACGGCGTCGCGCTGGTGTTGCCGTTGGTCAGCAGGCTGTCGGGCAGGCCGGTTTCAGACCATGGCATGACCTCGGCGGTCTGCTGGATGTAGGACTTGATGTCCTTCTGGAAGAAGCCCGCCGACAGCAGGGTTTCCTTGTCCGGATACCATTCGAAGCTGAGGTCCAGGTTGTCGGCCAGCATCGGATCGAGGTCCGGATTGCCGCGCGTCAGGGTCTGGGCGCTTTGGCTGTTCGCGGTGAAGCCGGGCGTCAGATTCTGCAACTGCGGGCGGGTCATCACCTTGGCCGCCGCGAAGCGGATGTAGAAATTCTCGAACGGTTGGGCCGAGATGTTCAACGCCGGCAGGGTGTTGGTGTATTCACGCGAGGTGGTCTGGATACCGTCGGTCCCGACCTGCTCGTTCAGCGTACCGAACGGCGTGGCGACACTGACGGGGTTGTTCCTGACGTTGAAGTGACCCAGGGCGTCCTGCTTGGTCTTGACGTAGCGTACGCCCAGGTTACCGCGAACAGGGATGTTGAAGATGTCGTAGTCGAAGTCACCCTGGATATACAGGGCGGTGTCCTTCTCGGTGATTTCACGCACCGCGCCGAGCTGGTTGATCGTGCTCAGACGGAAGTCGCCGTTGGCGTTGATGCAGTTACAGTCGTAGCCGATGACCTTCTTCAGCTTCTCCAGGTCGGGCGCGATCCACGAGGTAGGCACGCCGGCCGGCAGGTCCAGACCACGACCGAAACCGGTGATCAGGCGCGAAACGTCGGCGACCGACACGCCGGCCGGCAGGGCGAAGCCCGCTTCGGCGGTGAAGGTGGTGGCGCTGTTGCCCGCCAGTTGACGCGAATACAGGCGCTTCTCCCACGAGGTGAAGCCGTATTCCTTGTAGTCGTAGCCGTAGCGCAGCTTGAAGCCGTCCAGGATTTCATAATCGACGTCGGCCCGGAAGGTCTTGAAGGTGTTGACCGCCTTGCTGGGACGCAGGCGCAGCAGCGAGGCGTCGCCCAGGTCATTGGTCGGACGATACTGGAAGTTGGCCGCGTTGGTCGGGTCGAAGCCGTAGTTGAAACTGGGCAGCGTGTCATTGCCCGAATAGTCGTAGCTGTAGCCGTCGGTGTCGTAACGATCGAACGAGAACGTCGTCTGGACGGGGTTGCTCTGGATCGAGCGCGATTGGCCATAGACCGCGTTGAGGTGGCCCCGCTCGCCGAACTTGGTGTCGTAGGTCAGGGTGAACTGGTTGAACTCGGTCTTCAGATCGTCGTGGCGGTATTCAACCCGGGCGTCGACGTCGTTGAACGTGCCCTTGATCAGGTGGCCCTTGTCGTCGGCCTGGAAGTTCAGGACGTCGGTCTGGGGCAGGCCCTGGCCGCTGCGGCTGAACGAGATGACCTCGAGATAGGTCTCGTCGCGGTTGTTGGTGAACTTGGCCAGCAACGCGTCGAGCGTCAGGGTCGAGTTCTCGGTCGGGCGCCATTGCAGCGAACCGGTCACGCCCAGGCGCTTCTGGTCATACTGCAGGCGGCCGTAGCGCGGAATCCGCGGGTGCCACAGAGCGTTGGCGGTGCCGCTTTCAGCCGCGTCGGTGACCGTGGTGCCGCCCGTTACGCCGCCGATCTGGGCGCAGGTCAGGCCCTGACCCAGGGGGACGTTGTAGTTGGCGTTGTTGTTACAGGTCGTCGGCGTGCCCGCGCCCGTCGAGCCGGCGGGGCCGGGGAACATGGTCGCGGAGTTGTTGGTGACGCTAGGGTTTTCCCAACGGCCGGTCGAGGAGCCCTCTTCCAGCGTCTTGCGCTCGGCATAGGCCACCGAGATCAGGGCGCCGATCTCGCCGATGCCGGTGTCCCAGCGGTTGCTGGCCAGGAAGGTGAAGCGCGGGTCCTTCTTCCGCGACAGGTCGTTCCAGCCGATCTTGGCGCCCATGCTGAGGGCCGGGCCGCTGAAGTCGAACGGGCGCGAGGCCTGCAGGTCGATGATCGCGCCCAGCGAGCCTTCTTCGTTGGAGGCCGAGGTCGACTTGCGCACGGTGACGCTGTTGAACAGCTCCGAGGCGAAGATCGAGAAGTCGAACTGGCGGCCGCGGTTGGCGCCGCCCGAGCTGTCCTTGCCGCCGGTGGTGGCCAGGGCCTCCAGGCCGTTCAGGCGCACCACGGTGAAGTCGGGACCCAGGCCGCGGACGGTGATCGTGCGGCCTTCGCCGCCGTCGCGGTCGATCGACACCCCCGGCACGCGTTGCAGCGACTCGGCCAGGTTCAGGTCGGGGAAGTCGGCGATGTCCTGGGCCTTGATGACGTCGACCAGGTCGTTTTCGCGGCGCTTGATGTCCAGGGCGTTGGCGAGGCTGGCGCGGAAGCCGGTGACGACCACTTCCTCGACGGCGGTGTCGTCCGCGGCGGGGGCCGGCGCCTGCTGCGCGGCGGCGGCTCCGGCCAGCGCCAGCGCCATGAGCATGGCGCCGCTGGACGCACCGAGCTTCAGCGCGCGAACGCGCTGCTTAGAGACCTGAGACAATGGATCCTCCTCCCGTGATCACGTTTCTTTTGAACGACGCGTTCGCGCCGCCCGGCCGAAGAGTGCGTCCGCGCTTCCTTCCCGCGCGGCCGTTCTTGGGCCGTCTATTCTGACACCGGTGTCACATTCGAGCGAGACGCGCGTCTTGACACCGGTAGCAATGCAAGCGGTATCAAATGAAACCGCCGATCACAAGATGGCTGAAGCGTGGCGGATTGTAGCGATCGGGCGAACGTGTCGTTTCGGCCACATTAAGGCCAAGCTTATTCCGCCGCCGGCCTCAGGCGTCGTCGATACGTCGTTGACTGACCTTGTTGAGCCCGTCGATCACCGCGCGCCGCTGGTCGGGGCTCAGGTCGGTCGCGCGCAGCAGCCGCAGCGCGTTGATGTGCACGTCGACGGCGTCCCAGCGCCAGACGCCGGCCTCGGCGCAATTGTCGACCAGGGCGCAGAACGAGATCGCCGCCTGGTCGACGCACGAGCCCGGCAGGAAGCCGGAGACGTCGATGATGCGCAGGGCCAGGGTGTAGAGGTCCTGGTGGACGCCGGCGGCGCGGGTCGCCGCCGCCGATCGGCCGAACCGGGCCTCCATCTCCGCCAGGGCGGAGTCCAGCACCGCCAGCGACTCGGCGCGCAGCGGCTCCAGCGCCGCGTCGGCGGCGGCCAGGGCGTCCTTGGCCATCATGCCGCCGTCGGCCCGGACCAGCATCGACAGGCGGTTGGGGGCGCGGAATTTGCGCATGACGCTCATGACTTGGCTTTCTGGGAGTCGGCGGACTCCAGCGACGGGGCGCCGGGCGGGCGGAGCGCTTGCGGCGGGTCCTCGCGGCGACGCCCCTTGGCGCCGGGCGGAGGGCCGTCGTTCTTGAACCGGCGGTCGGGCCCCAGATAGGTCTCGCACTCGATGAACTGGCGGTCTTCCTTGGCCGCCCACAGGATGCGCTCCAGGACGATCTTGGGCGTGATCGGCTTGGCGATCGTGAAGTTGGCCCCGGCGTCGCGGCCCTTGAACACCTGCGAGGGCGGCGTGTGGCCCGAGACCAGGATCACCGCCAGGTAGCGGTTGGCCTCCAGGGCGCCGCGGCGCAGCCACTTGACCAGTTCGTAGCCGTCGACTCCCGCCATGTTGGTGGCGCTGATGACCAGGTCGAACGTGCGCTCGCGCAGCAGGGTCTGGGCCGCCCTGGCGCCGTCGGCGCGGGTGAGATTGCCCACCCCGAAGCCGAGCAGCACCTGGGACAGCAGGTTCAGCGACGGGACGCTGTCGTCGACCAGCAGGACCTCGACCTTCTCGAGATTGATGCGGGCCGAGGCGTGGAGCGGTTCGCGCATGGCCTAAAAGAAATCGAGTTCGCCGGCCGTGGCGTCCCAGCCGTCATGGTTCTTCGCGTCGCGCAGACGCATCACCAAGTCGGCCAGGCCCAGACCCTCGAGCAGCGGCTCGACCGCCATGCTCCACTCGCCAGAGGCGTGCTGGCCGATGCGGGCCAGGACGTCGGACAGGCCGTGCAGGCGCTGGCTCAGCTCGTCGAGGGCCTGCAGCCGCGACAGGTTTTCCAGGGCCGCGCCGCCGCTGGCCAGGTCGCCGGCGATGTGCTCGCAGTCGCGGCAGATGGCCGCCGCCGCCATCAGCTCCGCCGCCAACCGACGCGAAAGCTCGCCCACGGGCAGCTGCCCGGGGAAGGTCTCGTCGGTGTCGGTCAGGGCCAGCGGCTGGACGGTCATGGGGTCAGAACAGGTCCACGTCGCCGCTGGACGCGGCGGGCATCGGGGCGGGCGCGGGACGACGGACGTCCTGCGGGGCGTTGTCGACGGCGACCAGGCGCTGGCGCACCCGGCCGGAGGCGGGCCAGAACTCGACGCGTCGGGCCGACAGGCCGCCGGTGCTGGACGAGACGATCGGAATGCCCTCGTCGCGCAGGAAGCGCTCGGCGAACGCGGCGTTGCTGGCGCCGACGTCCGAAAGGCCGTCGAACAGCTTGCCGCCGCCGAAGATCTTGGCCTCGAGACGGTCGCGGCGCGCGCCCTTCTTGAGCAGGCCGTTGATCAGCAGCTCCATGGCGTAGGCGCCGTAACGGACCGCGTCGCCGCCGTCCTTGCCCCGGTCGCCCGCGTCGGGCAGCAGGAAGTGGTTCATGCCGCCGATGCCGGTGGTCGGATCGCGCAGGCAGGCGGCGATGCACGAGCCGAGCACCGTCGTCATGACCACCTGCGGATCCGACGACACGTGGCTCTCGCCCTGGGTGACGTGAACCTTGATCGCCGGCCCCATCTCGTCTGGGTGGGGATCTCGATTGATCATGTCAGCTGGCCAAAGACCTGTTCGATCTTTTCCTTTAGGCCCTGAACGGTGAACGGCTTGACGCAGTAGTTGTTGACGCCGAACTGCACCGCGCGCTGGACCAGCTCGCGGTCGGCCCGGCCGGTCAGCATGACGAAGGCGGTCTGGCGGATCGGCGGGTGCGAGCGCACCGCCCGCAGCAGGGCCAGCCCGTCCATCTTCGGCATGTTGAAGTCCGAGATGACCAGGTTGGCCGGCTTGGCCAGCAGGTTCTTGAGGGCCTCCTCGCCGTCGGGGGCCTCGCGGATGTCCTTGAAGCCGATCTGCTGCAAGGCGTTGCGGATCAACGCCCGCATGGTCAGCTGGTCATCGACGACGAGAACGGAAATGGAGCTTGCTTGGGGCATGGGTTCATCGCCTCGCGGAGGCCAGATCGAGGATGGTTTGGCCCATGGAGGACAGGGTGACCTGCTTCTCCACGGCGCCGAGTTCAAAAGCCGTGCGCGGCATGCCGTAGACGACGCAGCTCTGCTCGTCCTGGCCGACCGTCCGGGCCCCGGCCTTGCGCATGGCCAGCAGGCCCTGGGCGCCGTCGCGGCCCATGCCGGTCAGGATGGCGCCGACCGCCTTGTCGCCGACCGCCTGGGCCACCGAGTTGAACAGCACGTCCACCGACGGCCGGTGGCCGCTGACGGGGTCGCCCTGAACCAGGCGGCAGCGCAGCCCGGCCGAACGGACGACTTCCAGGTGGGTCGCGCCGCCCGGGGCGACATAGACCTTGCCCGGCTCCAGCAGGGCGCCGTCGACGGCTTCCTGCACCCGGGCGCCGCTGGCCCGGTCCAGGCGGGCGGCGAAGCTGGCGGTGAAGGTCGCCGGCATGTGCTGGGTGATCACCGTCGGCGGGCCGGTTTCGGGAAACTGGCTGAGGATCGTCAGCAGGGCTTCCACCCCGCCGGTCGACGAGCCGATCGCCACGATGTCGCCCGAGGGGACGTAGTTCAGGCGGCGGGCGGTGGCCGGCGCGGCGTCGGCCTTGGTCCGCACCGAGGCGCGGGCGGCGGCCTTGACCTTGTCGGCCACCTCGGCCAGCGCCTCGGCGGTGCCGGTGGCGTTGGTGGGCTTGCCCACGCAGTCGACCGCGCCCAGCTCCAGGGCGCGCAGGGTCATCTCGGCCCCGGCCTGGGTCAGGCTGGAAACCATGACCACCGGCATCGGCCGCAGGCGCATGATCTTCTCGAGGAACTCGATGCCGTTCATGTTCGGCATCTCGATGTCGAGGGTGACGACATCGGGGTTCAGGGCCTTGATCATGCCCCGGGCCTCGAACGGGTCGCCGGCGGCGCCGACCACCTCGATCTCGGGGTCGCGGGTCAGGGCGGCCGTGATCAGGCTCCGCATGGTGGCGGAGTCATCGACGACGAGAACACGAATCCTGGCCATCAGCGACCTGCCTTGCGGTAGGCGGTCAGGCCGGCGCTTTCGAAGGCGGTGATGGAGGCTCCCACGCGTTCGGAATGGCCGACATAGAGCTTGCCGCCCGGGGCGACCAGCGGCGCGAAGCGCTGCCAGACCCGCTCCTGGGTGGGCTCGTCGAAATAGATGACGACGTTACGGCAGAAGATGGCGTCGAACGGCCCCTTCATCGGCCAGCTTGGGCCGTTGAGGTTCAGCTCGCGGAAAGCCACCATCTGGCGGGCCGCCTCGCAGACCCGGAAGCTGCGGCGGTCGCCGGCATCGCGCTCGAAGTACTGGTTTCGCATGTTGGCGGGGATGCCTTCGAGGAGTTGCTCCTCGTAGACGGCCGCCCGGCCGGTGGCCAGCACGTTGGTGTCGATGTCGGTGCCCAGGATCCGGATGTCCAGGTCGGCGGCGTTCGGCCACACCGACAGCACCGTGAAGGCCATCGAATAGGGCTCCTGGCCCGACGAGCAGGCCGCCGACCACAGGCGCAGGCGCCCGCCGGCCCGGACCTTGTCGGCCATCGGCTCAAGGATGCTGGCGCGCAGGTCGTCGAAGTGGTGCGGCTCGCGGAAGAAGCGGGTGACGTTGGTCGTCAGGGCCCGGAGCATGTGCTGCTGCTCGTCGACATTGCCGTCCTGGGCGACGAACGCGCAGTACTCGGCGAACGACTTCAGGCCCAGGGTGCGCAGGCGCTTGGCCAGGCGCGAATAGACCAGCGTCGCCTTGCTGTCGGGCAGGCTGATGCCGGCTTGGTCGTACAGCAGGGCGGCGATCCGCTTGAAGTCGGCGCTCGTGAAGGCGAACTCGCCATCGACGAGGGCCTCGCGGCGATCGGTGAAGGAGGTCGAGGGTGTGGTCATCTCAGGCGGCCAGGGCCTCGCGCTCGGGGAGCAGGCGGTCCAGCGAGATCTCGCTGATCATCCGCCCTTCAATGGAAATGATGCCGCGCACGAAGTGGCGGACGTTCTCGCAGGCGATGTCCGGGGTCGGCTGGCACATGGCGTCGGTGATCGACAGGATGTCGGACACCGCGTCGACCAGCAGGCCGACCGTGCGGTCGCCGGCCTGGACCACGATGAACACGCTGCGCACGTTCGGCTCGGTGGTCGGCATGCCGATGCGAGCGGCCAGGTCCATGATCGGCAGGACCGCGCCGCGCAGGTTGATCACGCCGCGCATGTAGGCGGGCGACTGCGGCAGGGTGGTGGCCGGGCTCCAGCCGCGGATCTCTCGGACGGCCATGATGTCCACGCAGTATTCCTGCTCGCCCACGCGGAACGAGATCAGTTCGCGGGTTTCGGTGCTGGACGTGGGGGTGGGTTCGGTCATCGGGCTATTCCGCGGCGATGAGGGTGGGGTCGGAAGGCTGCGGCGGACCACGGCGGCGCAGGTTAATCACCGCGTCGACGTCGAGGATCAGCGCCACCCGGCCGTCGCCCAGGATGGTCGCAGCCGCGACCCCCTCGACCTGCTGGTAGTTCTGCTCGAGCGACTTGATGACCACCTGGCGCTGGCCGTGGATGGCGTCGGCCACCAGGGCGGCGCGCGAGCCGTCCTCGCCCTCGACCAGCAGGACCACGCCCTCGGTCGCAGCCGGCGAGCGGTCGCGGTAGTTCAGGGTCAGGCCCACGTCGATCAGCGGCACGAAGCTGTCGCGCACGGCGAGCACGTGGCCGGAAGGACCCAGGGGGCGGATTTCCTCCGCCTTCGGACGCAGGCTTTCGACGATGCAGGCCAGGGGGATGACCAGGGTCTCGCCGGCGACGTCGACCACCATGCCGTCCAGGACGGCCAGGGTCAGCGGCAGGCTGAGGGTGAAGGTCGAGCCCAGGCCCGGACGCGAGGTGATCGAGATGCGGCCGCCCAGGGCCTGCACCGAGCGCTTGACCACGTCCATGCCGACGCCGCGGCCGGAGACGTCCGAGATCTTGTCCGCGGTCGAGAAGCCGGGGAGGAAGATCAGGTTGTCGATCTCCTCGTCGGTCAGGGTCAGGTCCGGCGAGATCAGGCCCTTCTTGACCGCGATCGAGAGCACCCGCTCGCGGTTGATGCCCTTGCCGTCGTCCTGGACCTCGATGACGATCCGGCCGCTGCGGTGCAGGGCCGCCAGGCGCACGACGCCCTCGGGATTCTTGCCGGCCGCCTTGCGCTCCTCAGGGCTTTCCAGCCCGTGGTCGATGGCGTTGCGCAGCATGTGGGTGATCGGGTCGGCCAGACGCTCGATGACCGTCTTGTCGACCTCGGTGTTCTCGCCGTCCATCACCAGCCGAGCCTGCTTGCCCGTCATGTTGGCGACTTCGCGGACCAGGCGCGGCATGCGCTGGAACACCGACTTCACCGGCTGGGCGCGGATGGCCATGACGCTGTCCTGGATCTCGCGGGTGAGCTGTTCCAGCTCGTCGAGACCCATGGCCAGGTTGGAGGACGGGGCGATGCCGTATTCGCCGACGCGTTGGGCCAGCATGGCCTGGTTGATGACCAGTTCGCCGACCAGGTCGATCAGGCGGTCGATGCGCTCGGGATCGACGCGGATCACCGACTGGCCCGGACCGGGGACGTCGATCTGGGCCGGCTTGGCGGCCGGGGCGGCCGGGGCGGCGGGGGCGTTGGCGGCGACCGGGGCGGCGACGGGGGCCGGCGGGGCGATCTCGACGACCGGAGCGGCGGCGACCGGCGCTTCGACGGGGGTCGCGATCGCGGCGGGCGCGGGTTCAGGCGCCGGGGCGGCCACTTCGAGCAGGGTGGCCAGCACCTCGGCCACCGGGGCCTCGCCGCGGGTGATCTCCAGTTCGCAGTCGCCGTCGACGAATTCGAAGACCTCGCGGATGGCCTCCTCGCCCTGCTCGGTCTCGAGGCGGACGCTCCAGGTGACGTAGGCGGCTTCGGGGTCGATGAATTCCAGGGTCGGCAGGGCGCTGTCGTCCAGGGTGGCCTGGATCGGACCCAGACGGCTCAGTTCGCGCAGCAGCAGGGCCGTCTCGTTGGCCTTGCGGTAGAGGTCCGACTTCGGACGGATCGACACCGTCCAGACATTGCCGTCGAGCACGGCCGCGTCGGCGGCCTGGGCGTCGAGGCTGATGGTCATCGGCTGGAAGTCGAAGCCCAGGTCGTCGTCGTCCAGGCCGTCATCCGACCCGATGACGATCGGGGCGGCGTCGACATACTGGGAAACTTCCGCCACGGGCGCGGCGGCGGCCGGGGCGGCGCTGGGGTCGGTGGCGATCTTCAGCTCGGCGGCCATGGCGGCCGAGACGTCCATGTCGACGACGCCCAGGCCGCGGGCGGCGCTGACGTGGTCGGCCAGCACGTCCGAGGCGCGCAGCAGCAGGGCCGTCAGGTCGGGCGTGCCGGGGATCTCGTTCGACCGCAGGGCGTCCAGCAGGGTCTCGAACACGTGGGCGAAGCGCACCAGCGGTTCCAGGCCGAAGGCGCCGGCCCCGCCCTTGATCGAGTGCACGGCCCGGAACACGGCGTTGACGGTGTCGCCATCGTCGTTGCCGTCCTGCATGGCCAAGAGCCCGCCTTCAAGATCGGCGAGCAGTTCCTCGCATTCCTGAAAGAAGGTGACCTTGATGGCCTCTAGCTCGTCCATTCCCCGACTTCCTACAAAGGCGCTTCAGTACCTAGAACACCTGACGATCAGGCCGCGACGCGGCGGATCGCCTCGACGAGCTTCTCGGGATTGAACGGCTTGACGATCCAGCCGGTCGCGCCGGCTTCGCGAGCCCGCTGCTTCTTGCTGGGGTCGCTTTCCGTGGTCAGGACCAGGATCGGGATGGCGCGATAGTCGTCGTCGACCCGCACCGCCTCGATGAAGCCGAAGCCGTCCAGCTTGGGCATGTTGATGTCGGTGATGATCACGTCGGGGCGATGGGCGGACAGCACTTCCAGCCCGTGTTCGCCATCGACGGCTTCGACGACGTTGAACCCGGCGCCGGCGAGGGCCATGCGCAGCATGTCCCGCATCGTACGCGAGTCATCGACCGTGAGGACAGTACGCGTCACGATGCAGCTCCTTGGATTTCGGCCTGAAGCAGGACCCCTTCGGCCCCGAAAAGACGGATGGTTTCCACGAACGCCTCGGAAGGCGCGGTGATCGAAAAGGGTTTGCCGTCCTCGGCCCAGGCCTTGCGGGCGGCCAGCAGGACCTGCAGGCACAGCCCGCCGAGGCGGCGCACCTGGTCGGCATGGACTTCGATGTCCTGGCCGCGGCGCTCGACGAAGGCCTGCTTGAGCGGCCCCGAAGCCTTCAGGTCAAGGGTTTCGGGCAGGGCGATCGCTGTCGACATCAGAACTCCTCCCAGCCGTCGCTGGCGGGGGCGGCCGCCGCGCCGCCACGCCCGGGACGGGCGAAGGCGTTGAGGCGGGCGCGCTGCTCGGCCACGGGATTGGCGGCGGGGGCGTGGTAGGCGGGATCAGCCATCTGCGGACGCTCGTAGGACGCCTGCTGGCGACCGCTGCCGACGTTGAAGCGGCCGATCAGGCGCACCAGCTCGCCCGTCTCGCCCTTCAGCGAGTGGGTGGCGGCGGTCGACTGCTCGACCATGGCGGCGTTCTGCTGGGTCACCTGATCCATCTGGTTGACGGCGGTGTTGACCTCGTTGAGGCCGGTCGCCTGCTCGGCGGCCGAGGCGGCGATTTCGGTGACCAGAGCGTCGATCTCGCCGACCTTGGTGACGATCCGCTGCAGGGCCTCGCCCGTCTGGCCGACCAGGCTGACGCCTTGGCTGACCTGCTGGGTCGAGGACGAGATCAGGGTCTTGATCTCCTTGGCCGCTTCGGCCGAGCGCTGGGCGAGAGCCCGCACTTCCTGGGCGACGACCGCGAAGCCGCGGCCGGCGTCACCGGCCCGAGCCGCTTCGACGCCGGCGTTCAGGGCCAGCAGGTTGGTCTGGAAGGCGATCTCGTCGATGACGCCGATGATCTGGTTGATCTGCTTGGACGAGTCCTCGATGGCGCCCATGGCCGAGACGGCCTCGTGCACGACCTGGCCCGAATGGGTGGCTTCGCCGCGGGTGCTGGAGACCACTTCCGAGGCCTGCTTGGCGCCGCTGGCGGTGCGGCGCACCGTGGCGGTCAGCTCGTCCAGGGCGGCGGCGGTTTCTTCCAGCGAGGCGGCCTGCTGCTCGGTGCGGCGCGACAGGTCGTCCGAGGCGTGGGCGATTTCGTCGGCGCCGGTGCGCAGGCCGTCCGTCGAGGCCGCGATGACCTTGATGGTTTCCTGCAGCTGGGTGATGGCGGCGTTGAAGTCGTCCTTCAGCTTGCGATAGTCGCCTGGGAAGTCGGCCTGGACGCGATAGGTCAGGTCGCCCTTGGCCAGGTGCTCCAGCGCGTCGGCCAGCGACGACACCACCAGGGCGTTCTCGCGGGCGGCGGCGGCGGCGGCCTCTTCCTTGGCCCGGCGCTCGTCGGCGGTCAGGGCGGCCGACTTCTCCTGCTCGGCGCGCATCTGCTCCAGGTGCAGCTGGTTGTCGCGGAAGACCTTCAGCGAGCGGACGATGGCGCCCAGCTCGTCGCCGCGGGTCATCTTCTCCAGGTCGATCGTGTTGTCGCCCTTCGACAGCTTCTCGGTGGCGCCGGCGATGTCGCCGATCGACTTGCGGGTGGTCATGACCGTCATGAAGGCCAGGCCGGCGACCGCGCACAGCGTGATCAGCGACAGGACGATCGTGGCGCTCATCGCCGCATTGGCCTCGGCCTGCTTCTTGGCGGTCTCGGTGGCGACGCGGGTGTTGGCGGACGCCACGACACCGTCCAGCTGGGCGGTCATCTTGGCGTACTGCTCTTCGAACGGGGCGATGAAGCCGGCGGCCATGTTGAAGTCGACGCCGATCATCCCGCTGACCGTGTCGATGGCGCTGCGGCATTCATCAAGCGACTTGATCAGCTCGACGATCTTGCCCTGCTCGTCCTTGGGCAGCTTGCCCTTCAGAGCGGTCAGGTCCTTCTTGATCGCGTCGGTCTCGGTCAGGATCGCCGCCATGCGGGCGTCGTTCTTGTCGACCTCGATGTTCCCGGCCTTGTGGGTCATCACGGTGAACAGTTCGCCGTTGATGTTGGAGATCCGCTTGGAGATCGCCTGGATCTCCATGTTCTCGCGCATGTCGTTCTCGACGACCTGCTTGAGCGCGGCGGACTGGCTCTTCTGCACGACGATCGCGCCGCCGGCCATCAGGGCCAGCATGAGCAGAGCGAAAGCCGGCGCGAAGCCGATTTTGATGATCAACGGAAGATCGACGAGCCGAAAGCGCTTCATCGGATGGGTCCCCTCTAGCGGTGTTTCCGTGCGCACGGATCACCAACGTCGAGGGCGATCATCACGGCATATTCCTAATAGTTCCTGACTTTGGTTAAGAGCCTGTGCCGCAGGGCGTGTCGCACCCCAAAAATTCCGCGCCGCGCAAAGCCCCGGCCGCCTGGTCCTGGAATAAGGAATGGGCGCGCGCGAGTCGCGTACGCGAAGACGACGCTGAAATCTGAGTGTAGTTTCAAGTGAAACAACGTATTCGGCAAGTAAACGTGGTTACCGATGAATGAATAAAACTATCTTCCGGTGACTCAGAATATTTTAACTCGGTTCTGCGAAAAAGCTCAGGCGTCCGGACGACGCGACGTCCGAAGGGCGAGACACACTATTAGGAGCAGCGGGATGAAATATCCGATCGCTATTGCCGCGGGAATCGCTGGCAGCTTTTTCGTCGCTCAAGCCGCCTCGGCGGCTGGCGGCTTCGAAGACCAAATGGGCCGTTGCCTGCAGCAGTTCGCCAACACGCGCGACGCGGCCCAGGTGATGCTGGAATGCACCGCCGACGCCGGCAAGCTGACCGAGTGCAAGGTCGTCGACAACAGCGCGGCCGGCAAGGGTTTCGACAAGGCCGCCATGTGCATCGCTGAAAAGCTGCCGATGGGCGCCAAGACCGGCACCGTGAAGGTTCCGTTCCGCTTCCCGGGCGGCGCGTAAGTCTAAAAGCTCTCTCCCTTCCTGGAGAGATCTTAATACGCCTCCGCTGGCTCCGCCGGAGCGTCCTTACAGGGGACGTTCCGGCCCGGGGCCGGTGGGGGCGTTTTGCGTTTTAAGGGGTCGTGCGCCGAGTGGGGACAGGCACGTGTGCCTGTCCCCAGCAGCAAATGTCCCCAGCAACAAATCCCCTAACCGCCCCGCTTCAGCGTTTCGCGGGCGATGACCAGTTGCTGGATCTGGCTGGTGCCCTCGTAGATCCGGAAGATCCGCACGTCGCGATACAGGCGCTCGATGCCGTAATCGGCGACATAGCCGGCCCCGCCGAAGATCTGCACCGCCCGATCCGCCACCCGGCCGACCATTTCCGAGGCGAACAGCTTGGCGGCCGCCGCCTCCAGGGTCACGCCTCGGCCGGCGTCGCGCTGGCGGGCCGTCTCCAGCACCAGGGCCCGGGCGGCCAGGGCCTCGGTCTTGCTGTCGGCGATCATCGCCTGGATCAGCTGGAAGCTGGCGATCGGCTGGCCAAACTGCTTGCGCTCGCTGGCATAGGCCACGCAGTCGACCAGCAGGCGCTCGGCCACGCCGACGCAGACGGCGGCGATGTGCAGGCGGCCCCGGTCCAGCACCTGCATGGCGACCTTGAAGCCCTCGCCCTCTTCGCCCAGTCGATTCCAGGCCGGCACGCGGACATTATCGAAGGTGACGTCGTGGATGTGGGCCCCCTGCTGGCCCATCTTCTTCTCGGGCTTGCTGACGCTCAGGCCGGGCAGATCGCGCGGCACCAGGAAGGCCGAGACGCCCGAGCCGCCCTTGGCCTCGGGATTGGTGCGGGCCATCACCGTGAACAGCGAGGCCTTGCCGGCGTTGGTGATGTAGCGCTTGGACCCGTTCAGCACATAGTCGTCGCCGTCCAGGGTCGCGCGGGTCTGGACGGCGGCGCTGTCGGACCCGGCCTCGGCCTCGGTCAGGGCGAACGAGGTGACGATCTCGCCGGACGCGATGCCCGGCAGCCAGCGGGCCTTCTGCTCATCGGTGCCGAACATCACCAGCCCCTGGCTGCCGATGCCGACATTGGTGCCGAACACCGAGCGGAAGGCCGGCGAGGCGCGGCCCAGCTCGATCCCGACCAGGCACTCCTCCTCCATGTTCAGGCCCAGGCCGCCGAATTCCTCCGGGATCGACAGGCCGAACAGGCCCAGCCCCTTCATGTCCTCGATGACCTCGGCGGGCACCGCGTCGTCCTCGGCGACCTTGGCCTCGATCGGCCGCAGCCGCTCGGCGACGAACCGCCGGACGGTGTCGATCAGCTGCTCGCGGGTCTCCAGGTCCAGGGCCATGGCGCTCCCTCCACTTCAAACATCTGTTTTGAGCAGACTGTAGCGGCGACGCGTCGGAAGGAAAGCGCCGAGTGCGCGACCGCGTCTGGCGACGGCGATCACGAAGCGACGCTGTCTTTCCGCTTCAAAAGCGACCCCGGGTTGCTAGGCTCCCGCCATGAGCGATCTCCTCACGCCGACAAAGGTCGACCCGCTGGCGGCGCCGCAGGCCGCCGCCCTGGACCGCGACGGCTACCTGCTGCTGCGCGGCGCCGTGCCGCAGGCCTGGCGCGAGGCCCTGCGCGACGCGTTCGAGGCCGGCGTGGGACCTGACGACCAATGGGCCGCGCCGCGCGGCGTCGGCTGGCGCCACGCCCTGGTCGACCTGGATCCCACGGTGCGGCGAACCTGCCGGCTGCCGTCCCTGCTGGCCGCGGCCGGACGGATCCTGGGCGAACCCTTCTTCCTCTGCCAGGTCGAGGGCCGCGAGCCGCTGCCGAACGCCGGCTATCAAGCCCTGCATCGCGACGGCGTGGGCCAGAACGCCGTCGCCGCCCTGGTCTTCCTGGATTCCTACGGACCAGGCAACGGCGCCACCCGCGTGGTCCCGCGCCCGCTCGATCCTGGCGACCTGGACGGCGAGCCGGACGAGGCCGCGTCGCTGGTCCTGGCGGGCGAGGCGGGGGACATCCTGGCGTTCGACGCCGACCTGCTGCACGGGGCGACCCGCAACCGCTCCGGCGCGCGGCGGCGATCGCTGCTGCTGAGCTTCAAGCCCGCCCGCTCGCGGGCGGACGAGGACGCCTGCCGCGCCATCCGCAACGTGCGCATGGACACCGGCGAGATGTTCGCGCCGTAGGCGCCCGCCTACACCCTTCCGGCCTCGGCCCGCGCGAGGGCGCTACGTCGCACCCCGTAGAGGAAGTACACCGCCGCCCCGATCAGGTGGGCGTACAGGAAGTAGCGCTGGGTCTTGGAGGGCAGGCTGTAGAACAGATACAGGCAGCCGAGGATGGCGCCGGGCGCCACCACTTGCCACAGCGGGGTGGAGAACATCCGCGGCCGGCCCGGGTCGCGCACCCGCAGGATGATCACCGACAGCCCCACGGCGATGAAGGCCGCCAGGGTGCCGGCGTTGGCCAGCTCGGCGATGTCCTTCAGCGACAGCAGGCCCGACAGCAGGGCCGACAGGGCGCCGGTCAGCAGGGTCATCAGCACCGGCGTGCCGGTCTTGGGGTTCACCCGCGACAGGGCCGGAGGCAGCAGGCCGTCACGGGCCATCACGAAGAAGATCCGGCTCTGGCCGTACATGAAGGCCAGGATCACGGTCGGCAGGGCGACCACCGCGGCCAGGGCCACCAGCTGGGCCATTCTCGGGTGTTGCAGGGTCTCCAGGATGAAGACCAGCGGCGCTTCGCTCTTGGAGAACACCTCGGCCCGCGAGGCGCCGATCGCGACGCCGGCCACCAGCATGTAGATCAGGGTGCAGGCCAACATCGAGCCGACGATGCCGATGGTCAGGTCGCGCCTCGGGTTCTTGGTCTCCTCGGCGGCGGTCGACACCGCGTCGAAGCCGTAGAAGGCGAAGAAGATCAGGCTGGCGGCGGCCATCACCCCGACCTTGACGCCGTCGGCGCCCGTCCCCTGGGCGGTGTGGGCGGCGAAGCCCTGCGGCATGAACGGCGTGAAGTGGCTGGCGTCGAAGGCCGGCAGGCACAGGACGACGAACACCGCCAGGGCGGCGATCTTGATCACCACCAGCACCATGTTGACGGTGGCGCTCTCCTTGGTCCCCAGGGCCAGCAGCCCGGCCACCGCGAACGAGATGATCACCGCCGGCAGGTTGACCAGCCCGCCCTGGTGCGGTCCGGCCAGCAGGGCGGGCGGGAAGCCGGCCATCTGGAACAGCCCCTGGGCGTGGGCCGACCAGCCCACCGCCACAGCCGCGCAGACCAGGGTGTATTCGAGGATCAGGCTCCAGCCGACGAACCAGGCGACAGGCTCGCCCATGGCCACGTAGCTGTAGGTGTAGGCGCTGCCCGACGCCGGGATCATCGTCGACAGCTCGGCGTAGCACAGGGCCGCGCAGGCGCAGACCGCCCCGGCGATCAGGAACGACAGCATCACGCCCGGCCCGGCCAGGCCCGCCCCGACGCCGGTCAGGGTGTAGATGCCGGTGCCGACGATGGCCCCGACGCCCAAGGCGACCAGGTGGTACCAGCTCAGGGTTTTCTTCAGGGCGTGGGCCGCGTCGCCGCCGGCCGTGTCGATCGCCTTGCGGCGCGTCCAGAAACTCATCCAGTCCTCCCGACTCTTTCGCCGGGACGATGGGCTAGCGACGCGCCGCCGCCAAGGGGGAGAATTTGCTCCGCCGACGACGTTTCGAGCACGCTCCTCCCCCTGTGGGGGAGGTGATCGCGTAGCGATCGGTGGGGGGAGTTGCAGGATCGTTGATTTTGGATCGGGCCGCCGGCCGATCACTCCCCCCACCGTCGGCTGCGCCGACACCTCCCCCACGGGGGGAGGATTGGGTTCAGATCACCGCGTCGAACGCCGCCCAGTTGGGCATTTCGGCGTCGGGCTTGCGGCCCCGGTTGGCGATCCGGGTGTAGAGCAGCTTCACGCAGCGGCTGCCGGTGGTCTCGAACAGGAACGGGAAGATTCCGTGGACGAAACAGGCCAGGCCGCCCAGCAGCATCGGAACGGCGAAGCTCCAGGCCACGGCCATGTGCTCGCCATAGGTCTCGTCGACCGAGCGGGGATGACGGGTGAAGAGATCGAACATGACGGGCCTCATGGAACGTCCTTCCATCATGCCGCGCTTCGCGAGAATAACATGGTCTCAGTCGCGCCATCATGGCAGGTATAGGGAATTCAGTTCTCCAGACAGGGCCTCGGAGAGAATGATCTCGCTGGACCAGATCGACCGCCGCCTGCTGGCGATCCTGCAGCAGGACGCCACCGTCCCCGTCGCCGAGCTGGCCGAGCGGGTGGGACTGTCCCAGACCCCGTGCTGGAAGCGGGTCAAGCGGCTGCAGGACAGCGGCGTGATCACCGCCCGCGTCGCCCTGATCGACCGCGACGCCCTGGACCTGCCGCTGACGGTGTTCGTGGCCGTCAAGACCGGCCGCCACGACGAGGACTGGCTGGCTGCCTTCGCGGCCGGGGCCAAGGCTCTGCCCGAGGTGGTCGAGTTCTACCGGATGAGCGGCGAGGTCGACTACCTGCTCAAGGTCGTGGTTCGCGACATCGCCGCCTATGACCGCTTCTACCGCCGCCTGATCGCCACCGCCCCGCTGACCGACGTGTCGTCCAGCTTCGCCATGGAGCAGATCAAGTTCACGACGGCCTTGCCGATCGCCCTGTCCTGACGGGCGATTTCACCGCCGCAGCAGGCCTTCCATCAAAGCCTTGAAGGCCGGGATGGCCTTGCGCGAGGCGGAGGCGGCGTCGGGGGCGTTGGCGATCCACATGGCCGCGTCGGTCGAGGCGCCGGAGACCAGGCGCGCGGCCACGTCGGCGTCGATATCTTCCCGGACCACCCCGTCGGCTTGCAACTGCTCCAGGCTGGCGCGGAGCGAGGCGATGCAGCCGTCGGCGCTGGGCCAGACCGACGGGTCGCCCAGCACGGCGGGACCGTCGAGCAGCACGATCCGCTGGACCTCGGGCTCCAGCGCCATCTTCACATAGCCGACGTTCTCGGCGACGAAACCGTCCCACCGCGTCGGCGCCGCGTCGGAGATCGTCTTCAGCCGCTCGGCCATCTCGGCGTCCATCTCGTGGACCACCGCCTCGAACAATCCCTTCTTGTCGCCGAAATGGTGATAGAGCGCGCCGCGCGTCAGGCCGGCCTCGGCCGTGAAATCGTCCATCGAGGCTTCGGCGTAGCCCCGCTCGCCGAAGGCCTTGCGGGCCGCGGCGATCAGCTTGGCGCGGGTCTCGGCGATCATCTCGGGACGCGATCTTCGCGACATCGCGAAACTCCTGGCGAAAAGTATCAGCGGCTCATTGACATACGTCACGTATGCAACCACCTGACTGACATACGAGGCGTATGTATGCTTTCGGAACGGGCGACGCCACCATCGAAAGGCCAGGTCCATGTCCAATCCCTATCGCGAGATCTTCCGCGCGCCCGGAACCAAGGGCTTCGCCGCCGCCGCCTTCGTGGCCCGCCTGCCGATCGCCATGGCGCCGATTGGCATCGTGACCATGCTGTCCCAGACCCACGGCGAATACTGGCTGGCCGGGGCGGTGGCCGCCGCCTTCGCCCTGACCAACGCCTTCGCCGCGCCGCAGATCTCGCGACTGGTCGACCGTTTCGGCCAGGGCCGGCTGTTGGCGCCGACGGCGGCGGTCTCGGTCGTGGCCTTCATCGCCCTGATCCTCGCGACCCGGCTGCACTGGCCGACCTGGACCCTGTTCGCCTCCGCCCTGCTGGCGGCGGCCATGCCCAGCATCCCGGCCATGGTGCGGGCGCGCTGGACCGAGGTCTTCCGCGACCGGCCCGAGCTCCACACCGCCTTCGCCTTCGAGTCCGCGGCCGACGAGCTGGTCTATATCGCCGGGGCCTCGGTCTCGGTCGGGCTCAGCGTGGCCGTGTTCCCCGAGGCCGGGCTCGTGGCCTCGACGCTGTTCCTGGCGGCCGGCGTCACCGCCTTCGTGCTCCAGCGCGGCTCCGAACCGAAGGTCCAAAGCGCCGAAGCGGGCGCGGGCGGATCCGCCATCGCCCTGCGGCCCGTCCAGATCGTCACCGCCGCCCTGGTCTTCGTCGGCGCGATCTTCGCCACCGCCGAGGTGAGCACCGTGGCCCTGACCCGCGAACTCGGCCAGCCGGACGCCGCCAGCCTGGTGATCGGGGTCTATGCGACCGGCTCGTTCGTCGTGGGCCTGGTGGTCGGGGCCCTGGCGCTGAAGGCGCCTCTGCAGCGTCAGCTGCTGGCGGCGCTGATCGTCCTGTTGCTGACCACCCTGCCCTTGCTGCTGGTGGGCAGCGTGCTGGCCTTGGCCGCGGCGATCTTCCTGAGCGGCGTGGCGATCTCGCCGACCTTCATCACCGCCTTCGGCCTGATCGAACGGCGCGTGCCGGCCGCGGCCCTGACCGAGGGCGTGACCTGGGTGATGACGGGGATCGGCATCGGCATGGCCCTGGGGGCCTTCGTGTCCGGCTGGGTGGTCGACAGCTTCGGCCCGCGAAGCGGCTTCTGGGTGTCGGTGGCCGCGGCGAGCCTGGCCCTGCTGACCGTCACGGCCGGCCAGCGCGTCCTGGGCGAGGCGCGCGCGCCGGCGGCCTAGCCGGCGCTTCGCCCGTCAGTCCGGCCAAAGATCCTGCACATCCCCCTTGCGGTTGAGCATGTGCGTGGCCCGCTTGATCAGCGTCAGCAGCCGCTCGCGCCGGCCGTCGCTGTCATAGGTCAGGGACGCCCGCGCCAGGCCTTCCAGCATGAACCGCGCCAGGTCGCGGCTGGCCTGGAAGCGCGGCCCGGCCCCGGCGTGGAGGATCTTCAGGAAGTGGTCGCCGGCCTGGGCGCGGTCGAACTCGGCCTGGGCCGGGGCCAGCAGGGCCTGGACCGCCGGGTCGGTGCGGCCGGCCGCCTCCAGCTCGGCGAAGGCCAGGAACGGCACGGTGTGCAGCAGATCCCAGTAGCTGTCGATCGCGTGCTCGGTGACGTCGGCGCCCGAGGGCAGGCCGTCGGCGGCGGCGCGGAACAGGGCCGAGCGCTCGGCCTGGACGTGGGCCACGGCCGCCTCGACCAGGGCCTCGCGGGTGGGGAAGTGGTAGAGCATCGCCCCGCGCGTCAGGCCGGCGGCGTCGGCGATCACCGGGTTGGTCGCGGCGTGATAGCCGATCTCGGCGATCAGGCGCATCGCGCAGTCGAGAATCCGCGCCCGGGTCTTCAGCGACTTGGGCGTATCCTTGGCGAGGCGGGCGGCGTCCATGACCTTGATCTAGTCAAAGCCATGTTGCGCTGCAACAGCCGAGCGCCGGCCGGGCTTCGTCTTGTCCGACAAGATCGACGGGATGGTCAAAATTCGGGCGTTGGTGCGACACGGCGTCGCGCGGCGGGCGCGACGCCATTTCACGAAAGCGACATGCAATCAGCTTAATCGCCGGACGGCTCGCCCCAACGCCATCCGGGGCCGGGGGCCGGTCCGGGGGGATCGGCTTGAACGCCGACCAGAACCGCCGGAGGGGCTAACATGGTCACCGACATCGAGATCCGCCGCTACCGCTCGATCTTCATCAGCGACGTGCACCTGGGCACCCGCGGCTGCCAGGCCGAGCTGCTGCTGGACTTCATCCGTCACGTCGAATGCGACAAGCTCTACCTGGTCGGCGACATCATCGACGGTTGGAAGCTGCGCAGCGGCTGGTACTGGCCCCAGAGCCACAACGACGTGGTGCAGAAGATCCTGCGCCTGGCCCGCAAGGGGGTCGAGGTGATCTATGTGCCCGGCAACCACGACGACCGGGTGCGCGACTTCTGCGGCGTCCACTTCGGCGGGGTGGTGGTGGTCCGCGACGTGATCCACGAGGCGGCCGACGGCAAGCGCTACCTGGTGGTCCATGGCGACGAGTTCGACGGGGTGGTGCAGCACGCCAAGTGGCTGGCCTTCCTGGGCGACTGGTCCTATAGGACCATCCTGATGCTGAATACCTTGCTCAACCGCGCGCGTCGGAAAATGGGGTTCGGCTACTGGAGTCTCTCGGCCTATCTGAAGGTCAAGGTGAAGAACGCGCTGCAATTCATCGAGAATTTCGAAGCCGCGGTCGCCGACGAAGCCCGTCGGCGCGGCGTCGACGGCGTGATCTGCGGTCACATCCACAAGGCCGAGATGCGCGAGATCGACGGCGTGCTCTATGTCAACGACGGCGATTGGGTGGAAAGCTGCACCGCGCTGGTGGAACATATGGACGGACGGCTCGAAATCCTGGAATGGTCCAAGCTTAGGTCCTGGTCGGTGATCGACCGGGCAAGGGCGCTCCCCGTCGAGCCCCCCATAGCGGAGCCTGCCGCCGCCTGATGCGGATACTACTCGCCACAGATGCTTGGGAACCGCAGGTCAACGGCGTGGTTCGGACCCTCACCAAGGTGATGGCCGAGCTGAAGGCGATGGGCCACGAGATCGACGTCGTCAGCCCCGACCAGTTCCCCACCTTCCCGCTGCCGACCTATCCGGAGATCAAGCTGGCCATCGGCGCCTACGAGCCGGTGATGGAGCGCTTCAAGTCGTTCGAGCCCGAGGCGATCCACATCGCCACCGAGGGTCCGATCGGCCTGGCCGCCCGCCGCATCTGCCTGGAATGGAAGCTGCCATTCACCACCAGCTACCATACGCGGTTCCCCGAATACGTGTCGGCGCGCCTGCCGCTGCCGCTGTCGGCCGGCTACACCTACATGCGCTGGTTCCACAAGCCGTCGGGCCGGCTGATGGTCGCCACCCCGACCATGCGCGACGAGCTGATCCGCCACGGCTTTCGCAACATCTCGCCCTGGACGCGCGGCGTCGACACCGACGTGTTCCGCCCCCGCCAGGAAGGCGAGCCGGACGTGTTCGAGGGCCTGGCCCGGCCGATCTTCCTCAATGTCGGCCGCGTGGCGGTCGAGAAGAACATCGAGGCCTTCGCGGGCCTGGACCTGCCCGGCACCACGGTGATCGTCGGCGACGGCCCGCAACGCGAGGAGCTGGCCGAGAAGTATCCGAACGTGGTGTTCGCCGGCGCCAAGTTCGGCGAGGAGCTGGCCCGCTATTTCGCCTGCGCCGACGTCTTCTGCTTCCCGTCCCTGACCGACACCTTCGGCCTGGTGATCCTGGAGGCCATGGCGGCCGGCGTGCCGGTGGCGGCGTTCTCGGCCCCCGGGCCGATCGACATCATCCCCGGCTCGGGCGCCGGCGTGTTGGCCCCTGGCCAGACCGACGGCCTGCGCGAGGCGTGCCTGGCCTGCCTGGACATCGACCACGCCACGGTGCGCAAGTTCGCCGAAGGCTTCTCGTGGCGCGCCTGCGCCGAGGAGTTCTACAAGAACCTGCAGCCCTATCCCGAGCCGGAAAAGACCCGCTTCTGGCGCCGGCTGCGGCGCCTGGCGCGGCTGAGGCGCAGACCGGCGGCTTAGGTCCTCCCCCTCTGGGGGAGGCGGCCGAAGGCCGGTGGGGGGAGTTATAGGATCGAGGTCCGAAACCCGGCCAGATACCGATCACTCCCCCCTCCGTCGGCTTCGCCGACACCTCCCCCACAGGGGGAGGATCTAGAATAGCCCCCTAGTTCCCCACCGCCTTGCTCCCCTCCACCTCGAAGCGCGCCTCGACCCCGGCCGCTTTCGCCAGCCCCGGCCGGCTCACCGGCTGGCCCCCGCCGATCCACAGGGTCACCGGTCCGGGCGCGATCGACCGCGAGCCGTCCGCCCCCACCACGCTCATCGCCGCGCCGTCCACGGCGAACCGCACGCGGCGCGTCTCGCCAGCCTTCAGATGCACCCGCTGGAAGCCGTGCAGCGACCGGACCGGCGCGCCGGCGACGTCGCGCGAGACGTACAGCTGCACCACCTCGTCGCCGTCGCGCGGCCCGCTGTTGGTGACGTCGACCGCCACGCCCTGGGCCTCGCCGGTCTTGACCGCCGCGCGCTCCAGCACCGGCTTGCCATAGGCGAACCGCGTGTAGCTGAGGCCATGGCCGAACGGATACAGCGCCTCGCCGCCGAAATAGCGGTAGGTGCGGCCGGCCATGCCGTAGTCCTTGAACGGCGGCAGCTGGTCGGCCGAGCGGTAGAAGGTCACGGGCAGGCGGCCGGCCGGGCTGAAGTCGCCCGCCAGCAGGCCGGCCACGGCGCGACCGCCCTCGCCCCCCGGATACCAGGCCTCGACGATGGCCGGCAGGTGGGCGTCGGCCCAGTTCACGCTCAGCGCCGAACCGTTCGTCAGCACCAGGACGACCGGCTTGCCAACGGCGTGCAGGCGCTCCAGAAGGCCTTCCTGGGCGGCGGGCAGGTCCAGGCTGGTGCGGTCGCCGCCGGCGAAACCCGGGGCTCGCACCGACATCTCCTCGCCTTCCAGCTTGGCGGTCAGCCCGCCGACGAAGACCACCAGGTCGGCGGCCTTGGCCGCGGCCACGGCGGCCTCGGCCCCTCGGCTGGGCCGGCTCCATTGCAGGCGCAGGTCGCCGCGCGAGCCGGATTGGTTGGCCTCGACAACGATCGCATGGGCCTTGCCCGCCGTCAGGGCGACCTCGCCGTCCGGGGCGGAGTCCGGGGCCCGGGCCCAGGCGTCGACCACGGTCCGGCCGTCGACGATCACCCGGTAGCCGCCCTCGCCGCTGACCGACAGGCGGTGGACGCCAGTCTCGGTCGGGACCAGCGTCCCGGTCCAGCGCATCGAGGTCTTGCGCTCCTGGCGCTGGGGACGGCCCCAGCCGAAGGCGGCGTTGGTCGCCGGTTCCGGGGCCGTCGCCGCTCCGGCCAGCTCCAGGCCCTGGAAGGTCTGGACCTTCAGGTCCTTCAGCATCGCGTCCGGCACGTTCTCGCGCGGCGCGCCGGTCCAGCCCGTCCCCTCGACGACGTCGATCCGGGCGTTGGGGAACCGCTCGCGCAGACCGGCCAGCACGGTGACGGGCCTGGAAGGCGTGCCATTGTAGTTGCCGACCAGGGCGTCCAGGCTGTCGGCGTTGGGGCCGATCACCGCGATCCGGGCCGGGGCGGCCTTCAGCGGCAGCAGGCCGTCGTTCTTCAGCAGCACCAGCGAGGCCTTGGCGGCTTCCAGCGACAGAGCGCGGTGGGCCGGGGTGTCGTTCTGCGCGGCCGTGATCTTGAAGTACGGCACGCGCGCGGGCGGGTCGAACAGGCCCAGCTTCAGCCGGGCGACGAACAGGCGCCGGACCGCCTGGTCCAGTTCGACCTCGCTCAGCAGGCCGTGATGGACGGCGTCGACGATCGGCGCGATGTCGGCGCTCTTGTCGGGCCCGAACTCGCCGCAGAACAGGTCGGTCCCGGCCTTGATGCTGACGGCGGCGGCCTGCTCGGCGGTCTTCACATAGCCGTGGGAGGTCGGCTGGAAGACGTCGGCGATCGCCGCGCAGTCCGAGACCACATGGCCGGAAAAGCCCCAGTCGCGCCGCAGCCGGTCGGCCAGCAGGGCGGTGTTGGCGCAGGCCGGCGCGCCATCGACGGCGTTATAGGCGCACATCACCGACTCGACCCGGGCCCGGGTCACCAGGGCCTTGAAGGCCGGCAGGTAGGTGTCCTCCAGGTCGTGGGCCGAGGGGCGGATGTCGTCGCGGTGGCGGTCGGCCTCGGGGCCGCTGTGGACCGCGAAGTGCTTGGCGGTGGCCACGGTCTTGTAATAGGCCGGGTCGTCGCCCTGCAGGCCGGTGGCGAAGGCCACGCCCATCTCGGCCGTCAGGTGAGGATCCTCGCCATAGGTCTCCTGGCCCCGGCCCCAGCGCGGATCGCGGAAGATGTTGATGTTGGGCGACCAGACGGTCAGGCCGCGATACTGGGCCGAGCCGCCGTCCGCCGCGCGCGTCGCGACGTACTTGGCGCGGAACTCGGTGGCGATGGTGTCGGCGATCCCGTGGACCATCGGCGCGTCCCAGGTGGCGGCCAGGCCGATGGCCTGCGGGAACACCGTGGCCTCCCCGGCCCGGGCCACGCCGTGCAGCCCCTCGCTCCACCAGTTGTAGGCCGGGACGGAGAGGCGCGGGATGGCGGGGGCGGCGTGCTTCAGTTGGCCGGCCTTCTCCTCCAGAGTCATGGCCGAGACCAGGGCCGCGGCGCGGGCGTCGGGCTTCAGGGCCGGGTCCAGGAACGCCGCCGGCGCCTGGGCCAAGGCGGGCGGCCCCAGGCCCATGACCGCCAAGGCCAGAGCCAGGGCGAGCGCGCCGCTGGATGGAATGATCGCTGGAGCCTTCACGCGTTTCCCCTCGTCCCGCGACCTTGAAAGGTCGTCTTGCCCGGCGCGACACCGGTGTCAGAGGTATGTAGACACAGGCCGAGGATCAGGAACAGCAAAAAGGTACCGGTACCTTTGGCGAGCCCGCCATGGCCGCCCTATCCCGCCAGCCAGGCCAGGGCCCGCCGGGCCAGAACGACGAAAGCCGCTCCCAACGTCGCCAGCAGCCCTGCGGCCGGGACCAGCAGCAGCGGACCTCCCCAACGCGGTCCGCCGGCGGTGCGCGCGGCGATCAGGAACAGGATCAGCAGCACGGCGGCGGCGGCGATGGCGATCCACAGGCCCGGCCGCGTCCCGCCGGCCCGACGCGGGAAGACCTGCCAGCGCACGAGCCCGCCGATCCGCCGCTCGGGCCCGATCCGCCTGGCCCCTTCGCTTCGGAGTCGTCGCCGCCGTCCGGACAAGGCGCTCATCGGCGGAGCGCCTCGATGATCCGGCAGCGGACGCTCCAGCCCTCGCCGCCGCGGTCGGTGAAGTCGGTGACCACCAGCTCGTAGACCTCGCCGTCCTGGGTGAGCGTGCACAGGTCGCCCACCCGCATCGGCCGGGCATGACGCGAGCGGATATGGGCCTCGCGCAGGGTGATCAGGTTGTCGCACAGCAGCTCGTAATCCTGCGAGCCGAACGGCGAGACCGGGACCGGCGCGCGCTTAGCCATCAGCGGGGACCATCAGCAAGAGCCATCAGCGGCGCGCCTTGCGGGCCGCGTACTTGGCGTCACGCTTGTCCTTGGCCTCGGCCTCGGTGGGGGCCTTGGCGCGCTTGCGTTCGGCGCGCTCGATGGCCGCGACCGCCGCCCCGGCGGCGACGGCGTCGGCCGCTTTCTTCTTGACGGTGCGGACCGCCTGGCGTTCGGCCCGCACGGCCTTCAGCTCGGCCGCCGCCGCGACGCCGCGCTCGACGAACAGCGGATCGGCCGCCGCCGACCTGGGCCTGAACTTGGCCAGCAGGGCCTGCCGAGCCTCGGCGGCCGTCTTCAGCCGGTCGGCCAGCCGGGCGCCCTTGGTTTCGTTCATGTCGCGCTCTTCATCGGAAGGGTCAGGTCTTGGTGCCGCGCAGGGCGTCGGGATCGATCGGCCGGGGCCGCGAGGGCTGGCCGCCGGTCGAGCGGGGGTCGTTGAGGCCCTTGGGCCCCGTGGGGCGAGTTCCGGGATAGGTCTTCATGGGAGTCTCCTTCGATCGGGGGCGACGGGAACGCGGCGGCTATTTCTTCTTGCCGCCCAGCGGAGACAGCAGGGTCGGCGCGGCGGCGGCGATCACCTTGGGCTTGACGGTCTTGGGCTTGCGGACTTCACGATTGCCTTTGGACAAGGAGCGTTCCTTTTTCGAAGAGAAAACCGCGCGCGACGGCGCGCGCGGTGAACGGCGATATCAGGTCCGTGAAGGGCGCTGGTCGTGGCGGCTGACGGTCATGCGACCCCTTTCCGGGGTGCGTCGAGACGGCCCGCCAAGCGGGCTGGAACTCGTCGAGGGCGCGTCCTAGCGCCTTGATGGAGCTTAGCACGGTTGCGGGACCGGCCGTTGGAAATACGTTCCCACGTCCGGGCGTCTTGGGTCACCCCCGCTTGAACAGCGTCGTCCGCTTGGCCATGAACGCCGCGATCGCCTCGCGGTGGTCGGCGCTGGCCACCAGGGCCGGCAGCTCCTCCTCGACATAGGACCGGCCATCGACGACGCGCTTGGTGGCCTCCACCGCCAGGGGCGCGCGCGAGGCGATCCATTCGGCCAGGCGGAAGGCCTCCGGCAGCAGGCGCTCGGGGGCGTGGACAGCGGTGACGATCCCGTCGGCCAGGGCCCGCTCGGGACCGAACTGGGCCCCGGTCAGCAGGTGGGCCTTGGCCCGGGCGACGCCGATCAACCGCGGCAGGCGCGTGACCGAGGCCATCAGCCCGATATTGACCCCGGACGCGGCGAACACCGCCCGCTCGCTGGCCAGGCGGATGTCGCAGGCCAGGGCCAGCTCCAGCCCGCCGCCGAAGCACCAGCCGTCGATGGCGGCGATCAGCGGCACGCGCAGGGCCTCGATCCAGTCCATCAGCCGATTGAAGTTCTCGACCGCCGCCAGGGCGTCGGGCGCGGCGCGGCCCCCTGCTTGGCGTGCGGCGGCCTCGCGCAGGTCGTCGCCAGCGCAGAACACCCCGCCCCGGCCGGTCAGCACCACCGCGCGGACCTCGTCGTCGGTGGCGATCTCGTCGAGGATCTTCACCAGCTGGGCCCGCACGGCCAGCCCCAGGGCGTTGGCCGGCGGGGCGTCCAGCTCCAGCAGCAGGATCGAGCCGGTGGGGCGGCTGACGTGGATCATCGCGCTCATCGGCCGAACGTGGCGGATGAGGGCTGGTTTGGAAAGCTGAGCCGTTTGTTCTTCGCCGCGAGGAAGACCGTCGTTTCACGCGTAACCATGCTGCGACGCAACAACTTTCCCCTTGCCAGAGTCAAACGCTTGTCACAGCCTGGGTCGACCTTGGCGGCGGAACGGCGCGCGCGGAGGCCAGAACGATGGACCGACGCCGGGTTCCGAGCCGGCGGAACGGTCCACGGAGCGCGGGAAACCGTTCGAGCGTTCGTGTTGCGGCGCCGAAGAAACCGGGGAGCGAGATGACCGACACGCTGGACAAGACCGGGCTGAAGGACCTCTACGAGATCGGCGAGATCCCGCCGGCCTTCCACGTGCCCAAGACCATGTACGCCTGGGCCATCCGCAAGGAACGCCACGGCAAGCCGTCCGACGCCATGCAGGTCGAGGTCGTGCCCACCTGGGAGATCGGCGAGGACGAGGTGCTGGTCCTGGTGATGGCCGCCGGCGTCAACTACAATGGCGTCTGGGCCGCGCTGGGCGAACCGGTCAGCGTGCTGGACGTCCACAAGCAGGCCTGTCACGTGGCCGGGTCCGACGCCTCGGGGATCGTCTGGAAGGTCGGCGCCAAGGTCAAGCGCTGGAAGCTCGGCGACGAAGTGGTCATCCACTGCAACCAGGATGACGGCGACGACGAGGAGTGCAACGGCGGCGACCCGATGTTCTCGGCCAGCCAGCGGATCTGGGGCTACGAGACCCCGGACGGCAGCTTCGCCCAGTTCTGCCGGGTGCAGTCACGCCAGCTGATGCCGCGCCCCCGGCACCTGACCTGGGAGGAGAGCGCCTGCTACACCCTGACCCTGGCCACCGCCTACCGCATGCTGTTCGGCCACAAGCCGCACGAGCTGAAGCCCGGCCAGAACGTGCTGGTCTGGGGGGCCTCGGGCGGGCTGGGGGTGTTCGCCGTGCAGCTGGCCGCCGTGGTCGGGGCCAACGCCATCGGCGTGGTCAGCGACGACGACAAGATCGACTATGTGAAGAGCATGGGCGCCAAGGCGGTGCTGAACCGCAAGGAATTCAACTGCTGGGGCCAGCTGCCCAAGGTCAACGGCCCCGAGTTCGCCGACTACATGAAGGAAAGCCGCAAGTTCGGCAAAGCCATCTGGCAGGTCACCGGCAACCGCGACGTCGACCTGGTGTTCGAGCACCCGGGCGAATCGACCTTCCCGGTCAGCGTGTTCGTGGTCAAGCGCGGCGGCATGGTGGCCATCTGCGCCGGCACCAGCGGCTTCAACCTGACCATGGACGCCCGCTTCCTGTGGATGCGCCAGAAGCGCGTCCAGGGCAGCCACTTCGCCAATCTGATGCAGGCCAGCGCCGCCAACCAGCTGGTCATCGACCGCCGCGTGGACCCCTGCCTGTCGGAAGTCTTCCCCTGGACCGACATCCCCGCCGCCCACGAGAAGATGCTGGCCAACCAGCACTTGCCGGGGAACATGGCCGTGCTGGTCTGCGCCCAGCGGCCGGGGCTTAGGACGTTCGAGGAGGTGGTGGAGATCAGCGCGGGGCTGTAGGGCCCGCCTCGTTCAGCGCGATCACCACGCCGTCGGCCGTCTCGCGCACGCCGTAGGTCCGCAGAACCAGGTCAGCGCAGGACGAGCGCCCAGTCGCCATATCGAAACCGATGGCGCAACCGGGGCAATACAGCCGCCCGGCTTCAACACCGCCGTCCATCAGGTCCAACCCGTAGTGCGGGCAGGCGCCGTCCAACGCGCGCAGCCCATCCTGAGCGCGCACCAGCATCAGGCGGCGATCATCGTTCAGCGCCACGGCTATCCGCTCTCCCAGAGCCAGCGGCTGGTCCAGCGTGATCCAGACGAGGGCGCCGTCGACCTGCGTCGGCGCGATCGCCGCCCGCAGCGTGGGCGCGCGCACGGGATCGGGAGCGTCGGACGCCAGGTGATCCTCGCGCTTGAGGTGAATGATCCTGTCCAAACGGCCGGCCTCGATGTCGCCGGCCGTGCGCCAGAACTCGCGCGCGTAGAACGAGGCCGGATCGAACGTCGGTCGAGCCGTGTTCAGGCGCAGCGAAATGGCGACCCTGGTGCGGTCGGTCACGTTCAGGTGGGTGCCGTGCAAAATCTCCGGATCGAAGACCAGCATCTCACCAGCCGCGAGCGGCGCGAAGGTCGGCGGCGGCAGGGGATGGCCCGCGGCCAGATAGAGGCTGCGGCGGTCGCAAGCCAGGGGCGCGTCGGTCAGCTGCGGATACAGCACCATGCCCGCCTCGGGCGGCACGTCACCGATCGCCCACCAGATGTTGAAGCCGTCGCGCGAGTGACCCGTCCAACTGTCCAAGTGCGGTCCATGGGCCCAGGCCGGGGGTGGATGGTCTCGGTGATAAGCGCTGGGATCATAGACCGGGTTCTTGACTCGCCGGGCGGCGGCGATCGGGCGAACCGCAGGGCTGACGCGGCCAATGCCTGGGTTCTCGGCGCTGGCCTTGGCGTAACGCGCCAGGGCGTAAGGAAAGTTGATCCGCAGAATCAGGTAGTCGTCGACGTGAAAGTCATGCGTCCAGCCCAGGGCCCAGCGCCCCACCTGGACGGCCAGGGCCAGCAGGTCGCCGCGCAGGCTTTCGATCACCCAGTCGCGCAGGGGCCCGACATCCTCGACATCCAGCACATGGTGCAGCCGGCCCAGGTCGCCGCCCAAGGTAGTAACGGCCTCGGGCCCCTTCAACTCGACCAGGGCCCCGAGAATCCGCTCGACGACGCGACCGTGCAGCCGGTCCAGGCCTGGCAAGGACTGGGGACCAAAGATTCCGTACGATCGTGGGGCGAGCGCCGGGCGGTCTATGGGGTTAGCATCGACTGGCATCGGCTCGCCGCCTTTCCACGGTCTGCGCGAAACGTCGCAGACCCTCCACGGTAACCTCGCGCATCCGCCGCGTCTCGGCCGCACTGGCGACCCGCAGGCGATGATAGGTCTCGATATCGCGGGCACGGGCCAGCACCGTGGCCACCATGTCGGTCTCGGTCATCAGGTCGATGTCCCATTCTCCCAGCCCCGCGGTCGCGACCATGGCCTTGCCACGCTCGTCGTACGACAGGTGGATCGAGTGGACGCCGAAGGCCACGCAGGGCAGAAACGCGTGCAGGCGGTAGGACACGTTCAGACGGCAGCTCCGCAGGGCGTCGATGTAGCGTTCGACATCATCGAAATACAGATGCGGCACGTCCGGATAGCCCGCGGCGAAGTCCAGGTCCATGTAGTCATGGCAGACCAGGTGAACGTGGTCGCCGTATTCGCCACGTAGTGCATCAATCAGGCGGCGCAGGTCGTGCGGGGTTCGCCATTGCAGCGCGGGCGGCACGCTCATCCGGGTTGGATGGCGGATCGACAGCAGCACTCGGCGGTCGTCCTGGCGAGCGGGCTCGAAGGCAGAGGCGTTGGCCGGCAGGAACAGCGACGGACACCCGGCCAACTCGACATTGCCCGCACCCGCTTCGTGAAGCAGAGCCCGCGAGCCGTGATCGCGAACCATGGCCACCTCGGCCTTGGCGACCAGTTGGCGGATCGTCGTATCGGGCATAGAGTCCGTGCGATGCACCCAGGCGCCAGACGCCTCATAGATCCGCCCGTGCGAGACACCGATCATCATCATCGGCGCGCGCAGGGCGCGCAGGGCGTTGGTGTCGACCGTCAACTGGCCGTTCTCGAACAGGTTTCCGCCGCCGATGACCACGCCGTCGGCGAACTGGTTCATGTCGTAGATTTGAGACGCGGTCAGCCCGCCCCGCCCCCCCGCCCCCAGAGCGGAAACATTGACGACAGAAACGTCTGGCCCGAACACCTCATAGAGCAGGTCGCGGGTCGCCTTGTTGATCAGGTCGTTTCCGATATTGGGCGTCGTGGGGCGAACGCAGAACAGGGTCGTCATAACAGCGGACGCGGCGCTTTCAATTGGAGGTGGACGTGGACGTCGATGCGGCGCCCGGATACACCATAGCGCGAAAAAGGGGGCGTGGAAGGTTGGATGTCGGGGATGTCGAAACACCAGCCAGTCGCGGTGCAATCTCTCGACGACCCAAACCCGCGGCCACGCTTGACCGTAAGCATCCTTACGCGGAATTCGGCGGATCGTCTCGAGAGACTGCTAGCCGAGGCGTCCTGGTTCGCCGACCAGATCGTCGTCGGCGTTGACGCGGCCTCAACCGACGATACGCTAGAGATCGCCAAACGCATGGCCGACGTAGTGTTTACCTTCCGGCACGCTGGCGCCATGTCGGCGGCCCGGATGATGATCTTTGACTACGCCGTGGGCGACTGGATCCTAGTGATCGACGACGACGAAAGCCTGGAGGCTGGCTTCGCGGCGCTGCTACCGGAACTGATGTCGCGCACCGAGGTCACGCACTACTGGTTTCCGCGCAAGTGGATCGTCGGCGACGCTCCCTACGAATTCGCCGACGTGCCGCCTTGGTATCCGGACTGGCAGATGCGGTTGTTTCGCAACGACGCCACCCTGGTCTGGAAGCCAGCCAAGCCGCACAGCGGCTACCACGTCCTGGGCGCGAGCTATTTCGACTCCAGGGCCGCCATCCTACACTTCGAGCCCGTGTGGTGCGCGCCTGCCGAGCGCCAGGCCAAGCTGGAACGCTATCGCAAGGCGGGTGCAGACCCGATCACCGCCCTGCAGTATCCGCCCGAGATCCTGGCGCCGCGACGCCCGGCGAGCGGCCCGACCGTCGTCGAGCCTTGCCTCCGACCGGGCGGCGGCGCGGTCGTCCACGCCGAGGCCCGTGACGCCACCCTGCCGTGCCGCGCGGCCTGGGGTTGCGAGATCGTCCGCGTCGACCTGCCCGTCACGGTTCAGGCTGGCAAGACGATGGTGGCGGCGATCACGGTGCGCAATACTGGCGGCTTGGCCTGGGCGCCCAACGTCTCGGCCCGGGGCGCGATCCTGGGCCTGGGGGTCCACCTGGTCGACGCCCATGGCAGGGAGACTTGGGACTTTGGCGGCCGCTGTCCGGTCACCGACCGGACGCCGCCGGGCGGCCAGACCACCTTCCTGCACGTCTTCACCGCGCCTGTCACCGCGGGCGACTATGAGCTGGTGTGGGACATGGTCGATGATCTGGAGGCCTGGTTTCAGGACGCCCAGCCGCGCGAAAGAACCACCAAGCCCCTCAAGGTGTCGGCGCCGAGCACGCCGGAGGCCGACCAGGCCTTCCTGGATGAGATCGCCAAGCGCGTTCCGGGCTGGCTGCAAGATTACGCCGCCCTGCGGACGATGGATCTTCTGCGCTGGCAGACTGTCCGCGGCGCGACCGGACCGCTGCTGGAGATTGGCGTCTATGCCGGCCGATATTTCTCGGTCCTGCTGCGCGAGGCGGTGGTGACGGGCGAACTGGTCGTAGGGTTGGACCCTTACGAGCGGGTCGACGAGGCGACTGTCCTGGCCAACCTGGCGGCCGCCGGCCTGCGAGGCGGTGTAGTTCGGCTGGTGCGGGCGCACTCGGCCCAGCATGGCGCCGAAAGCCTGCTGGACCTGCTTGGCGGTCGACCCCGATTCGTCAGTATCGACGGCTCGCACCTGTATGACGACGTGCGGCACGACCTGGCGATCTGCGACGCGATCTTGGCGCCCGAAGGGATCATCGCTTGCGACGACTTTCTCAACCCCGTCCGCCTGGATGTGGGCCAAGCCATACACGAGCACCTTGCCCGGGCTTCGGACCTAGTCCCGTTCGCCTATGTGCAAAACAAGCTGTTCCTCTGCCGCAAGGCCATGCATCCCGCCCTCCTGGACGCCGCCCTGCGGTTCTGCGAGGCGGATGTACGGACGCCGGTTGGCGAGGCCTTCGCCCGCAACGCCGGCCAGGATCTCGACCGCAACCGGAGCCAGCTGTACGGCTGGGGCATGGTGACGGCGCCCTGACGCAACCTCGGTTAGGCCGGAATGGCCATCGAGCATCCCTCAGAGGAGGGGCGCGACGACGACACCCTGCCGCCGAAAAGGAAAGGGCGTCAGCGCCCCATCTCGTCCGCCGCCGTCCGCGCCAGGGCGTCGTCGAAGTCCGTCACCTCGGCATAGCCCAGTCGGCGGCGGATCTTGGCGTTGTCGATGAACAGCGGGTAGCCGAGGTCCAGGCCCGACACCGCCTTGGCCAGGGCGCCGCGGGCCACGTTCGGATGGGCCAGCTGGACCTCGCCGGGCCAGTTCAGGTGCTCGGCGAAGGTCGCCGCCCAGGCGAGGCTGGTCGGGGTGTTGGCGCGGCCCAGGTTGAAGGTCTCCCCGCTGGCCCGGGGATGGACGGCCGCCAGGGCGATCCCCGCCGCCACGTCGTCGACATAGCCGAAGGTCGCTCGCCAACTGGCCCACGGATGGGGAATCACGAACCGGGGTCGGCCCTGGACCATCGGCCGGATCGCCCAGGAGAACCGCCGCTGCCGGTCGCCGGGCCCGAACACCATCGGCAGGCGCAGGATGGTGGTTTCCAGCCCCGCGGCCGCGCGGGCCGCCTCTTCCAGCGGGATCTTGTCGTAGCCGTCCATCCAGGCCTGGGGGTCGCCGACCGGACGGGGCCTGGCCAGGCGGTAGGGAAAGCGGCTGGCGCGCAGCGGCGCGTCCTCGGTCAGCCGGTCCCAGATCGGCGTCGGCCGGCCCTTGCGGTGCAGGCCCTCGTAGTTGCGGTAGACGTCCACCGAGCTGACCACCGCGTAGCGGGCGATGCGGCCGGACAAGGCCTGGATCAGCGGCAGGGTGTCGGCTTGCGTGTAGGCGATCAGGTCGACCACCGTATCCGCGCCCAGGTCGCGCACGGCGGCCAGCACCGCCGCCGGGTCGCGGCGGTCCAGCACCACTGACGCCGCCCCGGCCGCGACCGGCCGCGCGCCATGATGGGCGACCGCCGTCTCGACGCCCTGGGCGAGCAGCCGCGCCGCCACCGGCCCGCCGATGAAACCCGTCCCTCCAAGGACCAGGACGCCCATGCTGCTTCCCGCAACGTCTTCGCCAGGCGCCAGCGTATGCGCGAGCCGCCGCTTCGACGCAAACGCGCGATGCCGGGGCTGTCCTTCCTCCTCGCTCGTCATCCCGGGCCTCGTGCCCGGGACCCCTCCGCCCGCCGCAAGTGCAGCAGGGGCGGTTCGCCAGCGAACCGCTTGCGCCTCACAGTTAAGCTGAACCAGAGGTCCGGGGCACAAGGCCCGGGATGACGGCTGAAAGGGGATCGACAAAGCTCCTACCCATCACGCGCCAAACTTTGCTGGTTGGCATGTCCCGCGACCCGTCGCACAGTCGGCGCAAACAAGTGTTCGGCTGAAATTGGGGGGAGTGGGACCATGGGCTGGAAGAGCAAGGCGGCGCTGACGGCCGTGGGACTGGTGGTGGCGGCCTCGGCCGTGGTCGCGGTGCGCACGGCGACGTTCAAGGCGCCGGCGGCGGTCGACACCGCCAGCATCCACCTCGCCTCGGCCCGTCCGTTCGACGTCGACCTGGCGGCTCGGCATCTGGGCGAGGCCGTGCGCTTCCGGACCGTCAGCCACCAGGATCCCGCCGAGGACCAGCCGGGCGAGTGGGACAGGCTGCACGCCTGGCTGCAGGCGACCTATCCCGACGCCCACCGGGTGATGGGCCGCGAGGTCGTGGCCGGCCACGCCCTGGTCTACACCTGGCAGGGGACCGACCGGAGCCTGGCCCCGATCGTGCTGATGGCCCACCAGGACGTGGTGCCGGTCACCCCCGGCAGCGAGGGGGCCTGGACCCACCCGCCGTTCGACGGGGTGGTCGCCGACGGCGCCGTCTGGGGCCGGGGTTCGATCGACGACAAGGGCAGCCTGGTCACGCTATTCGAGGCGCTGGACGGCCTGGCCAAGGCGGGTTTCGCCCCCAAGCGTACGGTGATCCTGGTCAGCGGCCACGACGAGGAGGTGCGCGGCGGCGGCGCGCGGGCCGCGGCGGCCCTGCTGAAGGCGCGCGGGGTCAAGGCCCAGTTCGTGCTCGACGAGGGCATGGTGGTGGTCGAGGACCATCCGGTGACCAACAAGCCGGTGGCCCTGATCGCCACGGCCGAGAAGGGCTACGCCACCCTGACCGTGACGGCCCCCGCCGTCGGCGGCCACTCCTCGGCCCCGCCGGCTCAGACCGGCGTGACCACCCTGGCCAAGGCCGTGCTGGCGATCGCCGACCATCCGTTCCCGATGAGGTTCAGCGGTCCCGGCGCTGATATGCTCAAGAGCCTGGCCCCGCACAGCTCGACCACGATCAGGATGGCGGCGGCCAACACCTGGCTGTTCTCGCCGCTGCTGGTCAGCCAGACCGCCAAGACCCCGGCCGGGGCGGCCATGCTGCACACCACCATCGCCCCGACCATGCTGAAGGGCTCGCCCAAGGAGAATGTGCTGCCGCAGGACGCCACGGCCTGGATCAACTACCGCATCGCGCCCGGCGACAGCTCGGCCAAGGTGATGGCCAAGGCCAAGGACGCGGTCGGCGACCTGCCGGTCAAGCTGGCCTGGGTGAAGACGCCGGACGAGCCCAGCAAGGTCTCGTCGACCACGTCGGAGGGCTGGAAGACCCTGGCCGCCCTGGCCGGCGACGAAAGCAAGGCGCCGGTCGCCCCGGCCCTGATGACCGCCGCCAGCGACAGCCGCTACATGGGCCCGATCGCCGACGACATCTACCGCTTCCAGCCCCTGGTCTTGTCGGTGAAGGACACCGAGATGATCCACGGCACCAACGAGCACATGACCCTCGCCAATGTCGAACGCATGGTGCGGTTCTACCAGCGGCTGGTGGAGACCGCGGCGCGGTAGGGGTTCGAGCGAAAGCCGGGGACAGGCGCATGCGCCTGTCCCCGACCCTGCACCGCCACAAACTGTTCACGGGACCCCGCCGGCGCGATCGGGCCCAAATTCGTTGTCATCCTGGAAGCCTCGCCGAGGCTGTCCGGGATCCAGGAGACCGAGTCGATGCGGTGCGGCCGTCCTGGATCCCGGACAAGCGCTGCGCGCTTTCGGGGATGACACCGTTTGGATGGATTTCGATGGAAGCGGCTCAGGGCCCGCCTTCAGCCGACCACCTCGTCCGGGATCACGACCGTCTCCATTCGCCCCTCGAAGCGCCAGCCCAGCACTTCGTACAGCGCCCGCCCCTCCGGCGTGGCGACCAGGACGCCCCGAGCCGCGCCCAGCGCCCGGGCCCGTTCGCCCAGGACGCCCATCACGAACCGCCCCAGGCCGCGCCGCTGATGCGCCGGGTCGGTGACGATCTTGTCGAAAACCGCGAAGCCGCCGGTCAGGGCGGCGCGGCCCGAAGCCGCCAAGACCCCGCCCGCGTCGTGGATCTCGACGACCAGCACCGCCCCCTCGGCGCGGAGCGCGTGAACGTAGCCCGCGGCCAGGGGTGGGGGCGGCGGAACGGCGACCAGATCGATGGCCATCAGGTCGCCCGGCGCCTGCGGGCTCCAGCGCGCGTCGATGGCGGCCAGCAGCGCTTCGGGCGTACAGAAGGCCTTCAGGAAAATCCCGGGCGCGGAGATGCTGGCCGCCAGGCCCGACAGAGCGGCCGCGTCGAGCATCGGGAAGATATAACGCTCGGCATGTCCGGGCTCTCCCACCACGATCCGATGGCCGCCCGCCGCCCGGATCGGCGCGCCGACGCCTCGCGACAGCGCCCAGCCTGTCGCCCACGCCTCGACCAGCGCCGCATCGGCGGATCCGTTCATGCGCGTCCTACTCCTTGGGCACGCACCGCAGGATCACCTTGTCGATCCGCGACCCGTCCATGTCGACGACCTCCGCGTCGAACCCGCCCAACTCGACGATCTCGCCCTCCCGGGGGATCCTCCCCAGCCGATCCAGCAACAGCCCCGCCACCGTGTGATAGCCGCCTTCGGCCTCGAAGCTTTCGCCCAGGGCGTCGTTCAGCTCCTGGATGTCCACCCGCGCGTCGACCAGCCAGGTCCCATCCTCGCGGCGCAGGATGCGGGTCTCGGTCTCGTCGTGGTCCTCGGGGAAGTCGCCGGCGATCATTTCCAGCAGGTCCAGCGGCGTGATCGCGCCTTGGATCGAGCCGAACTCGTCGACCACCAGGGCCATGTGCAGCGGCGTCTGCTTGAACACCGCCATGGCCCGCAGCAGAGACATGGTCTCGGGGATGGCGATCGGCTGCTGGACGTGGCTCTTGATGTCGATGGCCTCGCCGCCCAGGCAGGCGTCCAGCAGGTCCTTCTTGAGGATCACCCCGATGTCGCCGTCCAGGTCGCCCTCGCTGGCCACCACGATGCGCGAATAGGGACAGTCGCGGATCTCGCGTAGGATCTCGTCCTGGCTGTCGGTCAGCGAGATCCAGAACAGGTCGCGGCGCGGAGTCATGGCCACGCGGACCGGGCGGTCGCCCAGGCGCAGCACCTCCTGGATCATCGAGCGCTCCTCGGGCTCGATCAGCCCGGCGTCGGCCCCCTCGGCCAGGACGGTCTCGACCTCCTCGGCGGTGATGTCGTTGGTCCGCTCGTCGCGCACGCCCAGCAGCTTGAGGATGCCGGCGGTCGAGGCGGTCAGCAGGGTGACGAACGGGCGCAGCACCGTGGCCACCACCGCCAGGAACGGCGACATGCGGCGGGCGATCACGTCGGGAAACAGCAGGGCCAGGCGCTTGGGCACCAGCTCGCCGAGGATCACCGAGACATAGGTCAGGCCGATGACCACGATGGTGGTGGCGATCGCCTCGGAGTGGGCGCCGATCACCGGGAAGGGCTTGAGATAGAGGTCCAGGGCCCCGGCGATCGTTGCCTGGCCGTAGGCGCCCGCCAAGATGCCGATCAGGGTGATGCCGACTTGCACGGCCGACAGGAACCGCGTCGGGTGCTCGGCCATGGCCAGGGCCAGCTTGGCCCCCTTGTCGCCCCGGTCGGCGAAGGTCTGCAGCCGGGCGCGGCGGGCCGAGACCACCGCCAGTTCGGACATGGAGAACACCCCGTTCAGCAGAACGAGGAGCAGGACGACGGCGAGCGCGAGGAGGATCATGGCCCTTCAGGGTTGGCGCGACCCAGGCGGGCGCGGGGGCCCACTATACAAAAGAAAACGCCGCGGCCCACTGGGGACCGCGGCGTCGCCTTGTTCGAGGTCGAGTCGCCTATTGGGCCGGACGCGCCATCGCCGTCTTGTTGGCGGCGACTTGCTTCTGGGCGTCGTGCTGGCCGGGGGGCAGCGGGATCAGGCCGCGGCCTTGCAGATAGCCGCCCCGACCCGTGGCCGCGTCCGAGGTGAACTCGGTGACGAATTCGGCCAGGCCCGGCGTCACGCCGATATTGGCCTTCTTGACGTAGATGAACAGCGAGCGCGACAGCGGGTACGAGCCGTCGGCGATCGTCTGGGCCGAGGGACGCACGCCGTTGACCGAGGCGCCCTTGATCTTGTCCATGTTCTCTTCGAGGTAGGACCAGCCGAAGACGCCCAGCGAGCCGGGGGTCTTGGTCAGGGTGCCGACGATGGCGTTGTCGTTCTCACCGGCGTCGATCCAGCCGTCGTTGCGCAGCGGGTCGACCAGGGCCTTGAACTTCTTCTCGTTGTCGCCGCGGATGGCGTCGGCGGTCGGGAACTTGCGGGCCCCGGCCTCGATGGCCAGCTCGACGAAGGCGTCGCGGGTGCCCGAGGTGGGCGGCGGGCCATAGACCTGGATGCGGTTGCCCGGCAGGCCCGAGCCGATCTCGTCCCAGGTCTTGTACGGGTTGGCGACGAATTGGCCGCCCTTCAGCACTTGCTTGGCCAGGCCCAGATACAGGTGCTCGGTCTTGAAGTTGTAGTCGGCGCCGTCCTTGTCGGTGGCTACGACGATGCCGTCGAAGCCGATCTTGATCTGGACGATGTCCTTGACGCCCTTGGCGGCGCAGGCGTCGAATTCCGACTTCTTCATCGGCCGCGAGGCGTTGGCGATGTCGGGGAAGCCTTCGCCGGCGCCCGAGCAGAACAGCTTGATGCCGCCGCCGGTGCCCAGGCTTTCGACCTTGGGGGCCTTCTTGCCGGTCTTCTTGGCGAAGTTTTCGGCGGTGCGGGTGGCGAACGGGAACACGGTCGAGGAACCGGCGGCCCAGACATAGTCGCGGGCGGCGTGGGCGGGGGCGGCGGCGAGGCCCGAAAGGGCCACGGCGGCGGCCGCGCAGGAAAGCAGCTTCTTCATGGAGGACTCCTGGAGTCTCTGGAGCGTTGCGAGAAAGGGTCCAGGCCGGCGTTCGCGCCGGCCTGGAGGAAGGGTCTTAGAAGTCCAGCTGGGCGCGCAGCTGGAATTGCTTGATGTCCGTGCCGCGGCCGACGACGACCGGATCGACCGAGCCGTCGGTGTAGTTGGCCTGGAAGCGGACATAGGCGGTCGGGTAGTAGTTCACGCCCAGGGTCCAGGCCGTGTACTTGCCGGCGTCCTGCGACAGGGTCTTGCTGGCCGCGGTCGAGGCCGACTTGTAGGCGTCGGTCAGGTCGGCGTAGTCGTAGCGCAGAGCCAGTTCGACGCCGCCGAAGCCGCCGGCGGTGATCGGGTTCAGGATCTTCGGACGCTTGATCTCGCCGGCGACCGGATCGTAGTTGCGGGTCTCGCCCGTCGGCCAGAAGCTGACGAAGGCGTAGCCGACCTTGATGTCCGGGTTCGACCCCGGGGCCGTGGTGGCCAGGCGCTCGACCGAGATGTTCGAATATTCGCCCTGGACCGAGAACGGCCCGTGGATCCAGGCGCCTTCCGCGGCCATGGTGGTGTCGCGGTCGGCGATGGCGCCGGTCTTGTAGTACAGGCCGCTGGTGCCGTAATTGGTGTCCGGGCGGCCCTGGTAGTTGAAGGCGCCTTCGTTGCCGTGGTTGCGGTAGCGGGCCGACACGGCCAGGTGGACCTTGTCGGTGTCGGTCACCAGCGGCGCGTAGTGGAAGCGGCCGGTGAAGCCCAGGCGCTCCTGCGAGTTCTGGTTGGTGTTGGCGGCCGACGAGGTGTTGTTGATGTCGTTGCTGTTGATGCTGTCGCCCTGGACGGCGCCGGTGACGCTCCAGTTGGGACCCTGCACCTTGCCCACGACGCTCAGCAGATAGCTGTCGACGCCGAAGTCACCGTACGGACCGCGGTCCATGAAGGTGGTGAAGCGGGTCGAGGTCAGGTTTTCCAGGCCGGTGGCCTTGACGTTGCCGATCAGGATCGAGGTCATTTCGGTCGGCTTGACCTCGATGACCACGTCGTCCCACGACGGGTTGCCGCCGTTCACCCAGCCGCCTTCGGCCTTGTAGGCGATGTAGTTGTTCAGCTTGCCTTCGATGCCGATGAACACCTGGCGGCCGCGGATGTTGCTGGTCTTGTAGTCGGTCGCCGCGCCTTCGCGGTCGACGTCCTGGAACACGCCGTCCACCAGGATCCGGCCGCGGACCTTGAAATAGACGTCGTCGTTCGTCCACTGCGGAGCGCCCTTCCAGGCGATCGTGTTGTCTTGCGCGTGAGCCGCGACGCCGAGGCCGCAGGCCAGCATGGCGCCCAGCGCCGCGCCGCAGACCAGCGAGGTCTTGTTCCGCATGTGAGAATTCCCCTTAAGGCTTTGCCCCCTGCCCGTTGGTCCGGATCAGGTAGGAGCGCTTTACGGGGGTCCCGTGACGGTTCCGCCACCCTTTGATGACAGACCGATGACAAGCCTTTTCAAGGCGTTAATTGTGGCCCCAGGGCCACATAAACAGTCCTTAAAGCAGACGTGTGCGGATGATCTGCGACAGCAGGTCGATCAGCGAGACGGCCACCACGATGACCAGGACGATGCAGCCGGTCTGGTCGTACTGGAAGCCGTTGATCGAATCGAGCAGCACCTGGCCCACCCCGCCGGCCCCGATCAGACCCAGGACGGTCGCCGATCGGCTGGAGCTTTCGAAACGGTACAGCGCATAGCTGGTCCACAGCGGCGCCACCTGCGGGATCACCCCCCAGACCACCTCGGCCAGCTTGACCGCGCCGGTCGCCCGCACGCCCTCGACCGGGCCCTTGTCGATTGACTCGACGGCTTCGGCGAACAGCTTGGCCAGCACCCCGCCGGTGTTGAACATCAGGGCCATCACCCCGGCGAACGGGCCCAGGCCCACGGCGGTGATGAAGATCAGCGCCACCACCAGGTCGGGGATCGAGCGGATCAGGTCCAGCAGGCGGCGGACCGGCTGCTGGATCCACCACGGGCTGATGTTGCGCGCGCCCAGCAGGCCCAGCGGAATGGCCACGACGATGGCCAGGGCCGTGCCCCACAGGGCCATCTGGATCGTCTGCCACATCTTGCCGATGTACAGCTCCCAGTCGGCGGCCATGAACGCCTTGGGATCGATGAACGGCGAGAAGAAGCCGCTGGCGAAGCCCTGCATCTTGCTGGCGTCGGTGAACAGCTGCGGGAACTTGTCGATCTCGGCCGGCTTGAAGCTGACCACCAACAGGGCGATCACCCCGCCCCACAGCAGCAGATCGAAGGCGCGGGCCGAGATCGGCTTGCTGGGCGGAGGCGGGACGGCGTCGCTAGCTGGGGCGCTCATGACGGGCTCTGAAGATCTGATCCAAGGTCGCCCAGGCGGCCGGTAAATTCCAAACCGTTGTCATCCCGGAAGCCTCGCAGAGGCTGTCCGGGACCCAGGGGACTGGGCGAAGGCGGTGCGGTTGCCCCTGGGTCCCGGACAAGCGCTCCGCGCTTTCCGGGATGACAACGGTGATTGGACTTCACGGGGTCCGCCCCCTAGTTGGCCGGCGCGGCGAGGCCGGCCTTGCCCTCGGCGGCCAGGCGCTCGGCCTTGATGCCGGCCAGGTTTGTCTCGGCCGCGGCCAGCTTGGCCTTGTCGCCGGCTTCGCGGGCCAGGCCGACCTGCTCCAGGGCCTCCATCTCGCGCACCACCAGCAGGTGGGTGTCGTCGGCGGGCTTGAAGCCGCCCATCGACAGCCGCGCCAGGTTCTTGCGCTGCTGGGCCGCCACAGGCGTGTCGCCCTGGCCGTAGGTCAGGAAGAACTGGCGCAGTTTTTCCTTCACGACCGGGTCGAGGTCCTTGCGCCAGACGATCGGGTCCTCCGGCAGGGTCGGCGATTCCCAGATCACCTTGACCTTGCTGGACTGCGCGCCGCCCTTGGCCTGGGCGTTGAGCTTCAGGGCCGTGGTGTTGTTGGTGGCCGCGTCCAGCTTGTGGTTGGCCACCGCGAACAGGTTGGCGTCATGGCTGGCGCTGAGCACGGTCTTGAAGCAGGTCTCGGGCTTCTTGTCGGCCGGGATGAACAGGTAGGTCATCGGGGCCAGCGTGCCCGAAGTCGACTTCTTGTCGCCGATCCCGAAGTTCAGGGTCTTGTCGCACTTGAGCAGACCCTCGACCGTCAGCTTGCTGTCGATCGGGACGATGATCACCGACTTGTAGCCGTCGGTCCCCGACGGGTCGAAGGTGCGGGCGAAGACCTCGCCGCCCGAGCGGCGCACGGCTTCCAGGCCCGACTGGTTGGAGAACCAGCCGACGTCGGTCTGCTTGGCGCCCATGGCCACGATCAGCGACGAATAGTTGGACGAGAAGAACGGCTTCACCTTCATTCCGGTCGACTTTTCCATGTCGACCAGGATCGGCTTCCAGTAGCTCTCCATGTTCTGGGCCGACTCGGTCGACAGGATCGAGAACACGATCGTGTCCTTGGGCGCGGCGGGTCCGGCGGCCTTCCGCTCCCCGCACGCGGCGAGCGTCAGGGCCGCGACGACCCCAAGGCCGGCGGCGACAAGGCGCGAGATCGGGGTGCGGCGGATCATTGCGGAGCTCCTTCCCAGAATACGTCCTCGAATTCCGGGCCGTAGATGTCGATGAGTTTGTCGCGGCCGAGACCGCTGGTCGGGCCGTCATAGACCTTTCGGCCAGCCTTCAGCGCCACCACCCGGTCGCAATAGCGCAGGGCGTAGTCGACCTGATGCAGGGTGACGACCACGGTCAGGCCGTCGGTCTTGTTCAGATCACGGAGAATCTCCATGACCTTGCGCGCCGAGACCGGGTCGAGCGAGGCGACAGGTTCGTCGGCGAGGATGATCTTGGCCTTCTGCACCAGGGCCCGGGCGATGGCCCCGCGCTGCTGCTGGCCGCCCGACAGGGTGTTGGCGCGCTGGGCGGCGTAGTCGGCCACCCCCACCCGGTGCAGGGCGGCCATGGCCGCCGTTCGGGTCTCGTCCGGCCAGGCCCCGAACAAGCCGCGCAGCGTGCCGATCCGCCCCAGCGAGCCGAGGGCGACGTTGGTGAACAGGCTCAGCCGGCCGACCAGGTTGAACTGCTGGGCGATGAAGCCGATGCGGATGCGCGCCTTGCGCACATGGTCGCTGACCCGCCCCTTGGCCTGGACCGGACCGGCGAAGGCGGTGATCACGCCTTCGCCCTCATCTATCGTCTGCAGGCCGTCGATCGAGCGCAGCAGGGTCGATTTGCCCGAGCCCGACGGACCGATGAGCGCGATCATCTCGCCGCGCCCCACGTCGAGCGAGACGGCGTCCAGCGCCCGCCGCGACCCGAAGGTCTTGGAGGCGGCGCGGATCGAGAGAACAGGGTCCGACGTCATGGTCGGGACGAATCCTTAACGTGGTTTTGGGCGCTGGGAAGTGCGTTCGTCGGTTTGGGGCACGGACGCAATGGATTTGTGACGGTCCGTGGATCAATTCACCGCAAGGGCGAGCGGAAGCCCGCGTCCAAAAGACTCTTTACATCGTGCGGCGATGACCCTATTTCGCTCGCTCCGGCGGACCCGAAGTCCTCATAAGCGCTGCTAACGCCGGCCTGGGTTTCACTTCTGCAGGGGTCTACGTGAATTGCACACGTACCATAATCCCCTGGACCTGGTCCGTGAGCGGTCACCGGAACGTCCCGTCGCACTCGTGCGGCCCGACGCGGTTTCCGTAGCGGCGCGCTGGTTCCAGGCTGAATTCAAGGGCGATGTCTTTTACGCGGTGAAGGCCAATCCTTCGCCGTGGGTGATCCGTGAGCTGGCGGACGCCGGCGTCCGGTCGTTCGACGTGGCCTCGCTCAACGAGATCGAGCTGGTCGGCGACCACGCCCCCGGCTCGCGCATGGCCTTCATGCACCCGGTGAAGAGCCGGGTGGCGATCTCGGCCGCCTATTTCGATCACGGCGTGCGGACCTTCTCGTTCGACACCCACGAGGAACTGGCCAAGATCCTGGACGCCACCGGCCAGGCCAAGGACCTGAACCTGATCGTCCGCATGGGCGTGCAGGCCGAGGGCGCGGCCTACAGCCTGTCGGGCAAGTTCGGCGTCGAGCCGCACAACGCCCCGGCCCTGCTGCTGGCGGCCCGCCGCTCGACCCAGGACCTGATGGGCGTGTCGTTCCACGTCGGCAGCCAGTGCATGCGCCCCACCGCCTACCAGGCGGCGATGGCCCAGGCCTCCCGCGCCCTGGTGCGGGCCGGCGTGCTGGCCGACGTCGTCGACGTGGGCGGCGGCTTCCCGTCGATCTATCCCGGCATGGTTCCGCCCGACATGTCCGAATACCTGGCCGCCATCGACCGGGGCTTCTCGGACATGATGGTCCACGAGACCACCGAGCTGTGGTGCGAACCTGGCCGGGCCCTGGTGGCCGAGGCCTCGTCCCTGCTGGTCAAGGTCGAGCTGAAGAAGGGCGACGCGCTCTATCTGAACGACGGCTCGTACGGCTCGCTGTTCGACGCGGCCCACATGAAGTGGCCGTTCCCGGTCAAGCTGTTCCGCAAGAACGGCGAAGTCGTGGAAGAGGGCCTCAAGCCCTTCCGCTTCTACGGCCCCACCTGCGACAGCGTCGACCACATGCCCGGCCCGTTCTACCTGCCGGAAAGCGTCGATGAGGGCGACTACATCGAGATCGGTATGCTGGGCGCCTACGGCGTGGCCATGTCGACCCGCTTCAACGGCTTTGGCGAGACCGACATCGCCCAGGTGCGGGACGCGCCGATGGCCTCGATGTACGGCCTGGCCAAGCGCTCGATCCCGACCCCGCGGCCCGAGGCCGAGGAACGCAAGATCGTGCGGTTCTCGCGGCCGAAAGGCGCGGCCGGCAAGAAGCGCCGTCGTCGCTAGTTGAAATCCAGAGCGTGACCGCCGTGCGTCCTTCGAGGCTTCGCCTACGGCTCGCACCTCAGGATGAGGACCTCCTTGCGCTGAATTCCTCATCCTGAGGCGCCCGCGATAGCGGGCCTCGAAGGACGCACGGCGCGCGACGCGAAATCGTCACTAAGCGTCGCGACAAATGTGCGTTAAACCCGCGCCGCATCGACCGCTCGCGCGTTTGGATGCGAACCCATCGCCCCCACCGGTCGCTCCGTCCCGGTGGACGGCCAGTTTCAACGACGGGCGTCCAAAGTCAGGGAAACCGAAGCGATGAACGCTCCCGTTCCGAACAACCAGAAGGCCGAGCTGCTGCAGAACGTCGTCGAGCATATCGACATCACGTCGTTCGATGCCCGCCCGATCATCGACTCCATGCGCAAGATGTCGTTCAGCTCGCGCGACACCGCCCGCGCCGCCGACATCTTCAACATGGCGCTGGAGGACAAGTCCTGCTCGCCGTGGCTGATCCTGGCCGGCTCGACCTCGGCCGGCGGCTGCATGCACGTCTACCGCGACATGGTGAAGAACGGCATGATCGACGCCGTGGTCGCCACCGGCGCCTCGATCGTCGACATGGACTTCTTCGAGGCCCTGGGCTTCAAGCACTACCAGGCCGCCGGCCCGGTCGACGACAACGTGCTGCGCGACAACTATATCGACCGCATCTACGACACCTATATCGACGAGGAAGAGCTCCAGAACTGCGACCACACGATCCTGGAGATCTGCAATCGCCTGGAGCCGCGCGCCTATTCCTCGCGCGAGTTCATCTGGGAAATGGGCAAGTGGCTGTCGGAAGGCAACGCCAAGAAGCAAGGCTCGCTGATCCAGACGGCGTATGAAGAGGGCGTGCCGATCTTCTGCCCGGCCTTCGTCGACAGCTCGGCGGGCTTTGGCCTGGTCAAGCACCAGAAGGAGCGCATCGCCGCCAAGCAGCCCTATCTGATGATCGACGCGGTGGCGGACTTCCGTGAACTGACCGACATCAAGATCGCGGCCGGCACCACCGGCCTGTTCATGGTCGGCGGCGGCGTGCCCAAGAACTTCGCCCAAGACACCGTGGTCTGCGCCGAGATCCTCGGCGTCGAGGCCGACATGCACAAGTACGCGGTGCAGATCACCGTCGCCGACGTCCGCGACGGCGCCTGCAGCAGCTCGACGCTGAAGGAAGCCGCCAGCTGGGGCAAGGTCAACACCACCTACGAGCAGATGGTGTTCGCCGAAGCCACCACCGTGGTGCCGCTGATCGCCTCGGACGCCTATCACCGCGAACACTGGAAGGGCCGCGAGAAGCCGCGCTGGCAGAAGCTGTTCGGCAAGTAGGCTTGATACGGACGACTTGAGACTGCAGGGTCCCCGAAATTGCTTCGGGGACCCTTTTTCATGCGCGCCTGGCTGATGATCGGGATGACGGGCCTGGCCCTGGCCGGTTGCGCCAGCCTGACGGGATCGCAGGCGATCCCCTATCTCGCCGAGGGAGCCTATGACGCGCGCCAGGCCGTGCCGCCCCCGCCGGCGGCCGGGTCCGCCATCGACCAGCGCGACCGCCGCACCTTCCTGGCCACCCGCCGCCTCGAGGACACCCCGCGCTGGTCGCTGGCCAGGCAGGACGCGCGCAAGGCCAAGATCCTGGACGCCTACAGCTGCGCCCTGGGCGTGACGCCCAGCCGCCAGGCCACGCCGCGGCTGGCGGCGATGCTGCGCCGGATCCGCCAAGACGTGCGGCCGGCCGTCTTGAGCCCCAAGCGGCTCTACGACCGCAAGCGCCCCTACCAGGTCGATCACGGCGCGATCTGCGTGCGCAGCGGCCTGATCACCGCCCTGAGCCCCGACTATCCGTCCGGCCACGCCACCTGGGGCTGGACCGTCGGCCTGGCCCTGGCCAAGGCCCAGCCGCAAAGGGCCGACGCCATCCTGGCCCGGGCCAGGGCCTATGGCGAAAGCCGGGTCGTCTGCGGCGTGCACAACGCTTCCTCGGTCGAGGCGGGCCGGCTGAACGCCGCCGCCCTGGTCAAGACCCTGGAGACCTCGCCGGCCTTCGCGGCCGACCTGGCGGCCGTCGGGCGCGAGCTGGACGCCGCGCGGGCGGAGGGCCCGGCGCCGGATCCCGCCCGATGCGCGGCCGAGGCCGCCGTGCTGGCCCAGACGCCCTACTGAGCCCGCAAGCTTGCGCGGGACGGTCGCGCCCTCTACCTCTTGGTCATGGCCCATCATGCCGCGTGCGATCACGACCATCACAACCACGGCGTCGCCGGTTCGGCCCTCGCGGCCGAGCTGAACGCCGCCGAGGCGCGTTGCGGCGCCGCCGACCAGCGCCTGACCGCCCCGCGCCGCCGGGTGCTGGAGCTGCTGCTGCAGGCCGGCCAGCCGGTGAAGGCCTATGACCTGATCGCCAGCTTCGCCATCGACGGTCCACCCGCGAAGCCGCCGACCGTCTACCGGGCGCTGGACTTCCTCGAGAAGCAGGGCTTCGCCCACCGCATCGAGAGCCTCAACGCCTATGTCGCCTGCCGCAAGGAGGCCGACGGTCATGCCGCCGCCTTCCTGATCTGCGACTGCTGCGGCGCCACCCGCGAGATCGAGCCCAAGGCCAGCGCCGAGATCATCGCCGCCGGCGCCGCCGCCGGCTACGCCCTGACCGCCGTGACCATCGAGGCGCACGGGCTATGCGCGGATTGCCGGGGGTAATCCAGTCGGGGACATGCCCTCGCGGCGTGTCCCCATCACGGGCAAGGCGCCGGAGATGTATCTGGGGACACGCCGCAAGGGCATGTCCCCGGCGGAGATTGCGAAGATTGCGCAAACGCCGTTAGGCTCCAAACAGCCGTCCAACCTTCCCGGATCTTTCCCATGACGCCCACCGAGACCTTCCCCGGCGTCGAGATATGGCGCGCCACTCTTGTTTGGGAAAGAGCCGCGCCATGACGGGTGTTGTGGAATTCCCCGGCGTCGAGATCTGGCGCGCCACTCTTGTTTGGGAAAGAGCCGCGCCATGATGGGCGTTGTGGGATTCCCTGGCGTCGAGATCTGGCGCGGCGGCGTCAACACCTGGGACTGCGACGAGATGGGGCACATGAACGTGCGCTTCTACGTCACCCGGGCCATGGAGGGGCTGGCCGGGCTCGCGGCCGAACTCGGCCTGCCGCACGCCTTCTCGCCCTACGCCAACGCCACCCTGGTGGTCCGCGAGCAGCACATCCGTTTCCTGCGCGAGGCCCAGGCCGGGGCGACGCTGCACATGCTGGGCGGCGTGATCGCCATCTGCGAAACCGAGGCGCGGGTCCTGCAGCTGCTGGTCCACACGGCCACCGGCCAACTGGCGGCGACCTTCCAGACCACCCTCGCCCACGTCACCCCGCGCGAAGGCGAGGCGTTCCCATGGCCGCGCGTCGTCCATGACCGCGCGGCGGCCCTGAAGGTCGAGGTTCCGGAACAGGCGCGGGCGCGCAGCCTGGACCTGTCGCCGTTCGCGCCGACCGCCAGCCTCGAGCGCGCCGATGCCTTGGGCCTGAAGCGGATCGGCCTGGGCGCCCTGTCGCCGACCGATTGCGACGTGTTCGGACGGATGCGGGCCGAGCAGTTCATCGGCCGGGTCTCGGACGGCATCAGCGCCTTCATCGGCGCATTCCGCGACATCGTCGTCGCCCATGCCGAGCCCAAGCCCGCCCGGGTCGGCGGCGCGGTCCTGGAATACCGCCTGGCCCAGCTGGCCTGGCCGCGGGCCGGCGACCGGGTCGAGCTGCGGTCGGGCCTGGTCGGAACCGAGGGCCAGGCGATGCGCGTGGTCCACTGGATGCTCGATCCCACCACCGGACAGCCCTGGGGCACGTCGGAGGCCGTGGCCGTCACCTTCGACCTCGACGCGCGGAAGGTGGTGCCGATCAGCGAAGCGGCGCGGGCGGAACTGGCGACGGCGGCGGTGGAGGGGCTGGCGCTGTAGGCCGATCACGAGCGCGGCGCCCCTACCCCGCCGCCATCTCGAAGATCGCCTCGCGCGCCAGGTCCGGGCGTTCCATCGGCAGGAAGTGACTGGCGCCGACCACCGTCTCGACGCGGATCGCCGGGTGGCGGCGCATCAGGGCCACCTCGTCGCCGACATGGGCGGTCGAGCCCTTCTCCGCTCTGAGCAGCCGGGCCGGGCAGCGGATGCGGCTCATGGCCCGCCAGGGGTCGTGGGCTTGGGCGCTGTAGTTGGAAGCTTCCCAGGCCGGGGCGCAGGCCAGCTCGACCTTGCCGTCCTCGCGATCCTTGAAGCCGCCGCCGACATAGTCGGCCAGCATGGTCTCGGGCCAGGTCCTGAACGCCCCGCGCCCGCGATAGGCGGTGAAGGCGGCCTCGCGGGTGTCGAACACGGCCCGGCGGCGCAGCGCCCCCTGGACCAGCGGCAGGTGTTTCCACAGCGCCCCGGAGGTCCACGGCATGTGGGCGTAGAAGGCCATGATCCGGGGCATGATCACCGGGTCCAGCAGCACCAGGCCGCGCACGGCGTCCGGCGCCGCCTCGGCGGCCAGCAGGCTGACGGTGGCGCCCATCGAATGGCCGGCCAGCACCACCGGCGCCTGGTCCAGGGCGGTCAGCAGGGCCAGCAGGTCGTCGCGCAGGTCCAGCCAGCTTCGCCGGCGCTCCGGATTGGCGGCCAGGCGGCTGGAGCCGTGGCCGCGCTGGTCCACCGCCAACACCCGCAACCCAGCCGACAGGGGGGCCAGCAGGGCGCGGTAGGTCTGGCCGTTGAAGCCGTTGGCGTGGACGAAGACCACGTCCACCGGGCGGTCGGCGGGTCCGAACTCCAGCACCGCCATCTCGCCCGCCCCGGCGCGGCTGGCGATCGGGATGAAGCGTCGGCGAGGTTCCCGGAAGACGGCCGCGTCCATGGCGGAAGAGCTCCTGTTGCGGCGGCTGGTTCCTAAGTTAGGCCCATGGCCGCGACATTGGGAGTCCGCACTTGCCCCCTACGGGCCTTCGGCCGTCTTCCCCCAAAGGGGGGAAGAGCGCTCCGGAGCCGCCAGGTGGGGGCAAGTGCGAGGTCGCCCCTACGCCGCCGTCAGCTGCCACTCGCCGCGATCGTCCTTGCAGGCGCTGTAGCGCTCGGTCGTGGGGCGGTCGTTGCGGGTGCTGATCGAGGCGTTGATGATCCGGCAGCTGGCTTCCGGGCCATAGCCGCTCTGGTCCAGCAGCGGGGCCGAGACATAGCCGACGCCGTAGCCGTCGCGGCCCACCAGCAGCCAGTTGCTGTTGGGCGCGCCGCCCAGCACCTCGACCCGCTGGCCGGCCGACAGCTTGCCCACCACCTTGCCGGTGGTCGACGGGCCGGACCGCAGGTTGGCGCTCCCCCGGGCGGTGTAATCGCCGCCGACGGCGTCATAGCTGCGCAGCGCCTGGACGCCGCGTTCGAAGCGCAGGGTCTCGCCGGCGATCGGCGGGCCGTAGGACGAGGAGACCACGTCGATGCGGCCCGAGGCGCCGGTGCGCGAATTGCTCCAGCTTTCCGAGCGGCCGCTGTCCAGGGCGCGCTTGGTGGCCTGCTGGGCCATGGCCTGGTCGGTCGACTGCATGCGGCAGCCGATATAGGCGCCCGCCGCCGCGCCGGCCGCCGCGCCCAGCACCGTGCCCAGGGTCTTCTCGTTCTTGCTGACCGCGCGGCCGACCAGGGCCCCGGCCGCGGCCCCGATCAAGGCGCCGCCCTCCTGCTTCTTGCCCGAGCCTTCGCAGCCGAACAGGCCGCTGATGCCCTTGGACTGGGCCGCCGCCGGCAGCGGCGCGACGACCAGCGAGGCGAGGACGGCGCCGACCGACAGGGTGGCGGCGATGGAATGTCTGACCATGGGGGAAGGTCTCCTGAACAAGTCTTTCGGCCCCCGGATGAAGGCCGGTTGGCGTCCGGCGCCCGCGTGATACAAACTGATCAACGATAAGGGAGAGATGAGCGTGCCGGACAAGCCAGACTATAGCTGTTTCGATGTCGAGATCGAGACAGGCGTGGCGCATCTGCGCCTGAAACGTCCCGAGGCCCTCAACACCATGACCCGGGCGTTCTGGAACGAGCTGCCGGCGATCATCCGCGACATCGACGACAACGCCCGCGCCCGCTGCATCGTCATCTCTTCGACCGGCAAGCATTTCTGCGCCGGCATGGACCTGTCGGTGTTCACCGACGGCGAGGGCGTGACCGGGGGCGAGCCCGCCGACCGCTTCGTGGCCGCCGAGAGCTTCCGCCGCCACGTCCATCACCTGCAGGACACCTTTTCCTGCCTGGACGAGGCGCGCATGCCGGTGATCGCCGCCATCCAGGGCGGCTGCATCGGCGGGGCGGTCGACTTCACCAGCGCCTGCGACATCCGCTACGCCAGCGCCGACGCCTTCTTCACGATCCACGAGATCAACATCGGCATGACCGCCGACGTCGGGACGTTCCCGCGGCTGTGCAAGCTGATCCCCGAGGGCTGGGTGCGCGAGCTGGCCTACACCGGCCGGCGGCTGCCCGCCGCCCGGGCCCGCGAGATCGGCCTGGTCAACGAGGTATTCGCCACCCACGAGGAGGTCGTCGCCCACGCCCTGGCGACGGCTCGCGAGATCGCCTCCAAGTCGCCCCTGGCCGTGGCCGGCAGCAAGGTGATGATCAACTACGCCCGCGACCACTCGATCAAGGACGGGCTGGACTACATCGCCACCTGGCAGACCGGCATGTTCTCGCCGCCGCACATGATGGAGGCCTTCCAGGCCAAGGCCCAGGGCCGCGAGCCGGTCTATCCCGACCTCGTGCCGCTCAGGAAGCGGATGTAGGCCTCCTACCCCTCGACCGCTTCCGGCAGCTCCGCGCTGGTCAGGTCGCAGCCGTCCAGCCGGCATCGGGTCAGGTCGGCGTCGATCAGGCGCACGCGGCGGGCGTCGGCGCCGGTCAGGTCGGCGCCTTGCAGCGCGGCGCGGCTGAGGTCGGTGCGCAGGACGCGGCCCTGGGCGATGGTCAGCGGCCCCAGCCGGGCGCCGGACAGGTCGGCCCGCGACAGCTGGGCGCCGACCAGCCGGGCGCCCCGCAGGTCGGCCCCACGCAGATTGGCGCCGCGCAGGTCGGCTTCAGCGAGGTTGGCGCCCTGCAGCTGGACCTTCTCCAGGTCCATGCCGAAGAAGATCGCGCCCGGCGCCGACAGGCCCGCCAGCCGGCGGCCGCGCAGCCGCCGCAACGGCCGGAAGTCGACCGCCGCCACTCGGGCCGCCGCGCCGTCCCGCCCGTCGCTGGTCACATAGAGTTCGTGCGCCTCGAGGATCTCGTGCAGGGGCGCGTCGTCGACATAGACGATCGGCGGCGGGGCGCGCAGCACCTGGGTCAGGTCCGCGCCGTCGAAGGAGGCTCCCGCCAGGTCCGCGCCGGTCAGCACCGCGCGGCGCAGGGAGGCGCCGGCGAGGTCGGCGTTGTGCAGATTGGCCTGGGACAGGTTGGCGCCGTCCAGGGTGGCGCGGTTCAGCCGGGCGCCCTTCAGACTGGCCCCGGCCAGGTCGGCGTCGGTCAGGTCGGCGACCCGGGCGAAGGCGTGGCCCACCTGGGCGCCGTCCAGTCGCGCGCCTCGCGTTACGGCGTGCTCCAGCTCGCCGGGCTGGGCGCGGTGCTTGAGGATCTTGAAGCCGTCGACGCTGTCCTGGGTGGCGATGACGCCTTCGCGCAGGTCGCAGGCGGTCAGGTCGGCGCGGCTAAGATTGGCTCCGCGCAGGCAGGCGCCGCGCAGGTCGCAGCGCGAGAGATTGGCCTCGCGCAGGTCGGCGTCGCGCAGGTCGGCCCCGTACAGGTTGGCCCGGCTCAGCACGGCGCGCGACAGCAGCGCGCCGGCCAGGCGCACGCCCGTCAGGTCGGCCTCCGAAAGGTCGACGCCCTCCAGGTCGACGTGGTCGAGATCGACATAGGACAGGTTGGCGCGGACGCCGGCCGGCAGCCCCTTCAGATAGCGCAGATGCGCCTCGACGGCCGCCTTCAGCGCGGCGGGCGCGAGGGTGCGGAACAGCGAAGGCTGGACGGGTCGATCGGAGAAGGCGGGGGCGGACATGGACGGCGCTCTTTTTCGGCGAACCGTGTCACGCGACCTTTAAGGAAACGTTCGATTTAGTCCGAAAACTCAAAGCCATCCACGGCGTTTGAACCACAGCAGCGGCCCGGCCGCGGCGATCACCATCAGCGCCAGGGCGAACGGGTAGCCGTGCAGCCAGTTGAGCTCGGGCATGTGGGCGAAGTTCATGCCGTAGATCCCCGCCACCAGGGTCGGCGGCAGGAACATCACCGAGAACACCGAGAAGATCTTGAAGATGGCGTTCTGCTCGATGTTGATCAGGCCCAGGGCCGCATCGAGCAGGAAGGTGATGTTGCCCGACAGATAGCCAGAATGGTCGGTGATCGACTGGACGTCGCGCTGCAGCGACTTGAGGTGGTCGCGCAGTTCCTTGTCGCCCTCGAACTGGTCGGCCAGCGAGGCGAAGCTGAGCAGGCGAGCCAGGCTGACCAGGCTGTCGCGGGCCTTGGAATTGACGATCTGGGCCCGGCCCAGGCGGTTGAGGATCGCCTCGAACGCCGCGCCGCGCGGCCGGCTGAAGATGATCCGCGACTGGGTCTCGACCTCGCTGGAGGTGCGCTCGAGGATGTCGGCGGTGCGGTCGATCACCGCGTCCAGCAGGCCCAGGAACGTCTGGGCGCCGCCGGGGCACAGGCTGGGCTGGCGTTCGGCCTGGGCGGCGAACACCGCGAACGCCTTGGGCTCGACATAGCGGATGGTGACCAGCCGGTCGCCGGTCAGCACGAAGGTCACCGGCGCGGCGGTCGGCAGGTCGCCGTCGGCGTTGACCAGCACCGTGGCGGTCATGAACGTGCCGCCGTCTTCCTGGTAGAGGCGCGAGGAGGCCTCGATCTCGGCCATCTCCTCGCGGGTGGGCAGCAGCAGGCCGATCGACTTCTCGACCGCCACTTCCTCGGCGCGGGTGGGGCTGACCAGCTCGATCCACACCGCGTCGGCGGGCAGCGCCCAGTCGGGCGTCAAGCCGCCGGGCTCGAAACCCGGCGCGCCATGGCGCAGCACCCTCAGCATGGGACACCAGCTTTGTTCACGCCCCGGGCATGACCCAGAGCGCGCACGGCGTCAACGCGGAGCTTGCGGCTTGTCGGCGTCCTGCGCCTGGCCCGAGGATTGCGACTGCGAGATCAGGGCGGCGATGCGGTCGGTCGAATCGGCGGCCTGGTTGATCATGTCCAGCGGCGAGCTGGCCCGCACTGAGGCTGCGACCTGGTTGGCGGCCGACTTGGCCAGCGTGACGGCGGCGTTCTGGGCCAGGGCCAGCTTGCTGGTGGCGGCGGCGATCGTGACCGCCTGGTTGTTCTGGTAGATGAAGCCGTGGGTCGGATAGACGGTCGTGCCCAGGTCGCGGATCGGGTCGTACCAGACCTTGACCTGGCTCCAGTCGCCGGCCGGCGAGACATCGACGACCGTGACGTCCTTTTCGATCTGGCCGCGGCCGCCGTCGATGATCGACCAGTTGGCGTGGGTGACCTGGATCACGCGGTCGGTCAGCACCTGGCTGACGAAGGCGACGTGGCCGAGGTTCATGCGGCCGGTGGGCTTGAAGCAAAGCACGGCCCCGGCGCGGGGCACGAAGCCGGTGTCGTACTTGCCGACCGCCTGGCTCCACCAGGTGCGGGCGTCGCCGAAGATCTGGATGCCCGACATCAGACGCGCGAACGGGACGCATTGCCAGTACCCGTCGGCCATCGCGCCGGACATCGGCACGAGGCTGATCATGGCGGCGGCGGCCAGGGAACCCCAGAGGGTTCTCGTCCGTTTCGTCATGCTGTGGGTACTCCCCCGCGTCACTGGGCTAAGGGATAACCCTGACAGGGAAATATGAAAAGTCTGTTTATTAGGCTTTCGCCGTGGCAGGTCGCCGCTGACGCCAGCCTTTCACCCAAGCTTTCATGCGCTCGCGGGCCGGCTTTTCGATGATGTGATACGACATCGCCGACAGCGGAACCAGTGCGGCGACAATCAACAGCCAAGCATAGAACGACAGCTGATCGCCCTCGATCTTCAGAAGCTTCAGCGCGGCATTGACCGCCAGGATCTTCCAGGGGATACAGATCATGTAGGTCGAGTAGCTGATCTCGCCCAGATACACGAGCGGAGCCTGAGTCGCGAAGCTTGAGCCAGCCGCGGCCAGGGCCGCCAGCATGACGATCAGCCCCCCCAGGGTCATGACGATCACCGGGTCGGGCGCCTTGAAATGCACGGCCAGCAGCACGGCGGCGCCCGCCAGACAGGCGCCCAGGCCCGAGAAGCGGCCGGTGACGGCGCCCGAGCGCCACAGGGCGTGCAGGGCGCAGCCATAGGCGAAGCACGGGACGATGCGCAGGAAGCCCCAGCGGATCGTCGCCTCGGTCAGCGGGAAGCCGGCTAGGGCCTGGAAGGCCGGATAGAGGGCGGCGATCAGGACCAGGGCCAGGCCGACGGCCAGGCGCGGCCGCTCGCGCAGCCGCCAGGCGGCCCAGGCGAAGGCCGGGAAGCTGAGATAGGCGAACCATTCGGCCGAGATCGACCACGACGGATGGTTCCAGCCCGAAACCGGCGCGAAGCCCCAGGCCTGGACCAGCAGCAGGTTGGCCGGCAGGGCGCTCCAGGCCAGCATGTTCTGGTCGACGGCGATGCCAGCCAGGCCCGCGGCGGCGGCCATCAGCCCGACGCCCGCCAGGGTGACCAGGTGCAGCGGATAGACCCGCGCCAGCCGGTTCCACAGGAAGTCGCCATAGCGGAACGTCCCCGTCCCCACGCCCTGCAGATAGACGTGGCACAGGATGAAGCCCGACAGGGTGAAGAACGCCTCGACCCCCAGATAGCCCTTGCCGATCATCGCCGGCGGAACCGCCGTCGAGAGGTTTGGCCAATAATGGTACAGCACCACCCAGAAGGCGGCGAAGAAGCGAAGGGCCGTCAGGGGCTTGATATTGGCGGCGTCTGGCATCATCTCGACTCTCGGTTTGGCGAAGCCTGGGGGCTTCCGTCGCGTTCCTTGCATGAACGGCGCCTACGGAGGGGTAGGCGATGACGCGTTTTCCGAACTCGAGCTTAGATCGGTACGATGAACGAACTCCTTCACCTCGTCGCGGACCCCGCCGCCTGGGCGGCCCTGGTCACGCTGATCGTCATGGAAGTCGTGCTTGGCATCGACAACCTGGTGTTCATCTCCATCCTCTCCAACAAGCTGCCGCCGGAGCAGCGCCAGAGGGTGCGTCGGATCGGCATCTCCCTGGCCCTGATCATGCGGCTGGTCCTGCTGTCGACCATCGCCTTCATCGTCGGCCTGACCGCCCCAGTGTTCGACCTGGGCCTGACCGGGCCGCTGTCGCACGGCGAGCCGACCTTCGAGACGGCCTTCTCGTGGCGTGACCTGATCCTGATCGCCGGCGGCCTGTTCCTGATCTGGAAGGCCACCAAGGAGATCCACCACAATGTCGATCCAGACGCCGACGAATCCGCCCCGGACGTCAAGACCGCGGCGATCTCGAACGTCGGCGGGGCGATCTTCCAGATCATCCTGCTGGACATCGTGTTCTCGATCGATTCGATCCTGACCGCCGTCGGCATGACCGACCACCTGCCGATCATGATCGTCGCGGTGATCGTCGCGGTCACGGTGATGCTGCTGGCCGCCGATCCGCTGGGCAATTTCATCAACGACAACCCGACCGTGGTCATGCTGGCCCTGGGCTTTCTGCTGATGATCGGCGCCGTGCTGATCGCCGAGGGTTTCGGGGTGCACGTGCCCAAGGGCTACATCTACGCCGCCATGGCCTTCTCGGCCGGCGTCGAGGGCCTGAACATGCTGTCGCGGCGCAAGGGCGCCAAGAAGGGCTGATACGGCCGGGGACAGGCGCATGCGCCTGTCCCCGATCCAGCTCGGAGCGACTTGCGAACCATTCGACACGCCCGCATGTAGCGGCGCGCCGACACGTGGGGATGCGATGACCGCCCAGACCTTCACCGACACCGAGCGCCGGACCACCCTGGCCGGCCTGCTGATCGTCTTCCTGCTCAGCGCCCTGGACCAGACGGTGGTCTCCACGGCCATGCCGCGGATCATCGCCGAGCTGAACGGCCTGACGCTCTATTCGTGGGTGACCACCGCCTATCTGCTGACCTCGACGGTGATGGTGCCGATCTGGGGCAAGCTGGGCGACATCTATGGTCGCAAGCCCGTGCTGCTGGCCGGCATCGCCATCTTCCTGGCCGGTTCGTGGCTGTCGGGCCTGTCGGGCGAATTCGGCGCGGTGCTGGGCATGAGCGGCATGGTCCAGCTGATTGTCTTCCGCGCCCTGCAAGGGATCGGCGGCGGGGCCCTGTTCACCACCGCCTTCGCGATCATCGCCGACCTCTATCCGCCGCGCGAGCGGGGCAAGTTCGCCGGCATCTTCGGCTCGGTGTTCGGCCTGGCCAGCGTGCTGGGTCCGCTGATCGGCGGCTATTTCACCGACCATGGCACGGTCCACCTGGGCGGCCACCTGATCGCCGGCTGGCGCTGGGTGTTCTATGTCAACCTGCCGCTCAGCCTGCTGTCGCTGTTCATGATCCTGGTGAAGATGCCGCCGCTGGAGCACCGCCGGTCCGGAGCGGTCGACTATCTTGGCGCCATCCTGCTGGTCGCCGCCTTCGTGCCGCTGCTGCTGGCCCTCAGCCAGGGCGGCCACGACTTCGCCTGGAGCTCGCCCCAGGCCCTCGGCCTGTTCGCCTTCGCCGCCGCGGCCCTGGCGCTGTTCCTGTACGCCGAGACCAAGGTCAGCAATCCGCTGTTGCCCCTGCGCCTGTTCGCCAACCGGGTGTTCGCCACGGCCAATCTGGCGGGCTTCCTGATCTCCATGGCCTTCCTGGGGGTGGTGACCTTCCTGCCGCTCTACATGCAGCTGGGCCTGGGGGTGAACGCCACGACGTCGGGCCTGGCCATCCTGCCGCTGATGGGCGGGCTGATCGTCTCGTCGACCGGCGCGGGCCAACTGGTTAGCAAGACCGGCCGCTACAAGCCGCTGATGATCGCCGGGGCGGTGCTGCTGCTGGTCGGGATCGGGCTGCTGACCCGGGTGACCGCCCACACCACCCTGCCGGACCTGTGCTGGCGGATGGCCATCGTCGGCCTGGGCCTGGGCCCCGGCCAGAGCCTGTTCAACCTCGCCACCCAGAACGCCGTCGAGGTGCGCGACATCGGCGTGGCCACCAGCTCCAACCAGTTCTTCCGCCAGATCGGCTCGACCATCGGGGTGGCGCTGTTCGGCGCCCTGCTGACCCACCGCCTGGCCACCGAGGGGCAGGGTTTCGACCTGGGCTCCCTGCAGGGCCTGGCCTTGAAGGCCACGGCGCAGGGCGCGGCCCGCCATGCCGACCCGGTGCTGGCCCAGGCCCTGACCCACGCCATCACCGGCGTGTTCGCCGCCGGCCTGCTGGTGATCGCCGCGGGGCTGGTGGTGATCTTCCTGATCCCCGAACTGCCGTTGCGGAGCCGGCAACCGGGACCGGAGCCGGTGCTGGAAAAGGAAGCGGTCTGAGATCGGGTCGGGGACAGGCGCGTGCGCCTGTCCCCAGCCTCATCCGCGACTATAGAAAACTGTACGGGTCGACGTCGAACACCACGCGCACCGAATTCGGGACCTTGGCCCGGGCCCGCCAGGCGGCCAGGAAGCCCTGCAGGTCCACCGTCCGGTCGGCCCGGACCAGGAAGCGCTTGCGCCGCCGGCCGCGCACCAGGGCCAGGGGCGCGTCGGCCGGGCCGAACACCTCCACCCCCTCGGCGTTGGGCGTGGCGGCCGCCAAGGCGTTGCAATACGCGTCCAGGGCCACCGGATCCGGTCCCGAGGCGATCACCGCCGCCAGCCGGCCGAACGGCGGCAGCCCGGCCTCCTGGCGCATGGCCATCTCGGCCTCGACGAAGGCGTCGCGGTCCTGGGCCTTGAGGGCCTGCAACACGCCGTGCTCGGGCGCGTAGGTCTGCAGCAGCGCCCGGCCGGGCTTCTCGTGCCGCCCCGCCCGTCCCGCCGCCTGGGCCAGCAGTTGGAACGTCCGCTCGCCGGCCCGCAGGTCGCCGCCGCGCAAGGAAAGGTCGGCGTCGACCACCCCCACCAGGGTCAGGTTGGGGAAGTTGTGGCCCTTGGCCGCGGCCTGGGTGGCCACCAGGATGTCGATCTCGCCGGCCGCCATGCTGTCGACCAGGGCCCGCGCGCCCGCCGCGTCGAACACGGTGTCGGACGAGAACACCGCGATCCGGGCGTCGGGGAACAGGTGGCGCGCCTCCTCCTCGACCCGCTCCACCCCGGGGCCGATCGAGGTCAGGCTGTCCTTGGCCCCGCAGTGCGGGCAGGCCTCGGGCTTCTTCATCGAAAAGCCCGTCAGGTGGCAGACCAGGCGGCCGGTATAGCGGTGCTCGACCAGCCAGCTGTCGGTGTCGGGCGACTTCATCTTCTCGCCGCAGGCCCGGCACAGCACCAGCGGCGCATAACCCCGGCGATTGAGGAACAACAGAGCCTGCTCGCCGCGCGCCAAGGCGACCGACACCGCCTTGACCAGCGGCGGCGACAGCCAGCGGCCGGGCTCCGGCGGGGTCTCGCGCATATCGATCAGGTCGATGTCGGGCAATTGCGCCGCGCCGTGGCGAGCGCTGAGCCGCAGCCAGCGATAGCGGCCCTGCTGGGCGTTCCACAGACTTTCCAGCGAGGGCGTGGCCGAGGCCAGCACCACCAGCGCGCCCTCGATCTTGGCCCGGGCTACTGCCAGGTCGCGGGCCTGGTAGATAAAGCCCTCCTCCTGCTTGAACGAGCCGTCGTGCTCCTCGTCGACCACCACCAGCCGCAGCTTGCGGAACGGCAGGAACAGGGCCGAGCGGGCGCCGATCACGATCCGCGCCGCGCCCGTGGCCACGCCCTCCCAGGCCCGGCGACGGCGAGGCGGCGAGACCGCCGAGTGCCACTCGACCGGGGCCACGCCGAAGCGGGCCTCGAAGCGGGCCAGCACCGCCTGGGTCAGGGCGATCTCGGGCAGCAGGATCAGCACCTGGCTGTCGGGGTCGGCGGCCAGGGCGGCGGCCACCGCCTCCAGATAGACCTCCGTCTTGCCCGAGCCCGTCACCCCGTCCAGCAGGGCCGCCTGGAAGCCGCGGGCCTCCAGCATCTCGGACAGCACGTCGGCCGAGGCCCGCTGGCTGGGATTGAGGGTCTGCGGCGGACGCGACAGGTCCGGCTGGGGAAAGCTGGCGTCAGGCTCGATCCAGGTGACGGCCAGCACGCCCTCGTCGACCAGGCCCTTGACCACCCCGGCCGAAACGCCGGCGGCGGTCGCCAGGGCGCCCGAGGCCAGCGGGCCATGCTCGGCGGCGGCCAGCACCTTCAGCCGCGCGGGAGTCATCTTGGCCGGCTGAGCCCCGGTCAGCACCAGGGCCTTGTCGGGCTTGGCGGCCGGATGGCGCAGGCCGCGCAGGGCCATGGCCAGGGGCCAGCCGGGAATGTCGACCGAATAGCGCGCGGCCCACTCCACGAAGGCCAGGACGCCGGGCGGCAGCGGCGGGTCGTCGACGCGTTCCAGCACGGGCTTGAGCGGCCGGTTGCCGCCGGTCCCGTCGCGCAGCCCCGTCACCACGCCGCGAATCACCCGCGGGCCCAGCGGCACGGTCACGTGGTCGCCGACCGCCAGCCCCAGGCCTTCCGGCTCGGCGTAGTCGAACGCCTCGGGCAGCGGCATGGGCAGCAGGACGGAGGCGATGCGGGGCATGGGACCAGACATGGGGACGATCGGGTTCTGCCTCGGAAACGTCCCCAGGTCGAGAGGACCCGTGGCCGCGCCATCAAGCCGCTGTTAACCGACTTGGGGCTTCATCGGTGTCGCCCCGGCTGTGAACGATATGGGGACGAAGTGTGAACGGAGTAGGCCCGCCCCATGACCGACGCGACGCAAGCCAGGCTGTTTCCGGTGGTCGACCCGGCGCTGGTCCGCGACTTCCTCAGGGCCGAGCCCGACTTCCTGCACGGTGATCCCGACCTGCTCAGCGACCTGGGGCTGCGCCCGGACGCCAGCAACATCGTCGACTTCGGCCCCGCCGCCCTGGCCCGGGTCTCGGCCGCCCACGAGCGCGAGGCCCTGGTGCGCCGCCAGATCGAGGCCACCGCCCGCGCCAACTTCTCGGCCCAGGCCCAGACCCACGCCGCGGTGATCGACCTGCTGGACGCCCGCAACCATTCCGACCTGGCCCGTCGGGTCGACGAGATGGCCATTCTGCGCTTCGGCCTGGCCGCCGGCGTTGTCGTCCTGGAAGGCCCGGGCCGCGTGCCCGCCGGCTGGCACGCCCTGATCGCCGGCCAGATCGACATGACCATGGGCGAGCACGGCGTCGCGCGCATGGGCTTTCACGCCCCGGCCCTGGGCCTGTTCGGCGACCGCATCCAGGACATCAGGAGCATGGCCCTGGTCCGCATGGCTCTCTGGGAGCCCTCGCGCCAAGGCCTGCTGGCCTTCGGCTCGGCCGATCCCGAGGGCTTCACGGCCGACATGGGCACGGACCTGGTGGCCTTCCTGGCCCGGGTCGTCGAGCGCACGGCCGAACGCTGGCCGATCCTGTGACGGCTCTCCTCCCCCGCGACGGGGAGGATACGCGCAAACTCCACAACGGTTGTCATCCCGGGCGGAGCGAAGCGCAGACCCGGGACCAACGCCTGAGCGCAGGCGCTTCCGGCGGTCCCGGATCGGCGCGCTGCGCGCTTGTCCGGGATGACAGGCTTTTGGGGATAACGAGATGAACATCCCCGCCACCGCCCGCTCCGCCCTGACCGCCTGGCTGGATCATCTGGCCAACGAAAAACGCGCCTCGCCGCGCACCGTGCGGGCCTATGGCGACAACGTCCTGGCCTATCTGAACTTCCTGGAGCGCCATCGCGGCGAGACCCTGTCGGTCGCCGAGCTGGGCGGGATCTCGGCCGCCGAGCTGCGCGCCTACCTGGCGTTCCGTCGTGAGCCCCCGCCTTCCCAGAATGGCGACGATCGCGACGGCCTGTCGCCGCGCTCGCTGTCGCAGAGCCTGTCGTCGATCCGAGCCTTCCACCGCTATCTGGACCACCGGCTCGACACGCCCAACGCCGCCATCGGCCTGGTGCGTGGGCCGCGCATCAAGGCCGGGGCGCCGCGTCCCGTCTCCGAAGACCAGGCCCACGGCCTGATCGCGGAGCTGGCGCTGGATCCGGACCGCGAGGACTGGGAAGCGGCCCGCGACGAGGCGGTGCTGACCCTGCTGTGGGGCTGCGGCCTGCGGATCTCCGAGGGCCTGTCCCTGGCCCGCCGCGACGCCCCCCTGGCCGAAAGCCTGCGGATCACCGGCAAGGGCGGCAAGACCCGGATCGTGCCGGTCCTCGACATCGTCCGTGAGCGGATCGACACCTATCTGACCACCCTGCCCTTCGCCCTGGAGCCGGACGATCCGCTGTTTCGCGCCAAGCGCGGCGGGCCGCTGTCGCCGCGGCACGTCCAGGCGACCATGCAGAACCTGCGGAGCCGCCTGGGCCTGTCGGACCGGGCCACGCCGCACGCCCTGCGCCATTCGTTCGCCACTCACCTGCTGGGGGCCGGCGCCGACCTGCGCTCGATCCAGGACCTGCTGGGCCACGCCTCGCTGTCGACCACCCAGCGCTACACCCAGGTCGACGCGGCGGGCCTGCTGGCGGCCTATGGCAAGGCGCATCCGCGGGCGTGACTAGGATGGGTGACTAGGATGGGTGACTAGGATGGGGACACGCACGAGTGCATGTCCCCGGCCCTACAAATCCCTGGCCTCCAGCTCGGCCAGCAGCACCGCCAGCCGATCCGCCTCGGTCTGTACCGCCGCCGACACAAACGGCGACGGCAGGTCCGTGCGGGCGGTGGGCGGCGAGCGCGTCACCTGCACCAGGTTGACGGTCTCGTTGGGGTCCCGCTCCAAGTCGTACATCTCCCATTCCTGGGCCGCCCGTCCGGACGGGTCGAAATAGCGGCTGAGCTTGTGGCGCGCGGTGCGCACGCAGCGCACATGGTTGGGCTGGCGCACCGAGCCCGGCGCCAGGTTCACGGCCGGATGGTCCTGGTTCACGGTGTCGACCACCCGCTTGTAGACCTCGAATTCCTTGTCGCACTTGAGATTGGCCGGGTCGTCGTTCGAGGGCGACGGGGCGGTGATCTCGTCGTCGGTGATGAACAGCACGCCCTGGCGCTCGCGGCCGTCCGGCTCGACCACGCGGTGGGTCTCGCCCATCAGCAGGCCCGACAGGTCCACGCCTGGCAGCGGCGGCACGGGTCGATGGCGGCCCAGGTCTTCGGCGATCGTCGCCCGTTGCTCGGGCGTCACCCCGGCCAGGCCCAGCACGGTGGGCAGGATGTCGATATGGCTGGTCAGGGCGTCGATCTGGCGCGGCGTGAAGCCCAGCGGCCCGTCGCTGTCGCCCGGCTCGTTCTCGACCACCCGGGTCGAGGGCGGGAAGCGGACGACGACCGGCACGTGCAGCGCCTCCTGGTAGGCGGTGTGCCACTTCTCGATCATCATGCCATGGGCCGCCCCGTACTCGCCGTGGTCGGCCAGGAAGATGACGATGGTGTTCTCGGCCTGGCCGGTCTCCTCCAGCGTTTTCAGGACCGCGGCCACGTGGGTGTCGACGATCGCATGGAGCCAGGCGTAGAGCTGCAGGAACCCCAGGGCGTAGCGCTCGGGCTCCTCGCTCAGCTGGAACGGCAGCACCCCGTTCAGGGCCTGCTGGACCGCGATCCGCATCGACCGCTCGTCGTCCAGCAGGTCGGGACCCGGCAGGTCGGGGAACTTGTCGTCGATCTTGGTCTTGGCGGTGTTGACGATGTTGAAGCCGGTCTTGGCGTTCAGGGCCAGGCCCACCTTGTAGGCGTAGTCGTGCTGGCAGCTGGGCTTGTCGGCCAGGGACTCGTTCTGGGTGGGCGAAGGCCTGGCGCAGTCCTGCGGGAAGCCGCCTTCGTTCAGCGCGATCTGGATCGTGCCAGCGGTGGGCGGCGGCGTCTTCTGACCCGCCAGCGGCGTCGTCAGCGGACCGAAGATCGACTGCGTGCCCGAATTGTCCGGCGTCGGAAGCGCCTGGGCGATCACCGCCGGATAGGTGGCGATGTCGTGGGGATTGGTGAACGAGGCCACCGCGAACCAGGGCGGGATGGCGTCGATCTCGGGTCCGGCGGCGTAGGGGTCCTGCGCCTGCTCGACGGCCTGGGCGCGGTTGTAGTTCAGGGCCAGGGCCTTGCGGCGGATGAAGGCACAGGCCTGGTCGGTGAAGCCCACGTCGCGATAGACGCCCAGATTGTTGATCGCCGCCCCATGCGGCTCGGGATACGACTCCTCCCAATCATCGAAGCCGTAGCGGTCGAGCGAGTGCTCTGGCGGGTTGCTGACGTGCCACTTGCCGAAATAGTGGGTGGTGTAGCCGGCCGCGCGCATCCAGGTCCCCAGGGTGGGAACGCCGTCGGCCGCCAGCCAGGGGAAATTGTAGGAATCGCCGCTCTTGAACAGGCCGTCGGTCTGGGTGACCCCCGTTCTGGTCCCGTACTGGCCGGTATAGATCGTCGCCCGGCTGGGCGTGCAGGCGCTGGCGGCGATGGTGTGGTTGCGCAGCAGGGCCGCGTTCTCGCGCAGGGCCAGCAGGCCGGGGAAGTACTGGGCGTAGGGGTTGTGGGCCTGGTCCTCGCGCTGGAAGCCCAGGATCCGCTTCAGCGGCTCGTCGAATCCGGCTTCGGCCCCGTAGGAGAACCTCGGAAAGCGATACTGGTCGCAGGTGATCAGCAGGATGTTGGGCCGGTTCGCCTGGGCCATGGTTCGCTCTCCCCTCGCGCCGTGATCGGCGCGGCCATGTCGCTGCATGGCGCTTGAAGAATACACTATTAAGTTGAATAGTCGATGCTTGATTACTCCTGATCGTATATCGCCAGGGAGGCGGCGACCACGGGCTGTGACATTCCGTCGCCAAAGGATGGTCAAGCCTTGCAGTTAACTGGCTTTTTACGGCGATGCCCGCTTCTGGACCCCGAGCACCGGAACCCGCCCATCCTTGTGGGATATGACCGGACATGGGGTTAGAGATGAAGTTCGACGATCTGAAGATCTCCGCCAAGGTGGCCTTGCCGGCCGTCATCCTGACCGTGGTGGCCCTGGCGATCACCGGCGTCGGCGCGTGGCAGGCCAGGGTCGCGGAAGCCGCCACCAAGGTGCTCGTCGAACAGCGCGCCCCCGCCGCGCTGGAGGGCTCGCGGTTCAACCGCCGGGTCGTGACCATCGGCTACGCCGCCTACCGCACGATCGCCAACGACGCCGCCTCGCCCGAGGCGAAGCAAGCCAGCGACGAGATCGACAGCGCCTACAGGGAGGGCAAGATCGCCCTCGGCAAGCTCAAGGCCGCCGATCCGGCCGCCGCCAAGAAGGCCGCCGACTTCCAGGTTCGCCTGGACCGTATCTATTCCAGCGCCCGCCAGGGCGCGGATCTGGGCCTGCAGAACGCCAACGACGCGGCCAAGATGGTCATGGGCGTGATCGACCCCGACATCGCCAGCCTGAGCAAGGACATCTCGACCTACACCAACACCCATAGCGACGAGACCCGCGCCATGGTCGACCAGGCCGCCAAACAGGCCAAGACCGGCATGGTGATGACCATCGCCTTCGGCCTGATCGCCTCGGCCGCCGCTCTGGCCTTCGCCCTGTGGATCGGCCGCTCGAAGATCGCGGCGCCGCTGGCGGGCCTATCGCGCACCATGGAGGTCCTGGCCCAGGGGGCGGTGGACGTCGAGGTGGTCGGCGCCCAGCGCAAGGACGAGGTCGGCGCCATGGCCCGCTCGGTCCAGGTGTTCAAGGACAACGCCCTGGCCCTACGCACCGCCGAGGCCGCCCAGCAGCGCGCCAGCGCCGAGACCGACGCCGAGCGCCGCCGCAACCAGGAGGCCGCCGAGGCCGCCGCCCGCGAGCAGGCCTTCGTCATGGAGCATATCGCCACCGGCCTGAACCGCCTGGCCGACGGCGACCTGACCTATCGCGTCGACGCCGACTTCCCCCAGGCCTACCAGCGCCTGCAGAGCGACTTCAACGGCGCCATCACCCAGATGGAAGAGGCGATGCGCACCATCGTCCAGGCCGCCAACAGCATCGGCTCGGGCTCGGACGAGATCGCCTCGGCCGCCGACGACCTGTCGCGCCGCAGCGAACAGCAGGCCGCCAGCCTGGAAGAAACCGCCGCCGCCCTGGACGAGATCACCGCCACGGTGAAGCGCTCGTCGGCCGGCGCCGTCGAGGCCTCGCGCGTCGTCACCTCGACCCGATCGGACGCCGAACGCTCGGCCGTGGTGGTGCGCGGCGCCGTCGACGCCATGAACCAGATCGAGAAGTCGTCACAATCGATCAGCCAGATCATCGGCGTGATCGACGAGATCGCCTTCCAGACCAACCTGCTGGCCCTGAACGCCGGGGTTGAAGCCGCCCGGGCCGGCGACGCCGGCCGCGGCTTCGCCGTGGTCGCCCAGGAAGTGCGGGCCCTGGCCCAGCGCTCGGCCGACGCCGCCAAGGAGATCAAGACCCTGATCTCGACCTCCTCGCAGCAGGTCAGCCAGGGCGTGTCGATGGTCGGCCAGACCGGCGAGGCCCTGCAGGCCATCGTCGGCAAGGTCAGCGAGATCGACGGCCTGGTCAGCGAGATCGCCGCCTCGGGCGCGGAGCAGGCCACGGGTCTCAACCAGGTCAACGCCGCCGTCAACCAGATGGACCAGACGGTCCAGCAGAACGCCGCCATGGTCGAGCAGTCCACCGCCGCCAGCCACGCCCTGAAGGGCGAGGCCAATGGCCTGATGCAGATGATCGGGCGTTTCCAGGTGAGCGGCGCCCAAGCTGCTCAAGGGGGCGTCGCGGTGCGCTCCAGCACCCGCCGGACCGCTCCGCCGACCCAGGTGAACCGTCCAACCCCGCGCCCGGCCATGGCCCCCGCCACCGCCGCCAGCCGCCCCGGCGCAAACCCGGTCCGCGCCGCCCAGGCCAAGCTGGCCGCCTTCGCCGGCTCGGCCCAGCCGAGCTCGGACGACTGGGAAGAATTCTAGGGGCGCTCCTCCCCTCGAGGATCTTGGGGAAGCCCCGCCGTTCGCCCGGCGGGGCTTTTCTTTGAAGTGGACATGGCCGGGGACAGGCCCATGGGCCTGTCCCCGATCCAGGACCCGCCCTCCCATTCGAAAAGCCGGCGGCTCTACCGCCCCGCCGGCCGATCCACGTTGAAGCGGACGGTCGAGGACACCGGACAGCCGTCGACGCTGCGCAGCACGGTCAGGGTGTGGTTGGCCGGCGGCAGGTCGCCGAGTTTCTTCACGTTGGCTCGGGTCGTGGGCTCGGTGTTGACGGCCAACTCGACGCCCGATTCCCGACAGGCCGCTCGCGTCTTGATGGTGGCGCGAACCTCTTCGATGGAACGATAGAACGCCGTCGGGCCCACGATGACCTCGTCGCTCAGCGTGGACGCCGCCGGCGTTGGCGTGGCCTGAAGGGCGGAAGCCAGCAACAGGGCTGACAAAAACATGGCGGGGCTCCGTTTTTCGAACCCCGCCACTCTACGTCCAGTCGAACGCGAACGCCCGTTAATTTAGGGACGGGCCCATCAGGCCTGCATCGTCCAGCCTTCGACGCCCATGGCCGCCTGGCGGAAGGCCTCCGAACGGGTGGGGTGCGGGTGGCAGGTGCGGGCGACGTCTTCCGACGCGCCGCCGAACTCCATGGCCACGCAGATCTCGGCGATCATGTCGCCAACGTTCGGGCCCACGGCGTGGGCTCCGAGGATGCGGTCGGTCTTGGCGTCGGCCAGCACCTTCACGAAGCCGTCGGTCTCGTGGTTGATCTTGGCTCGGCTGTTGGCCAGGAACGGGAACTTGCCGACCTTGTAGGCGACGCCCGCGGCCTTCAGGTCCTCCTCGGTCTTGCCGACCGTGGCGACTTCCGGCTTGGTGTAGATCACACCCGGGATGATGTCGTAGTTCACGTGGCCGGCCTTGCCCGCGATCAGCTCCATACAGGCCACGGCCTCGTCCTCGGCCTTGTGGGCCAGCATCGGGCCGCTGGTCACGTCGCCGATCACCCACACGCCCGGCGCGGTCGTCTTGTAATGGTCGTTGGCGATCACGCCGCGCTTGTCCGGGACGATGCCGACCGTCTCCAGGCCCAACCCTTGAGTGAACGGGCGCCGGCCGATGGCCACCAGCACGTAGTCGGCCTGCAGGGTCTCGGCGTCGCCGCCGGCCACGGGCTCGACCGTCAGCTGGACCTGCTTGTCGCCAGCGGTCGCGCTGGTGACCTTGGAGGCCAGCTTGAACTTGAAGCCCTGCTTGCCCAGGATCTTCTGGAAGGCGTTGGCGACCTCGGTGTCGGTGCCGGGCAGGATACGGTCCAGGAACTCGACCACGGTCACCTCGGCGCCCAGGCGCTTCCAGACCGAGCCCAGTTCCAGGCCGATGACGCCAGCCCCGACCACGATCAGGCTCTTGGGTACGTCGGGCAGGCTGAGCGCGCCGGTCGAGTCGACGATGCGCTTGTTGTCGATGGTCACGCCCGGCAGCGGGGTCGGCTCAGAGCCGGTGGCGATGACGATGTTCTTGGTCTCGAGCACGGTTTCCGTGCCGTCCTCGGCCTTGACCACCACCTTGCCGGGCCCGTCGATGCGGCCCCAGCCCTTGATGTAGTCGACCTTGTTCTTCTTCATCAGGAACTCGACGCCCTTGGTCAGGGCTTCGACGCTCTCGGCCTTCTGGGCCATCATCTGCACCAGGTTCAGCTTCGGCTTGACCTCGATGCCCAGCTTGGCGAACTCGCCGCCGCTGGCGGCCTCGAACATCTCCGAGGCGTGCAGCAGCGCCTTGGACGGCATGCAGCCGACGTTCAGGCAGGTGCCGCCCAGCTTGCCGCGTCCCTCGACGATGGCGGTCTTCAGACCCAGTTGCCCGGCGCGGATCGCGCCGTTGTAGCCGCCGGGACCGCCCCCGATGATGACGACGTCGTATTGAGCCATGGTGGGTCTCTTATCCTAGGAACACCCCGCCGTCCTGCATGCGTCGGGCGGTGGGGCCGAGGGCGCGCCGGGCGCCGGATAAAGCGAAACCCCCGTCCGCCGGGACGAGGGTTCCAAGCGGACTACAGCTCCAGCAGCAGGCGCTGCGGGTCTTCCAGGGCTTCCTTGACCTTCACGAGGAAGGTCACCGCGCCCTGGCCGTCGACCACGCGGTGGTCGTAGCTCAGCGCCAGGTACATCATCGGGCGCACCTCGATCTTGCCGCCAACCACCATGGCCCGCTCCTTGATCGCGTGCATGCCCAGGATCCCCGATTGCGGCGCGTTGAGGATCGGGGTCGACATCAGCGAGCCGTAAATGCCGCCGTTGGTGATGGTGAAGGTGCCGCCTTGCATGTCCTCGATGGCCAGCTGGCCGTCGCGGGCCTTCTTGCCCAGGGCGCCGATGGCCTTCTCGATCTCGGCCAGGCTCAGCACGTCGGCGTCGCGGACCACTGGAACGACCAGGCCCTTGTCGGTGCCGACGGCCACGCCGATGTCGTAGTGGTTCTTGTAGACGATGTCGGTCCCGTCGATCTCGGCGTTGACGTCCGGCACGGCCTTCAGGGCGGCGACCACGGCCTTGGTGAAGAAGCTCATGAAGCCCAGCTTCACGCCGTGCTTCTTCTCGAACACGTCCTTGTACGAATTGCGCAGGGCCATCACCGCCGTCATGTCGACCTCGTTGAAGGTCGTCAGCATGGCGGCGTTGTTCTGGGCTTCCTTCAGGCGGCGGGCGATCGTCTGACGCAGGCGCGTCATCTTCACCCGCTCTTCGCGCTCGTGGATGGCGCGCGGCGCGGCCGGAGCGGCGACGGGGGCCGGGGCGTTGGCGCGGGCTTCCAGGGCGGCCAGGGCGTCGCCCTTGGTCACCCGGCCGTCCTTGCCGGTGCCAGCGACCTTCGACAGGTCGAGGTTGTTCTCGGCGGCGACGCGGGCCGGGGCCGGGCTGACCGGGGCGGCGGCCGGAGCCGGAGCAGCGGCCGCTGGAGCGGGCGCGGGGGTCGGAGCCGGCGCGGGGGCCGGAGCGGCCTTCGGCGCGGGGGCGGCCGGGGCGGCGGTCGCGGCGCCGCCTTCGGTCACCACGCCCAGGACCGTGCCGGGAACCACGGTGGCGCCTTCCTCGGCGTTGATCGAGGCCAGGACGCCGTCGGCCGGAGCCACGACTTCAAGGCTGACCTTGTCGGTTTCCAGCTCGACGAGCAGTTCGTCCTTCTTCACCGCCTCCCCGGCCTTCTTGGTCCAGCGGGCCACCGTCGCTTCGGTGACGGATTCGCCGAGGGCGGGGGTCATGATGTCGGCCATGTGGGGTTCCGATGTCTCTTGTTTGGTCCGGGCGGGTTCGGTTCAGGCTCTGAAGGAAGCGATCAGGCGAAGGCTTCGTTCAGGAAGGTCTCGAGTTCTTTCAGGTGGCGGCTCATCATGCCCGCGGCCGTGGAGGCCGAGGCGGGACGACCCACGTAGCGGGCGCGCTTGGCCTTGACGTCGAGCTTGGCCAGGCTGAGCTCGATCCACGGATCCACGAACGTCCAGCCGCCCATGTTCTTGGGCTCTTCCTGGCACCAGACCAGTTCGGCGTTCTTGAAGCGTCCGAGCACGCCCAGCACCGACTTCAGCGGCCAGGGATAGAACTGCTCCAGGCGCACGATGTAGACGTCGTCGCGGCCGGCCTTGGCCCGGGCGTCGATCAGGTCGTAATAGACCTTGCCCGAGCAGGCGATGACGCGGGTGATCTTGTCGTCGCTCTTCAGCGTGATCCCGCCGACGTCGCAGCCGGCTTCGGCGCCGTCCACCATCACGCGGTGGAAGCTGGAGCCGTCGGCCATGTCCGACAGGTTGGACACCGCCCGCTTATGGCGCAGCAGGCTCTTGGGCGTCATGACGATCAAGGGCTTGCGGAACTCGCGGTGCATCTGGCGACGCAGGGCGTGGAAGTAGTTGGCCGGGGTCGTGCAGTTGACCACCTGCATGTTGTCTTCCGCGCACGACTGCAGGAAGCGTTCCAGGCGCGCCGAGCTGTGCTCGGGGCCCTGGCCTTCGTAGCCGTGCGGCAGCAGCATGGTCAGGCCACTCATCCGGAGCCACTTGCGCTCGCCCGAGCTGATGAACTGGTCGATGACCACCTGGGCGCCGTTCACGAAGTCGCCGAACTGACCTTCCCACAGGGTCATGGTGTTCGGGTCGGCCAGCGAGAAGCCGTATTCGAAGCCCAGCACCGCCTCTTCCGACAGGGCCGAGTCGATGACCTCGTAGTGGGCCTGGCCGGGGCGGAGGTTGTTGAGCGGCGTGTAGTGCTCTTCGGTGGTCTGGTCGATGATGTCCGAATGGCGCTGGGTGAAGGTGCCGCGCACGCTGTCCTGGCCCGACAGGCGGACGGGGAAGCCCTCGTCGAGCAGGGTGGCGAAAGCCAGGTGCTCGGCCGTGCCCCAGTCGATGCCCTCGCCCTTCTCGATCGCCTCGCGGCGGTTCTCGATCACGCGCTTGACGGTCTTGTGGGCGTTGATCCGGTCGGGGATGGTGGTGATCTGGCGGCCAAGCTCCAAGAGCCTGGTCTTGGCCACGTCGGTCTTGCCCTTGCGCTCTTCGTCGCCGGGCAGGGCCAGGCCCTTCCACTTGCCGTCCAGCCAGTCGGCCTTGTTGGCCTTGTAGGTCTTGCCGGCGTCGAATTCCTTGTCGAGGAAGTTCTCGAATTCGGTGACCCAGCCGTCCACCTCGGCCAGGCTGGCCACGCCCTCGGCCACCAGGCGGCGGCTGTAGATCTCGCGGGTCGAGATGTGATCCTTGATCTTGGCGTACATCAAGGGCTGGGTCATCGTCGGGTCGTCACCTTCGTTGTGACCGAACCGGCGGTAGCAGAACATGTCGATGACCACGTCCTTGCCGAACATCTGGCGATATTCGGTGGCGACCTTGGCCGCGAAGACCACGGCTTCGGGGTCGTCGCCGTTGACGTGGAAGATCGGGGCCTCGACCATCAGCGCCACGTCCGAGGGATAGGGCGAGCTGCGCGAATAGCGCGGGTTGGTCGTGAAGCCGATCTGGTTGTTGACGATGAAGTGGATGGTGCCGCCCGTGCGGTAGCCCTTCAGGCCCGACAGGGTGAAGCATTCGGCCACCACGCCCTGGCCAGCGAAGGCCGCGTCGCCGTGCAGCAGCAGCGGCAGCACGTGCCCGCGGCCGGCATCGGGCTGTTCGCGGAGGGTGAAGGCCTGCTTGGCGCGGGCCTTGCCGATCACCACGGGGTTGACGATTTCCAGGTGCGAGGGGTTGGCGGTCAGCGACAGGTGGACGCTGTTGTCGTCGAACTCGCGGTCCGACGAGGCGCCCATGTGATACTTGACGTCGCCCGAACCCTCGACGTCCGAAGGCAGGCTGGTACCGCCCTGGAACTCATGGAAGATCACGTGATAGGGCTTGCCCATCACGGCGGCCAGGGTGTTGAGGCGGCCGCGGTGCGGCATGCCGATGACGATTTCCTTCACGCCAAGGGCGCCACCGCGCTTGATGATCTGCTCCAGCGCCGGGATGCAGGCTTCGCCGCCGTCGAGGCCGAAGCGCTTGGTGCCGGGGAAGCGCTTGTGCAGAAAGCGTTCGAAGCCCTCGGCCTCGATCAGCTTCTTGAGGATGGCGACCTTGCCTTCCTTGGAGAACACGATCTCCTTGTCGCGGCCCTCGATGCGCTCCTGCAGCCAAGCCTTCTCGGTCGGATCCGAGATGTGCATGTACTGCACGCCGACGTTGTCGCAGTAGGTGCGGCGCAGGATCGACAGGATCTCGCGGATCGTCGAGGATTCCAGGCCCAGCACATAGTCCAGGAAGATCGGGCGGTCGTAGTCGGCTTCCGAGAAGCCGTAGGTCGAGGGGTCGAGTTCCGGAGCCGAAGCCTTGGGCTCCAGGCCCAGCGGGTCGAGATTCGCGGCTAGGTGGCCGCGCATCCGGTAGGCCCGGATCATCATGATGGCGCGCAAGCTGTCCAGCGTGGCGGCGCGGACGGCTTCGGCGGAGGAACCGGGAGCCTTGGCCTCGATGGCCTTGGTCATCTTGGCTTCGACGGCGGGGGCCACGGTCGGCCACTGGCCGTCGATGGCCGACAGCCATTCGGGACGGACAGCCGGCGCCTGGCGGGGCGTCCAGGCCGGGTCCTGCGCGGCGCGCTTGACCTGGTCGGCCTGGTCCGAAAGCGTGGCGAAGAAGGCGCCCCAAGAGGGCTCGACCGATCCGGGATTCTCCGCCCACCGGGCGTAGAGATCTTCCACGAAGGCCGCGTTGGCCCCGTAGAGGAACGAGGTCTCGGTCAAGACCTGATTGATGATGCCTGCGTCGTCCGCCATCGTCTTTGCCTTACGATCCTTTTACGCCACCGCTACCTGCGTTGCGTAAATATAGTCTCTCAATCACCGGACGCCCGTAGAACGAACGGGGCCCAGGTGATTTTTTCGGATCGTCGACTGGCGGTCGCAAAAAACCTGGGCCCCGCGCGGGGCGGGGTTTCGGTGTCGTGATTAGCCTTTGAGCACCTCGAGGAGGGTTTCGCCCAGCTTGGCCGGCGACGGCGAGACACGGATGCCCGCGGCCTCCATCGCCGCGATCTTGTCTTCCGCGCCGCCCTTGCCGCCCGAGATGATCGCGCCGGCGTGGCCCATATGGCGGCCGGGAGGGGCCGTGCGGCCAGCGATGAAGCCGACCATGGGCTTCTTGCGGCCGCGCTTGGCTTCGTCGGCCAGGAACTGGGCGGCTTCTTCCTCGGCCGAGCCGCCGATCTCGCCGATCATCACGATCGACTTGGTGGCTTCGTCGGCCAGGAACAGCTCAAGGATGTCGATGAACTCGGTGCCCTTGACCGGGTCGCCGCCGATGCCGACGGCCGTGGTCTGGCCGAGGCCCGCGTTCGTGGTCTGGAACACGGCTTCGTAGGTCAGGGTGCCCGAGCGCGAGACGACGCCGACCGAGCCGTTCGAGAAGATCGAACCCGGCATGATGCCGATCTTGCACTGGTTCGGGGTCAGGACGCCGGGGCAGTTCGGGCCGATCAGGCGCGACTTGCTGCCTTGCAGGGCCTTCTTAACGCGCACCATGTCCAGCACCGGGATGCCTTCGGTGATGCAGACGATCAGCGGGATTTCCGCGTCGATGGCTTCCAGGATCGAGTCGGCCGCGAAGGGCGGCGGGACATAGATCACCGAGGCGTCGGCGCCGGTGGCTTCCTTGGCTTCGCCGACCGTGTCGAACACCGGCAGGCCGATGTGGGTCTGGCCGCCTTTGCCGGGGGTTACGCCGCCGACCATCTTGGTGCCGTAGGCGATCGCCTGTTCCGAGTGGAACGTGCCCTGGGCGCCGGTGATGCCCTGGCAGATGACCTTGGTTTCAGAACCGATGAGGATGGACATGAGAGTTACGCAGCCCCTTTGACAGCGGCGACGATCTTCTCGGCCCCGTCCGACAGGTCGTTGGCGGCGATGACGTTCAGGCCGCTTTCCGAAATGATTTTCTTGCCGAGTTCGACGTTGGTGCCTTCCAGGCGGACGACGAGCGGGACCTGCAGGCCCACTTCCTTGACGGCGGCGATGACGCCTTCCGCGATGATGTCGCAGCGCATGATGCCGCCGAAGATGTTGACCAGGATGCCTTTGACGGCCGGGTCGGCGGTGATGATCTTGAAGGCCGCGGTGACCTTCTCCTTGCTGGCGCCGCCGCCGACATCGAGGAAGTTGGCCGGCTCGGCGCCGTACAGCTTGATGATGTCCATGGTGGCCATGGCCAGGCCGGCGCCGTTGACCATGCAGCCGATCTCGCCGTCCAGGGCGATATAGGCCAGGTCGTACTTGGAAGCTTCGATTTCCTTGGGGTCTTCCTCGCTCTCGTCGCGCAGGGCGCGGATGTCCGGGTGGCGGAACAGCGAGTTGCCGTCGAACGACAGCTTGGCGTCGAGGACCCGCAGGTGATCGTCGGCGGTGACGATCAGCGGGTTGATCTCCAGCATGGCCATGTCCTTGGCCAGGAACGCCGTATAGAGCTGACCCAGCAGGGTCGCGGCTTCCTTGGCCAGGCCGCCGGTCAGGCCCAGGGCCTTGGCCAGGGCGCGGGCGTGGGTCGGCCAGACGCCGGTCGCCGGATCGATCGAGAAGGAGTGGATCTTCTCGGGGGTGGCGTGGGCGACGTCCTCGATGTCCATGCCGCCTTCGGTCGAGGCGACGACCGAGACCATCGAGGTCTCGCGGTCGACCAGCAGCGACAGGTAGAATTCCTTGGCGATCGCCGCGCCTTCCTCGATGTAGAGGCGGTTGACCTGCTTGCCCTTGGGGCCGGTCTGGTGGGTCACCAGCACGCGGCCGAGCATCTCGGCGGCGTTGGTCTTGACGTCTTCCACCGACTTGACGACGCGGACGCCGCCCTTGGCGTCGGGGCCCAGGCCCTCGAACTTGCCCTTGCCGCGGCCGCCGGCGTGGATCTGGGACTTCACGACGAACACCGGTCCGCCCAGCTTTTCAGCGGCGGCGACGGCCTCCTCGACGGTGAAGGCGGGATAGCCGCGCGGAACGGGGGCGCCGAACTCTGCGAGGACGGCTTTGGCTTGGTGTTCGTGGATGTTCATGAGGGACCGGTCTCGACGACGGCTTCTGAAAATTGTGGCCGGGTTATAGGAGTGTGATTTCGCAGGCGCAACCGCGCTTGGACCGATTGTTCGGCTGATGTGAAAAAGTGGGTCGGACTCGCGCAAGCCCGGAACCGATTGGACTTTTTCACCGAACGCAGGGCGTCCAAGGGTCGGGTCGCCCCTTGGGCGGCGCAAAAAAGGTACCGCTACCACTCGCGGGAGCGAATGACAGCCTTGTCATGCCCCCGCCTCATCCCTCACTTGACCGTCGCGGTGGCCCGTCGCTCCAGCTTGCCCCAGCCCACGCGTCCGCCGCGGGCCGCGGTCAGCACCGATTTGACGACCACGTAGTACATCAGCTGCCGGTAGCCGAAGCGCTGCACGGGCAGATACGGCAGGTCGGCCCAGGGCGCGCGCTTCTCCAGGGCCATCCCCAGGGCGCCGGCCGACAGGTCGACCAGGATGAACGCCCCCCAGTAGAGCAGGCCGCGGATCGTGTCGTCGGGCGACCACTCCACCGGGTGGGCGATGGCGCCGTAGAGGCCCGAGACCAGGCTCCAGACCACCGCCAGGTCGACCAGCGGCGCGGCGACGGCCAACAGGATCTGGAACAGCCAGATCTGCGGCAGGGCCACGAAACCGAGCGCCGGGGCCTTGGGATTGAACAGGGCCGCGCGATGTTTCCAGACACATTGCAGGGTGCCGAACGACCAGCGGAAGCGCTGCTTGAGCAGACCGCCGACCGTGTCGGGGGCCTCGGTGAAGGCCTGGGCGGCGGGGTCGAAGGCCACCTTCCAGCCGGCGCGCTGGCAGGCGATGGTCAGATCCTGGTCCTCGGCCAGGGTGTCGGACGGATAGCCGCCCAACTCGTCCAGCACGCTCTTGCGCCAGGCGCCGACCGCGCCCGGCACCACGGTCACCGCCCCAAGGGCCGCCAGGGCCCGGCGCTCCAGGTTCTGGGCGGTGACATATTCCAGCGCCTGCCAGCGGGTGACGGTGTTCAGGCGGTTGCCGACGATGGCGTTGCCGGCCACCGCCCCGATCATCGGGTCCTGGAACCAGCGCACCAGCCGGCCGATGGTCTTGGGCGGGAACAGGGTGTCGGCGTCCAGCGCCACGACATATTCGCCCTTGGCCACGGCCAGGCCGCGGTTGACCGCCCGCGCCTTGCCGCCGTTCTCGAAGCTCAGCAGGGTCACGCGCGGATCGGAGCCGTGGGCCTGGCGCACCGCCTCGGCGGTGCCGTCCTTGGAGCCGTCGTCCAGGACCAGGACCTCGATGTTCTTCCACTCCGATTCCAGGATCCGCGACACCGAGGCGGCGATCACCTTTTCCTCGTTGAAGCAGGGGATCAGCACGCTGACCAGCGGACCGGTCTCGGGATCCAGGTTCTCGGGGCTCTGGTGCGTCCAGCGGTGGACCAGGGCCAGACCGGCCAGGAACACCAGCCGCGCCAGGCCCAGGGCGATGGCGGTGATGAACAGCGCGCTCAGCAGGAACTTGAGGGCGCGGAACAGGCCGAAGCCGACGCGGTCCAGGGCCAGGGCCAGGGGATCGCGGTCGCTGACCGGCATCGCCTGGGCGGGGGTCATGCCGGCCAGCTCGCCGATGGTGACCAGGCGATAGCCGCGGGCGCGGATGGCGTCGATCAGGCCCGGCAGGGCGGCGACGGTGCGCGAGCGGTTGCCGCCGGCGTCGTGCAGCAGCACCACCTGCCCCGGCCGGTCGCCGGGATGGTCCAGGCGCTCCAGCGTGCGGTCGATGATCGTCTGCGGCGTCGGCTTCTGCCAGTCGTCGGGGTCGATCCGCAGGCCGACGATCAGGTAGCCCAGCTCCTGGGCGATCACCAGCGGGGCCACCTCGTGCGGGGTCGACGGCTCGGCGTCGCCGAAGAACGGCGGCCGGAACAGCCGCATCGAGCGGCCGGTGATCACCTCGAACAGGCGCTGGGTGGCGTTCAGCTCGACGTCGGTCTGGGCGATCGGGATCTCGCCGATATTGGGGTGGGTCCAGGTGTGGCTGCCCACGTCATGGCCTTCGGCGACCTCGCGCTTCACCAGGTCGGGCCGGGTCTGCATGTTCTCGCCGATCACGAAGAAGGTGGCCGGCGCCTTCTTTTCCTTGAGGATGTCGAGGATCTTCGGCGTCCAGCGCGCGTCGGGGCCGTCGTCGAAGGTCAGGGCCACCAGGCCCGACTTCTGGCCGTAGCGCTCGATCACGTACGAGCTGGGCAGGACGTCGTAGGTCTGGTCCGAGATCAGGCCCGTGTCGGGATCGAACGCCACGCTCCGCTTGCCGGGCGTCGGCAGGTTGGCCACCCGCAGCACCTCGCCGCCGCCGTCGAAGTCGACGCTGGTTCCGGCCGGGATGCGGGTCAGGCCGGCGGCCGAGGCCTGGCCGTAGGGCTTGCCCAGTACGCTCCAGACGCCCGGGTCCTCCATGCCCATCCGCCACAGGCCGTAGCCGCGCGGCTTCCAGGCGTCGGTGACCTTGACCTGGTTGAACAGGGTCGTCGCATCCAGGAACCAGACCTCGTGGCTGTCGCCGCTGTCGTCGACATAGTCGTAGGTCGGGTTCAGGGCGTCGTCGTCCATGTCGATGGTCGTGCCGGCGTCCTGGGCGTTGCGGATCGCCTCGTGGAAGGTGGCCGGCGAGCCCGCCACGGCCTTGCCCGCCTTGTTCAGGGTCCAGTCGTAGCCATAGGCGCCCAGGGCCATGACCGTGCGGGCCGGATCCAGCTTGGCGAAGCGCTTGGCCAGCTCGCCCTCGTACCAGTCCTGGCCGGCGTTGGGCCCGGGATCGCCGCCGCCGTAGTGCTGGTCGTAGGCCATCAGCACCAGGGTGTCGGACGCGTCCTGCAGCGCCTTCAGCGGCCAGCCCTGGCCGTCGAACGGCGCGGTGACCCAGACCTCTCGGCCCTGCGGCTTGAAGGCTACGCGCGCCTCCGCCAGCAGCTTGGGATAGTTGGCCAGGCCCGCGGGCGACAGGTTCTCGAGGTCGAAGACATAGCCGCCATAGCCGCGCTTGACCGCCAGGTCGGCCAGGCCGGCGATCAGCTTGGCCCGGGCCTTGGGATTGGCCAGCAGGGCGTCGGCCAGGGGCCCGTTGAAGGCGGCGTTGGCCGAGTTGTGGACCAGGGGCAGCACGGCTGGATGGTTGGGCGCGGCGGCGATCCGGGCCACGCCCTGCGGGTCGTCGTCGATGGCGATGTCGCCGTCCGGCCCCCGCAGCGCCACCCACTGCGGCGAGACCACGTCCAGCTTGTCGATGTTGCGGCGCAGGGACTCGCGGGAATCCTCGTCCCAGCTGACATAGAAGCCGACGCTGATCGGCCGCGACTGGGCCGCGCCGCCTCGACCGGCGGTCGGCCTCGGCACCTTGCGCCAGTCGAGGTTCGGCTTCAGCCGGTGCGCCGTCTCCTTGTGCAGCGACGACAGGACGTGCGGGTCCTTCAGCGTCACCGTCGGCAGGCGCGGCGCGAAGGCCAGGGTGGCCAGGAAGGCCGCCACGATCGCGGCCAGGGCCGACAGGGTGATCCCGAGGATCAGTCGCATCCTCCGGTCCCGCCGTCCGGTGGGGTCGTGGAAGATATGCCGGTCGTCGCCGCCCATGCTCGCAGTCCCGCGTTCGTCAGCCGGCTCTTGTAACCTGAACGTGTCGGAACAGTGGCGCTTCTTCAGGTGCGGTCAATCGCCCCATCCGGCGCCCCATCCGGCGCCCCATCCGGCGGTCCGGGCCTAATCCACCCAGTCGCGGGCCAGGCGACGCGAGGCCAGGAAGAACAGCAGGGCCGCGACGAGGTAGAAGCCCATGCCGGTATAGATCGACCAACGCAGGGATTCCTGCCCGAAGGCCGGCTTCAGCAGGTCCGAGATCAGGCCGAAATAATAGGTGCCGACCGCGATCCCCAGCAGGTTGTTGATCAGCAGGAACAGGGCCGAGGCCGTGGTGCGCATCGGCGCCGGCGCCAGGTGCTGGACGGCGGCGGTGATCGGCCCCAGCCAGGCCAGGTTCAGCCCCGTGGGGATCAGGAAGATGCCGAAGGCCAGGGCCAGGGCCGCGCTTCCGCCCATCTGCCCGCCCAGTCCGGCGACCAGCGACCCGCTGTTCATGGCCAGCAGGAAGCAGGGCACCGAGATCAGGAACGCCACGGCCGGGGTCAGCGGGTAGCCGGCCTTGGACTTCGCCCCCAGCCGGTCGGCCACCGCCCCGCCCAGCCAGATGCCCAGCACGCCGCCGAAGAAGGCGATGCCGGAATAGTACCAGGCGGTCTCGCGCAGGGTCAGGCCCAGGCTGCGCATGAAGAACGACGGCAGCCACAGCGCCACGCCGTAGCCGCAGACGGAGGACGACGCCGCGCCGAACGACAGCAGCCAGAAGCTGGGCTTGGCGGCCAGCACCCGGATGACCTGGCTCAGCGGCGCGGCCGGGGCCTGGACGGTCGTGGTATCGCCCGCCGCCATGTCGGCCCCGCCCCGGCGCGGGTCGCGGACCACCAGGCGGAACACCGGGGCCAGCAGCAGGCCGATCGCGCCCACCGCGATGAACGCCGTCCGCCAGCCGAAATGCACGGCCAGCAGGCCGCCAACCAGCGCTCCGGCCGCCGTGCCCAGCGGAATGCCGAACGCATAGGCCGCCAGGGCGCGGGCCCGCTGGGACTTGGGGAAATAGTCGGCCAGCATCGAATAGGCCGGGGCGACTCCGCCCGCCTCGCCGATGCCCACGCCCATCCGCGCCAGGAACAGGGCCGAGAACCCGCCCGCGAAGCCGCACAGGGCGGTGAAGCCGCTCCACAGGGTCAGGGCGGCGGTCATGATCCACACCCGGCTGAAACGATCCGCCAGCCAGGCGATCGGGATGGCCAGGGTCGTGTAGAGCAGGGCGAAGGCCAGGCCGCTCATCAGCCCGAACTGGCCGTCGGTCAGGCCGAACTCCTCCTTGATCGGCTTGGCCAGGATGCCGAGGATCTGCCGGTCCAGGAAGTTGAGCGTGTAGACCAGGATCAGCATGGCCAGCACGACGTAGCGGTAGCGCGCGCCGGGGGTCTGGATCTGCCTGCTTGCGTTGCTCATGGGGGTTCCGCCGCGAATCGTGAGGAGGACAGGGAACCCGCGACGGCGCTCAACGGCAAGCCGTCGCCGACCTTTATGCGCGCTTGCGTCGATTTGAGTTCGACAGGCCGCAAGGCGCGCAAACGAAAACCGCCCCGGAGCCGGGCTCCGGGGCGGTCTCCTTCGAACGAAGCGGGACTCAGTAGGCCGTGCGCTGCAGCGGCACGATGACGGCCGTCGAGACCAGGATCCAGACGTCCTTCAGGATCGACCAGCTCTCGATGTAGAGGTTGTCGAACCGGATGCGTTGCTCCATGTCGGCGACGGTCTCGGTTTCCCCGCGAAAACCCTTGACCTGCGACAGGCCGGTGATCCCCGGGCGGGCGCGGAAGCGCTTGTGGTAGTCGGCGATGTTGGAGCCGTAATATTCGTCGTGGGCCAGGGCGTGCGGGCGCGGCCCGACCAGCGACATGTCGCCTTTCAGCACGTTCAGGAGTTGCGGCAGTTCGTCCAGGCTGGAGCGGCGAAGGAACCGCCCCACGCGCGTGACCCGGCTGTCGTTGCGGGTGGCCTGCTTCACGACGTCGCCGTCATCGGCGACCGTCATCGAGCGGAACTTGTAGACGCGGAACGGCACACCGTTCAGGCCGGTCCGTCTTTGCACGAACAGGACCGGTCCGCGGCTGTCGAGCTTGATCGCCAAGGCGATCAGCAACAGCGTCGGCGCCAGGAAGATCAGCAGGCCGAGCGAACCGGCGAGGTCGAGGAAACGCTTCTGAAGGCTGTAAGCCGGGCCGCTGCGAGGCATGCTCGGCCGCTCCAAACTAGTAATGGCGTACCCCTGTTCCATATCAGACCTCATCCGTCTTTCGTGCCGGGCCGATGGAATAGCGCCCTCGGAGTCGTCCCTAGCAAGGGTCGCGCCAGTCAAGTTTCCAAGCTCAACCATTTCGAACGGCCGCTTGTTCGAGACCTTTGCTGAGATTGTTTCTTGGTCCACACTGAGATCCCCATTAACAATCCAGAAGCCATAAGGGAACACGCGAAAGCTCTTTTTTGCGATCTGGTTGTTCAAGCGACAGCGACGGCATATTTTTTCGCCACAACGCTAGATCGTTTTGACACTCTTTCGGCGCTTCCCGACATGGGTCAGATTCTTGTGACACCAAACTAGTGTCTCGAATTGGGCCATGCAGCCCCGTATTGAAAATTTCATGTCGCTCGCGACCAACGGGAGAAACGGATGGCCGGCGCCGCTCTGATGGCCGCGGAATGGGGCGGCAAGGTCGCCGGCGCCTCGAGGATCTTCAGGCCGTCGGGATCAGGGCCGTTTCCGGTCGCGCTGATCCTGCACGGCTGCGGCGGCAAGACGCCGTTCCTGGAGACCTACGCCCAGGTCGCCGTCGAGGCCGGCTGGGCGGCCGTGGTGGTCGACAGCTTCGCGCCGCGCGGCATCTCGCCCCTGCGCGCCAAGCTGACGGTCTGCACGGGAACCACGCTGCAGGGCCTCAAGCGTTCCGCCGACATCTTCGCGATGCTGGCCTGGTTGGAGGACCAGCCCTGGGCCGACGCCGAGCGCGTGTTCCTCGCCGGCTGGAGCCATGGCGGCTGGTCGATCATGGACGGCTATGCGGTCGGCGCGAACGCAGCCCGCGCCACGGGGATCATCGACGCCGATCCCCTGAAGCTGCGGACGCGGGTCAAGGGCGCGCTGCTGGTCTATCCGTACGCGGCCTATCCGTCCCTGACCTCCAGCCTCGGGTGGACCGGGGCGCTCGACGACGCGGTGAGCCCCAAGGTGTTCTCGGTGATTGGCGGCAAGGACCAGGTCGTCGGCTGGAAATATCCGCAACTGGCGCTCGACCGGCTGAGGCGCGACGGCGTGACGGTGGACACGCTCTTCTATCCGGACGCCACCCACGCCTTTGACGACGATCGCGCCAACGATCCGCGCGCCAGGTATCGCCCCGACCTGTTCGCCCGGACGCAGGACTATTTCGCCCAGGCCCTGGTCGTGACGAGCGCTGGCTGAGCGCCCCGAACGCGATCTGACCGAATGGCCTGATCAGGCGGGAACCGGCGCGGTCGGGCGCTCGCGGCGCAGGGGCATGGGACCGCGATAGGCCAGCCGCCACAGCCATTCGAGCGGCCCCATGGTGAAGCGCGCCATCCACCAGCGCGACCACAGGATCTGCAGCAGCCAGATCACCGCCACCGCGCCCGCCAGGAACGGCCGGTCGACCTTGCCGTACAACCCCGGACCACGACCGCCGTACAGCAGGATCGTCATCAGGATCGACTGGCTCAGGTAGTTGGTGAAGGCCATCTGGCCCACCGGCGCCAGCACCGCTGGGATCGCCTTCCAGACCTTGGCCTGGGCCGCCAGCATCATCAACCCCACATAGCCCAGGCTGACCACGGGCGCCGTGGCGCTCTGCAGCCAGCGGGCCATGGCCCGCGGCGCCCAGGGATGGGTCGGCAGCACCATGTAGAGCGTCTCGGCCATGCCGACGATCACCAGGGCGCCCAGGCCCGCGCCGATCAGGCCGCGATAGAGGCCGGTCGAGGCCTTGCCGGTCAGGACGCCCAGCTTGTAGAGCCCCATGCCGATCAGCATCAGCGACAGCACCAGCAAGGGCCAGGTCGGGGGCCACTGGGTGAAGGAGGCGGACACGTAGTCCCAATAGTCCCTGGCGTTCTGGACGAAGGACTGGGCGAAGCTCCCGGCGTACTGGGCGCTGTCGGCATGGACCTGGGCCAGGAACTTGGCCATGGCGGCCGGCGGCGGGTCGCCGCCGCCCTCGGCCGCGTGCTTGAGCATGTTCCAGGCGCCCCAGGCCGAGAGGCCCAGATGCAGGCCGATCCCGGCCTGAAGCAGGCGCTTGGCCGGCCACGAGCGGGCCCACATCGCCAGCAGCCCGACGATCGCATAGGTGTTCAGCACGTCGCCCTGCCAGATGACCAGGCCGTGGAACAGGCCGATCGCCAGCAGGCTGACCAGGCGCAGGACCAGGATCCTGCGACGCTCTCCAGCGTCGGGGCCGGCGTCGCCCTCGCCGCCCACCAGCAGGATCGAGGCGCCGAACAGCATGGCGAACATCGAATAGAACTTCTGCTGGAAGAACACCTGGGTGACCCACCAGACCGCGACCGAAGCCGGCGCCATGCCGAGCGGCCAAAGGGTCAGGCTGGTGGCCACCTCGTGAGGTTCGGCCGAGATCGGGATGTTGCACAGCAAGATGCCCAGCACCGCCAGGCCCCGAAGGGAGTCCAGCAGAACGATACGATCCTTGACCATGCAGCCCCCCAAACGCCTGGCCCACGCCGACCGGAGCCGATCCTGTACCGGCTCGGCCTTGGAGACAACCCAGAGGTGTCGCATGGCGACGCCGGAGCGCTCCAGCAATCCCTCCAAGGCAGGGCTATCGCCACCGAAAACGGTTGTCATCCCGGACGAGTGCGCAGCGCGAAGATCCGGGACCGACGCGTGAGCTCGGCGCTTGCGGCGGTCCCGGATCGGCGCCCGGCTTCGCCGAGCTTGTCCGGGATGACAGGTTTTTCCCGAACGAGGTTACGAGGCCGTCGCCAGGCCCCGCAGCGCCGCGTTGGCGATGGTCAGCTTGGCGAAGGTCCAGCCGCCGCCGGCCTGTTCGATGTCCTCCACCGTGCGCTTGGCGGCGCGGACGGTTTCGGCGCGAAGGGCGCCCCACGAGTTGACCGCCGCCTTGGCCGAGACCTCGTCTTCGCCCGCCTGGGCGTTGGCGGCGAACTTCAGCACCGTCTGGGTGATCGCCGTCTGCTCGCCGAGCATGTCCTCGATCAGCCGGCGGACGGCCAGACGCTCGAAGGCGTCGCCGCCCACGAACGATCCGGCCGCCGAACGCAGGCGGTCGAAGCCGAAGGCCGCGCCCACCTGGTGATAGAGGCGGGCGACGTTCTCGACCGACCAACTGGAGGCGTTGCCCAGGTCCACAAGGTCGGCAGCGGTGGTCATCGGCTGCAGCGCGGCCACGGCCTGGGCCAGGGCCTCGGGCGCGCCGTCGGCGACATAGGCCTTGGCCCGCTTGGCCGAGGCCTTCTGCTCGAACGGCGAGAGGATCGTGGTCCCCAGGGTCGACAGCGCCTTGACCGACGGCCCGTAGGCTTCGACCAGCTGGCCGACGGTCGATTTGTCCTTGAACGCCCGGCGGGCCAGCCAGAAGGTCAGGCTGCGCAGGGCGTAGGCCAGGGCCTTGTACAGCGCCAGCTGACCGCTAGCCGAGACCTTGCCGTCCAGGGCCGCGACCTGGTCCCACAGGACGTCGATCCCGAGAATCTCGCGCGCCGCGGCGAAGGCGATCACCAGGGCGGTGGTGTCGCAGGCCGCGGCGGCCCGCAGGCGGCTGGGAAAGGTCGGGCCGCACATGTTGATCATCTGGTTGTCGAGCACCGTGGCGATGATCTCGCGCCTCAGGCGGTGCTGCTGCATGGCGTCGCCGTACGGACCCAGGGCCGGCGGGAAATAGCCCTTCAGCGTCGCCTCGAACCAAGGATCGTCCGGCGCCTGGGAGGCGACGATGTCGTCGAACAGGTCGATCTTGCCATAGGCCAGCAGCACGGCCATTTCCGGTCGGGTCAGGCCCTTGCCGGCCTTGGCGCGCTCGGCCAGGGCTCCCGCCTCCGGCAAGCCCTCGACCTTGCGGTCCAGCCGCCCCTTGGCCTCAAGCTCGGCCATGAACCGGGCGTGGGACTCGACCTCGGAGACGGCGTCGCTCTCCATCAGGGACAGGGCCAGGGTCTGGTCGTAGTTGTCGGCCAGCACGTGGCCGGCCACGTCGTCGGTCATGGTCGGCAGCAGCCGGTTGCGGGCCTCGCGGTCCAGCTTGCCGCCGCGCTCCAGGATCCCGGTCAGGATCTTGATGTTGACCTCGTGGTCGGAGCTGTCGACGCCGGCCGAGTTGTCGATGGCGTCGGTGTTCAGGCGCCCCCCGGCTTGAGCGAACTCGATGCGACCGGCCTGGGTCAGGCCCAGGTTGGCCCCCTCGCCCACCACCTTGACCCGCAGGTCGGCGCCGTTGACGCGGATGGCGTCATTGGCCTTGTCGCCCGCCTCGGCCTGGCTCTCGCTCCTGGCCTTCACATAGGTGCCGATGCCGCCGAGATAGAGCAGCTCGGCCTTGGATTTCAGAATCGCGGTCAGCAGTTCGGCCGGGGTCACCGTCTCGGCCTTGATCTCGAACAGGACCCGCGCTTCCGGCGACAGGGCGATGGTCTTCAGCGAGCGCGCGAAGACGCCGCCGCCCTTGGAGATCAGGCTCTTGTCGTAATCGTCCCAGGACGAGCGCGGCAGCTTGAACATCCGCTCGCGCTCGGCCCACGAGGTCGCGGGATCGGGATCGGGATCCAGGAAGATGTGGCGATGATCGAAGGCGGCCAGCAACTTGGTCTGCTTGGACAGCAGCATGCCGTTGCCGAACACGTCGCCGCTCATGTCGCCGACGCCGACCACGGTGAAGGGTTCGGTCTGGATGTCCTTGCCCAGCTCGCGGAAGTGGCGCTTGACCGCTTCCCAGGCCCCGCGGGCCGTGATGCCCATGACCTTGTGGTCGTAGCCGACCGAACCGCCGGAAGCGAAGGCGTCGCCCAACCAGAAACCGTAGTCCTCGGCCACGCCGTTGGCGATGTCGGAGAAGGTGGCCGTGCCCTTGTCGGCGGCGACGACCAGGTAGGGGTCCTCGCCGTCATGGACGATCACGCTGGCCGGCGGCACGATCCGGTTGTCGGCGTCGATGTTGTCGGTGATGTCCAGCAGGCCCGACAGGAAGGTCTTGTAGGCGCGGATCGCCTCGGCCTGGATGGCGTCGCGATCTCCGCCGCGCGGCAGGTTCTTCGGATAGAAGCCGCCCTTGGAGCCGACCGGCACGATCACCGCGTTCTTGACCTGCTGTGCCTTGACCAGGCCCAGCACCTCGGTGCGGAAGTCGTCGCGGCGGTCGGACCAGCGTAGGCCGCCGCGGGCGACGGGACCGAACCGCAGGTGCACGCCCTCGACGTGCGGGGCCGAGACATAGATCTCGCGATAGGGCTTGGGAGCCGGCAGGTCCTCCAGCTCGCGCGAGGCGATCTTGTAGCTGATATAGGGCTTGGGCTCGCCGTCCGGGCCGACCTGGAAGAAATTGGTCCGCTGGATGGCGCCGATCAGGGCGGCGATGCGACGCAGGACGCGGTCGGCGTCCAGGCTCGCGACCGCCTGCAGGGCCTCGTTGATGTCGGCCTCGACGGCCTTGGCCTGTTCCTCGCGGGCGGTCAGGTCGGCGCGCACGGCCGGGTCGAACTTGATGCGGAACAGGTCGAGGATCAGGCGGGTGACACCGGGATTGTCCGACAGGGCCTGCTCCTGCACGCCCTGGCTGGGATCCAGGCCGGTCTGCTGGCGATAGCGGGCCAGGGCGCGGACCAGGGCGGCCTCGCGCCAGCCGACGCCCAGCTCCAGCACCAGACGGTTGAAGCCGTCGCTCTCGGCCCGGCCCGTCCAGATGGCGACGAAGGCGGCCTCGAAGGCGGTCTTGATGTCGCCGAACGACAGGTTCTCGCCGCGCTCGTCGCGCAGGGTGAACTCGTGGACCCAGACCTTGGCGTGGGTGTCGCTGGCCGGCGTCAGCTTGAAACCGTCCTCGATCAGCGCCTTCAGGCCCATGTGTTCGAGGATCGGCAGGACGTCGGCCAGGGGCGCGGCGGCGCCGGGGCGATAGAGCTTGAATCGGAAGGTCAGCTTGTCGTCGTCGGCCAGGCGGAAGGCGCGGACCCGTACCGCCTCGTCGGCGGCCAGGTCATCGACCACGGCCAGGTCGGCCAGGGCCTCGGCGGCGTCGTACTGGTCGCGATAGCCGGGCGGGAAGGCGCCCTGCCAGCGGGCCAGGGTCTCGGCGACACGGCCCGGAGCCCCGCCGTCGCGCACGGCGGCCTCGAAGCGGTCGTCCCAGGTGCGGGCGGTCTCGGCGACGGCGGCTTCCAGCGCCGCCAGGTCCGGATCGCCGTGCTTGCCCGGCGTCACGCCCAGCACATAGTGGACACGGGCCAGGGGCGCGTCGGAGAAGCTGGGATAGTAGGCGCTGACCCGGCCCTCGAAGGCCTGCGCCAGGATCTTGCCGGCCCGCTCGCGCACGCCGCTGTCGTAGCGCTCGCGCGGCACGAACATCAGCACCGAGATGAAGCGGTCGAACGGGTCGCGGCGGGCGAACAGCCGCACGCGCGGCCGGTCGTAGAGGTGCAGCACCCCCATGGCCATCGACAGCAGCTCGTCCTCGGAGATCTGGAACAGCTCGTCGCGCGGCCAGGTCTCCAGGATGTTGCGCAGGCGCTTGCCGCTGTGGCCTTCCGGATCCTTGCCGGCCTCGGTGAGCACGTGCTCGACCTTGCGGCGGATCACCGGCACCTCGTGGGCGGGCGTCTCGTAGGCCTCGGCGGTGAACAGGCCCACGAACCGGACCTCGCCCGACGGCTTGCCGTCGGCGCCATACCGGCGCACGCCGACATAGTCCATGTAGCCGCGGCGATGGACCTTGGAGCGCAGGTTCGACTTGGCCACCACCAGGGGGGCGCCCAGCAGCAGGTGGTCGCGGACCTGGGGCGACAGGATCGCCGGCTCGCTGCCCCGGCGCAGCACGGTCAGGGTCTGGTCGCGTAGCACGCCCAGGCTGCCCTCGGGCTGATACAGCGGCTCCTCGGCCGCGTAGCCGCCTTCGGCGGTGCGGGGATAGTCGTAGACCCGCGCGCCCAGGAACACGAAGCGGTCGCCTTCGAGCCAGTCGAGGAAGGCCAGGCCCTCCTCGCGCTCGCCCTCGGGGATCGGGGCCTGGGAGGCGCGCAGCTCTTCGATCGAGCGGCGGATCAGGGCCTTCATGGCGTGGAAGTCGTCGACCGCCAGCTGGACATCGGCCAGGGCCTCGCGGACGGCCCCGACCAGCGCGGCCTCGCGGTCCTCGCCCACGGGGGCCAGGTAGACCTGGATCATCGAGCGCCGGCCAGCCCCCTCGCCCAAGTCCGGGGTGTCGATCACCGGGTGGAACATGGCCCGCACCGAGAAGCCGTGCTCGGCGATGGCGCCCATGATGCTGTCGACCAGGAATGGACGATCGGGCTGGACGATCTCCAGCAGGTCGCTCTTCAGGTCGGTCCCGTCGGCGCGGACAGCCGGACGGACGCGGATCGAGAGGGGCTCCGAAGCGCTTTCGCCGAAGCGCCAGAAGTCGGCCAGGGCGTGGGCGACATCGGTGGGATCGAAGCCCGGCAGCTCTTCGGCCGACCAGTCCTCCTGGACCTGGGCCGCGAACCGGGCCTGGGGCCCTGTCATAGCCTCCTGCCCCAGGGCCGCGCCGAAGGCCGAAATCAAACCGTCGGATTGAGCAGCGGCCGCCTTGGGGTCAAGTTTTGCACCGACCATGGGATTTCCTCGCGAATTTTTGGCGACAACCTAGCCTTTTCGGGCCCGGTTTCAACCGTAGCTCGGGAAAGGCACAGAATATCTTACCGAAGGATATCCACCGGCCGCGGACGCGGAAGCGCCGCCGGTTGGGGGGAACCGGCGGCGCGGGCCCGCCCGGGGGGAGGCGGGCGATTCCGCATCGGACGCTCCAGAAAATCGGTCTGCGTCGTGCGGGGTCGGCATGGGGGGCTGCCGACAGGATCTAGATAGGAAGGTCATTTGGGATTTGAAGTCCCCCTGGTCGACTTCTGTCGCGAAGCCAACGTGGAACCTGCTTTTTTGTCGGACGAAGTCTTGTCGGGCGCGCCCGGCGTCTTGCGGTCCAGGCCCGCGCCGCTGGGGTCGCCGTCCTCCGACAGCAGGATGGCGATCCAGCGCGTCCCCTCGAACTGGGCCATGATCAGCATCAGGGCCACGGTCAGCGGCGTGGACAGGAACATGCCCGTCACGCCCCACAGCGCGCCCCACACCGCCAGGGACAGCAGCACGACCGTCGGGTCGATGTTCAGGCTGTCGCCCTGCATGCGCGGATAGATGACGTTGCCGACGACGAAGAAGATCAGCTCCAAGGCGCCGAACAGGATCAGGGCCGGCCAGAAGCTGTCGGGGAACTGCACCAGGGCGAACAGCGGCGGCAGGATGCAGCCGACCGCCCCGCCGATGATCGGGATGTAGGCGGCCACGAAGATCAGAAAGGCCCAGAACAGGGCGTTGTCCAGCCGCAGCAGCATCATCACCACCCAGGCGGCGGCGGCGATCATCAGGCCGGTGACCGTCTGGATCCATAGGTACTGCTCGACGCCGTTACGGATGCGTTGGAACAGCTGAACCGCTCCGTCGCGCTCGGCATGATGCGGATAGAGCGCGACGATCTTGCGACTGAAGCCCCGCCGCGAGGCGATGATGAAGCCCAGATAGATCAGCACCAGTATGGCGTTGGAGGCGAAGTTCTGCAGGCTCTGGGCCGCCGCCCCGGCGTACTTGCTGGGATTGAGCTGGTTGATCAGGTCGCCGATCGTCGGCGCCACCTTGATCCCGACCAGCGAGGCGACCTTGGCGATCACCTCGTTGAGGCGCGGCGCGTAGTCGCGAATCTGGCCGACGAAGCTGGCGCCGTTGGCGGTCACCACCCAGACCGCGGCGACGAACATGGCGATCGACAGGAAGATCGCGGCCGGCAGGGCCAGGTTCCTGTGGAACCTGGGCAACCGCTCGACCAGCACGCGGGCGAAGCTGTCGATCATCACCGCCAGGAACGCGGCCATGGCCAGGGGCGTGAGGATGCCGCGCATCCAGTACAACGCGGCGGCTCCGGCGATGACCGCCAGGAACACCAGGGCGTTGCGGCCGGTGATCGACGGGGAGATGGACATCGGCGGGATCTCTCTCGAAAGGTCTGTAAAAGACTGTCGCCACATTGCGCGAGGCGATTGGCGCGGCGCAAGGCCGGGTCTAGGCTTAAGCTCTCAAGGCAAAGGACGTTGCGTATGACCCTGACGATCGGCGAAGGCGAAATCCTCATCGGGCTGGCCCAAGGGAGCGTGGAGAGCGGACCGGTGACCCAGCGTCTCGATCGATCCAACCGTCACGGCGTGGTGGCGGGCGCGACGGGAACGGGCAAGACCGTCACCCTGCAGGTCATGGCCCAGGCCTTCTCGGACGCCGGCGTGCCGGTGTTCGCCGCCGACGTGAAGGGCGACCTCTCGGGCGTCGGCGCGATCGGGGTCCCCAACGACAAGATGCTGGCCCGCGCCGCGTCCATGGACCTGACCCTGACGCCGTCCGCCCCGCCGGTGGTGTTCTGGGACCTGTTCGGCCAGAAGGGCCACCCGATCCGCACCACCATCTCCGAGATGGGCCCGCTGCTGCTGTCGCGGCTGCTGGAACTGAACGACGTGCAGGAAGGCGTGCTGACCGTGGTCTTCCACGTCGCCGACCAGGACGGCCTGCTGCTGCTGGACCTGAAGGACCTGCAGGCGGCGCTGAAATATGTCGCCGATCACGCCGCCGAGATCGGCACCCAGTACGGCAACGTCGCCCCGGCCACGGTTGGCTCGATCCAGCGCAAGCTGCTGACCCTGCAGAGCCAGGGGGCCGAGAACTTCTTCGGCGAGCCTGCCCTGAAGCTGGCCGACCTGATGCGCACCGACGCCGCGGGTCGCGGCTACGTCAACCTGCTGGCGGCCGACCAGCTGATCCAGTCGCCCAAGCTCTATTCGACCTTCCTGCTGTGGCTGCTGTCGGAGCTGTTCGAGGAACTGCCCGAGGTCGGCGATCCCGAAAAGCCCAAGCTGGTGTTCTTCTTCGACGAGGCCCACCTGCTGTTCAACGACGCCGAAAAGCCGCTGCTGGAGAAGATCGAGCAGGTCGTGCGGCTGATCCGTTCCAAGGGCGTGGGCATCTATTTCGTCACCCAGAACCCGGCCGACATCCCCGACGCCGTCCTGGGCCAGTTGGGCGCGCGGGTGCAGCACGCCCTGCGGGCCTACACGCCGGCCGACCAGAAGGGCCTGAAGGCCGCCGCCCAGTCGTTCCGGGTCAATCCGGCCTTCGACACCGCCGAGACCATCCAGGCTCTGGGCGTCGGCGAGGCCCTGGTCTCGACCCTGGACGCCAAGGGCGCGCCCTGCGTCGTCCAGAAGACGTTGGTCCGGCCGCCCGCCTCGCGCCTGGGTCCCCTGACCCCCGAAGAGCGCGCGGCCCTAATCGCCAAGAGCCCGGTCGCCGGCCTCTACGACACCGCGCTGGATCGGGCCTCGGCCTACGAGACCCTGCAAGGACGCGCCGCCCAGGCCCAGCAGCAGGCCGACGCCGCCGCCGCCCAGGCCGAGGCCGAGCGCCAGCGCGTCGCCGCCGAGAAGGTGCGCGAACGGGAGGAGGCGCGGGAGACGCGCGCCGCGCCGCGTCCACGCGCGTCCAGCCGCCAGTCGATGGGCGAGGCCTTCGCCACCTCGCTGCTGCGGACGATCGCCAACCAGGCTGGCCGCGAGATCATGCGCGGCCTGATGGGCGGCATGAGTCGGAGACGCTAAATCAAAGGCAAAGCTTGCGGTGAACCGGGCCGACGCTTCGGATTCGCCTGAGAAAATCGAAGCCTGTCCGCGGGAAAGGGCGGCACTCAGCCGGAATTGCGCGAATTTGACGCATTTTTCCACGCCCTATGCGTGTGTATGCCTTGCGCTAGAGCTAATCTAGGCCTCTTATCGATGAGCGTACATGGCGGGCGGGGCAGAGACCCTGGATCAAGCTGGGCGCCGGAGGAAACGCAAATGAAGTTCGGTCCCTCGAACGTTCAAACGCACACTCCTTTTCTGCGCGCCACCCGGCCTGCGCCGCGTCGGTACAAGATCCGATGGCCGCTGATCCTCTGCGCCGGCTTCAGCCTGGCGGTTTGGGTGGCGGTGATCTTCGGCTTCGTCGTCATGGGCCGCTGAACCGACACGCATCTGTGGTCTCGAATTAGGCTCGCCCGCGCACGAGGTGGGTGAGACGGTCTTCCACCGATCAGGCGCGTTTGCGCTTTAAAGTCTTCCTGTCCGCCACGGCCACGGACGGCTTCGCCGCGGCTTCGCTCGCCAGCGTCCAGGCGGAAAGCGTGTCGACCGGGGCGGGACGACCGATCGCATAGCCCTGCAGCTCCGCGCAGTCCTCGCCCCGCAGGAAGTCGATCTGCTCCTGGGTCTCCACCCCCTCGGCGACGCAGGGGATATCCAGGCTCCGACCAAGGCCCAGCACGGCGCGGACGATCACCGTCGCGCGGTCGTGACGGTGGATGTTCTCGACGAAGCTCTTGTCGATCTTGATCTTGTCGAACGGGAACGACTGCAGGGTCGAGAGCGACGAGAAGCCGGTGCCGAAATCGTCCATGGCGATCCGCACGCCCAGGGCCTTCAGCCGGCGCAGGTTGTCGAGCGCCCGCTGGTAGTCCTTGAACAGGGCGCTCTCGGTGACTTCGAGCTCCAGCCGCCGGGGCGACAGGCCGGTCTGGACCAGCACCTCGTGCACCAGGGCCGGCAGGTTCGGCTGGTTCAATTGCAGCGGGGACAGGTTCACCGCGATGCGCAGCGGCCGTTCCCAGCCGACGGCGTCGGCGCAGGCCCGGCGCAGGACCCACTCGCCCAGCTGGGCGATCAGGCCGTTCTCCTCGGCGACCGGGATGAACTCCAGCGGCGGAACCATGCCGCGCGCCGGGTGGTTCCAGCGCACCAGGGCCTCGAAGCCGCAGACCTCGCCGTCTGACGCCCTGGCCAGCGGCTGGTAGTGGACGGTCAGTTCCTCGTCGGCGATCGCCTGGCGCAGCTCCCGCGCCATGGTCCGGCGCTCGCGGATCGACTCGTCCATCTCGCGCTTGAAGAAGCGATAGGCGCCGCGGCCGCCTTCCTTGGCGCGGTACAGCGCCATGTCCGCGTTGGCCAGCAGCGCCTCGGCCGTGCGGCCATCGTCGGGGAACAGCGAAACGCCCAGGCTGGCGCCCATGGCCAGCTCCCGGCCCTCGTACGTCGCCGGCGTCGACAAGGTCTCCAGCAGTCGGCCCGCCAGTTCGGCGGCGGCCGCGGGCTGGTCGCCGGCCGCCACCTGAACGACGATGAACTCGTCGCCGCCGAGACGCGCGGCGAAGGACGAACCGGTCAGGCTGTCCTGGAGCCGGCGGGCGGTCTCGACCAGCAGGGCGTCGCCGGCCAGGTGGCCGTGCAGATCGTTGGCTTCCTTGAAGTGGTCCAGGTCGATGCAGATCAACGACAGGCTCTCGCCCGAAGCCTCGACACGATCCAGGGCCGCGGCCAGGCGCGCCTGCAGCGAATTGCGGTTGGGCAGGCCGGTCAGGCCATCGTGCTCGGCCAGATAGCGGATCTTCTCTTCGGCCGAACGGCGCTCGCGCAGGTCGCGGACGGCCAGCACCGTCAGGCCCGAGGTTTCGGACCGGGCGCCGTCGTCCATCAGGCGCGAAAACACCTCGACCGGAATCGCGCGGTCGCCGTCGGCGGGCTGCAGCACGCCTTCGCGTCGCAGGCCCTCGCGGGTCGGGGCGTCGCTGTCGAGGGTCAGCAGGTCGGACAGCGGCGTGCGCAGCAGGGCGTCCAGCTCGGCGCCGGCCAGTTCGCAGAAGGCGGCGTTGGCGTCGTTGATACGGCCGTCCTGGACCACCACGATGCCTTCGTAGGCGGCGTTGGCCAGGCGGCGGATGCGGTCCAGGGCCGAGCGGCTGGTCGACGACTCGATGGCCACCGCGCCCAGCCCTCCCAGGATGATCATGCCGGTGATCGAGGTCACGGCCAGGGTCAGGACGCCGCCCGACAGCATCTGGTCGGGCACGTTGATCGACGGGTCGGGCACGATGGTGATCGCGCCCATGCCGATGAAGTGCAGGGCGCAGATCCCGAGCGTGAGGACCAGCCCGCCCCCCAATTGCTTGGACAGGCTGCGCGCGCGTCCAGCCAGTTGCAGCGCCCCCGCCGCGCCGACGACGCCGGCCAGCACGGAGAGGGCGATCGTCGCCTGCTCCCACTGCACGAAGCCTTGGGTCACGAAGGCGGACATGCCCGTATAGTGCATGGCGGCCACACCCATGCCCAGGATCAGGCCGCCGGCGAGGTCGTTGGTGCGCGTGCGCTGGGCCGAGGCGACGGCGAAGCCGCCGGCCATGAACAGCACCGAGATCATCAGCGACAGCAAGGTGCCCGACGGGCTGTAGCCGGTCTTCAGGCCGGGACTATAGGCGACCATGGCGATGAAGTGGGTGGCCCACACGCCCGAGCCGGACACCAGCCCGGTCAGCAGCAGCCACGCGGCCCGCACCACACCCTTGGCCCCGCGCATGCGGGAATAGAGGCGGAACGCCGTGAAGCATGCGGCGAAGCAGATCAGGCCGGCGACCACCACCAGTCGCAGATCATGCTCCGTCGTCAGGCAGGTCAAAACCTTCAGCAAGAGCAGGTCCCCCAGGGCGTCACCTGCAACCTGTAGCGGCCAAGATGCAAAAAAAGCGTTTCGCTCCGGACGTACGAAGAAGAGCGCGCCTCGCTATCGCGCCGAGCGTTTCGCGCCCTTGCTGGTCTCGATCTCGCTGCGCCAGAGTTCCACGCCCGAACCCGTCATGGCGGTCTGCAGCGCGGCGCGTTCGGCGCCTTCCAGGCGCACGGCGGTCAGCACGCCCGTGGCGTAGGCGCCCGTATCCAGGCCGATCCGGCGATGATCGGACTGGATGTCGTCGGTCGGCGTGTGGCCGTGAACGACGATCTTCTCGAAGGCCCGGCCGTCGTCCAGGAAGGTCTGCCGGATCCACATCATGTCGTGCCGGGACTGCTGGTCCAGCGGCACGCCGGGTCGCGCGCCAGCGTGCACGAAGAAGTAGTCGCCGACGCTGACGCTGAACCGCAGATCCCGAAGGAAGGCTCGGTGGCGATCACTGACGGCGGCGTTGAGCTCGGCCGACGCCGCGGCCCAGGCGTCCTTGTCGGCGCGATCGGTCGGCGCCGTCACGCCGTATGACCGGAGCGCCTCGCGCCCGCCGTAGTCGCACCAGGTCGGGCCGATGCCGGGATCCTCGATGAAGGCCGCCATGCGGTCTTCATGGTTGCCGCGCAGGAAGATGGTCTCGACCGGTCCGTCGTCGGCCAGGCGGCACAGCAGGTCGATCACGCCCTTGGACTCCGGGCCCCGGTCGACATAGTCGCCAAGAAAGATCAGCACCTTCCGGGTCTCGGCGCCGCGGTCGAAATCTTCAAGGACGGCGCTGAGCAGGGGGCGCAGAAGATCCAGCCGTCCATGCACGTCGCCGACCGTCCACACCAGCGTGCCGGGCGGCACGCTGGCGGTCGGGCCGGCGTTCGACGATTTCCGACGCCCTAACCAGTTACCGATCATCCCCCATCCAATCCGTCATGACCCCATCGAGACGCGCCCGCCCCGACAGGCGACCAGGCGCGCGGCGGGGCGAGACGTTGGTGCGGAGCAAGGGTAACGATCCAAAGTCAAAATGCTGAAGCCTAGAAATAACGCTCGCCGATCCGGATGGTGTCGCCGGGGGCGACCTTCGTCAGCGGCGTCAGCGGATAGGACTGTTCGGCCGGGTCCTCGGCGCGCTTGATGAAGACCACGCGCTTGTTGGCGCGATAGGTAAAGCCCTCGGCCGTGGCCACAGCGTTCAAAACGGTGAGATTGTTGGTATAGGGATATTCGCCGGGCTTGTTCACCTCGCCCAGGATGTAGAACGGGCGATAGTTCAGGACCTCGGCGCTGACGCGCGGCTCCTTGATATAGCCCTTGCGCAGCTCGTTGCCGATCTCTTGCTGGAATTGCGAAATCGTCAGGCCGGCCGCCTGCACCTCGCCGATCAACGGCAGCGAGACCTTGCCGCCGCCGCCGACCAGGAACTCGCCGGTGAGGGCTTCCTCGCCGAAGACATTGACCCGCACCTTGTCCGCCACGCCCAGCCGATATTCCGGCACCACCCGGATGACGGCGTCGGGGCTGGCCGCGGCCGAGGCGGTCGTGGCCGGGGCGGCGGGTGTCTGGGCGCAGGCGACGCCTCCGAAGGCCAGAACAAGGCTCATGGCGAAGAGACGCAAGAAGTGCCGCATTATCGAAATCCTCTTTCCGACCGTCGAAACCATAGCGGTGTGGCGATAGCTTGTTCAAAAGCAGACAGGCCCGACTTTAGCAAGGGGCTGGGCTGCACGGCCACGCGCGCGATATGAATTGCTCGCCGCCGCGAGTCCGCGATCATAATAGAGTAGCAATATTGCGCGACGCAGATGCCGGCGCATCGACCGACGAAGAGGCCAGGAATGGCGTGGATGACGCCCAGGACATTGAAAACGACCGCTATCGCCGTCCTGGCGATTGCGGCCGCGGGCGGCGCGGCGCTCACCACCGCGGGATTGGCGTGGCCGAACGCGATCAGCCCCGACCTTGCGCCCGTCCACGAGATGCGCGCGGATCAGGCGCTCCTGGCGCAGTATCCCCAGACCATCAAGGCCGACCGGGAAAGCCAGGCGGCGCTGGCGCAGGCGCCGACCGCGGCGAACGCTTGGCTGCGGCGCGCCTATGTGCGGCAGCTCGGGACCCGGACGCTGGACGCCCAGGCCCTCGACTATCTCGACAAATCCTACCAGGCCGCGCCGCTCGGTCCCGACGTCACGCGCTGGCGCCTGCGTTTCATTTTCGAACACTGGACCGAAATGACGCCCGCCTTGAGGATCCGGGCGGCGGGTGAAATGAGGAATTTCGCCCGCTATCACAGTGGCGGTCCCGACATTGTTCGCGCCATCCACAATCCAGCCGGGCGATGGGCGGCCGCTTTGGTCGAGCGCTCAGGTCACAACGATGCGCTGAGAGATCACGGCCTGCTCGCAAAAGCGGCAGAATAGTCGATTATTCTTCGTATTCTCTGCTTACTCGTGGATGTTGCGTTGGTTTTGAAGTTATAGTAAACGCCCAAGCCGTAGATTTACACGTTTTGCGGCAGTCGGGCTTACCGCTATCGAGAGGGGATTGGCGCCGCCTTTGCTGGTGGGCCGATGAGCCGCGAACTGAGCTTCGCGGTGAGGGGGATTTGGAATGAACAGAAACACATTCGTGGCCATCGCGATGCGTGCGATGGCGACCACCGCGGCGATGGGCCTCGCAGCTTCGCCGCTTATCGCCGTCGCCCAGGCGCCGACGCCGGATCCCGGCCCGCTGGCGTCGGCCCTGGCGATCGCGGCCCTGGCTGCGGAAGCCAGCGCCAAGTCGAAGGCGCTGCCGGCCGACGCGACCCAGGCGGTCATCGTGACGGCCCTGGAGCAGACCATCGCCACCAGCGGCGTCGAGCCGCTCACAGCCGTGGCCGCGCTGCAGCTTACCCAGACCAACATGCAGGCCGCGGGAACCCTGACCCCCGCGATCGCCGCCGCCCTCGCCGAGGTTCTGGCCAAGGTTCAAGCGGCCATAAAGGTGCAGGAAGGCCCCGGCGCGATCGGCCCCACGGGCGGTCCGCCGATCTCGGCTCCGGGCGCCACGGGCGGCGGCGGCGGTTCGGACTACCGTTCGGCCTAACGGCCGACAAAAAACTGATCGAAGGTGCAAAGTGACTGAACGAAACGAAGGGCTTGGCCGCATGCGGGCGACCGACATTAAAATGAACGCCGCCAAGGCCTGTTTCATTCTCGCCGTCGCGGCGAGCGCCTGCCCTACGATTTCGTTCGGCCAAGCGCTCGATTCGGCCCAGGCTCGCACCAGCGACCTGTTCGCCCGGGATCGCAGCGTCGCGGTCCTGGACCGTCCGCACCCTGAATATGAAGCGCTGGGCACCTCTATTGGCGCATTCGCGCTGTTTCCCCGCCTTCAGCTCGACAACGAATACAGCGACAATGTCTTCGCCGTCGAGACGGGGCCGGTCAGCGACTGGGCCTTCCATGCCCGCCCCTCGGCCACGCTCAATTCGAACTGGTCGCGGCATCAGCTGAACGCCTACGTCCGCGGCGACTTCATTCGCAACGAGAAGTACCACAGCGAAAACGCCAACAACTGGAGCATCGGCGGCACTGGTCGCGTCGATGTCCTGCGCGAGTTCAACATCGCGGCGGGCGCGGACTACATCAAGGCGATCGAGCCGCGCACCTCGTCCAACACGGCGGTATCGGCCCGCGACCCGATCAAGTACGACCAGGCCCAGGCCTACGCGTCGGCCACCCGGATCGTGGGCCGCACCAAGCTGATGACCCGCGCCGACATCCAATCCTATGACTACAAGGACGGTTTCGACCTGAACGGCGTCGTCATCGATCAGGACGCGCGCGACCGCGTCAACACCAGCCTGCAGGGCCGCGTGGACTACGCCGTCAGTCCGGCGACCGCGGTCTTCGTCGCGGCCACCGGCAACAAGCGCAACTACGATACCGCTTCGATCGCCACGCCGACGCGGGACTCGAAAGGCTATGAGTTGCTCACCGGCGTCAACTTCGAGCTGGGCGCCGTCGTCCGCGGCGAAGTGGCGGTCGGTTACATCAGCCAGTCGTTCGACAACGCCGCCTACGGTGACATCCACGGCTTCGGCTCGCGCACCCAGGTGGAATGGTTCCCGACCGAACTCACCACCGTCACGGCCACGGCGGCGCGGGGCATTGAAGACGCCGGCGTCGTCGGCGCGGGCGGCTATCTGTCCACCGACTTCGGCCTGAGCGTCGACCACGAACTGCTGCGCAACGTGATCCTGAGCGCCAGCGTGAAGCACGCCAACGACGATTACAACGGCATCGACCGCAAAGACAACCGGACCGAGTTCGCGCTCGGCGGCAACTATCTGGTCAATCGCAATCTGGGCCTCACCGTTCGCTATTATCGCACCAAGCAATCGTCCGACGGAACCAGCAGCGGCCCCAACTATACGGTCGATCGGGTCGCCCTTTCGCTGACGACCCAATTCTAGCCGATCCGCCATGGCCTCCCGGCAAGCGCGGCGTCGCCATCGGCGCCTCCTGGCTCCGCGCGCGCCCGCCTCGGCGGGGACACGGTGGCGGAGGCTGGCCCTGGCCGCGGCGCCCGCCGGGCTCTACCTGACCCATCTGGCGGCCGGAGCGAACCAGACCGCCATGGCCCAGGGCTTCTCCCTGGCGCTGGCCCTGGCGCTATGCGCGGCTCTGACCCGGCCGCGCGTCCGGAACGAACTGGCCGAGTTGGGCTTTGTCTGGCCTCTGTTGGGGCTATTTGCGACCGTCCTGGCCGTCGCTCTCTTGACGCTCTATCTCCCGGCCTCGCCGGCTTCCGCCCCCGTGTGGGCGCTGGCGGGCGCCCCCGGGGTCCTGACAATCAACCGATCGGCGACCTGGCTTGAAATCGTCAAGCTCTGCGGCCTGGCTAGCGTCTTCGCCGTGGGCTGCGTTCACGGCGCGCGTGGCGAACGGGCTCGTACGAGCATCGATTGGATCGTCCTGCTCGGCGGCGTCTACGCCGCCTTGTCGATCGCCTTCTTCCTGGCCGGCCTCCAGGTCAAGGGCCGGCTATCCGGCGGCTTCCTGAGCGCCAACAGCGGAGCGACCGTCTTCGGCATGCTGGCGGTGATCACCACCGCCTTCCTCCTCCGACAGCTGCGGCGGACGGCGCGGCTGGACCAAGGGGACCGGCTGCGCAAGCTGGCGACGCCGGCCGGAAGCCTCCTCTTCATCGCCACCTGCCTGGTGCTGACCGCCTCCCGCATGGGCCTGGCCGCGACGGGCGTGTCGATCCTTGTCCTGCTGGCGTGGGATCTCGCCTCCCAGCGCAAGATCCGCATCACCATTCGTCCGCGCGACCTCGCTCTGGCCGCGGCGGCGTTGGCGGTGGTCGGCGTCGCTTCGATTCCCATGTGGACCCGCGTGGACGAACTGGATTCCGACGCCACGATTCGCGGCCTGATCTTCTCCACCCACTGGAACGCCTTCCTTGCCTCGCCCGTGTTCGGACATGGGCTTGGATCGTTCAACGACGTCAACGGCCAGACTCTGACGACGGAGAACTATTCCGTTCTGTGGTCGATCCGCGCCGCTCACAACGTCTACATCCAGTGGCTGGAGGAAGCGGGCGTCGCCGGAGCCTTGCCGATGTTCGCCCTGGTGGCCGCGATCACGCTGATCTCCGCCCTCCATGTCTCGAAGATGCGCTCCGGCAAGACGCTGGCGCGGGGACTGGTGGCCTCCAGCGCGGTCGTGCTGCTTCATGGAACCACCGACTACGCGCTGCAGGTGCCCTCCATCGCCGCGTTCTGGGCCTTTCTGCTCGGCCTGCAGTTCGCGTTCACGCAATGGCGAAGCTAGCCTCGAAGTTGATAAGGCTTAACCATTGCCCGATAAGTTTGGTTTAATCTGACCTCTTGAGCGGCGCCTGCAAATCTCCGACAAGGTCTTGGATTTGGGAACGCGGCCAACGCCCGCCCGAGTGCGCTCCGAACGCGTCGGGCGTTGTGAGGTGGCAAAAAATTGATCGAGACCACAAGGACATATCAAAAACGACACGATACGCTTGTGTATGGGGTGGCCTTTCGGACATGTAGATCCGGCGACGTCGTCTCGGAAGTGTTGGTCTCGAAAGCCTTTTGATTTCACTCGCTCTGTCTTCGCGATTGCGCGTCAGAGTCGTGATCCGGACAGAAAATGCGACCTCCGAGCGGACGCAAAGGATATCGACCGAAGTCATGGCGTTGAGTCTGTTCAGGATTGGCGAACTGCATGCCAGATAGGTCGGGGGCGTTGCGCACTCTCCTGGTGGGCGGAGTGCCCACCACGCGCCTGACCCGCGCGGAACTCGCGGCCGTGATGCTGGAAGACAGCCGGGCGGCGCGGGCGGGCAAGAAGGGCTATCCACGCATAGTGGTCTCTTCGAACGGCGCGGTCATCGCGGACTTCCATCGTAGCCCCGAGTTTCGCGACCTGATCCTCGAGGCCGACATTGTCGACGCCGACGGCATGCCGTTGGTCATGGCCACGCAGTTGCTCTGCGCCGAACCGTTGAGGGAACGCGTGGCCACCACCGATTTCATCAACGACGCCGCGAATGTCGCCGCACGCGAAGGCCTGAAGTTCTATTTTCTCGGGGCCAAGCCCGGCGTCGCCGAAAAGGCCGCCGAACACTTTCGCGCGCTTTATCCGGAGCTGGAGATCGTCGGCGTCCGGAACGGCTACTTCACCCAGGAAGACGAGGCTGAGATCTGCGCGGAGGCCGTGGCCCTGAAGACCGATGTGATGTGGGTCGGGCTCGGCAGTCCGCTGCAGGAAGCCTTCGCCCACAGGAATCGCGAGCGCCTTTCGGGCATCGGCTGGATCCGGACCTGCGGCGGGATGTTCGACCACTATTCCGGCAAGTTCAAACGCGCGCCGCGTTGGATGCAGATCATCGGCCTGGAGTGGCTGCACCGGACGATCAACGAGCCCCTGCGTCTGGGCGGGCGGTATTTCAGAACCAACTTGCCGGCGCTCTTCTATCTGGCGACCCAGACCACTGATAGCGCGCCGGCCTTGACGGACGCCAAGACGCCGTGACCGCGAGGCCGATCGAAGACGCGTCTTCCGGGGCCCGCCGGATCGTGCTCCTGGTCTCGCATTCGACCTCCGGCGGCGCCCAGGAGATCTGGGCCAATCTGGCGGAGGGCCTGCGCGCGCGCGGCCACCAGGTCATGCTCGCGGCGCTTTACCCCGGCGACTCTCCCCCCCAGGAGCTCACGCCTCCGGCCACCTGGACCTACGCCGTGCTCGAGAGGCCCGCGTCGCTCGGCGCCAAGCTGGCCATGATCCGCGACCTGGCGCGCCTGTTCGACGGGTTCGAGGCCGACATCGTGTTCACGGCCCTGCCGGCCGCCAATGTCCTGGCGCCGGTCGCGGCCACCCTGGCCCGCCGCCGGGTTCGCGTGGTCACCTCCCACCATTCTCCGTCCGAGACCTACAATCGCGCCCTCAACCTCGTCGATGGCCTGACCGGCTCCCTTTCCAGCGTCGCTCACATCGTAGGGGTGTCCGAAGCGGTGCGGCGCACGCACCAGGGCAAGCCGGCTGCCTATCGCGGCAAGTTGACGACGATCAAGAACGCCCTGCCGCCCGATGTCGAGGCGCGGATCGCCCGCCTGGCCGAGGCGCGCCTGGGTCGGCGGACCGGGCGCCTGGTCGTCGCCATCGGCCGCCTGGCCGAGCAGAAGAACTATCCGGTCTTGATCCGCGCCGCCGTCCACATGCCGGACGTGGTCGTGCGCATCGTTGGCGACGGATCGGAAGGGCCCGCCCTCAAGGCGCTGGCGGCCGAACTCGGCGTGACCGACCGCGTGCAGTTCCTCGGCTTTCATCCCCGCACCGAGACGCTGGAGATCCTGGCCGGCGGCGACGTCTTCGTTCAGCCCAGCCTGTTCGAGGGCCATAGCCTGGCCCTGATCGAAGCCGCCAAGCTGGGCATGCCGTTGGTCGTCTCGGACGCACAGGTCCAGATCGAGGGCGTCACCGCGCCCGACGGCGCGCTTTGCGGCGTGGTCGTGGGCTTGCACGATGATCGTTCGCTGGCGCGCGAAATCCTGCGGCTGCTGGACGACCCCGTCCACTACGCCGCCGCCGTCTCACAAGCGACCGCCCTGGGCGCCGCGGCGACCTACGACGCCATGATTACGTCTTACGAACAGCTCATGGGCTGAGCATGGCCTGCATTCATCTAAACCCCAGCCGCAACAGGAGGGCGTGACATGACGGAAACCGGCGAGCATCGACGCAGGACAGGCCCCCGGCCGTTCCTGATTCCGACGGCCTATATCCTGTTCGTGCTGCTGACCCTGATGGTCGTCGCTCCGATCATCACCGCGGGCGGCCCGATGACCGGCAACGGGAACATGTTCCGGCAAGTCACCTACGCCATCCTCTTCGCCGCCACCCTGTGGGCGGTCGGCATTCTCCAGCAATGGCGAAAGCTGCTGATCGTGCCGATATCGCTGATGCTGGCGATCGGCTGGTGCTGGCTGAGCGTGACCTGGGCGATCGACCCAATGATCAGCTTTCGTCGCCTGCTGCTGACCACGATGATCATCTGGACGATCTTCCTGGTGATCGACGATTGCGGCTACGACCGGACGATCAAGGTTCTGATGATCTTCCTGACCGCCCTTCTGGTCGCCAACTATGTCGCGATCGCGGTTTCGCCGTCGGCCGTGCACAGCCTCGCCGACTCGATGGACGCGGGCCTGGTCGGCGATTGGCGCGGGCTGCTCCCGCAGAAGAACTTCACCGGCGCCATCTGCGCCATGACCATCCTGATCTTCACCTTCGGCGGCCAACGCATGTGGCCGGCGCTGCGGGTCGCCATCATCGTGGCGACCGCCTACTACCTGTTCCGCACCCAATCGAAGACCTCGATGGGCATGCTGGTCACCGCCCTGGTCTCGGGCGCGGTCGCCCTGCGGTTCAAGCCGAAATATCGGATCGCGCTGATCCCGATCCTGCTCATCGGCAGCATTTTCGCGATGCTGAGCTCAATGAAATGGTGGGATGAGATGCTTGGCCCGTTCCGACGCCAGGACGCCCTGACAGGGCGCGTGCAGATCTGGCCCCACCTTTTCAACTACGCCCAGGACCACCCGTTCACCGGTTCCGGCTACGGTTCGTTCTGGAACATCGGCGAAAACAGCCCCGTCTACCAATACACCAAGAACTGGGTCAGCGAGCTGGGCAACGGGCACAACGGCTATATCGACCTGCTGGTCCAGATCGGCCTGCCGGGCCTGGTCCTGGCGGTGATCGCCACGATCATCGCGCCAGCCGCGAGACTGCTGAGCAGTAGTGTCGCCGGGCGGTCCCAGTTGGCGATGCTGATCGCCATGCTGGTGTTCTGCGCGGGCCACAACATGACCGAATCCAGCCTGCTGGAGCGCGACACGATCATCGAGGTCTTCCTGATGTTCACCATCGCCCTGACCGGCGTGATCACGCGCCGATCATCCAAGCCGGCGCGGGCGCCGTCGCCGGAACGGCGCGAAGGATCGTCTTCGCGCCGCAGGTCGACGGCCCGCGCCTGATCCAGCCCGACGCCATGCCCGCCCCTGATTCCGCATCGCCGCGACCGGAGCGGCCGCCGCTGGCGCGCCTGGTCGGCAAGACCGTGCGCTACGGATTGGCGTCCATCGGACCGGTCGGCAGCGCCGGCGCCCAGTTCGTGGTGTCCGTGCAGCTGCTGCACGTGCTGGATCCCGGGGCCTTCGGGGCGTTCTCGTTCCTGCTGGTGGCCTCCCAGTTCAGCCTGGGACTGTGGAGCGCGCTGTTCTGCGCGCCCATGCCGATCCTGCTGTCGGGCGACGAAGTCCGTGACAGCCCGACGCGGCGCTGCCTGATGTCGACGAACCTGGCGCTGGCGCTCGTCGCCCTCGCGATCTTCGCCGGGCTGGGCGCGGTCCTGCACGCCGATCCCCTGGCCGGCCTGCTGTTCGCCGCCTACGCGATGGCGATGTTGCTGCGGTGGTTCGCGCGCGCCTACGCCTACGCCACGGGCCGGCCATGGCGGACCATGACCTCCGACATCATCTACACCGTCGTGCTGTTGGCCGGCGTCGGTGTGGTGGCTGTCACCCACGCCACCTCCGCCGCGGCGGCCTATGTCAGCCTGGTCGCCGGGGCGGCGCTGAGCCTGGCCCCGTTCGGCCTCCGCTATCTGAAGCAGCAGTTCGGAGAGGTCTCGCTCAAGGCCATCGCCGACTACGGGCGGGTCTGGCGCGAGCATTCCGGCTGGTCCTTGACGGGCGTGCTGACGACGGAGGCCACCGCCAACGCCCACGCCTATATCGTCACCCTGATCAGCGGCGCGACCGCGTTCGCCCCCCTGGCCGCCAGCGCCCTGCTGATGCGGCCGATCAGCGTGGTCACCAACGCCCTGACCGAATTCGAGCGTCCGCAGATGGCCCGCCAGCTGGCGCGGGACGATGGACGCGAGGCGCTGGCCACCATGCGCTTCTTTCGGATCATGCTGATCGCGGCCTGGGCGGCGACCGTGCTCGCGGCGCTGGCCCTGATGCATTATGGACCGACCCTGCTGTTCCCCAAGCAGTACGACAGAAACTATCTGATGATCGGAACCCTGCTGTGGCTGGCCATCGCCGGCGTGCGCACGGCGCGGACGGCCGAAAGCGTCCTGCTCCAGGCCGCCGGCCAGTTCAAGCCGCTGGCCCACGCCAGCATGATCTCGTGCGGCGTTTCCCTGGTCGGGGTCCTGGCGCTGCTGATCCTGGGCGGCCCGCTCTATTCCCTGGGAGGCGTGCTGCTGGGCGAGGCGGTCTTCGCGCTGTGGATCTGGCGGGAGACGGCGCGCTGGCGAAACGGAGCCGGGCGGGCGGTCGCCCTGGCGGAGCTCCAGCCATGAAGCTGACCATCGGCGTCAAGGCCCTGAACGAGGAACAGCGCATCGCCGAGGCGCTGACCAGCGCCCTGCGCGCGGCCGAGCCGTTCGGCGGCGAGGTCGTTCTGGCCGATTCCGGCTCCACCGACCGGACCCTGGAGATCGCCTCGACCCTGCCCGTCCGCATCGTCCAACTGGCTGACCCGTCCGAACGCTCGTGCGGGGCTGGCGCGCAACTGGCCTTCCAGCAGGCGGATGGCGACTATTTCTATCTGCTGGACGGCGACATGGTGCTGGACCCCGGCTTCCTGCCCGCCGCGATCGCGCACCTGGAGGCCAACCCGGACCTGGCGGCGGTCGGCGGCCTGGTCCGCGAGATGAACGTCGAAGGCCACGAGTTCCAGATCCGGGCGAGCGCCGTGAACAACGACCGCAACTGGCGACCGGGCCTGGTCGACCGGCTCGACTGCGGCGGCCTCTACCGCGTGGCGGCCGTGCGCCAGGTCGGCCATTTCGCCGATCGCAATCTGCACGCCTTCGAGGAGTTCGAGCTGGCCGCCCGCCTGAGCGCCCAGGGCTGGAAGCTGGCGCGGATCGACCATCCCGCCGTCGACCACTACGGCCACCAGACCGAGGGCTACCGCATGCTCTGGCGGCGGCTGAAGTCAGGCTATGCGGGCGCGGCCGGCGAGGTGCTGCGCGGCGCGCTGGGCCGGCCGCACCTACCGCTGGTGCTCCGCCGCCTGGGGCACATCCGCAACAGCCTGGCGGTGATGGCCTGGTGGGCGCTGCTGATCGCTTGCCTGGTCGCGCCCTTCCCACTGGCCACGCGCGCCGCGGCCTTCGCCCTGCTGCTGCTGGCGCCGTTGGCGTTGCTGAGCTGGCGACGCGGATCGCCCAGCCTGGGCCTCTATTCCCTGGTCGCCTGGAACGTCGGCGCCTGGAGCCTGATCACCGGCTTCTTCCGGCGACGGGTCGCGCCGGCCCAGGCGCTCGAGGCCGTCACCCTGGCCCAGCCCGCCAGTCGGCATGACTAGTCAGGCCGCGGCGACCCCGCGCTCGATCATTCGTCCAGACATCCAGGCGCTGCGCGCCCTGGCGATCCTGCTCGTCGTGGTGGACCACGCCCACCTGATCTATCTGCCGGGCGGCTTCCTGGGGGTCGACATCTTCTTCGTCATCTCCGGTTACCTGATGATGCGGATCATCGAGGGCGAAGCCGAGGCGGAGCGGTTCAGTTTCCGCGACTTCTACGCACGGCGGATTCGCCGCCTGTTGCCCGCCAGCTATGCGACCCTGGTCGTCACGGCGGCCGTCGCGCCGTTCCTGCTGGACCCGTTCGAAAACGCCAAGTTCGTCCAGCAACTGGCCGGATCCTTTACCTTCACCACCAATTTCGTCCTGTGGCGGCAGATCGACTATTTCGATAGCGGCGCGGCCCTCAAGCCCCTGCTCCACATGTGGTCCCTGGCCATCGAGGAGCAGTACTACCTCATCCTGCCGCTGCTGACGGTGATCTGTCCGCGCCGGCTGCGTCCTTTGGCCGGGGTCCTGTTGACGGCCGCCAGCGCCGTCCTCTGCCTCTATGCCGTCCAGCGCAGCCCGTCAGCGGCGTTCTATTTCATGCCGACCCGCGCCTGGGAGCTGGGCCTGGGGTCGGTGGCCGCGATGATCGTCCGGCGCGGCGTCACGCTGGACAAGGCCGGTTTCTGGCTTCGGCCGCTGTGCGCCCTGACCTTGCTGGTCATCCCCTTCGTCTTCGACCAGCGCGGACATCCTGGTCTCGCCGCCAGCGTCGCCTGCCTGGCGACCGCCAACCTGCTGATCAGCGGCCAGATCGTCCGACCGGCCCGGGCCCTGGCGCCCTTGATCCCGATCGGCGACCGCTCGTACTCGCTCTATCTGGTGCACTGGCCGCTGTTCGCCTTCGCCAACAACGTCTTCGTCGGCCCTGTGCCGTGGGTCGTCAACGCCCTGCTGGTGGTCCTCGCCCTGGTGCTGACCGAGATCCAGTACCGCCTGGTCGAACAGCCGCTGCGACGGTTCAAGGTCGACGGGCGGGCCATCGCCATCCTGATCGCCATCCCTGTCGTGGTCGTCGGCGCCTCGGTGCTGTGGGCGCGCCATACGCCGCATCCGAACCTGGCGGATCGGGACTGGAATGTCGGCCTGGACGAACGCTGCGTGTTCAAGGACGACTTCCGACGCGAATCCGCCTGCCAGAGCGCGCCTGGCGCCAAGACCCTGGTGTGGGGCGACTCGTTCGGCATGCACCTGGCCGGCGGCCTGGCCGAAACCGCGCCGGGCGGCGTGGCCCAGGCGACCCGCACTGTCTGCGGCCCATTCCTCGACATGGCCCCGGTCAACGGCGCGCTCTATCACCGCCCCTGGGCGGAAAGCTGCATGCGCTTCAATCGCCAGGTGCTGGACGACCTGGGCCGACGTCCCGAGATCGACACCGTGGTCCTCTCCAGCGCCCTGACCCAGTACGTGGCCGGCGCCGAAGACGGGGGCTGGCGCGTGCTGGCCCGGACGCCAGGCGGGCTGGAAGAATTCGCCCAGGACGACACGCGGCTGCTGGCCGGCCTCGCCCGCACCGTGGAGGCGCTGCGTCGGCAGGGCAAGCGCGTGGTGCTGGTCGCGCCGCCGCCCTCGGCGCCGTACAATATCGGGCGTTGCGTCGACCGGCTGCACGCCGGGCTGTGGTCGGTCTTTCCGACCGCCAACTGCGCCATCGACCACGACGAGTACACCCGGCGCCGCGCGCCCGTGCTGAAGTTCCTGACGGAGGTGGAAAGGCGGGGAATCGTCCCGGTCATCGGTTTCGACGAGGTTCTCTGCGACGCCCGGCGCTGCCAGGTCGTGAGCGCTGGTCGCTCGCTCTATCTCGACAACGATCACTTCAGCCAGTCGGGGTCTCGGGTCGTGGCGCGGCGGATGAATCTGGGCGTCGAAGTCCGGAACCAGGCCCGATGACCTCGACGGCGCGTCGCGGCCGTCCTATGCCCGGCCTGGCGTCGCCCACCAGCGGGCGCGCGCAATCGGAGCCCGCGCTCGATGTCCATTAGGCGCAATCTGATCTGGAGCGCCGGGGCGCAGCTCCTGTTCTTTGGCCTGCAGTTCGGCACCCAGATCGTGGTCACCCGCCTGCTTTCGCCCTACGAGGTGGGCGTCTACGCCGTGGCCCTGTCCACCAACGGCCTCTTGGCCACCTTGCAGACCTTCAGCCTGCTGAGTCTGCTGGTGCGCGAGCCGGAGCTGGACAAGGCGCTGGTCGACACGGTGTTCACGGTCAACTCCGCGCTGAACATCCTGCTGGCCCTGCTGGTCTACGCCGCCAGCTTTGTCGCCGCGCGGGTCTATTCCGAGCCGGGCGTGGGATCGGTCATGGCCCTGATCGCCGTCGCGCCGCTGGTGAGCATCTTCGAGCTGCGTCCGTCGGGCCTACTGCAGCGCGAACTGCAGTTCTCCAAGATCGCCATGGCCTCGGCCGGCAAGGCGGCCGTGGCGTCGGGCGTCACGATCCTGGGCGTGCTGGCCGGCCACAGCTATATGAGCATGGCCTGGGGGAACCTGGCGGGCGCGATCACCGCCGTGGCCATCCTCAACGCCTTCGGCTTTCGCCACTTCGCGCTGCGCCTGAGCCTGGCCCGCTGGCGCACGGTGATGACCTTCGGCCTGCGGATGGTGGCGATCGGCGGGGTCAACACGCTGTCGACCCGCCTGGGCGAGCTGATCCTCGGGCGGATCCTGGGCCTCGGCGCCCTGGGCCTGTTCTCGCGCGCCGCCTCGCTGCACAGCGTGATCTGGGACAACATCCACACGGTCTTCACCAAGGTGGTCTTCGCCGACCTGGCCGAGCAACAGCGCAAGGCCGGCTCGTTGCGCGACGCCTATCTGGGCATACTGGCCAACATGACCGCCCTGCTCTGGCCCGCCTTCGCCGGCATCGCCGTGCTGTCGGGCCCGCTGGTCCACCTGCTGTACGGTCCCAAATGGACCGGGGCCGCCCCGCTGCTGTCGATGCTGGCCCTGGCCGGCGTGCTGCTGACCTGCGTGACCATGACCTGGGAGGTGTTCGTCATCCGCGACGAGACCAAGCTGCAGGTCAAGATCGAGTACCGCCGCGCCGGCCTGAGCCTGGCCTACTTCACCGGCGGCGCTTTCTTCGGCGGCCTGCTGGGCGCCGCCGCGGCGCGCCTGGCCGACGCGGCGACCGCGATCCTGATGTACCGACCGCCCCTGGCGCGCCTGACGCAGACCACGACCGCCGACGTCGTGCCGATCTATGGCCGCTCGCTGCTGCTGGCCCTGGCGGCGGTCGCGCCCGCCGGCGCCTTGATGCTGGCCGTCCACGGCGACCCGGCCGTCCCCCTTTGGCAGGTGGCCGCCGCCGTCGCCCTGGGCGTGGCGCTTTGGGCCGTCACCCTGGTGCTGTGCCGTCACCCCCTGGTGGAGGAAGGTCGGCGCCTGAAGGGCCGGTTCGCGCGCTCCCGCGCCTGATCCCGCTCAGCCGGGCGAATAGCGTCCGCCGGCCGCCGCGACCAGCAGGTTGCGAGCCCGGTCGCGCCGGCCGGCGCGCAGCTCGCGGAGCACCGCCCGGCCCAGGTTCGGCAGGGCCAGGACCACCAACGCCGGATAGTGCCGCCGCAGGAAGCGGAACTTGCTTCGCGTCAGGTAGAAGTCCGACAGCATCGAGGACTGGCCTTCGTCGCTGGTGCCGATCGACATGCCGACCCGGTGATAGACCTTGGCGGCGTCGCAATAGCCCAGGCGGAAGCGGCCGGCGGCCCGGACCGCCCAGTCGATCTCCTCCCAATAGAGGAAATAGCCCTCGTCCATGTAGCCGACGGTCTCGATCAGGGTCCGCCGCACCAGGGCCGCCGCGCCGTTGACGTAGCTGAGACTGGCCTCGATGGCGGCGGCGTCGACCGGGGCCTCCGCCGAGGTTCCCTTGCCCAGCAGCTCGCAGCGCGCCCGGCCGCGCAGGAAGCGTCCGCCGCCCAGCGACTGCACGCGATCGGGTTTCTCGAGATAGACCACCTTGGCGCCGCAGATGCCGATGGTCGGGTCCTGGGCCGTGCGCTCCAGCAGCTTGGTCAGGGCGTCGGGCTCCACCAGGGTGTCGTTGTTGAGGATCCAGACGTACTCGACGTCGGGTTCGGCCAGGGCCAGGCGGGCGCCGACATTGTTACCCGCCGCATAGCCGCCGTTGCGCCCGGTCTGGACCACCCAGAGCCGGCGGCTCGCGTCGTCGCCGCGCGGCGGGGCGGCCAGGGTCGAGGCCTCCAGCGCCGCCAGGACGAAGGGCCGCATGCCGCGGGCGACGCGCTGCTGGTTCACCGCGGGGAGCTGCTCGGCCAGGCCGGACTGGATCGCCTCGAAGGAGCTGTCGCCGGAGGCGTTGTCGCAGACGATGATGTCCAGGTTCTCGTGGTCCAACCCCGCGGCGCTTAGCGCGCACTGGACGGTGTCGGCGGGCGCCCGCCAATTGAGGATGATCGCAGCGACCCGGGGATTGGCTTGGCCTTGCGTCACGCGAACTCCGCCGTCATCTCGACCTTCCACCTCGTCTCCGATGCGACACGTGCAGGCCGCGCAAGGCTCGCCTAAAGCGGCTTGATGCTCAGATTCCTGAAATTGGCGGCGAAAGGCTCCTTGGCCGCCTCCCGGTAGACGCCTTGCTTCCAGTACGGACCGACGATGTCTTCGAAGCCCAGGGGGCCTTGATAATCGACCAGTCGCTGGCCGTCGCGGAAGACCTGCAGGAAGCCGTCGCCGGACGGGCCGAACTTCACCCGGATGCGCATCCGATACCAGTGGCCGCGCTCGATCGGTCGGCTGTCGGTGTAGTGCGCGTGATAGGTGGTGGTCTCGCGGCTGGCCACGCGGTTGGGATCGTCGCGCGTGATGATCCGCATACGCTCGCCGACCATCTCGATCGCGAACGGCGGGCTATGTCCCGGCTCGCCCGGGTCGGGCGTGGACTGGATCTGGCTGAGGGTCATCCAGCGCGCCGTGTTTGGCGGCCCCGGCTCGATCATCAGATTGAAGGAGACCTCATAGGGTTGGCCGGGCTTCATCCGCAGGGAGGTCGCGATCTCGGAGCGCTCCTTGATCTTGCCGTCGCCGGGCAGGCTGTCGCCGGGACGGACCTCGAAGCGGGCCGAGGCGCCCTTGACGGCGTAGTTCCACGGCTGGCCGGCGTTCTGCACCTGGAAGCGCGGGTTCTCGGCGCGGATCAGTTCGGGGTTGCTTTCGGTGCGCAGGTGACGCGGCACGGACTTGAGTGCGTCGGCCGCGTCGACGACGACCTCCCGTCCCTCCTGCGTGGACATCGCCGCCGCCGCCACGATCGAACCCAGGGCCAAGCTCCCGCCCAAAATCAATGCGATCCATCGGCGCCGCCGCTTCCGTTCGGCGGCATGGGTCTTGAAGTCAGACATGGGGCCTCGCCTGAAAAGGGGCGCGAACTGTCCCTATCGGAACTGCGTCCAACCCGCCGCTAGACACTACAACGCACGACTTTCGCATATACGATCTTAAAAACGAGCATCGCTGGATGAACGGGCAATCACCGCCAGGCTCGACTGAGGGACAGGGACCTATAATGGCGCGCTCCGGCGGCAACAAATTGATTTCCCTGGAGGCTGGGCGCTTTTTCGCCGCCTTGGGCGTCATGTTGTTCCACTACACAGGCGTGATCGCCGACTTTCGCGGCGTGACAGTCTTCGGCGACATCTTCCGGCCGGGCCATGTCGGCGTCCCGTACTTTTTCGTGCTGAGCGGCTTCATCATCTATCACGTCCACCGCGCCGATTTGGGACAGGCCGGCGCTGTGGGGCGGTTCATCGTGAAACGGGCCGTGCGCCTGTTTCCGATGTTCCTGGCCGTTTCCCTGGCCATGCTGCTGGCCTTTCTGGTCAGCCCGTCCATGGCCGGCCAGCGCGAACTGACGCCCCTGGGCGTGGCGGCCGACCTGTTGCTGCTGCCTCACGCCAACGCCATCCTGTCGATTTCCTGGACCCTGCGCCACGAAATGGTGTTCTACGCGCTTTTCGCCCTGGCCCTGTGGTTCGGCCCCAAGGCGTTCTGGGCCATCGGCGCCTGGATCGCGATCAGCATGGCCGCCGGTCTCTACGCCCTGGCCGCTGGCGCGGACACCGTGCCCTGGATGGGATCCTGGTCGGTCGTGACCAGTACGCTGAACCTGGGCTTTGGCCTGGGCATGATCGTGGCGGCCAACGCCGGCGCGCCCGGCGCCTCGCGGCCCTGGCCGCTGATCGGCCTGGGCGGCGGCCTTATGCTGTTGCTGTGCGGCATCGAGTGGATGTTCGGCCGGGGCGTACCGCACGAGGTCGATGTCCTGGGTCCGCTCGGCGCGATCGGGCTGTTGTTGGGCGCGGCGGTGCTGATCGGCGGCCTGGTTCGGCTCGAAGCGACCTGGACCATGCCCGCGCCCGGTTTCTGGAAGGCCGCCGGCGGCTCGTCGTACGTCCTCTACCTGATCCACCAGCCTCTGGCCTCCCTGGCCCTGCGCGTTTTGAAGCGCCTGCCCCTTCCGGCCGAAGCGATGTTCGTGATCCTGGCGCTCTCGGCCGTGGCGACGGCCCTGGTCATCCACCTGACGGTCGAAAAATGGCTGCTCGGCCGCCTATCCGCCTTCGGCCGCGGGAACGAGCCTCGAGCGGTGATCACGGACGCGTCGCTGGCGCTGGCGCCGGCCCCGAGCGCGGGCTTGTCCTTGACGACCCCGCAGCCGCCCGGGCAAAGCCAGGGATAGGTCAGCTGTTCACGCCTTCCCCGCCGAAGACACGCCCCGGCCAAAGCACGGACGCCCCGGTGAAAAGAAAACGAGTTGCGATCGTCATCCCCGAAGGTCTTTCGGGCCACGGCGGGATCGTGCGGGTGACGGCCTATCTGACGCGTCATATCCAGGCGCACATTCCCGACATCGAGACGCACGTCTATCGCTCGCGATACAGCGACAACGCCGTGCTCAAGCACCTCACCGCCCCGTTCGCCCTCGCGGCCTTCGCTGTGAGATGCGCCGCCGGACGCATCGACGTCGCGCACCTCAATGTCGCGCCGCGCGGATCGACCTTGCGCAAGCAACTCTACCAGGGCGTGGCCAAGGCCCTGGGCATGCGGACGGTCCTGCACCTGCACGGCAGCGGCTATGACGAGTTCTACGCCGACCTGCCAGTCAAGCATCAGGCCGCGGTGCGGGCCTTCTTCGCGCGGGCCGACGCGGTCGTGGCCCTGGGCGACCACTGGAAGCGGTTCATGCTGACCGAGCTGCGGTTACCCGCCGCCAAGGTGGTCGAGATCCCCAACGGCGTGCCGGCCGCCCCCGTCGTCGCGCGCCCGCCGAACGCCGTGCCGGCGATCGCCTTCCTGGGCGAGGTGGGCCACCGCAAGGGGGTGGACGTGCTGATCGACGCCTTGGCCCGGCTCAAGGCCGACGGCCTGGCCTTCACCGCCACGATCGGCGGCAATGGCGACCTGGAGACGGCCCGCGCCCACGCCGAGCGCGCGGGCGTGATCGACAGGATCGCCTTTCCGGGCTGGGTGGACGAGGCCGGCGCCGACAAGGTGCTGCGCGGCGCCGACCTGCTGGTCCTGCCCTCCCGCGCCGAGAACCAGCCCGTGGCGATCCTGGAAGCCATGGCCCGCGGGCTTCCCGTCGTGTCCACCCGGATCGGCGGCATTCCCCAGCAGGTCCTCGACGGCGAGACCGGCCTGCTGGTCGAGCCCGACGACGCGGCGCAGCTAGCCCAGGCCCTGGCCGCCCTGATCCTGTCGCCCGAGCGACGCGCCGCCTACGGCCGGGCGGGACTGCGGCGGTTCGAGACGCATTTCTCCGTGGCGGCCTGCGCCGAGCGGTTCGCCGAGCTTTACAGGTCGCTGTGACCGTGTCCGCCGTCCAGGCCAGGCTTCGCGTTCCTGGCGTTGCGCCCAACGGGCGGGCGACCGCAGGCGATTTCCGCCTCGCTCGGGCGTCGTGCGCGGCCCGCCCGCGCCGCGGAGCTCTTCACGCCTTGCCTCGCGCCGGCCGAGCGAAGACAACCGGACCCGCATGATCCAGGAAGCCGCGCCCAACGCCGCCCGCGCCCCCGAGCCCGCCGGTTCGCCAACCGCTTTGACCGGGGCCTACAGGCCGGACATCGACGGCCTGCGCGCGATCGCCGTGCTGGCCGTGGTGGTGTTCCACGCCGGCTTCCACGGACTACTCGGCGGTTTCATCGGCGTGGACGTGTTCTTCGTCATTTCCGGCTACCTGATCGGCGGCCAGGTCTTTCGCGAAGCCGTCGCCGGCGAGTTTCGGTTCTCGCGGTTCTACGCCCGGCGGGTTCGGCGCATCCTGCCGGCCCTCTACGTGCTGCTGACCATCCTGTTCGGCTTGGGCGCCTTACTGCTGACGCCGCTCGAGCTGCGGGAACTGGGCAAGGAGGCCTTCGCCGCCGTCTTCGGCGCCTCCAACCTCCTGTTCTTCACCGCCGGCGGCTATTTCGACCCGGCCTCCGACCACCTGCCGCTGCTGATGAGCTGGTCGCTGGGCGTCGAGGAGCAGTTCTACATCGTCTTCCCGATCCTGGTGCTGCTGTGCCTGAGGATCAGGCCGCGGCTGTTCATGCCGATCCTGATCCTGGGGACCGTGGTCTCGTTCGCCGGCTCGATCGCGCTGACGCACCTGAACCCGAAGGCCGCCTTCTACCTGCTGCCGACCCGCGCCTGGGAACTGGGCCTGGGCGCGATCCTGGCGCTGTCCGAACGCCGGGCGAACACCTGGACGATCCCGCGACCGATCGCCGACCTGGCGGCGATCGCCGCCGTGGCGGCCCTGGTGGCGGCCATGGCGCTCTACCAGCCCACCTACGCCTTCCCCGGCTGGTACGTCCTGATCCCGACGGTCGCCACGGCGATCCTGATCGCCGCCCCCGGCAGCCTGTTCAACCGCCAGGTCCTGTCCTGGAGCCCCTTCGTCTTCGTCGGCAAGATCTCCTATTCCTGGTACCTGTGGCACTGGCCGCTGTTCTTCCTGAACCGGATCCTTGCTCCGGACGGCAAGGGCCTGCCGCCGATCGCGCTGCTGGTGCTGTCCCTGGTCCCGGCCGTGGCCTCCTGGCGGTGGGTGGAGCAGCCCTTCCGTCGCCGTGTCCTCGGGGAGAAGGCCGTTTTGGTGCGCTACGGCGCGGTCGCGGTGCTGATCGCGCTGCCCGCCCTGCTCTTCTTCCTGACCGACGGCTGGCCGGGCCGGTTCTCGCCGGCCGTGCGACAGATGTCCCGGACGGTCAGCGAGGCCCGGGCCGACCGCTGCCTGGCGCCCTACGGGGCCGTATCGCCGCAGGATCCGGCGACCTGCCTGCCGGCTTTCGCGGGTCCTCGCGTCCTGGTGCTGGGCGACAGCCATGGCAGCGCGATCGCGCCCGGCTTCAAGGCGCTGGCGGCCCGCGAGGGCTTCGGCTTTGGCCAGATCACCAAGTCCTCGTGCCCGCCGCTGTGGGGCTTCGCCCGGGAGGAGCCGGGCCGCACAGGTCACCTGGCGCAATGCCAGGCCTTCCAGCGCGAGGCCTTCGCCTATGTCGAGCGCCACCCCGAGATCGAGGTGGTCGTGCTGGCCGGCTATTGGCCCTCGGACATGAGCCTGACCGACGATAGGGGCGCGACCGTTCCGTTGGCCGACGCCCTGGACGCCACGGTGGCGCGCCTGACGGCGGCCGGGCGGCGCGTGATCCTGGTCGACGACCTCCCGTCCTTCCGGTTCGATCCCTACAGCCGCGTCGTCGGCGACATGATCCCCGCCAGAGCAGCGGCGCAGCGCTGGTTCGCACGCACGCCCGGCGTATTCGCCGCCCGCGGCGAAGAGATCTTCGAGGATCCCGCCACGCCCCTCCTGCGCTCGGTCGCGAACGCGCGCCCGGGCGTCACCTTCTTCGATACGAAAGCGCGGCTGTGCGGACAGGAAGGCTGCCGCTACGGCGCGCCCGACACGCTCTACTATTTCGACTTCCAGCACCTGACCGCGACGGGGGCCGGCGCGGCCACGGAAGGTTTCAGCTTGCGCACGCCGCCGGCGGCTCTGGAGCGGATCGAGCGCCGTTGACCCGGCGGTGCGCACTGATTGGACGACGCGACCATCGCGGCGACCTGAAGGCGCCCCGATGTTGCCTGACTTGATGCGCACTGATACCAATTCGCCGCGATCGGAAGCGATCGCCGCGCCGTCCTTCAGCCACTCCAGTAAAGCCGATTTCGTGCAAACGACCGCCACACCGAAGCCATGGCTGGCCAGGCTGGCGACAACGATCGCGCTGGTGATATTCCTGATCGCGTTCGTGGCGCACCAGGGCCGGATCAGCTTCTACGCCGGTCCCAACGGTCGCACGGTCGCCCTGGGCCTGGAGCTGCTGGCCCTTGGCCTGGCCTCGGCCATCTGCATCGTCCATCGCCAGTACGGCATCGTCCTGTGGAGCGTGGTCGCGACCATCTACGCCGCGTCGCAGGTCTATTGGTTCTCGACCGCCTGGGGGCGCGACGCCAACCTCAACGCCATATCCGTCTATATCGGGCTCTTCTCCTCGGTGATCTTCGTCGCCGCCCTGGTCAACCTCGAGCGCAAGACCCTGATCAACGTCCTGTTCGGGGTGGCGCTGGTCTACGCTCTTTTCTATCTGGCGCTCAGTCTCGGCCTTGGAGGCCTGAAGGCGCCGACGGATCCCGGCGCGGAAAAGCTGTTCATCGCCGCCGACCTGCGGCTTGGCCGCCCCTCGCGCTTCGCGATGATGTCGTCCCTGATGGTGTTCGGCCTATGCCTGTCGTTCACCCGAGCCTTCGTCGCCAAGAAGTGGCTCTATCTGTTGACCTTCGGCCTGTTCGCGGCCGGCATCTGGCTTTCCTACTTCCGCGCGGTCACCGCGGTCACGATCTTCGCCCTCGTCACCTATGTCGTGCTGCGAAACACCAGGCGGGTCGGAGTCCTCTGCTTCCTGGCCTTCTTCGTCGTGTCCCTGGTGTTGATCATCGGCCTGAACGATCAAGCGTTCCGGCCCTACGACATGTTCGGCAACAACGACTCCTCGGCCACGATCCGCTCGCTGTCCTACGAGGCCACCAAGTACTTCGCGCGGGACTACTGGCTGTTCGGCGTCGGGCTGGCCAGCAGCCGCGACGACACCATCAACCTGATGGCGACGACCACCTTCTTCTTCTCGGATATCGGCGCGGTGGGGGTTTTCTACACCGGTGGCGTCATCGGGCTGATCATCTTCATGGTCATCAGCGCCATCAGCGCCTTTTCCGGCTTCTTCCTCCAGGCCCTGGGCTTCGAGCGGGCGGACGCCGACGGTCTGGCCTTGGCCGGTTGCGCCTGCACCCTTCTGGGCGTCATCGCCCCAGACCTGTGGTCTGGATCCTCGACCGTGCTGTCGGCGATCTTCATCGCCGCCTACTATGTCTATCTGAAGAAGCGGCCGACGCACCCGCCGCGACTCCTGCCCTGGCTAGGGGGCGGAGTTCGGTACCCCTCGTTCGCCCCGCGCGCGCTTGCCCCAGAGATCCTGGAAACGTCCCTTCAAGCGCAGGAAAGGTTGCTCGATCAGCCCATAGGACAGGTGCGCGGCCACGAGTGAGGCCACGACCGTCACGACGTCGGTGAGCCGCGAACGCACGCCCGCGAACGAAAAGATCATCAGGATCGGATAGTGCCAGAGGTAAAGACTGTAGGACCTCTTGCCTATCCACAGTGCGAACGGCGACTTCAGCCACGGGACGAACGGGGCGCGATCGTCCACGGCCAGGGCCACCAGCCAGGCCGCGCAAAGCGCCACCAAGGTGAAACCGCCATACGCCAGGAGCGGCGCGGACCAGGGCGTCGAAACCGCGACCACGGCCAGGCAAAGCAGTGGAACGGGCCAAAGCTTGAGCAGGATGGCCGGCAGGCGCCGCACCCCCGACAGGGCCAGGGCCGCGCCCAGCAGCAGGCCATCAGCGCGCGTGTCTGTCCCATTATACAGGCGATCGGCGCTGGCGCCGTCCCAGGCCAGGAAGCCTCGCCAGGCCGCCAGGGCCAGCATCGCCCCGATCAGCACCATCGCGTATCGCCGACGATCGAGCCGTCCGGCCGTCGCGTTCAGCAGCAGCGGCCAAACCAGGTAGAACTGCTCCTCCACGCTCAGCGACCAGGCGTGGCCCAGGAAGCCTCCCCCCGTCCAGCCGGCCGCCCTGGCCCAATTCATGATGCTGGCCAAGGTGTAGAGCACGTTGCGCAACTCGCCCCAGAGGTCCAGCCGCCTGGCTACAAGGGATCCGGCCAGCAGCGCCGCCACGACGAAGAGCGACACCCCGAGCAAGGCCGGCATGATCCGCAGGAAACGCCTGAGATAGAAGTCGCGCAGCGATGCGCGTCCGTCGCGATCGATTTCCTCGACCAGCAGGCCCGTGATCAGGAAGCCGCTGATGACGAAGAAGATATCGACGCCGATGTGCCCGCCGACCAGGATCCGTGGTCCGAAACAATGGTCGATCACGACCGCCGACACCGCCACGGCGCGGAGCCCGTCGATCTGCGGCAGGTAGCGTCCCATTCGGGCTCCAACATCAGGGAAGAGGTTTCTGACTATCGCGCCCGGGGCGTGTTGGAAAGCGATGGCGCCCGGTGGAACACCCTGACGGCCGGACCACGCCGGGAATGCGCGGTTCAAAGGCCGACCGTGCGTTCCCGCGCGATCGAGGCGACGGATTATTGGCGGAAGCCTTCGTCGCGCGATAAGGCTCTGGCGCCGGCCCAGTCCGACTGGGCCGGCGCCATTCCATTCGAATATCGGGGTCGCCACCGTTGAAGCGGATCGTCGTCTATACGCGCGCCTGGCGCTCGGGGGTCGGCCTCTACGCCCAAGGGCTTGTAGAAGGCCTGGCGGCGGGAAGCCAGGTCTTGTTCATCGCGCCGGCTGGCTATCCGGAAGACCGCACCGCCAATCTGGGCAATGTCCGGCGCGTCCGCCCGGTCCGGGAACTCGTCGACGGCGGCTCGCGCCCGCGGCGTGCGTTCCTTTCGTTGGCCCGCGTGGCGGGGGGCCTGGGCGCGCTGCTGGCGGCGCGCCTCGTCAGCAACCGTTTCATCATCAGCATCCCCGACCCGTTCGTCTTCGCGATCTGGCCGTTGATGCTGCTGCGGCTGACCGGCGCCAGGGTCGTCTTCGTCTGCCACGATCCCGAGCCCCATTCCTGGAGCCTACCCGCGCGCTGGCGCTGGCTGGAGCGCACGGGGTATCGGCTCATCTACGGCTGCGCCTCGGTGATCGTCGTGCTGTCGGAAGCGGGCCGGGCCCCGCTGGTCCGGTTGTTCGACGTGCCCACCGACAAGATCGTGGTGACGCCGCATGGCGCCTTCGACGTTCCCGCCGCGGGACCGGCGCCGGGCTCCAACCTGCTGTTGGCTTTCGGCACGATCCGCCGGAACAAGCAGGTCGCCCTGGCGATGGAGGCTGTCATCGCCGCGCGCTCGGCCGGCTGCCCCGTCCGGATGATCGTGGCCGGAGGCAGGGACCCCAACGACCCGACCTATCTCGACGAATGCCAGGCGATCGCCGCGCGCTGCCCCGACGGCCTGACCATGGAGACGGGCTTCATCGCGGACGAGCGGGTCGACGAACTGCTCGCGGCCTGCGACGCCCTGCTCATGCCCTACACCGACTTCAATTCGCAAAGCGGCGTGGCCGTGATCGCGGGGATGGCGGGCCGACCCGTCATCGCGGCGCCGGCGGGCGGCATCGCCGATCTGATCGCCGCCGGCCTCGCGGCGGTCGAGATCCCCACGCCCGTCGACCTCGATGGCGTCACCCGGTCGATCCTGGCCTTCTACGCCACGCCCAAGGCCGAGTGGTCCGACCGGGCGGCTCGCGGCCGCGTCCTGCTGGGCCAAGCCCTCGCCTGGCCGCGGATCGGGCGACAGCTGGCCGAACTGTTCGACTGACGCCGTTCAGGGGCGAAGAATAAAGTCGCGCAGCCGGTCCGTGAAACTGGCCGGCGCATGCGGCGACAATCTCTCCGAGCCCGTCAACTCGGCCAGGCGGGTCAGATGCTCGACCAGGCTGAGTTCGTCGGACGCGACATAGATCCCTGGAACGGCCTTGAAACGCTCGGCGGTCGCCAGCTGGTGCCCATTGCGATGTTCGCCGCGCCGGTGATCGCGGGCCATGATGATGATCGGCTTGCCGTATTCCAACGCCGTCAGGATCGACCCCATCCCCGCGTGGCTGATCATGATCGTGGCGTTCAATTGCAGTTCCTGAAAGGCCTGGGGGGCCAGGAACGGGAAGGCCTTCAGCGAGCGCGGCACATAGGTCGAAGGACCGATCTGCGCGACCACGTCCGATCGCCCGGTGGCGACCGCCCAGTCGTCGACCGTCCGCACCAGCCTGTCGAACGGAAGTTGGGTGCCTACGGACAGCAGTATCAAATGACCGACCCGAAGCATTGCACGTCCGGATAGGCGTCCGTGAGGTGGGGCCATTGGGTCAAGCACAGGTCCACGTGCTTGCGCACGAGCCGGCCGGACAGGGAAAGCTTCTCGGAATTGGCGATGCTGTCGATCCAGATGGTCCGCGCGCCCAGCAGCTTGCCCAGCCGCACGGCGAAGACGCCAGGCGCGGCGCCCGTGGTCACGATCGTGGACGGGCGGAACTTCAGCACGATGAACAGCACCTGCGCGAACATGACCAGCAGGGCCATGGGATCCGTCTGGGACCCGTCTCTCACGATGGCGACCGGCCGGCCGCCGCAAGGCGCGCGCGCGCCCTTGAGCGTCGTGACGCATTGTACGTCGAACCCCTCGAAGGCCGCGACCAGCCGCGAAAGCTGGACCCAATGCCCCCCGGCGGACGCGACGAGAAGGAGTCTTGGCGACCTCATGGTCGCAGGGGCCCTGCCGGGCTCGGTCGGCCCGACCCCAATCCTGCCTCCGCACGTAGCGGGCGGTCGATCATGGCCTCATCATTCCCCAAAGGTGTTCTGCGGACCCGACGCCAAGCCTTCCCACTGGCGAGTATAAGCAAGGCTCGGCCTTAAGAAATGCCATCGAGACATTTTGGCTCGAAATTGAGGCCGAGCGCGCTTCATGATCCCAAAAAATAGCACTCTTCACCGCCTCTAAACGTGTAAGGCTCAGCTTTACACGCGGAAGGCTGCCCAAACCGCCATCCAGACCCCTTGAAGCCGAGATAGACACGACCGAACACATCCTTGTCTGCGTCCATGACGACGACTTCATCAAGAGCGCCGACGGGAAACTCGCCGATCCGCACCCAGTTCACCGCATTGTCTATCGATCGCCACACACCGTAGCGACCGTCAATCCGCCCTGTAACATAAATGGCCGGATAATCATGTTCGGGCGCGGCCTTGCCGAAGGCGATGTCATGCGCCGCCTGTACGCGACGCAGCGCGACCCAGGTCCGACCGCCGTCGACGGACCGCCGCAGGGCTCTATCGCCCGGGTCGGATACGCCCGAAGTGAAGAAGAGATGGCCCGCATGGCCCGGAACGACCCTGAGCTTGGCGCTGTAGCGGCTGCCGGGCGCGATCTCGCCCTTGTAGATCCTCGACCAGTCGGCGCCGCCATCCCGGGTGACCCACAGGCCCGCGAGACCCGGATTGAGACCATCGCCGCTGTGGGCCAGGTAGAAGGTCCTGGCCAACACCTTGTCGGCGGCCAGCGTCTTGCGGTGGAAGTAATAGTCGGCGTGCGAACCGGTATCGGGCAGCCGCTCGCCGGGCAAGACCACCCGTCGCCAGGTCCGCCCCATGTCGGTGGTGTAGAAGGGCGATCGGTTGTGGGTGGGCGCCCAGACGATGTTGCGCGCATCGTCGGCCGCGACCGCGATCGTTCCGAACGCCATGCGCCAGGGATCGGACAGCGCCGTTCCGGGCGGTCGTGGCAAGGTCGCGAACTTCGACCAGGTCTTGCCGCCATCCTCGCTGTAGCCCGCCAGCACGGCGTCGCCGTCCTCCGAGCAGCAGTCGGTGCGGGTGTCCGAGGCGTTCGTGACGAAAAAGCCAGGTTGGGCCGGCGTCCAGTCCAGCTGCTGCGCGGCGATCAGCACCCGCTCCCTGGGGCCGTAGCCGGTCGAAAACTTCCCCAGATCGTCGCGTCGATGGATGCCGAAATCCCAGGCCGCGAACAGCGGCAGCTGGCCCGGCGCGGCGCTGACGTCGTTGGCGACCAGTTCCTCGATGCCCCGGGTCTGGCTTTCCCATGTAATGTTTCCCAGAGGCCGCGCGATATCGCCGAAATAGACGCCTGTGCCGGCGGCGTTCCAGAGCCGGCCTCGGACCACGGGATCGAACACCACCTGGCCCGTGGCGAAGTAGCCTTGATCGGCCACGCGCAGCCAGGGCGGGTCACCCTTCCCGACCCGCGCGCCGGTGAGGACGCGAGACCACCGCCGCCCTCCATCGTCGCTGCGGATCGCATGACCGCCTTCGTCGAAGACGTAGATCGAACCATCGGCCGGGTTGACGGCGACGCTGCCGAACGGCGCCGGGGTCACGCCGGCCGTCCGCGTGAGGTCTTCCCAAGCCCCTCCCGAGAACTTCCAGATTTTCTTTTGGTCGTGATCGACGCCGTAGAACGCACCGTCGAGGCCGAAGGCGCCGTGGCGCAGGCTGGTCGGCTGAGGATCCCGCGGTGAGACGAGGGGCTCGAAGGTGCGGCCGCCGTCAAGCGAACGCGAGACCCCGTTCCCGGCCGACATTACCCAGATCTGCGCGCCGTCCGGCGAGAACCACACGACCAGCCCTGGCCTGGGCGCCACCGCCGCGCGCCCGGGGCCGAGCCCGCCCGGCGCCGTCGCAACCCTGGCCCAGTCGCGGCCGCCGTTTTCCGATCGCCACAAACCGTCGTTCGGGGCGCCCAGGAGCACGAGGTCGCGATCCCGGGGCGACACGCTCATGAACGGGCCATAGTGCCGAAAGGGACTATTGGCGTCGAAGGTCATCGGCTGAAGGCTGGTCCGAACGAAGCTGCGCCCGCGGTCGCTCGACCGATAGACCCCGCCGTGGATCGCCATGTAGATCCGATCCGGATCGGAGGGCGCGACCGCCACTTCGTAGACGCCTTCGTTCAGCGTCATCGGCTTGTGATCCTCCGAGGGCATGCTCGCCGTCGTGACCAGTTGAAGCCAGCGGTTCGCCTCGGGTTGCCAGAGATAGGCGCCATAGACGTCGGTTCTGACAGTGCGGGTCAAACCCCTTGCGTCGGCGCTGTATCCCGTGATGAAGCCCCCGCCTCCGATCGCCACCGGGCGCCACGAATAGGCTTGGGCGGTAGCCTCCGCCACCGGCGGCGCGACAACCCTCGTCGAAGCGGTACCAGGACCCCCCGATTGGTCCGCGGCCAGGGCGAGAAGAGCCAGGAAGAGCGCCGAAAGCATTATGCAACTCCTGAACACACTCGTCCCCGAGCTCCCAAGCGCGTCTTGGCCGGGGCTGTACATCAGCCCGCCGTCTAAAGGCTTTTCCCAGTCATCGGTCAACGGAACCCCATGGCAAGCTTCACCTGTACAGAGCCTACACGGCGCCCAGCGCGTAGGCGCTTTTTCATTTCGAAGCCCGAGCGCCAGAATCCTGACGCGCTTGTTGTTCAAACTTGGTTGACTTCGTTTTTACCCCTTCGCTTGCGTTCGGGGGGTGTGCTAGTGGAGCCCGGTTTGGCGCGCGCCATGCGATGAGATCGAAAAAACAGAGAAACGCTTTCGAAAGGTGGTTTGTGAACTATGCATCCACTGTCCGGAAGCCGCTCACGCCTTCACTGCGTATTTGTTCACAGCGACTAAACGCAGCCCTTTAGAAAATGGATCTGGCGAAGATTAATGGAAAACAGTGTTGATACGCAGCCGCTGACGAACCGCGCCCGCGGGTCTTCTGGCGAGACCATCGATGTTGAACGCCTGATCGCCGCATTCCGGCGTCGCTTGTGGCTGTTCGTGGCCGTGGCCGGGGTGATCGCCGCCGTCCTGATGTTCGTGATGCTTCGGCAAACACCGATGTACACGGCGACCGCCAACGTCATGATCAACACGCGCACGGAGAAGGTCGTCGACTCCCAGGCCGTCCTGTCTGGCCTGACAGCGGACACCGGCACGGTCGACACCGAAGTCGAGGTCATCAAGTCGCCGCAGCTGGCCGAAGCCGTCGTCGACGCCCTCAAGCTCGACAAGGATCCGGAATTCAACGGCGCCCTCCAGTCGCCGGGCCTGATCGGCAGCATCCTGGGCGGCAAGAAGGCTGAGCGCGCCGTGCCCGGCGCGGCCGAAGCCGAGCGTCAAGCCGTCATCGCCGCGGTCGGCAAGCAGCTGACGGTCCGTCGCGTGGGCCTCACCTACTCGATCACGATCAGCTTCGAGTCGACCTCGGCCATGAAGTCCGCCACGATCGCCAACGCGTTCGCCGACGCCTACCTCCAGTCGCAACTGACTGAGAAGTTCGACGCCACCCGCCAGGCCAACAGCTTCCTGAACACCCGTCTCGACACCCTGCGCACCCAGCTGCAGGAGGCCGATGCGGCCGTCTCCAACTATCGTGTCGCCAACAACCTGCTCAGCTCGGAGGGCACCACGCTCACCGAGCAGGAGATCTCGGCCTACAACCAGCAGCTGGCCCAGGCCCGCGCCCAACAAGCCGAGGATGAGGCGCGCCTGCGCACCGCCCGCGCCCAGCTGGCGGCCGGCTCCAACGGCGACGACGTCGGCGAAGCCCTGAGTTCCCAGGTCGTGCAGAACCTGCGCGCCCAGCGCGCGGTGGTCAGCGGCCGGGTCGCCGAGATGTCCGGCCGTTACGGCGAGCGCCACCCCGACATGGTGCGGGCCCAGCGCGAACTGGCCGATATCGACCAGCAGATCCAAGCCGAAATCCGCCGCATCGTCTCCAATCTCGAGGCCCGCGTCCGCGTGTCGCAGCAACGCACGGGTTCGGTTGAAGCCAGCCTCGGCGGCGCCCGCGGCACCCTGGCCGCGAACAGCGCGGCCTCGGTCCACCTGAAGGAGCTCGAAGGCAACGCGGAAGCCGCCCGCAACGTCTACCAGAGCTTCCTGGACCGCTATAAGCAAACCGGCGCCCAGGAAGGCGTCGAGCAGGCCGACGCCCGCATCGCGTCCCGCGCGGTCCCGCCTTCTCGCCAGAGCTCGCCCAACTTGATGCTGGCCTTGGCGCTGAGCGTGATCGTCGGCGCCGGCGCGGGTCTGGCGGCGGTCATCGTCGCCGAGATCATGGACGCCGGCTTGGCGACCTCGGACGACGTCGAACGCAAGATCGGCCTCGCCAGCGTCGCTTCGATCCCCCTGATGTCCTCGGTGGCCGAAGCGAACGAGCGCGGTATCCAGCCGATCGACTACGTTCTTCGCAAACCGCTGTCCGGCTTCGCGGAGGCCTTCCGGTCGTTGCGCACCTCGATCCTCTACGCCGTGCCCGGGCAGCAAGGTAAGATCGTGGTCCTGACCTCGGCCCTGCCGGGCGAAGGCAAGACCACCACGTCGATCTGCCTGGCGCGCGTCGCCGCCCAGGCCGGCAGCAAGGTGCTGCTGCTCGACTGCGACCTGCGCCGCCGCGCCGTCACCCGCACCCTGGGCCTGACGCCGGAAAACGGCCTGGCCGAAGTGCTGCACGGCACGGCGACGCTGGAGAGCGTGGTGCTGCTGGACCAGGCCTCGGGCGCTTACGTCCTGCCGCTGGCCCACACCGCTTCGTCCACCGAGGACGTCTTCGGCCTGCCGGCGATGGACCAGCTTCTGGCGAAGGCCCGCGCCTCGTTCGATCTGGTCATCCTCGACACCGCCCCGGTGCTCGCCCTGGCCGATACGCGGATCCTGGCGGGCAAGACCGACGTCGTCGTGCTGCTGGCGCGCTGGCGCAAGACCCCCGCCCGCGCCATCGGCGCCTCGGTCCGCCTGCTCCAGCAGGCGAACGCCCAGATCGCGGGCGTGGCCCTGACCCAGGTGGACATGAACGCTCAGTCCAAGCATGGCTACGGCGACGCCGGATACTATTACGACGAATACAAGAAGTACTACGCGAGCTAAGAAACCCGCAGAGTCTCTGGAGAGCCCGTCGCCACCTGGCGGCGGGCTTTTATTTTGCGCCGCCGATCATTTTTCTTAAGTATTACCAAGCATTAAGCATACGAATTTACCAGGAATTGAAGCTGGGCAGTCGAAGGTGCACGGGTAAGGAGCACCCCACAATGTTGACGCCGCGTACCCTGCAACGATGCTTCAAGGCCGTCTTCGCGATCGCCTTCGCCAGCCTGATGGTGGTGATGCTCGGCCCGTTCCAGGACCTTGAGCTGCGGTTCGGCCTCACCGACAAGGAAGCCCACGCCATCGCCTTCTTCGCGGTGACCAACGCGCTGTTCATCATCGCTCCCCGCCGCCGGCGAACCGACCTGGCCGTGGTCGCCGCGGCGCTGGGGCTGGCCATCGAAATCCTGCAAGGCCTGACCGGCCGGGACATGTCGCTCGCCGACTTCGTGGCCGACGCGGCGGGGATCACGGCGGCCGTCCTGCCCGGCGTGGTCGAGCGCCTGCGTCACCAGCTTCGCGTCCATCCCGACCTCAGCGTCCGGCAACTCCGAGCGATGGACAGGCGCAAGCGCCGCCGCCGTCCCGCTCCCGAGGCCGCTCCCGAGGTTCAGGACGCGGCCTCTTCGGCCAACCCGGCCTGACCAGCGTCATCCAATTTCAGGCCGGCGACGCCCCAGCGTCGCCGGCTTTTTATCGCGCCCTGCGCGGTCAAGCTTATTAACTAGATTACTTCATCTAAGGGAAATCACTTACTTGGTTGATGGGAAATTTACTATATCTGTATACTTACATTTACCCATTTATCTACGGCCGTTATTATAGTTTAATTGCGATATTGATCCCGAACAGGGGATGAATATCATGCGCATCCGGTCCACTCTCAGCCTTCTGGCTTTCGCGTTCGCGCCCGCTCTGGCGGTCGCGGCGCCGATGAAGGTCGCGCCCGCCATGCCGCTGGGCGCGCCGACCGCGGCGCCGGTCGGTTTCACCGACCTCTGCCAGCGCCAGCCCATCGAGTGCGTGGACGGCATCCGCGGCGGCGACATCGACGCCAGCCAGGCGGCCAGGCTGGCCGAAGTGCGCCAGTGGGCCGGCCAGGCCCGGTGGGCCGCCTTGTTCGGACGCACGACCGCCGAACTCAGTGAAGCTCCCGCCTCGGCTTCGGCCTACCCGGGCTATATCAGCCGCCCGCCCGCGCCGCGGTCCAGCGCGACACTGTTCGAACCCGTCGCGCCCACCCTGGTGGACGAGGAGGCGCCGGAAGAGATGGACCCCGCGGTGATCGACGCCGCCGTTCCGCCGGCGGAGGACGAGCCCCCGCCGCCGATCGTCAGCCAATTGAGCGAACGCGAACTGGAACGGATCAACACCCAGATCAATCGCTCGATCCGCCGGTCCGACGACTACGCCGCCTACGGGCGCGCCGACTACTGGGCGGCCGGCGTCGACCACGTCAAACGCGGCGACTGCGAGGACTACGCCTTGGCCAAGCGGCGGGCGCTGATCGAGGCCGGCGCGCCGGGCGAAGCTCTGTCGATCGCCATCGTCCGGACCTTCCACGGCGAAATGCACGCCGTCCTGCTGGTCGCCACCAACGAAGGTGAGGTCGTGCTCGACAACCTATCGCCCTGGATCGTGCCGTGGAACGAAGCGCCCTATCAGTGGCTGGACCGACAGGCGCCCGGCGCGCCCACCAAGTGGGTCCATGTCGGCGTCGGCATGCGGTCCTAGAGCGTCTCGGGTCGCGCTTTCGGGCTGAGGCGCGGGTTCTCTTCCGACGTTGTTCCAAGCTCGACCGAAATTGGCTGCGGGCGGGACGCCCTCTTGGCTTGTGTCGACATCCTTGTTCACCTACTGACGGCGAACCCAAGTCAGACGGTGGAACTTCATGCGCGTAGCGATGATCGGGACGGGCTATGTCGGCCTGGTGTCAGGGGCCTGTTTCGCGGATTTCGGCCATGTGGTGACCTGTATCGATAAGGATCCCCACAAGATCGATCGCCTGACGCGAGGTGAAATCCCGATCTTCGAACCTGGCCTCGACGATCTGGTCGCTCGCAACGTGCGTGGCGGGCGCTTGTTCTTTACCCTCGACGGCGCGCAAGCCATCCGGGAGGCGGACGCGGTGTTTATCGCGGTGGGAACACCGACCCGCCGAGGCGATGGCCACGCCGACCTGTCCTATGTCTACGCCGCCGCCGAAGAGATCGCCGTACTGATAAGCGACTTTACCGTGGTCGTCACAAAATCAACGGTTCCGGTCGGGACCGGCGATCAGGTCGAGGCGATCATCAAGCGCACGAACCCCAACGCCCAGTTCGCCGTCGTGTCGAATCCCGAATTCCTGCGCGAAGGCGCCGCGATCGAAGACTTCAAACGCCCCGACCGGGTGGTGGTCGGCAGCGACGACGAACGGGCTCAAGCGGTGATGCGCGAACTCTATCGTCCATTGTCGCTCAACGAAACACCGATCGTTTTTACCGGACGGCGCACCAGCGAGCTGATCAAATACGCCGCCAACGCCTTCTTGGCGATGAAGATCACCTTCATCAACGAGATGGCCGACCTCTGCGAAAAGGCGGGGGCTGACGTTCAGCAGGTCGCCAAGGGCATCGGCCTGGACAAACGCATCGGCGCCAAGTTCCTTAACGCGGGCCCAGGATATGGCGGCTCCTGCTTTCCGAAGGATACTGTCGCCCTGGTGCAAACCGCCAACGACTATGGCGCCCCCACCCGGCTGATCGAAACCACCGTAGCGGTCAACGAAGCGCGCAAGAAGGCCATGGCGCAGAAGGTGGCGGACGCCATCGGCTCCAACGACCTCCGCGGGAAAACCATCGGCGTTCTGGGCGTGACCTTCAAGCCGAACACCGATGACATGCGCGACGCACCCAGCCTGGATATCCTACCCGCCCTGCAGACCATGGGCGCCAAGATTCAGGGGTTCGACCCTGAAGGCGGCCACGAGGCCGAGAGGCTCTTGCCGGGCGTGGACTTCAAGACCGGTCCCTACGAAGCGGCGGAGGGCGCCGATCTGCTGCTGATCATCACCGAGTGGGATCAATTCCGCGCGCTCGACCTGGATCGGCTGAAAATCCTGATGAACGCGCCGGTCGTCGTCGATCTGCGCAACATCTATAAACCCGGCGAAATGGTGCGCCATGGCTTCACCTACACCAGCATTGGACGCGGTTAACGCACGAGAGTACAGAGTCGGCGCATGACCGTCATCGTGACCGGCGCGGCCGGCTTCATCGGCGCCCAAGTCGCTCATCGCCTCCTAGACCAGGGCGAAACGGTGATCGGGGTCGATGTTCTCACCGACTATTACGACCCGGCCCTGAAGAACGCCCGCGTCAACCGACTGGAGGCGCGGCCTGGGTTTACGATGGTCCGGCTCGATATCGCCGACGCCGAAGCGTTCATCGCCTTGGTCTGCGCGGCGGGCGTCAAACAGATCGTCCACCTCGCCGCCCAAGCGGGCGTGCGGTACTCGATCGACCACCCCTTCGCCTATCAGCATGCGAACCTGGCCGGCCATCTGTCGGTGCTGGAGGCCGCGCGTCGTGGAAGGGTGGACCATCTGGTCTACGCCTCGTCCAGCAGCGTCTACGGCGATCGTCCGGCATCGGACAGCGGCTTCAAGGAAACCGACCCGGTCGATGCGCCCGTCTCCCTTTACGCCGCCACCAAGCGCGCCGACGAGCTGATGAGCATCAGCTATGCCAAGCTGTACGGCTTTCCCATGTCGGCGCTTCGTTTCTTCACCGTCTACGGACCGTGGGGCAGGCCCGACATGGCCTATTTCAGCTTCACTCGGAAAATACTCGCCAACGAGCCGATCGAAATCTACGGCGAAGGACGAATGGCCCGGGACTTCACCTATATCGACGACATCGTCGATGGCGTCGTCGGCGTCCTCGACCATTCCCCCTCCCCTGGGGCCCACGAGATCTACAACATAGGCGACAATGAACCCGTAGGGCTGATGGCAATGATCAACACCCTGGAATCCGCCCTCGGGCGAGAGGCGGTGAAGATCATGCGCCCCATGCAGCCGGGCGACGTCACAGCGACCTACGCGGATATCTCCAAACTCCACGCGCTCATCGGCTACAGGCCCAAGGTCAATCTCACCGAGGGTTTGGCCCGCTTCGTCGACTGGTATCGCGGATTCTATCCGGCCTGAAGGACGTCCCCGCAGGCCTCACGCCCAGGAACTCCGCCAGGTGAGGCCGAACGCCCGCTGGCGGCGAATCCGTGCGATTGGCTCATTGCCCCTGCGCCGCGATCAGCGCAGCCCTCATCTGCTCGGCCTGTTCCGGGGTGATGCCCATCGCCGACAGCAGCGGCGAGGGGGACGCTTGGTCCCAGGCGTGGCGGCCGCCGACGGTGATCCCGCCGTCGACCACGATGTGCGTTCCGGTCACGAACTCGGAATCGTCGCTGGCCAGGTACAGGGCGGCGCGGGCGATGTCGCCAGGCAGGCCCGCCTTGGGGATCGGCTGGATCTTTGGTCCGACCTCGGCCACCCGGGCGGCCATCTGGTCGGCCACCTCGCGCGGCAGCCCCATCGACGCCCCGAAGATCGAGGTGGCGATCAGGCCGGGGCAGATGGCGTTGACCCGGACCTTCAGCGGCGACAGCTCGGCCGCCGCGCATTTGCTCATATGGATCACCGCCGCCTTGGCCGTGGAATAGGCCAGGGGGCCGAAGCCCGCCTGCAGGCCGGCGATCGAGGCGGTGTTGATGATGCTGCCGCCGCCGCGCTGCAGCATCAGGGGCAGGGCATGCTTCATGCCCAGCACCGGCCCGCGCAGCAGCAGGGCGAAGGTGGCGTCCCAGCCCTCGGCGGTCATGTCGGCCACGCCGTTGGGCGCGCCGCCGTGGCCGGCGTTGTTGAACAGGATGTCCAGGCCGCCGAACGCGTCTTGCGCCAGGGCCATGGCGGCGGCCACCTGGCTTTCGTGGGTGACGTCGCAAGGGGCGAAGCGGACCTGGTCGGGGAAACGCCGCTCCAGCATCTCGCCCTTGTCGGCCTGGAGGTCCGCGGCGACGACCCGCGCGCCCTGGGCCGCGAACAGCTCCACCGTTCCCAGCCCGATGCCCGAGCACCCGCCGGTGATCACCGCGACCTTGCCGTCCAGACGTCCCGTCATGCGCCGCTCCCTTTGGCCGCGCGCGACCTCTGGAGAGCGGGCCGCTGCGTCAGGCGCGGCTATCCTGGCGCGGCGGGGCGCGCCTGGCCAGGACTAAGTGAACAGTGTTCAGGCTTGTTGACGAACCGGGGTCGGCTGCGGCCGGCTGAACACCAGGTTGAACAGCAGCCAGATGGCGCACGGCAGCAGGACGACGGCCCAGGCCAGCACGAGGCCGGCCAGGCCGAAGATCGCCCCGATGCGTTGCGCGATGTTGGGTCGCTCGGCCTTTCGGCCGGCCAACGGCGCGTGGATCTTCAAGCTCATCGTCCCCCCAGACTATCAGAGCGGGCTAGGTCGGACGCTCGCACATATTCCTTGCGGGCGACCTCCGAAGCGGTACCGGAAACAACCTGCCGCGCCAAGGCGCGACGCACGTCCCGCAGGGCTGGACCCATCAGATGCCACGGTTCTACGCAGTAACGCGTGAACAGACGCTGCGGATCGACCACCAGTCGGAACAGCCACTCCATGCCCACCTGTCCCATCCAGCGCGGCGAGGGCCGCTGGACGCCGGCCTCGTAGTCGAACGCCCCGCCCACCGTGAAGGTCACACAGGGGCCCAGCTTGGCCTGGTTCTCCAGCACCCAGACCTCCTGGCGCGGCATGCCCATGCCGACCAGCACGATGTCGGGCCGATAGTCTTTGATCGCATCGACCACCGCCTGGTTCTCGGCCGAACCGGGCGTGACGTCGAAATAGCCGTGGTGGGTGCGGATCCGCGCGCTCGGCCAGTCGGCCTGGATCCGCGCGGTCGCCTTCTCACCGACTCCCGGGGCGCCGCCGACGAAGAACACCTTCCAGTTCTCCTGGGTGGCCCGCTGCCAGAAGGCGTCGCGCCAGTCCAGATAGGTGCAGCGGTGGAACCGGCGACTGGCCCGACCGACGATGCGCGCCCAGAAGATCAGCGGCACGGAATCGACCTCGATCAGGTCGGACATGCGGAAGAACTCGGCGATCTTCTCGTCCCTGCGAACCAGGTACAGGCTGTGAAGGTTGTGGTTGGCGACCACGGCGCTTTCGCGGGCGGCGATCTTTCCGGCCACGAAGTGGAAGACCTCCTCCGGTCTGACCAGGTCCATCGACCCGCCGAGCACCTGCACGCGCTCTTCGGGGCGGCGGCTCATACGAAAGTTCTGACGCACCTCTGGAGAGGAGGCATCTCTCGCTGGAAGAAACATCTTACCCGACTCCGACGACTTGGAGCACAGGTCTACAGGAACAGGCTTAGCCTTTTGCCAAGAAGGATGATTAGCGAGACTTAACCTTGAAGTCGCCCGCTAGACTACGATTCACCATTTAAGCAACTGACGACACACACGGACCGGCCTCCCGAAGACTTCGGCTCCAGAGACCGCCAATCCGCCTGTGTCGCGATGTCGCGGATTAATCGTTGACGACCACGACCTTGCCCATGGCCTTGCGGCTGGCCAGGTGGGCGATGGCGTCGCCGGCCCTGGCCAGGGGGAAGCGCTCGGAGACATAGGGCCGGATCTTGCCGGCCGCGTAGAGATCCATCAGTTCCGCGACGTTCTGGGCATGACCCTTGGGATCGCGCGCCACCGCCGCGCCCCAGAACACCCCGACGATATCGCACGACTTCAGCAGGGTCAGGTTCAGCGGGATCTTGGGGATGCCGGACGGGAAGCCGATCACCAGGAAGCGACCGTTCCAGCCGGCCGCGCGGATCGTCGCCTCGGAATAGTCGCCGCCGACGGCGTCATAGGCCACATCCCAGCCGTTGGGACCGCAGGCGTCCTTGATCAGGGTCGCCAGGGCCTTCTGACCGTCCTTGTCGAACGGACCGCGCGGATAGACCACGCCGGCGTCGGCACCGTGCCGGATCGCCAGGTCGACCTTCTCCTGGCTGGAGCAGGCGGCGATCACCCGCGCCCCCGCCGCCTTGCCCAACTCGACCGCCGCCAGCCCCACGCCGCCGGCCGCGCCCAGCACCAGCAGGGTCTCGCCGGCCTTCACGCGGCCGCGATCCTTCAGGGCGTAATAGGAGGTGCCGTAGGTCAGGATGAAGGCGGCGGCCTCGTCGAACGGCATGGCGTCGGGGATCGGCGTGCAGCGCGCGGCGTCCAGGGCCACCCGCTCGGCCATGCCGCCCCAACCGGTCGAGGCCAGCACCCGCTGGCCCACCTGCAGCGTCGTGACGCCCTCGCCCACCGCCGCGACGAGGCCCGACACCTCGCCGCCGGGCGCGAACGGCCGCTCGGGCTTGAACTGGTACTTGTCTTCGATGATCAGGACGTCGGGATAGTTGACGCCGCAGGCCTTGACCTCCAGGACCACCTGGCCCGGGCCGGGCTGCGGGTCGGGCAGGTCTTCCAGCACCAGGGTCTCGGGTCCGCCGACCGCCTTGCTGAGCACCGCCTTCATCTCGCCTCTCCCTGCGTTTGTCTTTATGAGCGGCCGGACGCTAGCGCACGCCGGACGGCCAAGGAAGCAGAATGTCAAACAAACGTTTTACCCTCGCCCTGCACGGTGGCGCGGGGGCCAAGCGCGGCCACGACTACGGGGTCGAGATCGCCCATATGCGCGGCCTGGTCGAGGCGGCGCGCGCGCGTCTGGCGGCCGGGGCCAGCGCCCTGGACGTGGCCGTCGAGACCGTGGTCGCCCTGGAGGCCTCGGGTCTCTACATCGCCGGCAAGGGCGCCTCGCCCAACGCCGACGGCGAATACGAGCTGGACGCCAGCCTGATGGACGGCGCCACGCTGCGCGCCGGGTCGGTCGCGGCTCTTCAGGGCTTCGAGAGTCCGATCCTGGCCGCCCGGGCGGTGATGGAACGCACCCCCCACGTGATGCTGGCCGGCGAAGGCGCCATGGCCTTCGCGCGCGAGCAGGGGCTGAAGGCGATCGCCGACCCCGCCGCCTGGTTCACCCACGCCGGAGCCTTCGAGGCCAATCACGCGCCGGATGTCCTGCCCACCGGCACCGTCGGCTGCGTGGTCCGCGACGGCGAAGGCCGGCTGGCGGCGGCGACCTCGACCGCCGGGGTGTTCGGCAAGCTGCCGGGCCGGGTCGGCGACTCGCCCATAATCGGGGCCGGCGCCTGGGCCGACGGCCATGCGGCAGTGTCCTGCACCGGCCAGGGCGAATATTTCATCCGCACTGCGGTGGCCGCCCAGATCGCCCACCGGGTGCGGTTCGGCGGCGAGAGCCTCGAGACCGCCGCCCAGGCCGCCATCCAGGGCGTGGCGAACCTCGGCGGCCACGGGGGCGTGGTCGCGGTCGACCGCGACGGGAACGTGGCCATGCCCTTCGCCTCCAGCGGCCTCAAGCGCGCCGCCCTGCTGCCGGACGGAACGATCGTGGCCGAGGCGTTCTAGGCCGTCCGGCGACGGAATTGTTCTTCGCCGGCCCAGCTGATTCCACGCCTCAAGGGCCGTCGACGGGAAGGCCTGAACCTTCCCGTCGAACAGTTAGAACTTGCCGCGCACGCCGAACTTGATCGTTCGGCCATCATACTTGGCGTAGTCTAGGCGAGTCTTCCTGCCGTTGCCGTAGCGACCCGCGACGTCTTCGAAGTAGTCGAAGCCCAGCGTGTTGGTGAGGTTCAGGACGTCGAGACGCAGTTCGAGGGCGTCGCTGATCTTGTAGCTGACGTTGCCGTCGAGGTAGCCGGCTCCAGAATGCCAGCGCTCCAGATCCGAACCATCGGGGTTGGTGTCTATGATGTTCCGAGCCTTGTAGTTGTAGGTAAGCCGCGCACCCAGCGGACCCTTTTCATAGTAGCCGGTCAGGCTATATGAATATTTCGGGATGCGGTTGACCATATCGAACGACCCGTCCTGCTTACGATACTTCAGATCGTTGCTCTTCGAGTTGACCTTGGTGTAGCTGGCGAGCGCGCCAAAACCGTCCCATGGGGCAGGCAGGAAATCAAAGGACTGCTGGTAGGCGAACTCGAGACCGTCGAGATTCACCGTGCCGCCATTGATGAAGGTGTCGACGTCGATGGGGAGGTTGGGGTCGACGTGCCCGTTCTGGGTCTGCCAGATGATAGCCAGCGATTGGTCGGGAAGGCCGAGGCTGGAGAACGGCACGACCGAACGCTGGGCGATCGTCGTGTCCTCCAGCTTCTTCTTGAAGTAGCCCGCGCTCAGAATCCCGCCGCGCCCGAAGTACCACTCCGCCGTCGTATCCCAGTTCGTCGAGACTTCCGGCTTCAGGTCCGGATTACCCGAGGTCGCATAGGTGTTGTAGATATTGGGAATGACCGTCTGAGCGGCGATCCGCGACAGCGACGCCCGCGTGATCGTCTTGCCCCAGGAACCACGCCAGACCAGGTTGGGGATCACGTCGTACGCGAAGCTGACCGAAGGCAGGGTGTTGTTGTAGCTGCTCTCTTCGGTATTGGGCTGATAGGCGCCGCCGGCCCCCGTCTTTTTGAAGTTGTCGATGGTCATGTCGGTTTGCGAGTAACGCACGCCGGCGTTGATGCGCAGTTCGCGGTCAAGAACCTGCCCGCTGAAATCCGACTGGATGAAGGCGGTGCTGACCTGTTCGTCGGCGGTGAAGCTGCTGGAGAGATCGACCGGCGAGGCCATGGCCGCGCCGACCGGATCCAGCACGCTGATCATGTAGTCGCGCGAGAAGGTGGCCCATTGCTGCGGGTAGTTGTCGCCGATGACGAGGTTGTCGAGCGGCACGTGATGCAGCATCGAGGCGCGCAGCCCCGCGGCGCCGATCGCGGCCAGGCGGGCCTGAACGATCGAGGTTCCGTTGCGCTTGGTCTTTTGCTTGGTCGTATCGACGTATGACAGGCCCGCCTTCAGGTGACCCTTCCAGTCGCCCAGGCCGTAGTCCCAGTCGGCCACCAGCTTGGCGACCCGCTCCTTGTCCACTTCGCGATTCCAGTCCACGGCCGTGCTGAAATCTTCGAAATTGGCCGGGTTGGTGAAGTCGACGCCCGGCGCCGAAAGCCCCGGATAGACCCGGTTGCTCCCCCAGTCGAGGGTGGAGGTCACGCCGTAGAGGTTCGAGACGATCCGCTTGTTGTCATAGAACGCCCGGCTGTCCGAAGCCGCCAGCTGGCCCGTCAGCTTCAAGGAATCGTTGACCTGGTACTTGGCGTTGAGGCCGCCGTACGCGAACTTCGTCTCGGCGTTATAGTAGTAGCTCTCGCCCAGATAGGACGTGTTCCCAAACGTTCCCTGCAGAAGATTGCCGTCAACGATGCTGACGTTGATGGGCACTAGGCCGTTGTGACCAGAGGTGCCCGGACGGGCGGCCACATTGGTGGTGGCCGAGTTGCGGATCGGCAGGCCGAAGGTGAATTCGTCACGCGAGTCCTGCAGATGCGACAGCAGCGTGTCGAAGCTCACGTCCAGCTTGTCGTTCTTGTACTGGAGCGAAGACACCAGACCGTCGCGATCGCGCGTATTCTCGGCGCCGTAGTAGCGGTAGAAACGCGACAGATAGGCGTTGTCGATCGCCGTTCGATTGCCAAGCATGCCCGCGGCTCGCGGATCAGCCCAGTCCAGCGCCATGTTGAAGGGACCATTGCGCAGGGTCGGCGGCGTCTTGGTGTCGACGGGGACCGGGTGGCCAGCCAGATAGTTGCTGTTGTAGCCGCCCGTCGCCTCGAAGCCCGACTTCATGTTGACGCTGGTCGAGTGGGCGACGCCGATCAGGAAGCCCCAATTGTTCCAGGTCTTGGAGAACAGCCCAAAGACGTTCGGGTCCATCTTCTTGGAGGCCGTGTTGTAGGAGGCCACCGCGTTGAAGCGCAGAACCTGGCCGCCGGCGCCGTCGAACGGCCTTGGCGTTTGCAGATCGACCACGCCGCCGACGCCGCCTTCTTCAAGTTCAGCCAGGGGCGTCTTGTAGAAGTCCACGCGGCCGAACAGCTCGGAGGCAAAGACGTCGTAGTTGAAGTCGCGCGAAGAACCGCCGACGTTGGTCGACGAGGTCGTATGGACCGGCGCGCCGTTGAGGGTCGTCACCGTATATTCGGGACCCAGGCCCCGGATGGCGATGCGCTGGCCTTCGTTGGAAGCGCCATCGCGGGTCATGTAAATTCCGGGGATGCGCTGCAGGGCTTCGGCGACGTTGGCCTCGGGGAATTTGCCGATGTCTTCGGCGACGATCGAATCCCGGACGGCGATCGCGTCGCGCTTCAGGGTCAGCGCCTTCTCCAGCGAGGAGCGGAAGCCGGTCACCACGACCTCTTCGACGGTGTCGGTGGCGGCGGCTGGCGTCGCCGCGTCCTGGGCCCAGGCCGCGGTGGCCCCGCCCATTCCCATGGTCAAAATCGTCGTCAGCAGCAGTTGCTTCTTCATGGTTCCCTCCCCTCGCGGCCCTTTGGCCGCGCAGATCCCGTCCCCGCTCGACGAAGTCGAGGGGGCTGCCCGCTCACGGGCGGCGTGTTTCAAAAATCGAGAACAGACGCTGTCCTAGCGTCTAGGCGGTCGAGCACCGCATCATCGGTCCTGGCATTTTTCCTCGGTCGAGCTTTTCGCTTCTGATCCAAGGCGTAACACATAGCGAAGCGATGCAACACATATGGGAACGTCATTTGTATGATTTTTCAGGCGGGCCGGCGTTTCGGAAACCAATGTTGCGTGACGGCAACATGAAATCCGCATCCGGACGCACGGAAGCGAGGTCCGCGATCCTGTCGCGGCGCTCCTAAACCGCGAATCGTCCCGGTTCAGCGGTAGCCGAACTCGGCGCTGATCTTCTGGGTGGTTTCCTTGACGTAGGCGGCGACCGTCGCGATCCGGGCGTCGTCCATGTACTGGGCGATCGAGGACACCGAGACGGCGGCGACGATCTTGCCGCCCATGTCCCGGATCGGCGCGGCCACGCACCGGATGTGATCCTCGTTCTCGTCAAGATCGAGGGCGTAGCCCAGGGTCCGGTACCGGGCCATGATCTCCAGCCACTGGCGAAGGTCGTAGCGATAGCGGGGAAAGACCGCGGCCTCGCGCAGGAACACCTCGCGCAGGACGTCCTCGCTCTCGTCCAGCAGCAGCGCCTTGCCCAGGCCGGTGTGCCGCAAGGGCTGGCGCTCGCCGATGACGCAACGCACCTCGATGCGCCGCGTCCCGGGAATCTTGTCGATATAGTGCACCTGGTCGCGATCCAGCACGCCCAGATTGACCGTATCGCCGGTATCGATCGACAGCTGGCGCAGGTGGTCGTGGCTCACGCGGGTCAAGGTGATTTGCTGGGAGGCGGCGTAGCCCAGCTCCAGAAGCTTGGTCCCCAGCGCGTAGCCGTCCCGCGGCGAGAAGGACAGGAACCCCGCATCGACCAGGGTCGAGGCCAGGCGGTGGACGGTCGTCTTGTTCAGGTCCAGCGACTTGGCCATCTTGCCGAGCGTCGTGTCGCCCTTGGCGACCCGGCTGAGCACCTCCAGCCCCTTGAAGAGGGTCTGGGCGCCGGCGCTGGTCCGCGACGCGCCGGCCTCGTCGGTGTCCGTCGGGACGATGTCCTTCATGTCAGCCATTCAGCGGGCGCCCCGGCGACATTGCCGCGGGCCGTACCGGATAGTGATACGACCCCGTCGGCAAAATGCAATGACCACCCAAGCCCGCCGTTCCGGTTCAATAGTCGACGGCGTAGTCTTTCTGGAACGGCTGGCCCGCGAAGGCCAGCTTCTGAGTCCACGGCTGCGCCGGCGCCGTCCAGAAGCTGTCGGAGGCCGGGAGCCCCAGGGCCAGGAAGCCCTCGGCGGTGATATACATACTGCCGTTGTTCGAATACCAGTCGCCCAGGGCCGGGTTGTGCCCGGCGAAGCCGATGGTCAGGAAGCCGTCCTTGGTGAAGTTGCTGGGCTGGCTGAAGATCGCCTTGTGCGCGGCGACCAGGGCCGAACGCACCTGTCCCTCGGACAGCTTGGCCGGCAAGGTCTTGCGCCAGGCCAACAGGGCCAAGGGCTGGAACACCGCGGTGCGATAGGTCAGCGAGCGGCCGAACGGCGGGAAGGTCCCCTCGGGCGAGACGAACCGCTCCAGATGTTCGCTGTAGCGCTGGGCGCGCTTGACGGCCAGTTCGCGCCACTTGGTCAGGTCGTCCTTCCAGAACGGCGCCTTGTTGGCCTCCATGATCTCCAGCACCTGAATCATCATCGGGTGCATCACGAACGAGCCGTAATAGTCGAAGTGGAAGGTCGCGCCGTCCTTGATCCAGCCGTCGCCGATGTACCACTCGTCGATCTTGCGCACGGCGGTGTTGAGCCGCATCGGGTCGGATTCCTCGCCGATCTGCAGCAGGAAGGCCTCGTTCATCGCCGCGAACAGCAGCCAGTTGATGAACGGCGGATTGACCCGCCGCAGACCCTTGATCTCCTCGACGATGCGCTTCTTGGTCGTTGCGTCGAGCGGCTCCCACAGGGCCTTGGGCGCGCGCAGCAGGGCCTGGGTGAAATAGGCCGAGTCCACCAGGGCCTGCCCGTGACCGCGCCAGAGCAGGTAGTCCGGGCTGACCGGATCCACGGCGTGAACATAGGCCTGCAGGGCCTGCTCGGTCAGCCGCTTGCGGACCTTGCCCTCCGCCGTGGCGTCCTCGGGCAGGCTCAGCCACGGCGACAGGCCCGAAATCATGCGGCCGAAGCATTCCAGATAGGCCACGCCGGACTCGCGCCCATCCCAGGTGGGACTGAGCTCGAGCGGGAAGGTCTTCTTCAGTTCGCCCTTCGACATCGCCGACAGGACGGGACTGGCGATCTTCTCCAGCAGGCCGGCCATGTAGGCGCGGTCGTCGATCGACGTCGCGGCGGGCTTGGCGGCGTTGGCCGCGCCGCCGGCCCCCAGGGACGCGGCGCCGACCAGGGCCGCCTTCATGAAGTCGCGCTTGTGCATGGTCGCTCCTATCGCGCCGGCTTGAGGTCAAGATCCGCCATCGCCGTCGCCGCCAGCAGGAAGGCGCCGACGCCGTAGAACTGGGTGTCGTCATAACTGACGCTCTCCGGACGGTCGGAGACCGGCTGGACGTAGCCGAACTTGCCATCCGGATGCACCGCGCGGGTCAGGGCGACCCAGCCCTTGCGGGCGACGGGCTCGTAGGTGGGGCGATCGAGCAACCCCGCCTTCAGGCCCCAGGCCATGCCGTAAGTGAAGAAGGCGGTGCCGCTGGATTCCGGCGGCGACTTGGCCGGGTCCGACAGCAGGGACGGCGACCAATAACCGTCGGGCTTCTGGATCGCCTTCAGCTTGGCGGCCATTTCCTTGAACACGGTTTCCATCCGCACGCGGTCCGGATCACCGGGCGGCAACAGCGGGATGATGCGAGCCAGGCCGGCGAACACCCAGCCGTCGCCCCGGCTCCAGAACACCTTCTCGCCGTTCGGGCCGCGACGCGCGAAGAACCGGGAGTCTCGGTAATAGAGATGCTCGTCCTTGTCGTAGAGGAAGTCGGTGACGGCGGCGAACTCCTTGCGGGCATAGGCCGCGTAGCGCGGGTCGCCGGTGACCTTGCTCAGTTCGAACCAGGTGGCCGGGGCCATGAACAGGGCGTCGCTCCAGCACCAGCGCTGGTCGCAGTCGACGCCGCGCGGGTCGGTGTATTCGGCGTGCTCCAGCCCGACCTTCGGCGGATAGGCCAAGATGGCGTCGAAGCGTTGACGCAACGGCCCGATCGCCGCGTCGCCGCCGCCATGGCGCGAGGCCCAGAGGTAGGCTTGGCCGATCACGTGGTCGTCGGCGTGGTAGAAACGCTTGCCCAACTGCCACTGGTTGGCCAGGCCGCGCGCCAGGATCGCCTGGCGATAGGCTGTGTTGTCGGACCGGTCGGCGAGGTCCCGCAGCCCGACGAACAAGGCTCCCTGCACCCACCCCTTCGCATCGGCGGTGTCGCCTGAGGTGTTCGGCGGAATGTAGCCCGCGGCCATGGTGGCCAACTGGTAGTCCGCCGCCTTCTCGGCCAACCGCAGCACCTCGGCGCGGGCATAGGGAACGGCCGCGGCCTTGGCGGACGCGGGTTGGGCGGACGCGGCCTTGGCGGACGCGGGTTGGGCGGACACCGGCTCCCCCTGGGCGGCGGTCGCGGCCAGCGGCGCGAGCGTCGCCAGCGAAACCACGACCCCGACCGCCGCGCGGATAACAAACCTCATCGCTTCCTCCGTACAGGCCGGGTTCACGCCCGCCTCTTTGTTGCTTCGCCCGGTCCTGGACGCGTCATCGCTATTGCAGCTGGCAGATGTCGAGCACGTTCATGTCGTCATAGTCGAGATTTTCGCCGCCCATGGCCCAGATGAAGGCGTAGCTGCCGGAGCCGACGCCGCTGTGGACCGACCAGGGCGGGCAGATCACCGCCTGCTCGTTGGCGACGACCAGGTGCCGCGTGGCGTCGGGCTCGCCCATGAAATGGAGCGCCCGCTGATCCGCCCCGAGCCTGAAGTAGAAATAGGCTTCGGAACGGCGGTCGTGCAGGTGCGGCGGCATGGTGTTCCAGACGCTGCCCGGCTGCAGGATGGTCAGGCCTAGCAGCAGCTGGGCCGAGGCGCAGACGCCCGGCACAACCAGTTGGTAAATGATCCGATGATTGGCGGTCTCGAGCGCCCCGCGTTCGAGCGGGATGGCCGCCGCCGTCGACAAGGCCTTGGTCTGGAAGGCGGCGTGGGCGGGGGTCGAGGCCAGGTAGAAACGGGCGGGAACGGCCGCGTCGAGGCTCTCGAACCGGACATCGGCCGCGCCCCGCGTGATGTAAAGGGCGTCGAGGGATTCCAGAACGAAGACCTGCCCGTCCACGACGACGCGGCCGGGTCCTTGGCCGACATTGACCACGCCCATCTCCCGGCTGGCCAGGAACGGCTGCCCGGCCAGCGACGGCGGCTCGGTCTGGGTCGGGAGGACGACCGGCGCGTCCAGCGGCGCGGCGCCGCCGATCACCAGCCGCTCCTGATGCAGGTAGTTGAGCTTCACGGCACCGGCGACGAACAGGCCCTCGATCAGGTACCGGTCGCGGAGATCCTGATTGCTGGCCCCAGCCATCATGTCGGGATGCGTGGCGTAGAAGACCTTGTCGTACGTCAAGGCCGACGCTCCCGGGCCCTGTTCGACAAACCGCCGGGACGCTCCGCGCCCGGTGCGATATGGACCGCCGGCATAGGCCTCCCCCCAACTGAATTGTCCCGACCTTATCGCATTTATCTGACAAATAGATTTCTGAAACGCAAGTCCGCAAATCGGAACGGATCTCTTTGATCCCGGGAATTCCGAGCCCAGACGCGCCATGGCGGACATCCTATGTGGGCAAAGGCCGATATGGACGCCGTTTCAATTCACGAAGCTCGAAGTGGCTATCCGGAACGGATCATCGCCAAGCCACAGTGACGCAAGCGCTCGTCACGCGTACCGCGGAGACCTTGGAAGGATCCGATCAGGGCTGCTCGGCCTTGAGGCTCAACAGCCGCAGGGTGGTCGGCGCGGGAATATCCTCGGCAGGCTGGTCGCGGTGCGGGGGACGCGTGGGCCAGGCCAGCGCATAGGCCTCGGTCAATCCGATCGACAGCGGCAGCACGTTGAACCGCATGTCGGCGGGCGGCGGAGACTTGGCGGCCATCTGGTCGGCGAGACTGGGCACGGGGCGCTCTTCGACGAACGCCAGCGAGGCCTCGTCCACGACCAGTTCGAGTGATCGCCCCTCGCGGACCACCGGCACGACGAGTCGCCGACGTCCGGCCGGTCGGGCGCCGCCGACCGACACCTGGCCAGCCAGGCTGCCGGCGCCGCCGAAGTCCCAGCGGAAGCCTTTCCAGCGGCTGACCGGAACGCTGCGCCAACCACCGGCTTCACGCCGAGCCAGGTAGACCTGCGTATCTCCGGCCGCGTCGAACTTATGGTAGGTGATGACCGGTCGCCCCGCGGAATCGAAACCCAGCACCGTGTTGTTGTTGATCATGCCGCCCCGCACCGGAACCGGATCGACGATTTCGGCCTGACCCAGCGTGATGGGGAGGGTCAGAGGGGCGCCGTCCGATCGCTCCCAATGGATCAGGTCACGGCTGCGGGCGTAGCTCAGATCATGGTTCGTCGCGGCGTCCGGCGAATCCCGCCAGACCCAGACGACATGGAACATGCCGTTGGGCCCCAGCACCGGCCCGACGAAATAGGCGTTGCGCCTGCCTTCCCCGCTGGCCAGCGGCGTATCGAGCAGGCGCCGCCAGGCGTCCGCCACAGGATCGAAGACGTTGTAGATCTCGTCGCCGGACCCGCTCCGCCCGGAGCGATATTTGACGAGCAGTCGCCCGCCGGCGTCGTGCAGGAAGATCGGATAGGTGACGCGGGCCTCGTTGTCGGGTCCGATCATGTTCGGCCGCCGTCGCAGATCGCGGGCGTCGTCGCTTCCGGTGGTCCGGAAGTAGATCAGCGGCTCGGAATGCATGTTGGCCATCACATGCAGCTGCCCGGCCGGATCGACCGCCATGGCGACGTAGTTGTGACTGTCCCACCCCAGCCAGGTGTCGAGCTTGACATAGGTCCAGGCGGTCCCCGCCCTGTCGCGCTGGGCGATCGTCAATTGCCGGTTGGCGTCATAATAGCCGACATAGATCCGCTTGGCGCCGGCGGCCAGGGCGAAGCCGACCTTGTGACCCGACCAGACCTGGTCGATGGCCTCGATGGACTTGATCGGCAGGGCGCGAACGGGATGGTCCGCCTCAGGCGCCTGGGCGAACGTCGTCGCCGCGCTCAAAGTCAGGATCGCACCCGCGAGCGCGGAAGCCACGGCGCGCGGCCAGTCAGGACGCATAAAAAACCCCGTCGGAGACTAGAGATACGGTCAGAAACGCCACGAAGACCCCGACCGTCAACGGAGCCGATTGCGTACGCCCGGCGATCACGGCGTCGAGCCGCGGCTCTGCAACGGCTCTTCGCGGTCTGAACGAGCGGCCGCGCGGTGCGGCAAGACGTCGCCAAAGCAATGGCCGCATTGGAGTTCCAAAGCCCGCCCCGCCGTGAATTTCACCGTGATCGCCCGCCTTTTCCAATCTCCACGCGCAAAACCGCTTAACCGCGAGGGCTTTACCCGCTTTGAGCGTAACCCGCGCCGAGCCAGATGCGACAAGCCGGGTCATCTGATTTTACCGTTCCTTGACCTTGCCACCATTCTCCTGCGCCATGGATCTTGGCTGGGGACGGACGATCGACTTACGCAATCGCTTGAGCAATCGACGACTCGACGCGTCGGTGCTGGCTCGGTGCTGAAATTCCTCTTTCGAGACCGCGGGGCTGAACCTCCAGTTCGACAGGACGGACCTCCGGAATCCGCGGCGCCTGCCGCGCCTCGGGCCGAAAGGAGGCCTGCGCATGACCGCTCGCCTTCGCCTCTATCGACCGGCCGATCCGCCGCAAGGCCTATCCGCCGCCGCAGCGCTGTTCCTGGCCTATGTCGCCATCGAGCTCTGCATCTGGCTGTTCTGTCGCGACATCAGCGACGCCGTCGCCTTCTTCCCTTCCAACGGCGTCTTGCTGGCGGCGATCCTGGTTCTGCCGCCGCGGCTCGGCCTTGGCTTCTGTCTCGCCTGCTTCAGCATCGATCTCGCCCATAACTGGATCGGCCGGATCGACCTGGCGCACGCTGTGCTGTTCAGCAGCCTGAACCAGGCGCTGGCGTTTGGCGGAGCGATGCTGACCCGGACCTTCTGCGGGGCGGCGCTCGACCTTTCGCGCGCCCGCCGCCTGTTCATCTTCACCTTGATCGCCGCCACCGCCGCGGCGGTCGAAGCCCTTGCCGGCCAGGTCCTGGTCGGACTGATCGATGGATCCTTCGCCGATTTCGCCCACGCCTGGCTGCAATGGGCGCTGGAGGACGGTCTGGGTCTGCTGATCGCGACCCCGGCGGCCCTGCTGCCGTTCAAGCAGGAGCGGCTCTTCCACGCGGCGGCCGGGCCGCGCCTGGAACGCTTCCTGCTGCTGGCGCTCACGGTCGCCCTGACGATCGTGTCCTTTACCTCCGACCAATTCATCGCCCTGACACTGGTCATGCCCGCCCTGGTGCTGACGGCGTTTCGGGCCGGACCAGGATGGGTCTACGCCTCGGTGCTGACGGCCGGCGTCGTCGCCATGGCGCTGACGGCCAACGGCCACGGCCCGATCGCCTTCATGGCGCCCGCCGATCCCTATCGCCAGCAGTTCATGGTCCAGCTGTTCATCGCCTCGGCCTTCGCCGCGGCCGTCCCCGCCACCGCCGCGCTCAGCGTGCGCAACCGCAGCGCCCAGCGACTGGAGCGCGCCTACGCCTCGGTACGCAAGGCCAAGGAGAAGGCTGAGGCGGCCAGCCGCTCCAAGTCGGAATTCCTGGCCAATATGAGCCACGAAATCCGCACCCCGATGAACGGCATAATCGGCATTGTCGGAGCGCTCGCTCGCACCGACCTGGCGCCAAGGCAGCGGGAGATGGTCCAACTGGTCGAAACCAGCGCCGATTCCCTGCAGGTCTTGCTCAACGACGTCCTGGACCTGGCGCGGGTCGAGGCCGGGGAATTGGCCATTCACGCCGAAAGCTTCGATCTTCGGGCCACCTGCCGGGCGATCGTCGAACTGTTCCGGGCCAAGGCAGAGGAGAAGGGGCTTGCCCTGGAGCTTCACATCGCGCCGAGTGTCGCCGATCGGCACGTCGGCGACGCCGCGCGCCTGAAGCAGATCCTCGGCAATCTGATCTCCAACGCCATCAAGTTCACCGATCGCGGCCAGGTCGAGTTGAGCGTCGAAGCCGGTCCCGAGACCGCCGGCGGACAGGCGCTCAGCCTGACGATCGCGGACACCGGCATTGGTTTCGACGCCGAGACCGGTCGCCGCCTGTTCGCGCGCTTCGCCCAGGCCGACGGCTCGATCACGCGCAGGTTCGGCGGCACAGGTCTTGGCCTGTCGATTTCCCTGGCCCTGACCCGCCTGATGAACGGGGAGATCCAGGCTGTTTCCGTCCCCGCGGAAGGATCGCGCTTCACGGTGCGCCTGATTCTTCCCGTGATGGCGACGGATGATCGCCCCGCCCTGCCCAAAGGCCCTGTCGAGCCCGTCCTGGACGCGGGGCGAACCTTGAAAATCATGCTGGCCGAGGACCACGACATCAATCGGCGGGTGGTGAGCCTGATGCTCGAGGGCCTGGACGTGGACCTGACCATGGTCGCCGACGGACGAGAGGCCGTCGCGCGCTTCCAGCCGGGCGGGTACGACCTGGTGCTCATGGACATGCAGATGCCCAACATGGGCGGCCTGGAGGCCATCGGCCATATTCGCCGGGCCGAACGCGAGGTTGGCTCGGTCGCGACCCCGATCGTGATGCTGACCGCGAACGCCTTGCCCGAACACGAGACCGCCGGGCTCGGCGCGGGCGCCGACGCGTTTCTGACCAAGCCGATCGTCGCGGGCGATCTCATCGAGACGATCGCCAGGTTGCTGGGGCCGCAAGGCGATCTTCTTCCCGCAAGCTCCGCCGCTATTCGAGGTAGCCCGCTCTCGGCGAACCGAGCGTCTCCAGACCAAAAGCCAGGCCGTCTCTCACTGGAAACCTAGCCTCGGCCGCGTACACCGCTTATACCCCGCGGCATGTTTGAAGGCCTCTCCCCCCTCGCCCGCGACGCTCGATCCTGGCCGTTCGAGCAGGCGCGCGCCCTGCTCGCCCGCATCCTGCGCCTGCGCCTGTCCGACGCCGAGCGTGACCTGGCCTCGGTCCTGATCCATTCGGGCAAGGCCGACGAGGCGGTGAGGACCTTCCCCGCCCTGGCACGGCCGGTGATCCTGGAGACCGGCTACGGCCCCTCCGGCCTGCCGCACCTGGGCACCTTCGGCGAGGTGGCACGCACGACCATGGTGCGCAGCGCCTTCCGCGCCCTGACCGACGACGCCATTCCCACGCGGCTGATCGCCTTCAGCGACGACATGGACGGCCTGCGCAAGGTTCCCGACAACATCGAGAACAAGCAGCCGCTGATCGAGGACCTGGGCAAGCCGCTGACCGTGGTCCGTGACCCGTTCGGCACCCACGACAGCTTCGGCGCTCACAACAACGCCCGCCTGCGCGCCTTCCTGGACAGCTTTGGCTTCGACTACGAATTCGTTTCGTCGACCGAATGCTACAAGGGCGGCAGGTTCGACGAGACCCTGCTGACCGCCCTGGCGCGCTTCGACGCCATCCAGAAGGTCATGCTGCCGACCCTGGGCGAGGAGCGCCGCGCGTCATACTCGCCCTTCCTGCCGATCAGCCCCTCGACCGGCAAGGTGCTGCAGGTCCCGACCCTGGAACGCAACGTCGAGAAGGGCACGATCGTTTTCCAGGACGAAGACGGCAAGAGCGTCGAGGTCCCGGTCACCGGCGGTCATGTGAAGATGCAGTGGAAGCCCGACTGGGCCATGCGCTGGACGGCCCTGGGCGTCGATTACGAGATGAGCGGCAAGGACCTGATCGACTCGGTCAAGGCCTCGGCCCAGATCTGCAAGGCGCTGGGCGGCGTTCCGCCCGAGGGCTTCAACTACGAGCTCTTCCTGGACGAAAACTCGCAGAAGATCTCCAAGTCCAAGGGCAACGGCCTGTCGATGGAGGACTGGCTGCGCTACGGCGCGCCCGAAAGCCTGTCATACTACATGTTCCAGAGCCCGAAGTCGGCCAAGAAGCTGTATTTCGACGTCATTCCCAAGGCGACCGACGAGTACCTGCAGCAGCTGGACGCCTATCCGCGGCAGGAACCGACCAAGCAGCTCGACAATCCCGTCTGGCACGTCCATTCGGGCCGCCCGCCGCAGTACGGCTCGCCGGTGTCGTTCAGCCTGATGCTGAACCTGGTCTCGGCCGCCAACGCCTCGGACAAGGCGATCCTGTGGGGCTTCCTGTCCCGCTACATCCCCGGCGCGACGCCGGAGAGCCAGCCGCTGCTGGACCGCCTGGCCGGCTACGCGATCAACTATTACGACGACTTCGTGAAGCCGACGAAGGCGTTCCGCGCGCCCGACGACAAGGAACGCGCGGCGATCCTCGACCTGCTGGCGCGGCTCAAGGCCCTGCCGTCGGACTGCCAGGACGCCGAACTGATCCAGAACGAGGTGTTCGCGGTCGGCAAGGACCACGGCTTCGACCCGCTGCGCGCCTGGTTCCAGGCGCTGTACGAGGTGCTGCTGGGCCAGAGCCAGGGCCCACGCTTCGGCTCGTTCGCGGCGATCTTCGGCCTGGACAGGACGACGGCGCTGATCGAGGAAAAGTTGGGCTGAACGGAAAGGGGTTGGCCGAACGGGGCGGAGATCAGAGCTCCACCCCCAATTTTCGGATCAGCGTTCCTTTTTCGCGTAGTGATCCCAGGCGGCCTGCACTTCTGCCTGGTAGGCTTGCAAGATATCGATCCATTTGAACCGTTCGACGAACTGGCTTCGCGAGCCTTGGCGCGCCCGCGCCATACGATCAATGTCCATCAACTCATCGTCGAGCATGAGCGCGAGATCGTCAGCCGCCTGGAAGTACAGTTGAGCCGGCCCAGCAACCCAGCGGTTGTAGACATTATCATGCGCCACGATCGCGTTCCCGGCGCCGATTGATTCGACTAGCGAAGGGTTCGTGCCGCCAACACTGTGACCGTGGCAGTACGCGGCCGCGTGGAACCGCAAGGCCTTGACGCGATCCTGCTCGTAGATCGCACCGGGGAATAGAACCCTGCCATCGGCCGCGGCGATGACCTCAGCATGGTACGGGTTCTTCTCTGGTTCGAGTCGGCCAAGGCACACGAACTTGTACGGCCGATCCTTACGCGCATACGCCCTGATCATCTGGACGATATTGTTCTCCGGCTCGATCCGGCCGATCGACAGAAGATAACGCCCGGGTTCTAGTCCCATAGCTCGGACGGCGTCCGTCGGCATGGTTTCGATGAGATCCGCGCCATACGGGATCATGACAATATCGGAAGCTTGGCGATGCCGACTGTGGTGCCGAGCGATTTCCGGGTGGTCCGCGATCAGCTTGTTCGATGTGACGGCCGCAATCCATTCGTTAACGTACAACCAGGCGCGACCGTGCCAGGGCCACTTGGCGCGCTTCCACTCAATACCGTCCATGTTCGTCAAAACGGGCAGGCCAACCAACCGCAATAGCGCGCTAAACACAGCGGTGTTGTACCCCAGCACCAGCATCACGCCGCGCTCGCTCATGGCATGCCGGACGCATTGCCAGTCGAAATACATGGTCCCGGTCGCGCCCATCCCCGCCTTGAACGTTACGCGGCGAATGCCACGCCATTCGTCCACCACCGGCCCCGCAGGACCGTCATCGACCTGGCAGTATACGGTCACCCGCCACCCTTGTTCCCGCATATGCAGGGCGAAGCGTTCAGCAAATGTTTCAAAGCCGCCGTGACCCGCAGGCACGCCGCGCGTGCCAAGGATGAAGATCGCAGGAGTTTCCGTCATCCTCAGGCCATTCCTCCGTGCAGGCGCAGGACATTGCGCAGATATTGCCCATAGGTCGACTTGCCGAGGTTGTCGGCGAGCTTTTCCAGTTGTCGGGCGTCGATGAAGTTCTTCACGAACGCGATTTCTTCGGGACAGGCGATCTTGAAGCCTTGCCGCTTCTCAAGGGTCCGCACGAATTCGGCCGCCTCGATCAGACTGTCCGGCGTGCCGGTGTCGAGCCAGGCATAGCCGCGACCCATGATTTCCACCGACAGTTTGCCGCGTTCGAGATAGACGCGGTTGACGTCGGTGATCTCCAGCTCGCCGCGCGGGGAGGGCTTGAGGTTGGCCGCGATGTCGACCACGTCGGCGTCGTAGAAGTAGAGCCCGGTGACCGCCCAGTTGGACTGCGGCTTGGCCGGCTTCTCCTCGATCGACAGGGCCCGCATCTTCTCGTCGAAGGCGACCACGCCGTAACGCTCGGGATCGGTGACATGATAGGCGAACACCGTCGCACCTTCCCCACGGGCCGACGCGCTATTGAACAGATCGGTCGAGCCGTGGCCGTAGAAGATGTTGTCGCCCAGGATCAGCGCCGAAGGCGAACCCGCCACGAAGTCCGCGCCGATGATGTAAGCCTGGGCCAGCCCCTCGGGATTGGGCTGGACAGCGTACTCGATGCTGCAGCCCCATTGCGAGCCATCACCAAGCAGCGCCTGAAACGACGGCGTGTCGCGCGGCGTCGAGATGATCAGAATCTCGCGAATGCCGGCCAGCATGAGCGTCGATAGCGGATAGTAGATCATCGGCTTGTCGTAGACAGGCATAAGCTGTTTCGACGTGACCTGGGTCATGGGGTGCAGACGCGTGCCCGAACCCCCGGCAAGTATGATGCCCTTCATGGCGCGGCGCTCCTGTTCGAAAGCTCTTCAACGATCTCCGCGACGGCGTCCCGCCACGGACGGGGATGGACGCCGTAATCGGCCGTGATCTTGGTGGTGGAAAGTCTGGAATTGGCCGGTCGCCGGGCCGGCGTGGGATAATCGGCCGTGGTGATCGGCGTCACCTCGGCCGAGGGGCCCTCGTGACGGGCGCTTTGCGCGAAGATCTCCTGGGCCAGACCGCTCCAGCTGGTTTCGCCGGCGTTCACGAAATGATAAACGCCGGTCGGAGCGCCAGGATCGGCGATCATCCGTAGCGTTATCGTGGCCAGCGCCCGGGCGATGTCGCGCGCGGACGTCGGGCAGCCGAATTGGTCAGCCACGACCGAGATCCGGTCCCGATCACCGGCCAAGTGCAGCATCGTTTTGAGAAAATTGGCGCGGTGGGGACTCAGCACCCAGGCCGTGCGGACGATCACCGAGCGAGGATTGCCCGAACGCACGGCCAGTTCGCCCGCCAGTTTGCTTGCTCCATAGACACCCAGGGGCGCCACCGGCGCGTCCTCGGCGTTGAAGCCCTCGCCACGGCCGTCGAAGACATAGTCCGTCGAGACGTGCACGAGCGGGACGCCCGCCGCCTTCGTCGCCTCGGCCAGTAGAGCCGGCGCGAGGGCGTTGGCGGCGAACGCGGCCCCGACTTCCGTTTCGGCCTTGTCAACGGCGGTATAGGCGGCCGGGTTGATCACCGCCGCCACCGGGTTGGCGGAAAACCAGGCCGCGACGCTGGCCGCGTCGGTCAGGTCAAGCTCTGACCGGGCGGGAGCGAGCACCCTCACCCCTGCGGGCCAGCCATGGGCCTGCAGTTCGACGCCGACCTGGCCAGCGCCGCCCGTCACGAGTATCGCGATGGACTCAGCCATGGCCGCGCCGGGCCGTGGCGTCCCGCTTGTCGAGAATGGCTTGCCACCAAGGACGGTTGGCCAGGTACCAGGCGACCGTCCGCTCGATGCCCTGCTCGAAGGTCACCGAAGGCGTCCAGTCCAGTTCGTCGCGGATCTTGGTCGCATCGATGGCGTAGCGCTGGTCGTGACCGGGACGGTCCTTCACGAAAGTGATCTGCTCGGCGTAGGACTTGCCGTCGGCGCGTGGCGACAGGCGGTCCAACGTGCCGGTGATCGCCTTGACGACGTCCAGGTTCTTGCGCTCGGAATTGCCGCCGATGTTGTAGGTCTCCAGCGGCTGGCCGCGCTCGAACACGGCCTGCAGCGCCGTGGCGTGATCCTCGACGAACAGCCAGTCGCGCACGTTGGAGCCGTCGCCGTAGACCGGCAGGGGCTCCCCAGCCAGCGCCTTGATGATCACCAGCGGGATCAACTTCTCGGGGAAGTGATACGGGCCGTAGTTGTTGGAACAGTTGGTGACCAGCACCGGCAGGCCGTAGGTATGCCCCCAGGCGCGCACTAGGTGGTCGGAGGACGCCTTCGACGCCGAATAGGGCGAACGCGGATCGTAGGGCGTGGTCTCGGTGAAGTAGCCTTCCTCGCCCAGCGATCCGAAGACCTCGTCGGTCGAGATGTGGTGGAAACGGAACGCGGCCTTTTCCTCGCCCTTGAGCCCATTCCAGTATTTGAGCGCCTGTTGCAGCAGCGCGAAGGTGCCGACGATGTTGGTCTGAATGAAGTCGCCCGGTCCGTCGATTGAGCGGTCCACGTGACTTTCGGCCGCAAGGTGAGCGATCACTTGCGGGCGGAACGAAGCCAGCGCCGCCGCGACGGCGTCGCCGTCGGCGATGTCGGCCTGCACGAAGCGAAAGCGAAGGCTGTCGGCTACCGGGTCCAAGGACTCCAGCACGCCCGCATAGGTCAGCTTGTCATAAACCAGCACCTCATGATCGCTGCTCGCGATCAGCCGCCGCACCAAGGCGGAACCGATGAAGCCGGCGCCGCCCGTGATCAAAATGCGCAAGTACAACCTCCATTCGCCGGAGGCCTCAGCACTCCGAACCTTCGCCAAATCGATCCCCATGGCGGCCCGCGGCAACCATGGGGAATGAACGCCGCGCCCGCCCTAAGGGATCGAACTCGGGCCGTGTCGCCACGACCGAACGTCTTTTCCGCGCCAGTTTCGCGCTGACATCGGCGCCCGATGAAATCGCCGAATTCAACACGCGGCACCATAGACGGAACGGATGACCCGTTCGATCTATCTTTGCGACAGATATTGTCCACCCTGGAGAAGCTTAGCTTAGGTCTGATCAGCTTTCGCCAGTCCAGCCCGAGCATTTTTTGCATGAGCCAACTTTAACGACATCCACATCTGCCGTCATGTCATCATCTCATATCGCTGCGCTCCTCCGGTCGCGCGATACGGTCCTCTGCAGCATGGATGATACCGGGTCAACCAAACCTATCACCTTCAAAAGCTTCGGTTGAATTGTCTCCTTTAGCCTCAAATTTGGACACTCGGCTCAGCCCGCCAGCCCATTTTCCGTCATCCGTATGCTCGACCCGCGCGACATGCTTGTGAACGCTGCGGCAGTGATGCAGGCGATTCAGAATCGATCGGTCAAGCATGCTCTATCAAGTATGCTCTATGAAGGCCCCAAGCCCTGCTCACCCGCAACATCGCCAGAGGTATCTAGGGCGCGTTGCGGCTCAGTTCGCCGCGCTCGCGTCGAGGTCTGCCGCGAAGATTGCCCCCCGATCCTCACCCCGCCCATGCCATAGCCCAGGCTCACCCCCGTGACGAACAGCAGCAGTTCGTTGGTCAGGGGCGCGGATGCTGTCGAGATCGCAAAGACGAGGATGAAATTGGCGATGCAAAACGCCTGGAGCATGTCGCCTCGCCCGCGGGTCTTCGACCGTATACGGAACAGGGGTATCGAAATGGCCACGAAGAACATCGCGTAGAAAGCAAAACCAAGAACACCCCCTTCTCCCAATATCTTCGGCCAGAAGATGTCCTGGAGAAAGCGCGGCAACTCGCGACTTCCACCATAGAGATTGTTTAGACCGTAGGTGTAATAGACATAACTATAGCCGTATTGATAGGACGGCGCGCTGCCGAACGTGCCTCCGCCGGTCCCTAGGGGAAAATGCGTCGCCGCGATCTTGATTGACGCATCGAACATACCCGAGCGGACGGTCTCTATTCTGCTCATGCCGGTGAACATGCTCATGTGCTCAAGCAATGAGTTGCCGATTGGCGTGTAGACCAGGAACAGGAAAATCGCGCCGCCAACACCGCCCAGCGAAAACAACAGCGAGAAGAAGCCAGCCTTCGGCGGTCGCAGGAGGACTACCAAGCCGATGACGCAGGCGAGCATTTCCTTGATCGAGAGGACCGCGAAAACGACGCCGGCGAACAACGCGCAGAGCAACAGATAGTGCATTTTGCGGCGAGCCTTGTAGAGCACCGCCGAAGAGAAGGCGGCGATCGTGAACAGCCATGAAGTTTCCGTATGATTGCCAAACAGGCCCATGGGTTGGACCAGGCCGGCCTTCACGACGAGGTGGGCGCCACGAAGACTGCTACCGCCGCGCAGATAATCCAGCCCGACGAAGGGTAGGTCTATGATTGCGATTGCAATGAACGTGAAGAAGATGACGTTGAAGACCGCTTCTGGCCGGTCCAATCGCTTGAAGAGCCAGACAAATGCAAAAGCCATCACCGCGACCTTGGTGTCGAGCGCAGCGGCGACGAGCGCGGACAGCGGTTGCGGAACGCCTTGGTCGGGTCCCAGGATCATGCCGACGATCAGGCAGATCCAATAGCCAATTAGACCGATAGTCGCGACCTTCAAGCCGGCATGAATGAAGGCCAGCACCGCAAAGGGCAGAAGCAGCAGGCACGCCAGCTCATCAATGAACGATGGCCCATAGGTCGATTGGCTGACCAAGATCAGATAATGCAACGCTATATAGATGGCGACGAGCACCATCGCGATCGTTTGATATCGAAAGGACAGCTTGCTCGCCGCTGGCTGGCCGGGTTGGCCGCGCTGTGATGTGTCGATGTTTGCCATGCCTATCCGAACCGCCCTCGCCGCAAGCCCCCGCCCATCGTCAGTCCACGAAGGAGCGCGGCGACTGCCGGCTCCACGCTCGTCAAGGCGCGCAACGCCTAACCGTTCAATAGCGCGTCGGAGACCTTGGTGTAGTACGTCTTGGCCGCTGCGATAAAGATCGAACGGTCCGCCTCCTTTAGGCGCGAAACCATTTGGTTGATCTCTTCGGCCGAAGCGCGGATATCGACGACAAACCCGGAGAGGCCTAGATCCCGCATCAGCGCAAAGTGCTTTTCCTCGTATGCAAGGAGAGCGACCTTCGCGCCGCCGCACAAGGCCGCGATCCCGGCGTGCATGCGCGCCGAGATCACCGCGTCACTCCCCGCGCAGAGGCTGCAGACATCGTCATAGACCTCGGCATTGACCTTTGAGGCCGTTTTGCCGCTCCTTGCCAGCACGTCGATCAAGCCGTCAGAGGCCGCCTGGTCGCCACCAACGTGCGTGCCCGCAACGGGTCGGTGCATCGACAGCAGGGTCACCGGAGCGTCGAGATAGTTGTCGATGAGCGTCTTGGCCAAACTGGCGGAAAGCGCCCGGGATTCCTCCGACGAGAGATAATCGCTCCCGACCAGGGCGACCATGACGCCCGCGCGAGGCTCGCGGGGCTGAGCAGCCGCCGAGGCGACGTTCAAGAAGGCCAAATCCGGCAGCAGGACATGAGGAACGCCGCCTTTGGCGAGGGCGTCGGCGCTCGATTGGTCGCGAACGCGCCACGTTACGTGGCGGGTCGCCTTGGCGAGGTTGCGCAAGGCGGGCTTCTCGATTTCGACGCTCAACGGCATGGTCTCGACAGCGCAGCCGACCCGGCCCGCCCACCACCAAGTCCACATGGTCAGCACCGTGTGCTTGACGTACTGATCGCCGAGATAGCCCCCACCGACCGCGACCACGTTCGGAGATTCCAGATAGAACCCGACGGCCGGATCGACGAACTTGGCGGCTACCAGTTTGGCCGCGCACGCCTTCGCCGCGCTCACGGGCAGCAGCCCCGTCACGCTCAGGGACATGATCGTGAGTGCCCACGACGCCGCTAGGCCCAACTTGGCGACGCCTTTGCTTTTCAGGTACTTCAGGCGGGAGAAGATCGGCGTTACGAACTGCACGTCAGGGAACATGTCGCCAAACGAAGCCGGATCGACCGCCAAGCACACGCTGGCGCGATTTGGATATTTCTTCTGCGCGATTTCGATCGACCGTCGCACAAGCTCCAGGTCGCCGATGTTGGAAGCGCTGTAAGCCTCGGTGATCAAAAGAGTCATTCTTGGAGCGCCTCTGTACGTCGCATGTTCTGTGCTCTGACGAGCGTGCCAAACCAAACCAAGCCCGCGATCATGGAAGTTATGAGCGAGCCCGCCGCCGCGCCGACAGCGCCATGAAGCAGGGCGCCGCCACAGCCAAGCACCAACCCGACGGGCAGCAGGGCGAGGCGAGCCATCACGATCTCGCGGCCGCCGCGCAGCGCCTTGAGCGCCACCGCAGAGAAGGTGGTTATCGTAATAGGGAGCAGGGATAGCAAGACGAGCGGCAGCACCGTGCGGATCGCCAGCCAGCTGTCGCCCATCAGCGCCCTTCCGTAGTGGGGCGGCATTAGCAGCAGCACTGCCGTCCAGGTCAGCGCCAGGGCGCACACGGGCGTCGAGAACAGCAGGACCGGCTTGATCAGGCCTCGCTCCTGCGTCTCGCGCCGCGACCAGGTCGGCAGGAGGAAGGCCGGAGCGGAAGCTAGGAGGATCCTGAAAGGGCCGACCAGCGTGTCGGCGCCGCGCAGCGCCGCGGCGGCTATGGTGCCCGTCACGGCCGTAGCGGCCAGCAGCGTACCCTGGATCGTGGCGATGCCAAGCAAGTAGTCGATGCCGAACTGCCGCCCAAGCGCCCAACTTTCCCCGCGCGCGGCCTTCTTGCGCGAAGGCTCCCTGTTCAGGAGGATGTATCCGTACGGCAGCAGCAAGACCGGACCGACCAGTCCGCCGATCGCCCAGGCAGCCAGGAAAATCTCGGGCAAAGGGGCGTTGGTCCGTGAGGCAACAAGCATGAAGCCTATCTGACAGGCAGAACAGATCATGTCCGACGCCAGAGCGAGAGGTTGCCTCCCCGCGGCGATGAACACGAAGCGCGTCGCGTCCTGCACAAAGGGCGCGAACACCAAAAGAAGTAGCGGCAAATACGCAGTACGCCCTTGGGTAAAGGCCATGGCGCCGATCAATGACAGCGCGAAAGCCAAGCCAATCAGGCTGGAAACGCCGAGCACCCAAGTCACCGCGCTCTTGAATGCGCCGTCGCGCCGATACCCCTCGGACAGGATCAACAGCGGCTCGCAGAACGTGGCGCGCTGCAGCCCGATCACCAGGGTCGCCAAGGTGAAAGCCAGCGCAAAGACGCCGAAACCGGCGGCGGGCAGGCTGCGCGCCGCCAGAATGTTCGCGGCGAAGGTCGCGCAGCTATAGACGGCTTGGTCAAGCGGAACGACGAGCTTGCCGACAATCTTGAGATTGAGCTTGACATTGCGCCCCGCGACTCCCCGCATCAGCGCTTACCGAGCAGGTCGCCGTAGAGGCCCTGAATGGCGTCGTAATATGCGGCGTCAGAGTATTCAACCGAGGCGATCGCCTGACAGGCCTTAGCCATCTCCAGCAGCTGAGCGTCCGGCGTTTCCCAGGCCGTTCGCAATGCCGCGGCGAGGCTTTCCACATCGCCTGATTCGAACGCCCATCCCGTCTGGTCCGGCACGATCATCTCTGGAATGCCGCCGATGCGAGCGCCAATCAGCGGCTTGCCGCGCCCGAAGGCTTCAATGACGCTCATCGGCCCGTTCTCGTACCATTCCGAGGGAAGGACGATGGCTTTGGCGCCGTCGACAACATCCCACAACGCCTGACCAGAACGGAACCCCAGGAATTCCACCGGCGCCGAAAGGCTCTCGGCCAGCGCCTTCAACTCATCGCTCTGCGGCCCCCGACCAGCGATCTTCACCGGCACCTTGGAAAGAGCCGCCGCCTTGATCAGCGTCGCCAACCCCTTCTCCCGCGACAGCCGGCCGAAAAATAGAACATAGCCGCCCACCGTCACCCGGCTGGCGGTTTCCTTCACGTCGACGAAGTTGCGGACATGGACGATCTTGTCGGCGTCCCAACCCCATTCGATGAGCTTCTCGCGATAGAAGCGGCTTGGGGCGACAATGCGATCGACGTTGTTGGCGTACAGCTTGAAGAACTTGTGGATAGCCGATTCGACCATGATGATCGAACTCGCCGCCAAGCTGCCCTTGATGCAGCGGCGCACGGCGACATTCCAGACCTTCCCACCTTTGCAGCGTTCGCAGACACCGTCGGGGCTGAGCATAGTATAGGCCGGACAGGCGAGTTTCAGATCGTGGGCGGTAAGGACGACCGGAATACCGCGCTTCTTGAGCTCAACAAGCACCGACGGTGATTGATGATGATAGACGCTGTGCACATGAGCGATATCGATCTTGCGCGTATCCAGAAGACTTGAGATCTTCTTCTGCGCTTCGATAGAATAGATAATTTTTCCCGCCTGGACGATTGAGTCCTTGAGAGACCGCTTGTTGTCGTAGGCTATCTCCTCGGCGAAATAGGCCTCATCGTCGCTCTTTATGTTTTCGGCATGATGCATGGAGAAGAAGGAGTTCTTCCAGCCATGACGCTCCATCAACGCTGCGTGATTGAGATAGACGACATCCGCACCGCCCCGGGCATAGTGGTAGGCGTTTATGGAAAGCAGATGCCTCTGGCCGGAAGCCAGTGCGGGCGAATAGGCGGCTGGTGTCACGCGTTAAATCCAGTCTTCATTTCTCGCGACGCACCCTCATCCATACTCTCGCGAGCGGAGCGCTGACGCCTCCGATGAAGGCGTTAACGCTTGAGGCAGACGCATCTTTGAATTTTCTCTTCTGTGGAGGCGCACCGCTGATACAGTTACGCTTCCAAGAGGGCGCTGACTTTCAGCCGCGCCAAGTGTGCATTGCAGCATCACATCTGACTGGTCAAGTGATGCTTCGTTTACAGTCGGCGCGCTTGGTGGCGGTCACAGTGGCGGTCACGAAACGGCGGACGTCGACGAATAGGCGCCCAATTTCCACTCAGCGACGCAAGAATTTGGCGCTTGCGGCAGGCCATCGAAGCTTCCTTTGCACACTGCGGCCGCCGACAGGATGTAAAGCGCGCCTGCGCGACGCGATCCGCCTGATCAGCCACATTTGAGACTCGCGGCGATGGAATGACGAACAGGAGCCTTCAAAGCGAAGGTCCTCGACCGAACCGAACGACAGGCGGGGTCATGAGTGAATTCTACGTCAGTGCGCAGGGCGACGACAGAGATGACGGCCGCACGCCGCTCTCGCCTTGGCGCACCTTGGAGAAGGTCAATGGGTTCACCTTCCAGCCCGGAGACAGACTGCGATTCCGCTGCGGCGACACATTCTATGGCCCCCTCAATATCCGAGCAAACAGGATGGGTGGTGGACCTGCCTGTACGGTCGAACCTTACGGCGGCGACATCCGCAACATGCCGAAGCTGTCCTGTTACAAGATCATCAGGCCCGAAGTGTGGGCGGACGTGGGCGGGGGTGTATGGCGTGTCGAAATCAACAACCCGGCCCAAATCACCGGAAATATAACCACCGTTGGCGCCGACGGCGCCAACATCGGCTTTCTCAACGTCGACGGAAAGCTCTACGCGAACAAGTCGCCAAGTCCATCGACCCTGAGGCGCGACTGGGACTTTCATTCAGACGGCGCGTCCTTTCTCTACGTCAAGAGCACCCAGAATCCGGGGCAGCGCGCCAGCAGCATCATGGCCGCGCCCCGCGTCGTGGCGATCGGCGATAGCCCTTCCATGCGCTATCGCTATCTGGACATTACCGGAGCTGGCGGACACGGCGTCCGATGGGCGGGGCGGTCGGACATCGATATGCGGTTCTGCCACATCCACGAAATCGGCGGTTCCTATCACGCCGGCCAGACTCGCTATGGAAACGGCGCCGAGATTTGGGTCGGCTGTTCCAACATTACCGTGTCGGACTGCCTGCTCGGCGATATCTACGATACCGCCACCACGACCCAGGGCTTTCCAGTACAAACGCCGGGCGCCGGCTGGAACCGCATCGGCCTAAACGACAATTTCGCGTACAGGTGCGCGCAGGCCTTCGAGGTCTGGGCTCGTTACGGCGCGACGCCAGGAGAGGGCCGATGTCCCGAAGGGTCCGGCTTCCACGAGGTCTCAGCCCTACGTTGGCGCCTGTTCGACATCGGGTACGGCGACTTCGCCGACACCCGCAAGTCACGCAATGAAGTCGCGCCCTTCTTGATCTACCGCACCGAAACCCCCGACAACGACATCCGGGTGTCTGTGAGCCAGATGCAAAACTGCGGCGACCGTCTGATCGCCAATCTTGGCGCGGGTCGACTGCCCCGCCAATACAGGTTGGAGACCAGCAATATCGCCCTGCGAGCCGGACTACCCCTTATGACCGAGAGCAACCAGACCGCACGGCAAGGCAAGGCTTGGCTGAATGCGAACGGCTTCAGCCCAGATACAAAGGTGGTGGTCGATGATCGACTGAAGATGACTCCGCAAAGCGAGGTAAAAGCACTGTGGATGACTCACGCATCCAACATGGCCGCCGCGGCTGCGAACACCGCGCGACCCAATCGATTCGGTAGATGAGCCCAAGCTCCAAGCTTGCAGTCTCCTCAGAGCCGCGACACCCTTCACCGGCGCTTTCTGGACACATCCATCTGCTTTGTCGCCCCGCTGGCGTTCTGGTGGGCGCGAACGATGGTGGAATCGACGATCAGGTGTTCGAAGTCCGATCATCGGACATCGCCTCGAAGATCCGCCGCAACACGCCCTTCTGGCTCCAACGGCCGAACCGTCGGAAGGCGCTGTTCCAGTCGCCGAACCTCTCGGAAAGGTCGCGCCAGGGCGAGCCGGTGCGCACGATCCACAGGACCCCCTTCACGAACATCCTGTTGTCACGGCCCGTAGAGCCCTTCTGATCGGGGCGACCAATGATCAACCCCGCCATCCATGCCCAATGGCGTCTCTCAACACCAAAACGATCTGTTACGCTCAAGACCGCTTCCCGAAAGGCAGTCTTGAATCATGCTTTACGCTCGCTGACTCGTTAGAGTCTACGGCTCCTAGAGTTGCGTTAGGGTCAGCGGCGCCCCGTCGTATTCGAAGGGACTTTCGAACTCCGCGAGGCGCGGAAGGAGTTGGTCCTTGGAGGACAAGATCGCGCCGCTCTCTGGGACCGGCCAGTCGATGGCTAGGTCTGGGTCGTTCCAGACAATCCCGCCGTCGCATTCCGGCGTATAGACGTCCGAAACTTTGTAAGCGACCTCGGTATCTGCTGTCAGAGTTACGAACGCGTGGCCAAAACCGACGGGAACAAAAAGTTGGTTGCCGTTCATCGCGCTCAGTTCGGCGAAGACGTGCTGACCGTAGGTTGGTGAGCCTCGGCGAAGATCCACAGCGTAGTCCAAAATGCTTCCCCTGACGCACCGCACGAGCTTGGCCTGCGCATGAGGGGGGCGCTGGAAATGTATACCTCGGATTGTGCCGGTAAATCCTGAATAGGACTGGTTGTCCTGCACAAAGATCGTGTCGATCCCGAGCTGCAATAGCTTGGGCGCGTTGTAGGTTTCCGAAAACCAGCCTCGATCGTCTTCGAACCGACGCGTTCCGACAATGCACACACCCAAAGGCATGACCGTTCTCCGTAGCTTGTTCCGCAGCGCCATCCACGAGGATCAGCGCATTGCCGGATAGGTCTCGGAGGGTCAAGCCGCAGCGCAGCTGGGAGGTGACTACTGTCCAAAATATTTACGACGCGGACTCAGGACGCCGCGTAGCGAGGCAAATTTCCCATCATATGCGCCCTCCTTCCCGGATAGGCGGAGTAACAACAACAACAACGGAACCTTCTCGCCACAATCTCCATCAACCGCTGTTTCAAGATTTGTTTTTGGATTAGGTCAGCGCGGCAATGTTGAACCATGGAGCTTGACCTTGAAGGAAACCATCCTTGTTGCGGGCGGCGCGGGCTACATCGGGTCCCACACCTGTCTTCGACTCGCGCAGGCCGGATACACGCCGGTGGTCTACGACAACCTGTCGAACGGTTGGGAATCGTTCGTCCAGTGGGGTCCACTGGAAATTGGCGACATCCGAGACGCGGGGCGACTCGACGCCGTCTTCGCCAAGCACAAGCCGGTCGCCGTCATCCACTTCGCCGCCTTCATCGAGGTCGGGTTCTCGATGGCCGAGCCGGGGGCGTTCTACGAGAACAACGTCGGCGGAACCCTGACCCTGGTCGAGGCGGCGCGCCGGGCCGGCGTCGACAAGCTGGTGTTTTCCTCGACCTGCGCGACCTACGGCGCGCCGGTCTATGTGCCGATGGACGAGAAGCATCCGCAGGCCCCGCTGAACCCCTACGGCCGCAGCAAGCTGATGGTCGAACAGATCCTCGAGGACCTGGCCCGTTACAAAGGCTTCCGCTCGGTGGCGCTGCGCTATTTCAACGCCGCCGGCGCCGACCCCGAGGGCCGGATCGGCGAGCGCCATGAGCCCGAGACCCACGCCATCCCGCTGGCCATCGCCGCCGCGCGGGGCGAGCGCGACAGGTTCATGCTGTTCGGCGGCGACTACGAGACCCGCGACGGCACCTGCGTGCGCGACTACATCCACGTTCTGGACCTGGCCGACGCCCACGTGCTGGCGCTGAAGTGGCTGCTGGACGGCAAGCCCAGCGACGTCTTCAATCTCGGCACCGGCACGGGCACCACCGTGCGCGAGCTGGTCGGCGCCATCGAGCGGCGGTCCAACCGGCCGTTCCCGCTGGAGTTGGCCGAGCGCCGAGCCGGCGACGCGCCCAGCCTGGTGGCCGACAACCGCAAGGCGCGCGAGCAACTGGGCTGGACGCCACGCCATGATCTGGACGCGATCATCGAGCACGCCTGGGCCTGGCACGCCAACGGCGCGCTGGACCTGAGGCGCTGATCGTTCCCGAGGCAGATGCTTGGTTTCGACGTCGCCGACCATATCAACACTGACGCATTTGGCGGCTACACACCGCCTCCGCGGGTCCATCCCGAGGGGCGACATTGTCGCCGCGCCGGGCGAGCAATAAGGGTTTTCGTCATGCACAGTCACGCCGGCCGCCAAGCCCGTCCCGAAGATCTGGTCGACCTGACAGCCCTGCTCAAGGCCTATGACGAGATCCGCCCGGACGTCTCCCGGGTCGACCAGCGGGTGACGTTCGGCACCTCGGGCCACCGCGGCTCCAGCCTGGACGGCGCCTTCAACGAAGCCCACATCCTGGCCATCAGCCAGGCCATTGCCGAGCATCGCGCCAGCGCCGGGATCACCGGCCCGCTGTTCCTCGGTCGCGACACCCACGGCCTGTCCGAACCGGCCTGGCGCACGGCGCTGGAGGTGCTGGTCGCCAACGGCGTCACGGTGATGGTCGATTCCCGCGACGGCTTCACCCCGACCCCGGCGGTGTCCCACGCCATTCTCAAGCACAACCGCCTGGCGCCGGGATCGGCCGACGGCGTGCTGATCACCCCGTCGCACAACCCCCCGCGCGACGGCGGGTTCAAGTACAATCCCCCCTCCGGCGGCCCCGCCGGTTCAGACGCCACCACGCCGATCGCGGCGCGAGCCAACCAGTTGCTGCGGGACGGCCTGACCGAGGTGCGGCGGATCCCGTTCGAACGCGCCCGGGCGACGGCGGGCGAGTACGACTTTCTCGGCCACTATATCGACGACCTGCCCAACGTCGTGGACCTGGCGGCGGTGCGGCGGGCCGGCGTGCGGATCGCGGCGGACCCGCTGGGCGGCGCCGCCGTCGCCTATTGGGGCGAGATCGCCGACCGGCACGGGCTGGACCTGACCGTTGTCAACGACAAGGTCGATCCGCGCTGGGCCTTCATGCCGCTCGACACCGACGGCAAGATCCGCATGGACTGCTCGTCGGCCTCGGCCATGGCCAACTTGATCCATATGATCGACGGCGCGGCCGGGTTCGACGTGGCGATCGGCAACGACGCCGACGCCGATCGTCACGGGATCGTCACGCCCGACGGCGGCCTGATGAACCCCAACCACTACCTGGCCGTGGCCATAGCCTACCTGTTCAGCCACCGGCCGCGATGGGGCGCGGACGTCGCCGTCGGCAAGACCCTGGTCTCCTCCTCGATGATCGACCGGGTGGTCGCCAAGCTGGGTCGCCGCTTGCTCGAGGTGCCGGTCGGCTTCAAGCACTTCGTGCCAGGCCTGGTGGACGGCAGCGTCGGCTTCGGCGGCGAGGAGTCGGCCGGCGCGGCCTTCCTGCGCCAGGATGGAACCGTCTGGACCACCGACAAGGACGGCCTTCTGCTGGGCCTGTTGGCCGCCGAGATCCAAGGGGTGACCGGGGCCAGCCCCAGCCAGCTCTATGCCGACCTGACCGTCGAACACGGCGCGCCGGCCTACGCCCGCATCGACGCCCCCGCCTTGCGGGAGGAGAAGGCGCGCCTGGCCTCGCTGAGTCCCAGCGACGTCACGGCGAACGAACTGGCCGGCGAATCGATCGAACAGACCCTGACGACGGCGCCCGGCAACGGCGAAGCGATCGGCGGCCTCAAGGTGGTGACCAGGAACGCCTGGTTCGCCGCCCGCCCTTCAGGCACCGAGGATGTCTACAAGATCTACGCGGAATCCTTCCTCGGCCCCGACCACCTGAAGGCGGTCCAAGACGAGGCCAGGAAGGTGGTCGCCGGCGCGCTGGCCGGCTGACCACCGCCTGCGACACCGTGACCCAACAGATGAACGAAGTCTGAACTGCCGGTTAAGGGTCTGTCCGCACTTTGGAGTCTAGTCTGGTTTCATCGGAACCAAGGTTAGTCTCATGGCTTGCTTCACCCTTCGTCCTTCGGACCGCTCGGAATTCGACTCTCTGCTCGGCGAACTGGCCACCCAGTTTCCCGCCGCGCACGTCGAGGCCGCCCACAACGACAACTGGGCGTCCTACCGGGTCGACATCTCGTGCGGCGCCCCGTGGGAAGGCGACCTGACCGCCTGGCTGCAAAGCAAGCACGGCAGCTGCCCGCGCACCTGACCTGACGGGATCTACTGGCTGGCCCACAGGATGCGGGCGATCCAGACCACCTCCGTCAGGTCCAGCGTCCGGTCCCGGCCGTCGCGGGTCAGCGAGGCCAGTTCGACGCTGCGGGCCGTGACCCGCGCCAGTTCCTTGACCAGCAGTTCGCCGCCCGTGGTCCGCACCACGACCCGGTCGCCCCGGCGCGGTTCGACCGACGGCGAGACCAGGACGCGATCGCCGTCGCGAAAGACCGGCGCCAAGTCGTCGCCGGCGATTTCCAGGGCGTAGACGCCTTCGTCCTCCACGCCGGGAAGCGCGATCTCGTCCCAGCTCGAGCCGATCGGCGCGCCCGTTTCATCAAACATGCCTTCCGCCGCGGCCTGAGCGAAGCCGATCAGCGGCGCCGCGCGCGGATTGGGCCTGGGCGCCCGCTCGGTCAGGGCCGCGAACTCCGAAAAGCCCACCCCCGTCGCCTCCAGCACCTTGGCCAGGCTCTCGGTCGACGGCCAGCGCGGACGTGAATCGCCGTCGCCCCGCTTGGAGCGGTTGAAGCTGGTGGGGTCCAGGCCCGCCATCTTGGCCATGGCCGACGGACTCATGTCGAACCGCTTGGCCAGGGCGTCGATCGCGGTCCAGATTTCGGTGTGCGACAGGGACGACATGGCGGGCTGTATCCTGGCCTTGGACCCCGGAAAATATGCCTCGACCCTAGGAAAGTAAACCTAACGCTCCTTGGACAAGTTGACGTTTACGTAAACGTTGACGACCGATCGTCGCGAGCATATGGTGATCGTCGATAACCAACCAGCTCGGCCGCAGAAGTCGGGCCTGCCCAGGGAGGGTTCGAATGTTGGCCGACCTGCGACGCCCAGAGCGCACCTTTACAATTCGCCAGTTGTGCAACGAGTTCAAAGCCACGCCGCGCGCGCTGCGCTTTTACGAGGACAAGGGCCTGCTGACGCCGGCTCGCGAAGGCCTCAACCGCGTCTATTCCCACAAGGACCGCGTCCGCCTGCAGCTGATCCTGCGCGGCAAGCGCGTGGGCCTATCGCTGTCGGAAATCCGCGAGCTGCTCGATCTCTATGACGAGAACGACGACGGCGCGGCCCAGATGGCCCGGTCGCTGAAGAAGTTCCGCGAAAGGGCGACCGCACTGGAACAGCAGCGCGAGGACATCGACGGCGCCCTGATCGAATTGCGCGAGGCCTGCGCCCGCCTCGAAAAGCGCCTGGCCGAGATCCGCCCAGACCTGCTGCCCCGCGCCGCCGACTACGACCAGGTGCTGCGCGCCCGGCTGGACGGCCACCAGGACGCGGCCCTGGGCAAGTAGACCCCAGCGCCGCGCGTTTCGTTCAAGACCCGAGCCCCGCGCGGTGGACACACCTCCATCCTCCCCGATCCGACTGACCAGGACCGCTTCATGACCTACCAGCCGCCCGTTCGCGAACACGCCTTCATCCTGCGCGACGTGCTCGACATCGATCAGCACGGCGCCCTGCCGGGCTTCGCCGACGCGCCGTTCGAGACCGTCGAGCAGATCCTCGAGGCCGCCGCCCAGTTCACCGGCGAGGTCCTGGCCCCGCTGAACCCGGTCGGCGACAAGCAGGGCTGCGTCTGGAACAAGGACTTCACGGTCAAGACGCCGGACGGTTTCAAGGAAGCCTACAAGCAGCTGTGCGAGGGCGGCTGGACCGGCCTGGGCTCGGACCCGACCTATGGCGGCCAGGGCCTGCCCCACGTCGTCAACCTGGCCTTCAGCGAGATGTCGAGCTCGGCCAACATGGCTTTCTCGATGTATCCGGGCCTGGCCCACGGCGCCTATTCAGCCATCCACACCGGCGGCAGCGACGACCAGAAGCAGACCTACCTGCCCAAGATGATCTCGGGCGAATGGACCGGCACCATGAACCTGACCGAGCCGCACTGCGGCACGGACCTGGGCCTGCTGCGCACCAAGGCCGTTCCGGAAGCCGACGGCAGCTACAAGATCACCGGTCAGAAGATCTGGATCTCGGCCGGCGAGCACGACATGGCCGACAACATCGTCCACCTGGTGCTGGCCCGCATCGAGGGCGCGCCCGCCGGCGTGAAGGGCATCAGCCTGTTCATCGTGCCGAAGTTCCTGCCCAAGCCCGACGGCTCGGTCGGCGAACGCAACGAGGGCGTCAAGTGCGTCGGCCTCGAAGAGAAGATGGGCATCCACGGCAACGCCACCTGCGTGATGCAGTACGAGGACGCCAAGGGCTGGCTGATCGGCGAGGAGAACAGCGGCCTGAAGCTGATGTTCGTGATGATGAACGAGGCCCGGCTGGGCGTCGGCCTGCAGGGCATCGCCCAAGCCGAGGCCGCCTACCAGGCCGCCGTCGCCTTCGCCAAGGACCGCCTGCAAGGGCGCTCGCTGACTGGCCCGAAGAACCCCGACGGCCCGGCCGACCCGATCATCGTCCATCCGGACGTGCGCCGCATGCTGCTGGAGAGCAAGGCCCTGATCGAAGGCGGCCGCGCCTTCCTGTTCTGGACCGCCCTGCATGGCGACCTGGCCCACCATCACCCGGACGAAGCCGTGCGCGCCAAGGCCGAGGACTATATGGGCCTGATGACGCCGGTGCTGAAAGGCTATCTGACGGACAAGGGCTTCAAGATCTGCTCGGACGCCATGCAGGTGCACGGCGGCAGCGGCTTCACCGAGCATTTCCCGGCCAGCCAGTACCTGCGCGACGTCCGCATCGCCCTGATCTACGAAGGAACCAACGGCATCCAGGCCCTGGACCTGGTCGGCCGCAAGCTGGCCTCCAAGGGCGGCCGCGGCGTGATGACCTTCTTCCAGGAAATCGACCAGTTCATCGGCGAGAACGACGGCGACGCCGAGCTGAAGCCGTTCGTCGACGCCCTGGCCGGGGTGAAGGCCCAACTGCAGGACGGCACCATGTGGCTGATGCAGAACGGCCTGCAGAACCCCGACAACGCCGGCGCGGCCTCGACCGACTACATGCACCTCTTCGGCCTGACGGGCCTGGCCTACATGTGGGCCCTGATGGTCAAGGCGGCCAACGCCAAGATCGCCGCCGGTTCGACCGATCCCTTCTTCACCACCAAGATCGTCACGGCGAAGTACTTCATCGAGCGCATCCTGCCTGACGCGGGCGCTCACCTGGCCAAGCTGAAGACGGGTTCGGAGACGCTGATGGCCCTGCCGGCGGAGGCCTTCTGATCATGGGCGTGCTCGACGTCGAAAAGCCGGCCTTGATCGCGAGGACGCTCTAGCCATGCTGCTGGAAGCCGCCGTCGTCCTGTGCCTGACCAACGCGACCGATACGGCCGCGTTTGGCCTGGTGCGTGACGGCCGCTTCAAGACCACTTCGGCCAAGCTGTCGGGGACCAGCCTCACCTATCGCGAACCCCTGGCCCAGACGCCGTTTCCCACCGTGGCGGCCGGCCAGACCGGCTGCGCCGACATCGACGCCGTCGCCTTGGCCAAGCCGCAGATGGTGGTCTGGTCGGGACAACCCGCCGCGGCCGGCGACCTGCCGGCCGACCACCACGGCGACGCCCTCTGCCGGCCGATCGCGCCGCCCGTCGCCGGACAGCGCCTGACCTTCGTCTATCGCAAGAGCCTGTTTGGCCGGCTGACCTGCAAGGAGACCCGCTGATGCCGATCGCCGTCGCGCCGCCGCCCGCCCAAGTCGCTTCGGACAGCCGCTCGGCCGTCGTCTGCGTCCGCGCCGCCGGTCCGCGCCCGCTGTTCTTCACCGGCAAGCTGGTGTCCAAGCGCCCCGGCGCCAAGCCGCCGGGCGACTTCGAGCTGCCGCTGAAGGCCAATGTCGACCAGTGCAACAACCTGCTGCGCTCGAAGGTGGCAGACTGGAGCCTGTCGGTAACGACCCCGGGCTTCAAGGCCTGCGCTCTGCCGGCGCCGGAGTTCGGCTATCGCGTCACCTACAGCGCCAAGGCCACAGCCCGGGGCCTGGCCTGCGTCCCGATCGCCAAGTCGCCGATCGGAAGCTGGAAGTGATCCAGCCCCTACGCCTTGTTGACGCTGTTGGCCTTGATCTGGGCCGCGCCGCGCGCGTCCAGGTCCTTGCGCGTGGCCTCAAGGCTCAGCGGACCCAGCAGGGTGGCGTTGACCGCGTCCATGCCCGGCGCCGCGACGCCCGGCTTGCGGGCGATCAGGTAGCGCAGGGAGAGACGCTCGTTGTCGGCGGCGTCGGGCTGGGTGCCGTGCAGGGTGCAGGCGTGCCACATGGCCGCGTAACCGGTCTTGCCCGTCAGCAGGTGCTGCCGGGTCTGGACCTCGTGGCCGCGACCGTCGCGGTACAGCCAACCGGTCTCCCCTTCGCTTGTGGGGTTCTTGGTCAGGTCGTGCGGGAACAGCGTCCCGCCCAGCTTGTGGCTGTCCTCCAGCAGGAACAGCGGGGCGTCGTGCGCGCCCACGTCGTGCAGGTAGACGTACAGGGTGATGAAGTCGGCTTCCCGGTCCTTGTAGTCGATCAGATCCTGGTGGAAGTCGATGCCGTAGAAATAGGTGATGTCCCGGAACGGGGCCTTCACATAGGCGCCCAGGTTGTTGACCGGATTGCCGGCGATGCGGGCCTTCAGCCAGTCCGGCACGACGCTGGCCGGCACCCCGCAGATCAGCTTCTTGAGCAGGATCTCGTAGCCGGCGCCCAGCAGGGCGGAGACTGCCGCGACAATCGCCGGGTCCTTCTCGACGAAGGCCAGGTCGGCCTCGAACCGCTCCAGCAGGTTGCGGCCGGGCGCGGGGTTCACCCCGATATATTGCGGGTCGGCGTCGAACTCGGCTTCCGACAGGAAAAGGTCCGCGTCGAACGTTCGCAACGCGCGGATCTTGGCCAGCAGGGCGCTCGCCGCCGCCGGGTCCGCACCGCCGCCGAACACATGATAGCCGCGCGCGATGAAGTCGCTCACCACCGGGTGGGCCACGTCCGTCGAGCGCTCCGCTGCCGTCATCGTCCTGATCTCCAAATCCCCGGAATCAGACGCCTCTTTGGTTAATGAACCATCCAAGCCTACGCAGGAAGGAGCCATCAAATGGCCGACGCTTACATCTTCGACGCCGTGCGCACGCCGCGCGGCAAGGGCAAGAAGGACGGGTCTCTGCACGAGATCACCGCCCTCTCCCTGGCCACCCAGGTCCTGGAAAGCCTGCGTGACCGCAACGGCCTGGACACCTCTTATGTCGACGACGTCGTCCTGGGCTGCGTGGCCCCGGTCGGCGAACAGGGCGCCGACATCGCCCGCACCGCCGTATTGACCGCCGACTACGCCGAGAGCGTGGCCGGCGTGCAGATCAACCGCTTCTGCGCCTCGGGCCTGGAAGCGGTCAACATGGCCGCGGCCAAGGTCGCGTCGGGCGAGGCCCAGCTGGCCATCGGCGGCGGCGTCGAGAGCATGAGCCGCGTGCCCATGGGCAGCGACGGCGGCGCGTGGCCGACCGACCCGTCCTCCGCCTTCAAGACCTATTTCGCCCCGCAGGGCGTCTCGGCCGATCTGATCGCCTCGCTGTACGGCTTCAGCCGCGACGATGTCGACGCCTATGCGGTCGAAAGCCAGAAGCGGGCCGCCGCCTCGTGGGCCGACGGCCGCTTCAAGAAGTCGGTGATCGCCGTGAAGGACCAGCTGGGCCTGACGATCCTCGATCACGACGAGACCGTGCGTGGGAACACCACCATGCAGACCCTGGCCTCGCTGAATCCCTCGTTCCAGGGCATGGGCGACATGGCCTTCGACGCCGTGGTCACCCAGCGTTATCCGCAGGTGGAGAAGGTCAATCACGTCCACCACGCCGGCAACAGCTCGGGCATCGTCGACGGCGCGGCCGGCGTGCTGATCGGCACCAAGGAGATGGGCGAGGCCCTGGGCCTGAAAGCCCGCGCCCGCATCAAGGGCGCGGCCTCGATCGGCAGCGAGCCGTCGATCATGCTGACCGGCCCCTCGCTGGTCACCGAGAAGCTGCTCAAGAAGCTGAAGATGGAGGTCAAGGACATCGACCTCTACGAGCTGAACGAGGCCTTCGCGGCCGTCGTCCTGCGCATGATGCAGGCGCTGGACATCCCGCACGACAAGATGAACGTCAACGGCGGCGCCATCGCCATGGGCCACCCGCTGGGCGCCACCGGCGCGATGATCCTGGGCACCATGCTCGACGAGCTGGAGCGCTCGGACAAGGAAACCGCCCTGATCACCCTGTGTGTCGGCGCCGGCATGGGCACCGCCACTGTCATCGAACGCGTCTAAGATCCAAGGACCAACGACAATGGAAAACTTCAAGATCGAGGTCGACGGCGACGGCATCGCCCTGGTCACCTTCGACGTGCCCGGCCGCTCGATGAACACCCTGACCGCCTCGGTGATCCGCGAGATCGGCGAAGTGGTCGAGACCCTCAAGTCCGACGCGGCCATCAAGGGCGCGGTGATCACCTCGGGCAAGACCACCGGCTTCTGCGCCGGCGCCGACCTGGGCGAACTGGGCGGGGCCGAGGGCGGCTTTGGCTCGGGCGACCTGAAGGCGGCCTTCGACGCCGGCTTCGCCCTGAACAAGGCCTTCCGGGCGCTCGAGACCGGCGGCAAGCCTGTCGCCGCGGCGATCAACGGCCTGGCGATGGGCGGCGGCCTGGAAATGACCCTGGCCTGCCACTACCGGGTGGTGGCCGACAACCCGAAGATCCAGCTGTCGCTGCCGGAGGCCAAGGTCGGCCTGCTGCCCGGCGGCGGCGGGACCCAGCGCCTGACCCGCCTGATGGGCGTGATGGCCGCGGCGCCCTTCCTGCTGGAAGGCAAGTCGATGAAGCCGGCCGAGGCCCTGGGCTTCAAGGTCGTGCACGAGGTGGTCCCCGCCGGCCAGGAGGTCGAGGCCGCCAAGACCTGGGTCAAGACCAAGGGCGACCCGGTCGCGCCCTGGGACAAGAAGGACTTCAAGCTCCCCGGCGGCGGCCCCTACACGGCCAGCGGCAGCCAGGTGTTCATCATGGGCAACGCCATGCTGCGCAAGCAGACCTACGGCAATTATCCCGCCCAGCTGAACATCATGAAGGCCGTCTATGAAGGCCTGCAAGTGCCGTTCGACGCGGCCATCCGCATCGAGACCCGCTACTTCCTCAAGACCCTGATGTCGCCCCAGGCCAGGGGCATGATCCGCACCCTGTTCCTGTCTCTCCAGGAGCTGGGCAAGGGCTCGGGCCGGCCGGCCGGCGTGCCGCATTACGACGTCAAGAAGGTCGCCGTACTAGGCGCCGGCATGATGGGCGCGGGCATAGCCTACGTCCAGGCCATGGCCGGTATCGAGACGGTGCTGATCGACCAGACGCAGGAAGCCGCCGACAAGGGCAAGGGCTACGCCGAGGGCCTGGTCAAGAAGGCCGTGTCGCGCGGGAAAATGACGGCCGAGAAGGGCGAGGCCATCCTGGCCCTGATCCACTCGACCGCCGACTACGCCAACGTCAAGGGCAGCGACCTGGTGGTCGAGGCCGTGTTCGAGAACCGCGACGTGAAGGCCTCGGTCACCAAGCTGGCGGAAGCCCAGCTGGCCGACACCGCGATCTTCGGCTCCAACACCTCGACCCTGCCGATCACCGGCCTGGCCAAGGCCTCGGTCCGCCCGGCCTCGTTCATCGGCATCCACTTCTTCTCGCCGGTCGACAAGATGGGCCTGGTCGAGTTGATCATGGGCGAGGAAACCTCTCAGGAGGCCCTGGCCAAGTCGATCGACTATGTCCTGAAGATCAAGAAGACCCCGATCGTCGTCAACGACAGCCGCGGCTTCTACACCAGCCGCTGCTTTGGCACCTTCGTGCAGGAAGGCATGGAGCTGCTGTCCGACGGTTACGCCCCGGCCATCATCGACAACGTCGGCCGGGCCACCGGCATGCCGCGCGGTCCGCTGGAGATGCACGACGACGTCGCGCTGGACCTCTCCTACAAGATCGCCCAGCAGACCAAGAAGGATCTCGGCGACAAGTACGAGGAGCGCCCCTTCACCGCGATCATCGAGAAGATGGTCGAGGGCGAAGGCCGCTATGGCCGCAAGAACGGCAAGGGCTTCTACGACTATCCAGAGAACGGCCCCAAGACCCTGTGGCCGGGCCTCGCCGACTTGGCGCCGGTCAGGATCGCCGAGGTCGACAAGGTTGGCATCGAGCAAATCCGCACCCGGCTGCTCTACCGCCAAGCCGTGGAAGCCGCCCGTTGCTTCGAGGAAGGCGTGATCACCGATCCGCGCGAGGCTGACGTCGGCGCTATCCTAGGCTGGGGCTTCGCACCCTGGACTGGCGGGCCGGTCAGCCTGATCGACGGCGTGGGCGCGGCCAAATTTGTCGAGGCCTGCGACGCTTTGGCGCAACAGTACGGCGCGCGTTTCTCACCGCCACAATTGCTGCGCGACATGGCCGCCAAGGGCGAGACCTTCTACAGTCGATTTGGAGTCAAGGAGCAGGCTGCGGCCTAATCCGCCGACTGATCTTGCCATCACGGAAGGGGCTCGCCCGAGTAAGGCGGGCCTTTTTTCTTAGGAATACATGAAAATCGCTATACCTTCTCACTCCTTTTCAGCTGCATACAACCGGACTCTTGACGCATTCTACAATACAACTTGTTGGATATATTCACTTTGTGTCATTTTTTAACAATTGAGAATTCACAAAGCCAAGGCGGGTGACCTTCTAGTCCACGCGATGCTGACGCATTAATTCATCGCCAGGAAAATCCTTGAGGCGGAGCCCGGCCCGCCTTCTCGCGCCCCGCATCGCGTCTCGAAATCGGCTAGGCGCCGCTGATTCCTCGGTTCAGCCACACCGAGCATAGTCATCGCCAGTGGCCGCCATCGCTCCCCGTTTCGCAACTGCGAGAAAAAATGACTGTTTTAGTCTGCGACGGGCCGCAACTCAGTATCGGCTGACGGCGTCTTGACTGAGCTGCTCTAGGCTGGCCGCGCTCAAGAGACAACAAATGATGAGAATAAAAGCATATCAAAATCCCAATACTTTGACAACATAATAGCAACTGTTGATTGCATCACTAAGTAATGTGAGGCGTTTTGTCGCATCACATATATATAAATCGACGTTATCGCAAAATGCCTGTTTTTTATACTTGAAGCTACATTAGCCATATAGCTTCACAGTACCTCTCGTTAACTGGCGAATGTTGATCTCTCCCGGTCACGGAGAGGGCATATGACTCGCTACTTTACCGCCAAGGGCGTTGAACTTTTCCTGTCGGCCACGCCGAACAGCTGGCCGGCCCACAGCTCAGCTAAGGAAACCCAGACGGGAACCGCCAACAACGATGTCTTCCAAGGCTCCGGCGGCGATACGCTGATCGGCGGCGCGGGCGACGACACCTATTACCTGTGGGACAAGAACTCGGTCGCCGTCGAATACGCCAACCAGGGCGTCGACACCGTCGATGCGCGGTTCTGGGGTCCGGTGACCCTGTCGGCCAATGTCGAGAACCTGCTGCTCAACTCCGCGGGATCGACCGCGGGCACGGGCAACGCCCTGAACAACATCATCGTGGCGGGGACCGTCGGCGCGACGCTGAACGGCCTGGCCGGCGACGACGTACTCGTCGGCGGCGCGGCCGGAGACCTGTTCAAGGTCGCCGCCGGCAACGGCTCCGACGCCATCATGAATTTCAAGTCTAGCAGCGACGTCATCCAGCTGAGCGGCTACGGCGTCACCAGCTTCTCCCAGCTCCTGACCCTGGCGACCCAGAGCGGAACCGACGTCAAGCTCAGCTTCTCGAACGGCGAGAGCCTGGTCATACGCGACACGGCGCTCTCCAGCCTGACCGCCTACGACTTCGGCCTGAAGCCCGACGCCGCCGCCATTCCCGCCGGCTATTCCCAGCTGATAGGACCCGACAAGGCCTGGACCGGTCACGGCTGGTACGTGCTTAACAACGTCTGGAATCCCGGCAGCCTGGTCTATGGCACCGACTTTACGATCGACAGCGTCTACAGCGCCGCCGACCTGACCGCCAAGACGACCTTCAACTGGTCGTTCCCGGTGACCACCGACTCGGCGCACACGATCCGCGCCTATCCCGAGGTGATCTTTGGGCCAGCCCCGATGAGCGGCGGCCACAAGGCCAGCGACATCACCACCGTCCTGCCCGCCCAGGTCAGCAGCCTGACCACGCTGACGGCGGACTACGACGTCAGCTACAAGGGCAACACCGGCGGCTTCAACGTCTCGTTCGACATCTGGCTGACGGACGTGCCCAACGGCGGCGCCTCCAGCGTTACCACCGAGGTCATGGTATGGGTGCACAAGGGCGACTTCGACGCCTTCGGCACGCAGGTGGGGACCTATTCCAACGGCTCGGTCACTGGCAAGATCTACGCCTCGACGACCGGCGACTGGACCTACACCGCCGTCGTCCTAGACCAGGACACGCCGAAGGGCCAGCTCGACATCGCCGGGATCCTGACCACGCTCAAGGGCCTGAATCTCGTCTCCTCGAGCGACTATGTCGCCTCGGTGGAGCTGGGATCCGAAGTCGTATCCGGCGCTGGTTCGCTGACCATCAACAACCTCGACCTGAACGTCCAGACCAAGGCCGCCGATGGCATGCTGACCACCATGCACGTCGAAGGGTCCGGTGTGACGACCACCACCTCGCAGCCGGCTACGGAGCAACCCGCGGAGCCACCCGCGGAACAACCCGCGCCGCTGCCCGACACCTCGGGCGACGACAGCGTCGTCTATGACGGGACGGCCTCGACGGTCCAAGGCGGCGACGGCCACGACACGCTGGTGCTGCACGTCGCAGCCACGGTCGATCTGTCCGCCACGGCCGACCAGATGGTCGGCGGCGCGGTCGTCACGGGCTTCGAGGATGTCGACGCCTCGGCCGCGACCGGCGTCGTCTCGCTCACCGGCGCCGCCGATGACAACAGCCTGACCGGCGGCGCCTATGCCGACACCCTGTTCGGCGGCGACGGCGCTGATACGCTGAGCGGCCGTTCGGGCAACGACACTCTCGACGGCGGCAATGGCAACGACATCCTCGACGGCGGCGCGGGCGTGGACAAGATCTACGGCCAGGCCGGCGACGACACGATCGTCTATGACGCCGCCGACTCGGTCATCAATGGCGGCTCGGGACGCGACACGCTGATCCTCAAGGTCGGCGCGACGGTCGACCTCAGCACCTTCACGACCAGCCAGGTCGCCGGGGGTTCGGCCTATGTCTCCGGTTTCGAGAACGTCGACGCCTCAGGGGCCAGCGCGGGGATCGTGGCGACCGGTTCGGAGTTCGCCAACACCCTGGTCGGGAGCGCCTTCGCCGACAAGCTGGCTGGGGGAGCCGCCTCGGACATCCTGACCGGCGGCGCGGGCGCCGACCTGTTCGTCTTCGGTCCCTATAAGGCCGGCGACGCCGACCGGATCACCGATTTCTCGACGAGCCAGGGCGATCACATCGACCTGTCCGCCATCGACGCGGTTGTCGGCGGCGTGGACGACCCGTTCGCCTTCATCGGCCAGGAAGCCTTCCACCACGTCGCCGGCGAGCTCCGCTACGGGGCGGTCACGGGCGGCGTCGTCGTCCAGGCCGACATCAACGGCGACGGCCTCACGGACTTTTCCATCCTGCTCCCGGTGACGTCGCTGACGAGCACCGACTTCATTCTGTAGCCTCCACGCGGAGCGCCCAGGCAGACTCCAGGGACCGTCAGGCGAAAGCCCGGCGGTCCCTTTCGTTTGGAAGCGGCCATGGCGGCCTGATGACACCGGCCTCCGCCAGCCGCCCCAAGGTTACCTAACCCGAACTCCCGGTGGTCGAAGCATTCGACAAATGATTTCAGGAAGACGTGTTTAATGAGTTTTAAACCCTAGATGTACGGCGCCCGTTAACGCCGATGTGGGAAAACAGAGTCGCCCTGAACACTGAACGGCCTCAAGCCGGATCGCAGTACGGATGACTGACATGACGACTATCACTTCGGGTCGTGACCTGGTCGCGATGTCGCCGCCGCCGAAGAGCCGGGTGAACTGGAGCCGCATCGGCTTCCTCACGCTGAACCTCGCCGTCTGGGCCGGCGTCGTCGCGGCCGTCCGCCTGTTCGTCTGAGCGCGGGCGCACAGGCGACCGACCTTCCCGCGTTCTTAATCCTCACCTTGGCGACGGTCCTCGGCTGGATAGGCCTAAGGCAGGGCCAGGACGACGAATCGATCCATCATCTTTAGGCGTCGTTCCGTCGAAAGCTCGCGCGCTGTTGACGCTCGGCCAGCCGCGATGAACCGCGGCGGCCTTCCGCGCTCGCAAATGGCGCCGCCGCTCCAGCCCTCAACGTTCACCTAATACGCTGCCCTATGGCTAGCCGGGCGCAGGCGGCCAACAACGCCCTGGCCTGCGCTGAGTGGCGGAGGTTAACGCGGTTCCGCCTGTAAGAAGGCAAGCCCCTCCACGGCCGCATTCGTTTCAAGCCCGACGTTTCGCGGCCATGGTCCCGCCGCACCCCGCCGCTAGAGCTTGGTCGGGTGAGATCGAGCCCATCTTTGACGACCCCCGCCGCCGACCCGGCTAGGCCGACCTCGTCGACCGGGCAGGCTCCGAGGGACGCCAGGGAGACCGCCATGCCCGCGACAAGGCCGCCTCCTCGCCGGCGCCCCGCAGGGAGCCAAGCCGCCGGGCGGCGCCGGCTGGCGATCGGCGTCGCCTCGCTGGCCTTCCATGGCCTGTTGGGGTGGGTCCTGCTCAAGGCGGTTCCCGCGCCGCCCGTCCTGGTTGAACCGCGCAGCGTGCTGGTGCAGTTTTTCGCGCCTGACCAGCCGCGTCCGGCGTCCCGGCCGGCCGTGTCGCGCCCCGAGTCCGCGCCGCTCCACGTCCCGACGCCGCGTCAGGCCCCGCCGCAGACCGTGTCACCGGTCGCCCCCTCGCCGTTCCCCGCGGCGCCCGCCCCGCCCGCGACCATCGTCGCGCCGCCCGGCTTCACCGCCCGAGGAACCCTGACCGGCGGCGGCGAAGCCTTGCGCCAGGCCGCGCGGGGAAGCGGCTGCACCGAGGCCGACATCGTCAAACTCACCAAGGCCGAGCGCGACGCCTGCGCCGAAGCTCTGGGGGCCAAGCACAAGAACGGCCCGGCGCTGTACGCGGCGATCGACCCGGACAAGAAGGCGGCCTTCGACGGCGACTGCAAGAAGGACGACGACTGGTGCCTCTACCGCACCGGCAAGGGGCCTTATCCGGGCCTGTTCGCCCTGGGCAAGAAGAAGAAGATCAAGGGCTGGGACTGACGGCCGCGTCGCCCGAAGGCGTCGTCCAGAGCCGGACAGAAGGGAAAAGTGGTGCCGCTTACAGGACTCGAACCTGTGACCCCCTCATTACGAATGAGGTGCTCTACCAGCTGAGCTAAAGCGGCGCGCTTCGTCTCCGGGGGCCGATCGAGACAGGCCTGGAAGACACTGGTGTTCCTGTCGCCAAATCACCGACCCGGCGCGAGGAGCGGCCTATTTAGCGGCGCGAGGGCCGCTTGCCAAGCGTCGGCGTGAACCGGCGTTGCGGCGAGCCCCTGGACCGCCGGTTTCGGGCTCCGGCGGCGGGACCGCGTCGAAGCCGCCGGGACCGATGCCCGGGTCGTCCGGAATGGGCATCAGGGCGCCGCCCGCCTCGGCCGCCCGGACGAAAGGCGTGGATTCGACATAGGCCGAGGGCAGTTGCGGCAGTTCGCTCATCGAGCGTTCGCGACGCTCGAAGCGCGGATGGATCAGTTCGCCGGTCTCGGCGTAGCTGACGGTCAGCCGCGCCCAGTCATCGCGCGCGTAGGCGAAGGCGCGGCCCTCGGGGTCGAGATCCGACCAGTCGGGCTCCTGCGGGGCGGCCGCGCCCCGGGCGACCCAGGCGCGCGCCTCGTCGGCGTCGCCGTTGGCGTAGGCTACCCGGGCCAACAGGCCGGCGGTCCGGGCGGTCAGTGGCTCTTCCGGAAGAAGCCGGACGGCGGCGCGGGCGGCGACCGGGTCGCCGCCGATCAGCGCGCTCTCCACCCTCAGCAGCCGGCTCTCGCGCGCCTCGGGCTTCAGGTTGGCTAGGCCCGCCAGACGGGCGGCGCGCAACTTGGGAGTCTCGCTGGTCTTCAGGTCGCGATAGGCTAGCCACAGGGCCGGGTGCGGGGCCTGCTTCCAGGCGCCCTCGATCAGCGTCCCCGCCTTGGCGATCTTGCCGTCGGCCGCCTGCAGTCGCGCGGCCATCACCACGCCCGGCGCGAACTCGGGCTTGAGCTTGGCGGCCTGGGTCGCGAAGTCCAGGGCCTGGGCCTGGGCCTTGGGATCGTCGGTCTCCTCCAGGCCGGCGGCGGAGGCGGCCAGCAGCGCGGCCCGCGCCCGCTCGGCGACCAGGGGCGGGACGATCTTGCGCTCCAGGGCGCCCTGGACCAGGGCCAGGGCGGCCTTCCAGTCGCCGGCCTCCAGCCGGGCTTCGAGCAGGGCGCGCCAGGCCCAGCGGGCGGTGCGCGCCAGGCCGTAGGCGGTCTCGGCGTGGCGCAGGGCCAGCGCCTTGTCGCCCTCGGCCAGGGCGGTCTGCATCAGGCCGCGCAGGCCCGCCAGCCGCATCTCCGGAAAGCCCAGCATGGCGTTGTAGGCCTGGCGGGCGGCGACATGGTCGCCGGCCGCCTCGGCGGCCTGGGCGGCCAGGACGCGGACCAGCGCCGGGGCGTCCTCGGCCAGCTCCGACGCCTTCTGGGCCAGGCGGCGGGCCTCGGAGCCGTCGCCGGCCGCCACGGCCAGGAAGCCGCGCGACAGAGCCTCGACGCCCTGCTTGCGCTTGGCTTCGACCCGGGTCCGGGCGGCGCGCTTGGGGGCCTCGATCACCCACAGCAAGGCGCGCCACAGGACCGTGGCCAGCAGGGCGGTGAACAAGGTCAGCAGGGCGGCCGCGGCGGCCGTCATCTCGACCCGCCAGCCCATCCAGTCGAGGCTGGCCGCGCCGGGTTCGCCGGTCAGGGCCACCACCGCCACGGCGAGGGCCGCGACCAGGAAGAAGACGATGGCCGCGCGGATCATGGGGCCACCGGGGCGGCGGGCGCGACGGCTGGCGAAGCGCTTGTCGCTTGGGGCCGCGTCACCTGGACAAGTCCCGCCAGCGCGTCGGCGCGGATGGCGGCGATGTGGCGATCGACCTCGATCCGACGCTCGGCGGCGGCGCGCCAAGGGGACAGCACGGCCTGGGCCGCGGGCGGCAGGCGCTCGGTGGTGGCCACCGCCCCCTCGATGTCGCCCTCGTTCAACAGTTTCTGCGCCCGGCCCAGCACCGCGTCGGGGCTCTGGCCCTGGGTCGAGCCTACCTGCCGGATGGAGACGATGCTGGACAGGGCGTGGCGCAGGCGCGCCAGGAAATCGGCGTTGCGGCCCGGGTCGCGGGCGGCGACGGCGGCGCGGCCGGCCAGGGTCTCGAACTCGTCGGCCAGGCCGGCGCGGGTCGGCGCGCCGTCCTGCGCCAGGCGCGCCAGGGCCCGCAGATCGGACGACAGGGGCAGCACCCGCTCCAGGCTGGCCAGCTCCTCGGCGAAGGGCTGAGCTGTGCGCGCGGCGTCAGCCAGGGTGGCGGCGGCCAAGGCGGCGCCGGCGGCGTCCAAGGTCTGTTGCTGGCCCGTCTCCAGAACGGCGACGCGACCTTCCAGTTGGGCCACGCCCTCCGACGCCGGCGGCGAGACAGCGGCGAGGCTGGGCGCGCCTCGGAGCGGCTGGCCGGCGGGCGGCGGCGACGAGATCGGCTCATTGGCAGGCTGCTGGGTGGCGGGCGGCGCCTTGGCCTGCGAGAACCAGGTCGGGCCGAATCGCGCCAGGGCCGCGCCGGTCGCGACGCAGACGATCCCAAAGGCGATCAGCGCCCAGAAGCCGGGCCCCAGCAGACGGCGACGACGGTACAGCGTCGGGTCGCGCGGCGCGTCGGAGGCAACGGGATCGGGAGCGAGCGTCATGCGCCATTCGTGCCCCACACGGCCGCGCCGCGCAATGTTCAGCTAGGGGATGAGCAGGGCCAGCAGCGCTGTTTCGGTCGGGTGCGGCGCGGACGTCACGCAGTCCAGCCGCCCCGCTTGAACCAGATCCTCCAGAGGCCGCGCCACCGTCGGGGACAAACACAGCGCCCGCAGGCGCGGCGCGGGTCGCTCCGCGAGCCAAGGGGCTAGAACTCTGGCCGCCCGCGGCGAATGCAGCAGCACCGCCTCCAGGTCGACCAGCTCGGCCAGGGTCGCGGGCGAAGGGTCCCGGTCAACGGTTTCGTAGACCGCTAGGCGCCGGGCGCCAACGCCAGCCGCGGCCAGGCGCGAGACCAGGTCGCCTGCCGGTTCCAGGGCCGAGGGATGCAGCACCGCACCGTCTAGCCGCGTGGCTTCTCGCAGGATCAGGGCCGCCAGGGCTTCGACGTCGCCGTCGGCGGAGGCAACCGCCGTGAACCCCGCCTCGCGAGCGGCCCGCGCCGTCCGGTCGCCGACCGCGAAGACCGGCCGGTCCCGGCTGCCGTGCAGGCGGGCGAAGGCGGCGACGCCATTGACGCTGGTGAAGGCCAGGGCCGCGACGCCGTCCAGGTCGATAGCGGGCGAGAGGTCGCGCACCTCGAGCAACGGGTCGACCAGCGGCGCCAGACCCATCGCCACCAGGCGGGCGGCGGTGGCTTCCGCACCCGGCGAGGCCCGAGTGACCCAGATCCGCCGCGCGCTGGCCGTCATCGCCTTAGTCCGTCAGGATCAGGGCCGGACCGCCCTCGGCGCGGACGGCGGCGCCGAGCTCCAGCCCCAGGGCCCGAGCCTCATCGGCGGCGTCCGGACTGGACAGAGTGACGGAGCCCTCGCGGCGGAAGCGCTGGACGCCGTCGGGGGTCAGGGCCTCGACGATCATCGTCAGCGCCAGGCCGTCGAGCCGGGCATGGGCGCCGACCGCCGTGCGGCACGAACCCTCCAGGGCGTAGAGCGCGCCCCGCTCGGCGGCGACGGCCAGGGTTGTCGCCTGGCACCGCACGACCTGCAGCCAGGGCAGGTCGACGTCCTCGGCGCGGGTCTCGATGACCAGCGCGCCCTGGCCCGGCGCGGGCGGGGCGGCCAGCGGGTCGAGCCAGCTGCGGGTCAGGTGGCCCAGGCCCAGGCGGTTGAGACCCGACTGGGCCAGCAGGATGGCGTCGGCCTCCCCGCGCTCCAGCTTGGCAAGGCGGGTGTCGACATTGCCCCGCAGCATGACGATCTCGATATCGGGCCGCACGTGCAGGGCCTGGGCCTGGCGGCGCAGCGAGGCCGTGCCCAGGCGCGCGCCCTGGGGCAGGTCTTCCAGGCGCTCGGCCACGTGGCTGATGAAGGCGTCGCGGGGATCCTCGCGTTCGGGCGTGGCGGCCAGCACCAGGCCCGGCGGCAACTCGGCCGGCATGTCCTTCAGCGAATGGACCGCGCAGTCGATGCGGCCGTCCAGCAGGGCTTCCTCGATCTCCTTGGTGAACAGGCCCTTGCCGCCGATCTCCATCAGCCGGCGGTCCTGGATGCGGTCGCCGCTGGTGACGATCGGGATCAGCTGGGCGAAGGTGTCGATGTCGTCGCCGGGCGCCCAGCCGAGCGCGGCCGCGATGCGGGCCTGCATCAGGCCGGACTGGGCCAGCGACAGCTTCGAGCCGCGCGCGCCGATGCGGATGGGTTGCCGGGACACGGTGGGGGCGTTACCTGCAGAGCGAATAAGAGCCTTCGCTGCTACAGGAGCGGCGGGACCCCGGCAACCGAATGACGCCACTTACGGAATCGACGCTCACCATCCTCGGCTTGGAGACCAGCTGCGACGAGACCGCCGCGTCCGTCGTGCGCCGGGCTGCGGACGGCCGTGTCGAGGTGCTGTCGTCGATCGTCGGCACCCAGTTCGAGCAGCACGCGCCGTTCGGCGGCGTGGTGCCCGAGATCGCCGCCCGCGCCCATGTGGAAGCCATCGACTCCGTCGTCGTCGAAGCGATGCGCGCGGCCGGGATCGGCTTCGAGGCCCTGGACGGGGTGGCCGCCACGGCGGGCCCCGGCCTGGTGGGCGGGGTGATGGTCGGCCTGGCGTTCGGCAAGGCCGTGGCCCTGGCCCGCGACCTGCCGCTGGTGGCCGTCAACCACCTGGAGGGCCATGCGGTCTCCGCCCGGCTGGGCGCGCGGGTGGACTATCCGTTCCTGCTGCTGCTGGTGTCCGGCGGCCACTGCCAGCTGCTGGAAGTGGCCGGGGTCGGGGCCTGCACGCGCCTGGGCACCACGATCGACGACGCGGCCGGCGAGGCTTTCGACAAGATCGCCAAGAGCCTGGGCCTGCCCTATCCCGGCGGCCCGGCCCTGGAAAAACTGGCGACTAGCGGCGATCCGACCCAGTTCGACCTGCCCCGCGCCCTGCTGGGCCGCAAGGACTGCGACTTCTCGTTCTCCGGCCTGAAGACCGCCGCCGCGCGGCTGGCGGAGAAGATCACGTCCGAACAGCAGCGCGCCGACCTGGCCGCCGCCGTGCAGTTCGCCATCGCCCGCCAGCTCTCCGAACGCACCGACCGGGCCATGAAGCTGTACGCCGCCGGCCATCCGGGCCAGGCCCTGCGCTTCGTCGTGGCCGGTGGCGTGGCCGCCAACGGCGCGGTGAAGGCGGCGCTGCGCAAGAACTGCGACGACAACGGCTTTTCGTTCGACGCCCCGCCGCTGGCCTATTGCACCGACAACGCCGCCATGATCGCTCTGGCCGGGGCCGAGCGGCTGGCGCTCGGCATCTGCGACGACCTGGACGCCTTGGCCCGTCCGCGCTGGCCCCTGGACGAGGCCGCGGCTTTATCCCATCCAAGCAACAGTTTCGGCCGTAAGGGAGCCAAGGCATGACGTTCAAACATGCGGGCGTCATCGGCGCGGGGGCCTGGGGCACGGCCCTGGCCCAGGTCGCGGCCAGGGCTGGCCTGCAGGTCACCCTGCAAGCGCGGGAACCCGAGGTAGTCGCCTCTATCGCCACCGACCGCGAGAACACGATGTTCCTGGCCGGGGTGAAGCTGGAGGACGCGATCACCGCCTCGGCCGACATGGCGGTCCTGGCCGCCTGCGACCTGATCTTGGCCGTGCCGCCGGCCCAGCACCTGCGCTCGGCCCTGGCCGCCCTGAAGCCGCATCTGAAGGCCGGCGTCCCCGTGGTGCTGTGCTCCAAGGGCGTCGAGCAAGGTACGTTGAAGCTGATGAGCGAGGTGGCCGCCGAGGTGCTGCCCGACACGCCGATCGCCGTCTTGTCGGGACCCAGCTTCGCCGGCGAGGTGGCCCGCGGCCTGCCCACCGCGGTCACCCTGGCCTGCGAGGACGAAGACCTGGGCCGCCGCATCGGTGAGGCCATCGCCATCCCGACCTTCCGCCCCTACTGGGCCGCCGACGTGATCGGGGCCGAGGCCGGGGGAGCGGTGAAGAACGTCCTGGCCATCGCCTGCGGCATCTCCGAGGGCAAGGGCCTCGGTCGCAGCGCCCATGCCGCCCTGATCACCCGCGGCTTCGCCGAGCTGACCCGCCTGGCCGTGGCCCTGGGCGGCAAGGCCGAGACCGTCGCCGGCCTGTGCGGCCTGGGCGACCTGGTCCTGACCTGCTCCAGCCCGCAGTCGCGCAACATGAGCGTCGGCCTGGCCCTGGGCGGCGGCCAGACCCTGGACCAGGCCCTGGCCGGCAAGGTTTCGGTGGCCGAGGGCGTCGCCTCCGCGCCCGCCGTCCGCGCCCTGGCCCGCTCGCTGGACGTCGAGACCCCGATCTGCGAGGCCGTCGCCGCCATCCTGGCCGGCGAGGTCGACGTCGACAGCGCCGTCCTGGGCTTGCTCTCGCGGCCTCTGAAGGCCGAGGTCTGACTACGATTGGGGACAGGCGCATGCGCCTGCCCCCGTCCGCATCCTGAAAGGAACCGCCCCATGCCGCTCTACGCCATCATCTGCAAGGACAAGCCCGGCGCGCTCGAAACCCGCCTGGCGACCCGCCCTACGCACCTGGACTATCTGAACAACAGCCAGAACCTGAAGCTGGCCGGCGCGCTACTGGATGACGACGGCAATCCGATCGGCTCGATCATCGTGGTCGAGGCTGAAGACAAGGCCGCCGCCCAGGCGCAGGCCGACAACGACCCCTTCACCGCCGCCGGCGTGTTCGAGAGTGTCGAGGTGCATTTCTGGCGACTGGCGATCGGCAGCCTTTGAGCCGAACCGACCCTTCCAACCCCGCCCGGCCTTTGGTCGGAGCCGTGCTCTGCGCCCTGGACGAGATCGCCTCGCCCGGCGCGCGGGGCTTCCGCTTCCGAGTCGAGGACGCGGTGTTCGCCGGCTTCGTCGTCCGGCGGGGCGAGGCCGTGGTCGGCTATGTCGACAGCTGCCCGCACGCCGGCTGGCCGCTGGCTGGACCGAACGGCCGGTTCCTGACCCGCGGGAACGACCTGATCCTCTGCGCCGGCCACGCGGCCCTGTTCCGGATCGACGACGGAGCGATGGTCGCGGGTCCCTGCCAGGACGTCGCCCTGACCCCTTGGCCGGTGCGAGTCGAAGGTGCGCATATCGTTGTCGCCTAGAACCTCGTCTTAACCCGTTCGACCTAGGCTTGCGCCCGACACAAACCGGGAAACCGCGCCATGGCCGACGGGTCCACGACCAATTTCGACGCCGAACTGACCGACGCCCAGGATGCGCGCGGCCTGGGGGCCAAGCTGCGCTCGTTCGCCAAGGTCAATCCGCGCTTCGCCCCGGACCTGGCCCGCACCATGCTGGCCAAGCGCGATCATTCGGTGGTCGACGCCTTCAACGCCCATAGCGAGAAGACCGGCTACGAATTCACCTCGGGCTGGGCCTCGAACAACATCCCGTTCGTCACCCCGCTGCTGCGCGACTTCGCCCGGAAGCGCGGCGACGCGCCGATCCGCTATCTCGAGATCGGGGCCTATGAGGGCCGCAACCTGGCCTTCATGGACTGGCTGATGCCGGACCGCCTGGACGTCACCGTCATCGACCCCTGGTTCGACGAGGCCCTGAACCCGGAAGAGAAGTACCATGCGGTCGAGCCGCGCTTTCACCGCAACATGGCCCGCACCTCGTTCCGCTCGATGACCGCCCGCAAGGGCTTCTCGACCTATGAGCTGCCCAAGATGCTGGCGGCCGGCGAGCAGTTCGATCTGATCTATGTCGACGGCAGCCACACGGCGCTGGCCGTGCTGATCGACCTGTGCTTCTGCGCCAGCCTGCTCAGCGTGGGCGGCATGATGGTGCTGGACGACTATTGGCACGACATCAGCGAGATCGGCGGACCCGGCGTGAAACAGGCCACCGACCAGTTCTTCGGCGCGTTCGGCCGCTATTTCGAGATCACGGCCGTGTACCGCCAGGTGGCGCTGACCAAGATCGCCGAGATCCCGCGGTAGGGTACTACGATTGGGGACAGGCGCATGCGCCTGTCCCCGTCCGAGGTCTAGGGCCGCGCCTCCGCCGAGAACTCGGCGATATCCGCGATCAGTGACCGGGCCGCCTGGGCGACCAGCGCCCCGCCCTTTTCCGGGGTGGCCTGGGCCGGGTCCGAGCCCATGCGGCCGTCGGCGTAGCGGGCGCGGAAGTCCAGCGCCTCTCGGATCGGGCCAGTCGGGGCGATCTTCGGTTCATAGGCGGCGGTCTTGATGCTGTCGGGATAACCCCACTGGGTCACGGCGATCTCGGACGGGGTGGCATGGCTGCCGTGGCCGACCGGGAATTGCTGATTGGCCAGGCTCATCACGCCCTTCAGGTCCCACCAGTTCTTCAGCTTCAGGGCGAACGGCGCGCGTTCCCTGCGGAAGCTGTACTCGGCGTAGATCTCCGAGAAGGCCGCCTCGATCGAGGCGACGTTGCCGCCGTGGCCGTTGAGGAAATAGATCTTCTCGAAGCCATGGGCGCCCAGCGAGCGCACCCAGTCGCCGATCGCGGCGATGAAGGTCGAGGGCCGCAGGAAGATGGTCCCCGGAAAGGCCAGGTGGTGCTGGGCCATGCCGACATTGAAGGTGGGGGCCACCAGCACCGTGTCCGACAGCTTGGAGGCCTCGTGCGAGATGATCTCCGGGCAGAGCCAGTCGGTGCCCAGCAGGCCCGTCGGCCCGTGCTGCTCGTTCGAGCCGATCGGCACCACCACCGTCTTCGAGGTCGCCAGATAGGCCTCGATCTCGGGCCAGGTCGAAAGGGCGAGCAGCATGGCTGGAAACTCCGCGAGAAATCCTGGGCGGCGCGCCGAACGCCCCGCGCCTACAACTTGGGCACGGCCTTACGCCCATCCTAGGGTCAAGCCGACCCCATTTTGGCGACGGGAGAGACATCCATGACGCTGCAGCTCGGCGACATCGTTCCGGACTTCACCCAGGCCTCGACCGAAGGCCCGATCCACTTCCACGACTGGGCCCAGGGCTCGTGGGTGGTGCTGTTCTCGCATCCCAAGGACTACACCCCGGTGTGCACCACCGAGCTGGGAACCGTGGCCAAGCTGAAACCGGAATTCGACAAGCGCAACGTCAAGGTCATCGGCCTGTCCGTCGACGGGCTGGAGAACCACGGCGGCTGGGCGGCCGACATCGAGGAGACCCAGGGCGCCAGGCTGAACTTCCCGCTGATCGCCGACACAGACCGCTCGGTCTCCAACCTCTACGGCATGATCCACCCGAACGCCTCGGACACCCTGACCGTGCGCTCGGTGTTCATCATCGACCCCAACAAGAAGCTGCGGCTGTCCCTGACCTATCCGGCCTCGACGGGACGGAACTTCGACGAGATCCTGCGGGTGATCGACAGCCTGCAACTGACCGACGGTCACAAGGTGGCCACCCCGGCCAACTGGACCCAGGGCGGCGACGTGATCATCGTCCCCTCGGTCAGCAACGAGGCGGCCAAGGAACTCTTCCCGGCCGGCTGGGACGAGCAGAAGCCCTATCTGCGGGTGGTCCCGCAGCCGGCCTGATCTTGGCCCGCGAACACAGGCGAACTCATAGTCCGAGGCGCAACTTGAGCTCGTTCTCCATCGACTTGGCCAGCATGGCGAAGAACCAGCCCAGCGCCGCCAGGAACATCAGCACCAAGGCCAGGCCCAAACCCGTCAGGAGTCCTCGCCAGCCGCCCAGTTGCGACCAAGATTTCAAGCCGTTCACGGTCGCCAGGAAGGGTGGCCCGGCTTTGACAAGGACAAGGCCGAGCAACAGGATAGAGAACAGATAAAATCCGCCCATCGAAGGAAACAATGCCCAATTTGGCATTCGCCGCCAAGGGCGGGGTGGCGCGGCGGGGGCCGCGGCGATGTTCGTTTCGGGCTTGCTGTCCAGACTCATGGAGGGATCCTCGTGGCGGTGAGAGCTCAAGGTTGCAGCCGGAGGTCAGTTTTCCCAATGGTCTTCTTGCGCCCCACCCCGGCTCGCGCATAACTCCGCCGCAACGAGATCATGGGAGTATGCGGCGTGAGCGACGGACAGGTTTTTCCGGTTCCCGATGACTGGGCGGGCAAGGCCCATATCGACGCCGCCGGCTATGAGGCCGCCGTGGCCCGGGTCGAGTCCGATCCCGAGGGCTATTGGCGCGACCTGGCTGGCCGGCTGGACTGGATCCAGGCGCCGACCAAGATCAAGGACGTCTCGTTCGCCAAGGACGACTTCCACATCCACTGGTACGCTGACGGCGTGCTGAACGCCTCGGCCAACTGCCTGGACCGCCACCTGCCGCACCGCAAGGACGACGTGGCCCTGGTCTTCGAGGGCGACGAGCCGGGCCATTCCTACACCGTGACCTATGGCGAGCTGCACGAGCAGGTCTGCCGGATGGCCAATGTCCTCAAGGACCTGGGGGCCAGGAAGGGCGACCGGGTCACCATCTACCTGCCGATGATCCCGCTGGCGGCCGTGGCCATGCTGGCCTGCGCGCGGATCGGCGCCATCCATTCGGTGGTGTTCGGCGGCTTCTCGCCGGACTCGATCGCCGGCCGCATCCAGGATTGCGAAAGCCGCCTGGTGATCACCGCCGACCAGGGCCGCCGGGGCGGCAAGCGCGTGCCGCTGAAGGCCAATGTCGACAAGGCGCTGGAGCAGTGCCCGCAGGTCGACAAGGTGCTGCTGATCCGCTGGACCGGCGCCGAGGTTCCCGTGGTCGAGGGCCGCGACGTGATCTGGGACGAGGTCAAGGACGCGGCCTCCGCGACCTGCGCGCCCGAGCCGATGAACGCCGAGGACCCGCTGTTCATCCTCTACACCTCCGGCTCGACGGGGAAGCCCAAGGGGGTGATGCACACCACCGGCGGCTATCTGGCCTGGGCCAGCTGGACCCACGAGGCGGTGTTCGACTATCGCCCCGGCGAGGTGTTCTGGTGCACGGCCGACGTCGGCTGGGTGACCGGCCACAGCTATGTCGTCTACGGTCCGCTGGCCAATGGCGGGACCAGCCTGGTCTTCGAGGGCGTGCCCAACTATCCGACCCCGGCCCGCTTCTGGGAGGTGGTCGACAAGCACAAGGTCGAGATCTTCTACACCGCCCCCACGGCCCTGCGCGCCCTGATGCGCGAGGGCGACGACCATGTGACCAGGAACGACCTGTCGTCCCTGCGCCTGCTGGGCAGCGTCGGCGAGCCGATCAATCCGGAAGCCTGGCTCTGGTACCACCGCGTGGTCGGCAAGGACCGCCTGCCGATCGTCGACACCTGGTGGCAGACCGAGACCGGCGGCATCCTGGTCTCGCCCCTGCCCGGCGCCACGGCCCTGAAGCCCGGCTCGGCCACCAAGCCCCTGCCCGGAGTCAAGCTGCAGCTGGTCGACGCCGACGGCAAGGTCCTGGAGGGCGCCACCGAGGGCAACCTGGTGATCACCGACAGCTGGCCGGGCCAGATGCGCGGGGTCTACGGCGACCACGACCGGTTCTTCGCCACCTACTTCTCGGCCTATCCGGGCAAGTACTTCACCGGCGACGGCTGCCGGCGCGACGAAGACGGCTACTACTGGATCACCGGCCGGGTCGACGACGTGATCAACGTTTCCGGCCACCGCCTGGGCACGGCCGAGATCGAGAGCGCCCTGGTCGCCCACGACACGGTCGCCGAGGCCGCCGTGGTCGGCTATCCGCACGACATCAAGGGCCAGGGCGTCTACGCCTATGTGACGCTGAAGTCGGGGGTCGAGGCCAACGACCAGCTGCGCAAGGACCTGATCCTCTGGGTGCGCCAGGAGATCGGCCCGTTCGCCGCGCCGGACGTGCTGCAATGGGCGCCGGGCCTGCCCAAGACCCGCTCGGGCAAGATCATGCGCCGCATCCTGCGCAAGATCGCCGAGAACGAGCTGGGGAGCCTGGGCGACACCTCGACCCTGGCCGACCCGTCGGTGGTCGACGACCTGGTGAAAAATCGCGCCAACACCTGATGCGCCGTGGACGGAAACTCGGCTAGGCTTGGCCCATGCGTGGTCAGGCCCTTGTCGTTGTGTTCGTGATGCTGGCGGCCTCGCCGGTCGCCGGCGCGCAGGAGCCGACGCCCGACTGGCTTCACCGGATCGAAAGCGGCGACGTCGCGCTGGAGGCCCATACCGATTCCAGCGGTCGCGGCGGCCAGGTGCGGGCGATGATCGACATCGCCGCGCCGCCCCAGATGGTCTGGGCCGCGATCCTGGATTGCGAGCGGGCGGCGCGAATGACCCCCAGCGTCAAGCGCTGCACTGTGCTGTCGCGCGACCCTTCCGGCCGGACGGAGCTGCGCCAGCACGTGGTCAAGTGGAGCTTTCTGCTGCCGGCCCTGCACTCGACCTCGCGGCTGACCCTGGAGCCGTACCGGCGCATCGGCTTTCGTTGCGAGGCGGGCGACATCAAGGACTGCGAGGGCCAGTGGCTTCTGGAGCCGCTCGGCGGCGGCAGATCCACCCGCGTCACCTACGAGAACCGCGCCACCGCCCCGTTCGGCCTGCCTAACGGGGTGACGACCATGGCCATGCGCCGCGACGTCCCCGCCGCCCTGCGGGCCCTGCGCCGTGAAAGCGTGGCGGCGGCTCGATGAACGCCGCCACGCCTTCAGAACTTGACGGGCTCTGGCTGTTCGACGGGGTCTGCAACCTGTGCTCCGGCTCGGTTCGCGCCGTGCTGGCCATCGACCGCAAGGGCCTGATCCGCTTCACCCCGATCCAGTCGACCTATGGACGGCGACTGTCCCTGAACCATGGGATCGACCCGGACCAGCCGACCAGCTTCCTGTTCCTCGACGGCGGCCGAGTGCTGGCGAAGAGCGCGGCGGTCCTGGCGCTGCTGCGGCGGCTGGGCTCGCCCTGGTCGTGGCTGGCCGTCATCGACGTCTTGCCGCGTTCCTGGCTGGACGGCGCCTATGACTGGCTGGCGGCCAACCGCTACCGGCTGATGGGCAAGCGCGCGACCTGCATGCTGCCCACGCCCGAGCAGCGGACCCGCTTTATCCTGGAGCCGCCGATTTCATGAGCGACGACCGCAGGCGCATCGTCCTGGTCGGGGCCAGCGGCGTGTTCGGCCGCCGGCTGGCGGCGATGATCGCCCGCTGGCCCGATGTCGTTCTGGTGCTGGCGGCTCGCGACCTCGTCCGCCTGGAAGCCGTCGCCGCCGACCTGGCCAAGACCAGGCCCGCCGCGAAGATCGAAGTCGCCCGGCTCGACCGCTTGAACCCCACAGGCCTGGCGGCCCTGGGCGCCTGGGCCGTGGTCGACGCGGCCGGACCCTTCCAGGGCCAGGACCACGCCTTCCCGCGCGCGGTGCTGGCGGCCCGCGCCCACTATGTCGACCTGGCCGACGCTCGCGACTTCGTGGCCGGCTTCGAGGCGGCGCTCGACGGGCCGGCCCGCGCCGTTGGCCGCTGGGCGATCGCCGGGGCCAGCTCGACCCCGGCCCTCAGCCACGCCGCCCTCGACGCGATGACCGCCGGCTGGACCCGGATCGACCGGATCGAAGCAGCGATCTCCCCGGGCGCGCGAGCGCCGCGAGGCCTCTCGGTGATCCGCGCCATCCTGGCCTGGGCGGGCGCGCCGGTCCGGGTGTTCGCCCAGGGCCATTGGACGACCCGCCCCGGCTGGAGCGATCCACGCCGCACGGCCATGCCCGGTCTGGGCCGCCGCTGGACAGGTCTGGCCGAGACGCCCGACCTGGACCTGCTGCCCGCCCGGTTCCACGTCCGCCGCGACGCGGTCTTCCGCGCCGGGCTCGAGCTGCCGATCCTGCACCTGGGGCTGTGGACGCTGAGCCTGTTTCGACGCGCCCGGCTGGTCCCGACCCTGGAGCCGCTGGCCGTGCTGCTGGGCGAGGCCGCGGGCCTGGTGGCGCCGCTGGGCTCGGATCGCGGCGGCATGGTCGTCGGCGCCGAGGGCCTGGACGCCGACGGCGGGCGGCGCCTGGTGCGCTGGAGCCTGTGCGCCGAGACCGGCGCCGGACCCCACACCCCGGCCGCCCCGGCGGCGGCCACCCTGCGCGCCCTGCTCGACGGCCGTCTGGGCCAGCCCCGCGCCACGCCCTGCGTCGGCCTCGTCGGCCTCGACGCGATCCTGGACCAATTGAGCGACCTGCCGATCCGAACCCAGGTCGAAAGCCAATGTCCGGACACGCCCGGCCTGTTTCCCCGCCTGCTGGGCGAGCGGTGGGCGACGCAGCCCGATCTCGTCCGCCACGCCCACGGCGGGACCGTCCCGGTCACCCTGGCAGGACGAGCCCGGGCGCGCGGCGCGTCCGGCCCTGCCGCCCTGGTCCGTCGCCTGCAGGGCCTGCCGCCGACAGGCCTTCACGCGACCACGGTGACGATCACGCCGGCAGCCGGCGGCGAACGCTGGGTCCGCCGGTTCGGGGCCCGCACCTTCGACTCGAGGATCGCGCCGGCCCGCGACGATCCCTGGACGTTCGAGGAGACGGCCGGCCTGCTGACCTTCCGCTTCTCGGTCGCGTCTTATCCCGGTGGCCTTTCCTGGATCTTCGAGGGCTGGCGGCTGGGGCCCGTTCCCCTGCCTCGGGCCTGGGCGCCGCGCATCCGGGCCAGGACGTTCGCCCCCTCAAGCAAGAATGGCGACGGCGCCTACCGCTTCCGCGTCCTGGTCGCCCATCCCTGGCTGGGCGTGATCTTCGGCTATGCCGGCCGGCTTTCATGACAAGACGGTAATCTTGGCACCCTCGACCCGGATGCTAGGGTCGCGCCCTCAAGCTTTCGGAGCGCCGTCCTCATGATCCGTCCCGCCGCCAAGGCCGCCCTCGTCGCGCTGGCCCTTTCGACCACCGCGCTTTCGCCGCTGATCGGCGCGGGATCGGCCCAGGCCCAGCCAGAGGCGGCCCAGGTGGCCGGCGTGGTGGTGCCCCCGATCGTCTACAAGGAGCGGACCCTGCCCAACGGCCTGAAGGTCTACGCCTCGCGCGACACCAGCACGCCCAACGTCACGGTGCAGGTCTGGTACGGCGTCGGCAGCAAGGACGACCCGGAGGGCCGCTCGGGCTTCGCCCACCTGTTCGAACACCTGATGTTCAAATCGACGCGCAACATGCCCAACGAGTTCTTCGATCGGCTGACCGAGGACGTCGGCGGGTTCAACAACGCCTCCACCTACGACGACTTCACCAACTATTACGAGGTGGTGCCGGCCAACCACCTGCAGCGGCTGCTGTGGGCCGAGGCCGAGCGCCTGGGCTCGCTGGTCATCGACGACGCCGTGTTCAAGTCCGAACGCGACGTGGTCAAGGAAGAGCTGCGTCAGCGGGTCCTTGCCAATCCCTACGGCCGGTTCTTCGCCCTCAACATCACCAAGGCCTCGTTCGCCGACCACCCCTACAAGCGCCCGGGCATCGGCTCGATCGAGGAGTTGGACGCCGCCACGGTCGACGACGTGCGGGCCTTCCACCAGGCCTATTACCGCCCCGACAACGCCGCCCTGATCGTGGTCGGCAATTTCGACGAGGCCCAGCTCGACGCCTGGATCGACCAGTATTTCGGCCCGCTGAAGGCCCCGGCCGCGCCGATCAAGCAGGTGACCACGGTCGAGCCGGCCCGCACCGGGCCCAAGGTGGTCACCACCTACGGCCCCAACGTGCCGTTGCCGGCCGTGGCCATGACCTGGCTGGCCCCGGCCGCCGCCGATCCGGACGTCCCGGCCCTGGCGGTGCTGGACGCCATCCTGTCGGCCGGCAAGTCGTCGCGCCTCTATGACAGCCTGGTCTATGACCAGAAGATCGCCCAGCAGATCTTCTCCGCCGCCCCCAACAACGCCCAGCCCGGCCTGTTCTACGTCGGGGCGATCATGGCCGGCGGCAAGACGGTCGAGCAGGGCGAGGCCTCGCTGAGCGCCCAGGTCGCCAAGCTGCGCACGGCCCCGCCCACCGCCGCCGAACTGGCCGAGGCCAAGGCCGGCCTGCTGGCCGACGCCGTCCGTGGCCGCGAGACCATCGACGGCCGCGCCTTCGCCATCGGCTACGCCCTGCGGACCGAAGGCGACGCCCAGCGCGCCAACACCGACCTGGCCGCCCTGCAGGCGGTGACCGCCGCCGACGTCCAGCGCGTCGCCGCCAAGTATCTGGCTGACGATCGCAAGGTGACGGTCCGCTACCTGCCCGAATCGGCCAAGCCGGCCGGCGTCAAGGACCCGTTCGAGGCCCCCAAGACGGTCCCTTCGGTGACCTATAGCGGCCCGGTCACAGCCCTGGCGCCTGCAGCCGAGCGCGTGGCCCCGCCCGCGCCGGGCGCGCCCGTGTCTCCGGTCCTGCCCGCGCCGGTGGAGAAGACCCTGGCCAACGGCCTGCGGGTGATCGTGGCCAAGAGCAGCGACCTGCCGCTGATCACCGCCGACCTGACCGTGCGCGGCGGGTCGGGCGCCGACCCGGCCGGCCTGGCCGGCGTCTCCAGCCTGACCGCTGAACTGCTGACCGAAGGCACCAAGACCCGAACCGCCACCCAGGTGGCCGCCGCCACCGAGGCCCTCGGCGCCAATCTGGAGGCCGGTTCGGGCTGGGAAGCCACGTCCCTGACCCTCAGCGTCACCGCCGACAAGGCCGCGCAGGGCCTGTCGATCATGGCCGATGTCGCCCAGAACCCGACCTTCAAGGCCGAGGAGCTGGAACGGGTGAAGACCGAGACCCTCGACGGCCTGTCGGTCAGCCTTCAGCAACCCGGCTCGGTCGCCGGCTTCGTCACCCCGACCGTGATCTATGCCGGCTCGGGCTACGGCCACGTGGCGGGCGGCACCCCCGGCTCGCTGCCGAAGATCCAGCGCGACGCCCTGGTCAAGACCCACGCCGCCAACTGGCGCCCCGACAACGCCATCCTGGTGCTGACCGGCGACCTGACGCCGGCGCAAGGCTTCGCCCTCGCGGAAAAGGCCTTCGGCGGCTGGGCCAAGCCGGCCGGGCCGCCCCCCGCCCCGGTCAAGGGCCCGACCGGCTACGCCGTCAAGAACGTGGTCGTCGACCTTCCCGGCACAGGCCAGGCCGCCGTCGTGGTGACCAAGCCCGCGATCCTGCGCGCCGACCCGCGCTACTATGCCGGCCTGGTCGCCAACGGCGTGCTGGGCGGCGGCTATTCGTCCCGCCTGAACCAGGAGATCCGCATCAAGCGCGGCCTGTCCTACGGCGCCAGCTCCAGCCTCTCGCCCCGCGCGGCCATCGGCGGCTTCTCGGCCAGCGTTCAGACCAAGAACGAGTCCGCCGCCCAGGTGGTGGGGCTGATCAAGGACGAGCTGACCCGGCTGGCCGCCGAGCCGGCCTCGGCCTCCGAACTGGCGGCCCGCAAGTCGGTGCTGGTCGGCGGTTTCGGCCGCGACCTGGGCACCTCGGAGGGCCTGGCCGACATCCTGGGCAACCTGGCGATCTACGGCGTGCCGCTGAACGAGATCCAGGCCTATACCGGCAAGGTCGAAGCGGTCAGCGCCGCCGACGTCCAGGCCTTCTCCAAGGCCGTGCTCGATCCGACCCAGGCCAGCGTCATCGTGGTCGGCGACGCCAAGGCGATGGGCGACGGCGTCAAGGCGGCCCTGCCGGCCGCCATGCAGATCCCGATCGATCACCTGGACCTCGACAGCCCGATGCTGCGCAAGGGCAACTAGAAGGCCGCGCACGGGTTGGGGACATGCCCATGGGCATGTCCCCGTCAGCTGCGTTCGGTCGCTATTGAGTGGAGCGTTGAAATGTCCGAGCCGCCGCCCGCATCGCCGAGCGCCGCCCAGCTCGCCTCGCCGTCCTATCGGCTGGCGGCGCTGGACCAGGACTTCCTGCTGGGCGAATCGATGCGGGGCGTGCGGTTCCTGCTGGAGTTCGCCAAAGCCGACGAGGCCCTGCGGGCCTGGGGCGTGCGCTCGACCATCGTGGTGTTCGGCAGCGCCCGGGTGCGCGAGGACGGCCCTGGGCGGCAGGCCCACTGGTACGCCGAGGCCCGGCGTTTCGGTCGCCTCGCCTCCGAGCGCGGCGGGGCGATCCACGCCACGGACGGGTTCTGCGACAACGTCATCGCCACCGGCGGCGGACCGGGGGTGATGGAAGCGGCCAATCGCGGGGCCTGGGACGCCGGCGCCCCGTCGGCGGGCTTCAACATCACCCTGCCGCACGAGCAATCGCCCAATCCGTACGCCACGCCCGACCTGTCGTTCCGCTTCCACTACTTCGCCATGCGCAAGATGCACCTGGCGATGCGGGCCAACGCCCTGGTGGTGTTCCCCGGCGGCTTCGGCACCTTCGACGAGCTGTTCGAGATCCTGACCCTGCGCCAGACCGACAAGGCCCCGCGTATCCCCATCGTGCTGTTCGACGAGGCCTATTGGCGCTCGGTCGTCAATTTCGACGCTCTGGTCGAGCACGGCATGGTCAACCCCGCCGACCTGGAGCTCTTCCGCTTCGCCGAGAGCGCCGAGACGGTGTGGTCCACCCTGCTGGCCTGCGGTCTCAAGCCCGGCGAGTCGATCGAGCTGGAGCCCGAGCAGGCGCCGCCGACCGAGCCGGTCGCGCCATGAGGCCCGCCCGATGACCGAGGCCGACGTCGCCATCGTCGGGGCCGGGGCCGCCGGCCTGTCCGCGGCCGCGACCCTGGCGGCCGCCCCGCTGAGCGTCGTGGTTCTGGAAGCCCAGGGCCGGATCGGCGGGCGGGCGCACACCGTCTCTCTGGCCGGCCTGCCGCTGGACCTCGGCTGCGAGTGGCTGCATTCGGCCGACCGCAATCCGCTGGTCGCGCCGATCGCCGCCTCGGGCCTGACCATCGACAAGACCCCGCCGCCCTGGGCCAATCCGGAAGCCACGGTCAATTTCAGCGTCGCCGAGCGGCAGGCTTATGGCCAGGCGTTCGCGACGTTCGACGAACGGGTCGAGGCGGCGGCCCGCGAACCGGCCGACCGGCCCGCCTCGGACCTGCTGGAGCCGGGCGGCCGCTGGAACCCGCTGCTGAACGCCTTCAGCGCCTATTATAACGGCGCGGCGTTCGACCAGGTCTCGGCCATGGACTACGCCGCCTATGACGACAGCGAGGTCAACTGGCGGGTCGCGGAAGGCTATGGCGCGGCGATCGCCGGTCTGGCCCCGGCCGGCGTCCGGATCGTCGGCGACTGCCCCGTCTCGCTGCTGCGCCACGACGGGCCGCGCCTGGCGCTGGAGACGCCCCGGGGCGTGGTCCAGGCCCGGGCGGCCATCGTCTGCGTGCCCACGGCGGTGCTGGTCGCCGGCGCCCTGCGGATCCTGCCCGACCTGCCCGCCAAGCTGGCCGCCGCCGACGGCCTGCCGCTGGGCCTGGCCGACAAGGTGTTCCTCAAGCTCGACGAGCCGGAGGCCTTCGCGGCGGAGGCGATGGTCTATGGCGCCAGCGACCGGACGGCGACGGGCTCCTATCACCTGCGCCCGCTGGGCCGCCCGGTCATCGAGGCCTTCTTCGGCGGCGCGCACGCCCGCGCCCTGGAGGCCGAGGGCCCCGGCGCGGCGGCGGCGTTCGCCATCGACGAGCTGGCGGGGATCTATGGAACGGGGCTCCGGCGCCAGGTCTCGGTGCTCGGGGAAACCGCCTGGGCCACCGACCCCTGGGCTCGGGGATCCTATTCCCACGCCCTGCCCGGCCGAGCCGGCGAGCGCGCCGTGCTGGCCGCGCCGGTGGACGGCCGGTTGTTCTTCGCCGGCGAGGCCTGCTCGCCCCACGCCTTCTCGACCGCGCATGGGGCTTGGGAGACGGGGGAGCGGGCGGCGCGCGAGGCGATGGCGGCGCTGGGCGCAGGGTAGAGCCTGCCCCCGGTGGGGGTTATCGCCTCTGACCAAAAGCGATTGTCATCCCGGACGAGCGCGCAGCGCGAAGATCCGGGACCGGGGCGTAGACTCAGAGCTTGCCGCGGTCCCGGATCGGCGCTCGGCTCCGCCGAGCTTGTCCGGGATGACAGCTTTTTTCGGCGCGGATCCGTAGACGATTTCCCTCCCCACGCGTGAGGATCTGCGGGTGTCAGGCCGTGGGCTTCGGCTTGGCCAGCAGATCCCGGATCTCGGTCAGCAGCTTTTCCTCGGGCGTCGGGGCGGCCGGGGCCGGTTCGTCGGCGTCGGCGCGGCGAACCTTGTTCACCAGCTTGACCAGCAGGAACACCACCACGGCCACGATCAGGAACTGGATCACCGTATTGACGAAGGCGCCGTACTGGACCGCCACCAACTCGACCGCCGAAGTCGTCGGGTCTTCGGGCTTGAGCACCCACTGCAGCTTGGAGAAGTCGAGCCCGCCCATCAGCAGGCCGACCGGCGGCATGATCACCTGATCGACCAGGCTCTTGACGATCGAGTTGAAGGCCGCGCCGATGATCACGCCGACCGCCAGGTCAATGACGTTGCCGCGCGCGATGAACTCGCGGAATTCCTTGACGATGCTCATGCGGACCTCTTCCGGCTGGGGTCGGAAGGCTGAGCGCGTTCGCCCCCCTGGGTCAAGCGGCCGGCGGCCTACTCGTCGGCGTTCAGCCGTCCGCGCAGTTCCTTGCCGCTCTTGAAGAACGGCACATGCTTGGCGCGCACATCGACGGTCTCGCCGGTGCGGGGGTTGCGGCCGGCGCGGGCCGGGCGCGAGCGCACCGACAGGGCGCCGAAGCCGCGGAGCTCCACGCGGCCGCCCTCTTCGAGCGCTCCGATCATGCGTTCGAGAATGACGCCGACGACCCGCTCGACATCCTTTTGGGTCAGGTGCGGATTCTCGTTCGCGAGCCTGGCGATGAGTTCGGACTTGATCATCGATATCCCCGACGCGGCAAGGCGGTCCTGGGGAGGCAGGACCCGACGCGCGTGCGACCTTTGCCCAAGCAAGCCTGAGTCTTCAAGGGGAAAGCTTGCCTAACCGGGGCTTTTGAGTCGACCGGACGACCGCGCATGGCCCTCTCAAAGCCCCTTCGGCGCCCGGACGATCTTGGCTTCCGCAGCGGCGCTGCGCAGTTGTCGATTGGTCTCCTCGGCCGCCGCGTACGGGATTTCGCGGACCTGGCTGGCGGCCGTTCGCTCGAAGCGCGCGACGCCGCCGGACAGTACGCTGGCCTGAACGTTTCTCGCGCCGCCGATCATCGCCTCGCCGTTCGGCCCCTTGACGCTGAACCCCGCCCCGGCCTTCGGCAGGACGATTTCGAACACGCCCCGGGAGGCGGTCGGGTAGGCCACGGCGTAGGGCGCGTCGCTGTCCGGCCCTGGCTCGCGACGCGGCAGGGCCTTGACCTGGCCCTCCCCCGTGCCGGGAACATGGAACTCGCGCACGCCCAGATCGTCGTTGGGTCGCCAGTCCAGGGTCGCCTCCCCCGTCAGGGTCACGGTCATCGACCCATCGTCGGCGCGCGCCCAGTCCACGGTCTTGAAATCGATCCAGCTGAGGCTGGTGGAGAAGCCCTGCTTGAGCGCGCGTTCGACATCGGCGCGGCTGGCCGTCTCGGTCATCCGTCCGATCGCCCGAGCGGGATCGCCGCGCAAGGTCGTGGTCATTCGCGTTGGGGCAGGCGCATCCAGCCCGGCCGACGCGTCGATGTGAAGGACAACGTCGCTGTCAGGGATCGTCAGCGGCGGCTGCTCGATTTCGACCAAGCCGGCGCCGCCCGCCCGGATCGGCAGGCCCCAGCGATAGCCTGGCGGGCGCAGGGTCTGGAGCCCGCCCCGATCCCCGGTGCGCGTGCCGTCCAGCCAGTAGTCGGCGCCGTCGATATGGGCGCGCACCAGGACGTGGTTGAACTGGGCGGCGCTGGGCACGCGGAGATTCAGGCCGTCGCCGCCCGCGGTGGCCACCAGCACCGGCTCGGCCTGGACGCCCAGCTCGCGCAGCAGAGCCAACAGCAGGGCCGTCTTGGCCTTGCAGTCGCCAAATCGTCGCGACCAGGTCTGGTCGGCCGGCGTCGGGCGATAGCCGCCGTCGCCCATGCCCATGAACAGGTAGCGGGTCTTTTCCTCGACCAGCTGGAGGGCGGCGAAGGCCCGGACCTTGGGATCCGGGCTGGCGGCGGCGATCGTCGCCGCCTCGCCCTTCAACGGCGAGTCTGTCGCCAGGGTCGAGGCCTCGGTGAACAGCGGCGCCATGCGCGCCGAGATCTCGTTCCAGTCGAGAAAGGTCGAGGCTTCCAACTGACCCACCCGCTGGAAGCGGGCCGGCGCGCCGATCGGCGGCTTCGGCGCGGTGACGTTGGAGACGTCGACCAACAGCTGGTGGGTCTTGCCGACCGTCGAGACCCTGGGCTCCGGAAAGCCCGCGGTCGCCTTCCACGTCATGGCGACGCCGTCGGGCCACAACAGCCGCACACGATAACGCGCCGCGACGCCCGCCCAGCCCATGCGCTCGGAATCGTTGCTGCGGCCGCCGAACAGGGGCTCGTTGTGCTGCAGGCTGTAGGACCAGTCGACGACGTCGCCGACCTGCAGGTCGTTGAGCTGGATGCTGGCGGTCATGCGCCCGTCCAGCATGGCCCGCTCCATGTTCTTCTCGCGCCGCAGGACCAGGACGTCCTTGCCGCCCTTGAGCAGATCGATCGTCTGGCCGTTCCGGACGATGGCCAGAGCGTGCAGGACAAGCCGCTCGCGCACCGGATCCCAGGTCATGGACCGCGAACCCGAACCCGCCAGGCCCTCGGGCTTGGCGATCCGAACGACCCGGCGGTTGTAATAGGTGATGCCTTCGGCGTCGGCGAAGGCCTGGTTGTCGTTCAGCAGCGTCTGGACGGCGGGGGGCGGCTGGCCGTCGTCGGGCGCGCCGGGGATCGGTGCGGGCTGCACCCACGCGGCGGGCGGCGCGTAGGTCGGCTTGTCGTCGGCCCAGGCCAGGCTCGCGCCGAACGCGCTCCACGCCAGGATCGCGACCGCGACCTTCCAGGATTTCAGCACGAGACGCCCCCAAAGCCACATGGCGCACGCGCGCCAAACACAACCTCAGGCAGTCGTAGCAAGCTTCCAGGCAAAAGAAAACGGCGGCCGGATCGCTCCGGCCGCCGCTCTTTTCGTCTTCGCGATCAGGCGAAGGCTTAGTCCTTGGTGGCCCGCTCGCGCAGGGCCGCGCCCAGGATGTCGCCCAGCGAAGCGCCGGAGTCCGACGAGCCGAACTGCTCGATGGCTTCCTTCTCTTCGGCCATTTCCAGCGACTTGATCGACATCGAGACGCGGCGAGCCGCCTTGTCGATGTTGGTGATCTGAGCGTCGACGCGGTCACCCACGGCGAAGCGCTCGGGGCGCTGTTCCTGACGGTCGCGCGACAGATCCGACTTGCGGATGAAGGCGGTCATCAGGGCGTCGTCTTCGCCGAAGCGGACTTCGATGCCGCCGGTGGTGACTTCGGTCACGGTCACGGTGACCGTCTGGCCCTTGCGGTAGGTGTCGCCCGACATCGGATCGCCGCCCAGCTGCTTGATGCCCAGCGAGATGCGTTCCTTCTCGACGTCGACGTCCAGGACCTTGGCCTTGACGATGTCGCCCTTCTTGTAGCGCGACATGGCTTCTTCGCCCGACGCGCTCCAGTCGATGTCCGACAGGTGCACCATGCCGTCGATGTCGTTGTCGAGGCCGATGAACAGACCAAACTCGGTCGCGTTCTTGACTTCGCCTTCGACGGTCGAGCCGACCGGATGGGTTTCGAGGAACGAATCCCACGGGTTGGCCAGGGCCTGCTTCAGGCCCAGCGAAACGCGGCGCTTGGACGGATCGACGTCCAGCACGACCACGTCGACTTCTTGCGAGGTCGAGACGATCTTGCCGGGGTGGACGTTCTTCTTGGTCCAGGACATTTCGCTGACGTGCACCAGGCCTTCAACGCCGGCTTCCAGCTCAACGAACGCGCCGTAGTCGGTGATGTTGGTGATGCGGCCGGTGAACTTGGCGCCGACCGGGTACTTGGCTTCGACGCCGTCCCAGGGATCCGACTGCAGCTGCTTCATGCCGAGGCTGATGCGCTGGGTGTCCGGGTTGATCTTGACGATCTGGACCTTCACGGTGTCGCCCACGGCGAGCACTTGGCTCGGGTGGTTGACGCGCTTCCAGCTCATGTCGGTGACGTGCAGCAGGCCGTCGATGCCGCCCAGGTCCACGAACGCGCCGTAGTCGGTGATGTTCTTGACCACGCCTTCGCGGATTTCACCCTCTTGCAGCTGCGACACCAGTTCGGTGCGCTGCTCGGCGCGGGCTTCTTCCAGGATGGCGCGACGCGAGACGACGATGTTGCCGCGCGGACGGTCCATCTTGAGGATGGCGAAGGGCTGTTCCTTGCCCATCAGCGGGCCGACGTCGCGCACCGGGCGGATGTCGACCTGCGAGCCGGGCAGGAAGGCCGAGGCGCCGCCCAGGTCGACGGTGAAGCCGCCCTTGACGCGACCGACGATGGCGCCGAGCACGGGCTCGTTCTTGGCGTAGACGCCTTCCAGACGGGTCCAGGCTTCTTCGCGCTTGGCCTTTTCGCGGCTGATGACCGCTTCGCCCAGGGCGTTTTCCAGGCGTTCCAGGAAGACTTCGACCGAGTCGCCGACCTTGATGGTGGGCTTGCCGGTTTCGTCGACGCCGAATTCCTTCTGCGGCACGCGGCCTTCGGTCTTCAGACCGACGTCGATGATCGCGAAGTCCTTCTCGATCCCGACAACGATGCCCTTGACGACGGTGCCTTCCTGGAAGTCGCGGCCGCCCATGGAATCGTTCAGCAGCGCTTCGAAATCGTCGCGCGTCGGGTTGAAGCTCATATCGTCAGCCATGCTGATGTTTAGTCTCGTGTTGAGGGAAGCCCTGCGATGAGCGCCGCCGAATGACGGTTCTCGGGATTCCGGGTGATGTGGGTTTTTGATGCGATCCACCGCGTCCTGAGCGGCGGCGAGGCGGGCGGTGGATTAGCCCTTGGGGTTTCCCCACCGGGCGCGCGCCGTCTCGACGATGCGGCGGGCCGCATCGAAGGCCTGGTCTATAGTCATTTCCGACGTATCAAGCAAGACCGCGTCTGGCGCCTGGGTCATCGGAGCCGAGGCTCGGCCGCCGTCTCGTTCGTCGCGCTTGCGGATGTCGGCCAGGATTTCCTCGAAGGTCACGGCCTCGCCCTGGCCCAGCAGCTGCTTCCAGCGGCGGTCGGCGCGGACCTCGGGGCTGGCGGTGACGAACAGCTTGGCCGGCGCTTCGGGGGCGATGACCGTGCCGATGTCGCGACCGTCGATCACGCTGCCCGGCTCGCGCAGGGCGAAATCGCGTTGCAGGTCGAACAGAGCCGCGCGGACGCCCGGATGCACCGCCACGCGGCTGGCGGCCTCGCCGGCCTGGCGGGTGCGGACCTCGGCCTTTTCCAGTTCGGCCAGGTCGAGCCCGCGTGCCGCGTCCTCGGCCGCGGCCGCGTCGTCCAGGTCGCCGGCGGCGTCCAGCAGACGCACGCCCACCGCGCGATAGAGCAGGCCGGTGTCGAGCATCGGATAGTCGTAGAGCTTGGCCAGACGGCTGGCGACCGTGCCCTTGCCCGAGGCGGCGGGACCGTCGACGGCGATGACGAAGGCCATGCTCAGGCTTCCTCGATCGTCCCGCCAAGGCCACGCATCATCTCGGCAAAGCCGGGAAAGCTGGTGGCGATCATGCCGGGCTCGTCGATCGACACCGGCGACTGGGCGGCCATGCCGAGGATCAGGTGGCTCATGGCGATCCGGTGATCGCCGTGCGTCTCGACCATGGCCCCGCCGCGCGGCGGCTGGCCGGTCCCGCGGACGATGAAGCCCTCCGGCTCCTCCTCGACGTCGACGCCGCAGGCTTCCAGGCCGGCGGCGGTCAGGGCGATGCGGTCGCTTTCCTTAACCCGCATCTCGCCGACGCCGCGCATGATCGTCTCGCCCGTGGCGAAGGCGGCGGCGATGGCCAGGATCGGATATTCGTCGATCATCGCCGGGGCGCGTTCGGGCGGCACGACGACGCCCTTCATGTTCGGCGAGTGGCGGGCGGTGATGTCGCCGACCTGCTCGCCGCTCGACTCGCGAACATTCGAGATGACGAGGTCCGCGCCCATCTCCCGCAGCGTCGTGAACAGGCCGGTGCGCAGCTCGTTGAGCATCACGCCCTCGACCGTCACTTCCGAGCCGGGGACGATCAGGCCGGCCACCAGCGGGAAGGCCGCCGACGACGGGTCGCCCGGCACGGACACATGGGTCCCGGTCAGCTTCTGGCCGGCCGGCAGGCGGATATGACGCACACCGCCCTTGTCCTCGACCAGCACCTCGGCCCCGAAGGCCCGCAGCATGCGTTCGGTGTGGTCGCGGGTGGCTTCGGGCTCGATCACCTCGACCCCGCCCTCGGCATGCAGGCCGGCCAGCAGCACGGCTGACTTCACCTGGGCCGAGGCCATCGGCAGCCTGTAGGACAGGCCGCGCAGGTTGCCGCCCTTCAGGGTCAGCGGCAGGCGGCCCTTGTCGCGGCCCAGCCAGGTGGCGCCCATCCGGGCCAGGGGGTCCAGCACCCGGCCCATCGGTCGGCCGCGCAGCGAGCTGTCGCCGGTGAAGGTGGCGCAGAGCGCGAAGCCCGCCGCCGCGCCCATGATCAGCCGCACGCCAGTGCCGGCGTTGCCGCAATCGACGACGTCCGACGGCTCGGCGAAGCCGCCATGGCCCTCGATCCGCCAGCGGCCGACGCCTTCCTGTTCGACCCGGGCGCCGAAGCTGCGCATGGCCTGGGCGGTCGCCAGCACGTCGGCGCCCTCCAGCAAACCCTCGACCGTGGTGGTCCCCGAAGCCAGGGCGCCGAGGATCATCGAGCGGTGCGAAATCGACTTGTCGCCGGGGGCCCGAACGGTTCCCCGCAAGGCCCCGCCGGGCGTGCTCTTCAGTCCAGCCGCCGCCATGCCGTCACCGGCCTCCGTATCATGTGCTTTTCGCGAGGGGATTGCTTTTGACAGCGGCCCCTCGTCATGGCAAGTGACCGGCCGCTTTTCCCATCTGGATCAAAGGGTCGCCAACTTGGCCAATCCCGAATTGGGCGCAAAACAAATTTGCCCCAACTGCCAATCGAAATTCTATGACCTGGGCCGCCGCCCGGCCGTTTGCCCCAAGTGCGGGGAGACGTTTGATCCGGAAGAGGCGCTGAAGTCGCGCCGCGTCCGGGCTCGCGCCGTCACGCCGGACTACGACGCCGAGGACGAGAAGCCCGCCCCCGCTCCCAAGGAGGAGGATGGCTTCGAGGACGAGGTCGATGAGACCCCGGAAATCGACGAGGTCGCCGAGGAAGTCGTCGAAGCCGACGACGACGACACCGACCCGACCGTCGCCCCGGCCCCGGCCGCCGACGACCTGGGCGTCGACTTCTCGGAAGACGAAGACCTGGCCGAGGACGAAGCCGACGACGTTCCGTTCCTCGAGGACGAAGACGACGAGGACGTCCTGGACGACGAAATCGAAGGCCTGCCGGGCGCGGACGACGACGACTAAGCTCGTCCGCACCCGTCTCGTTTCCTTGGGGAAATTCTGAAGAACAACGGTTCGAAAAATTTTCCGAAAAAAGTTCGCCGGGAGGGTTGATCCAAAAATCCTCCCGGCATAGGTTCCGCGCCTCTTCGGGGGCCACCCACTCGGAACCACTGGAGAGACTAGGGAATACCAACGCTTCCCACCGGGAAACTTGGGAAAACCTTGGGGCTATAGCTCAGCTGGTAGAGCGCTTGAATGGCATTCAAGAGGTCAGCGGTTCGACTCCGCTTAGCTCCACCAAGACGGCCGCTTCCCTAAAGGGAGCGGCCGTTTCCATATCCGGCGCCCGGCTCGGCGGCGCCGCTCCCCCTCACACCCCCCAAAGCCTGCGCGCCTCGTCGGCGACGACGTCCGGATATTCTTCCGGCCAGAACAGCTTGGCCTTGGGCAGGCGGCGCACGCCGCGCGAGCTCGGCAGCAAGCGGTCCAGATAGTCCGGGCTCTCCTTGGCGAAGATGTCGTCGGCCATGCCCCAGACGATGCGGACGGGGACCTTGCACCGGCGCAGGGCCGCCTCGATCCCGGCCAGGGGATTGGGGTCCAGGCCCAGGGTGTAGGCGTTGACCAGGGCCTTGCTGGCCGAGCTCGCGACCAGCGGGCCGAAATACATCGCGATCGCCGCGTCGGTGGGTTGGCTGGGATCGGAAAAGCACATGCCGCCGAAACCCTGCGGCGAGCGCGCCAACTCGGGGTCCTTGAACCAGGGGACCAGCCATTGGTCCGGATAGGTCCCCTCGCGGGCCAGAGCCAGCACCGGCTGCAGGGCCGGCGGCGGGCTGTCGGGCTCGACGTCACAATTGGTCAGCAGCAGGGTGCGCACCCTTTCCGGAAAGCGGGTGACGAAGATCTGAGCCACCGCCCCGCCGCTGTCGTTGGCGACCAGATCGACCGAGGCGATCCCCAGCCTGTCGAGGAACGCCGCCAGCATGTCGGCCTGGTCGGACGGCGTCACGCCCTGGCCCCCGGCCACGCGGGTGAAGCCCAGGCCCAGGGAGTCCGGGGCGATGCAACGACGATGCGACGCCAGGCGGTCGAACGCCCCGCGCCACTGGAAGCCGTTCAAGGGGAAACCGTGCAGGAACAGGGCGACCGGGCCGGCGCCGCGCTCGACATAGGCGATGTCGCCAAACCGGGTCGGCAGGTAGCGGCGGGCCGCGTTCCAGGCGCGCGCGGCGCTCGCGTCGTCCTCGGCGCGGGGCAAGCCTCCGTCCGCGCGAGCCGCGCCGGCGGCGGCCAGGGCCGCCAAGCCCGCGGAAGCGGTCAGGAACTGTCGTCTTTGCATGGGTCCGATCCTCATGGGGGGGGCGGAAGCCCCGATGAGCCGGAGGAGTAGGATCGCCGGATCACCGGCTCCATGACCTGCAAGGTTATGGCGATCATGCCCGACGCGGTTAGTGTCACGCCATGAACACGATGACCTCGCCGCCGCCTCGGGGCGTTCCCGCCGTCGCCGACCATCCGTTGGGCGACCTGCTGCGCCAGTGGCGCAGCGCCCGCCGCATGAGCCAGATGGACCTGGCGCTGGAGGCCGGGATCTCGACCCGCCACCTCAGCTATGTCGAGACCGGCAAGGCGCGACCCAGCCGCGAGCTGGTCGCCTTGCTGGCCGGGGCGCTGGACATGCCGATGCGCGACCGCAACGCCCTGCTGGTGGTGGCCGGCTACGCGCCGGGCTACCGCGAGACCGCCCTGACCGATCCGCAGATGGCCCTGATGCGGCGGGCCATCGAGTTCATCCTGGCCCAGCAGGAGCCCTATCCCGCCTTCGTGGTGAACCGCCACTGGGACGTACTGATGGCCAACAAGGGCCTGCTCAGGGTGTTCGACTGGCTGCGCGACGGGGTCCAGCCGCACGGCAATATCATGCGCCAGGTCTTCGACCCCGCCGACATGCGGCCTTTCGTCGAGAACTGGGAAGAGGTGGCCGGCGACCTGATCCGTCACCTGCATCACGAGGCCGCCACCGACAGGACCTCCCGCGCCCTGCTGGACGAGGTGTTGGCCTATCCGGACGTACCGGCGCGCTGGGAACGGCGTGAGCTGGGCGCCACGCCCCTGCCGCTGATGACCGTCACCTTCCGCAAGGGCGACCAGCGCCTGACCTTCTTCTCGACCCTGACCACGTTCGGAACCTCGCGCGACATCACGCTGGAGGAGCTGCGGGTGGAGTGCATGTTCCCCGCCGACGACGAGACAGCGGCGTTCTGCAAGGCGTTGGCGGAAAAGGTCGCCTGACCGCAATACAACCTCTGGCGCCAAACTTGCTGCGGGGACCGCGAGCATGAAGGGCGACACCATGGACATCGGCGCGAGCGGCATCCAACGCGAAAGCCGCATCACGACCCTGAAATCGCTGGATCTAGGCGGCATGGCCATGCTGGCCGCCGTCAAGGGCCAGGCGTTCAAGGCTTTCGACGCCGACCAGGACGGCAAGGTTTCGGCGCAGGAGATCGCCAAGCTCGGCAATAACGACCCGGACAAGCTTGCCGACAAGCAGGCCCTGGTCTCGGCTTTCGACAGGAATGGCGACGGCGCGCTGGACACCAGCGAATTCGGCGCCTCCAGGCTGCTGGACGGCAAGAACCTGCAGACCCTGCTGGGCGTACAGGACGAGGCGGGCATGGCCAACTGGCTGATCGCTCGGGCCGACACCGACGGCGACGGGACCTTGTCCGCCGACGAATATGCGGGCGTGGCCTCGCCCACCATCCGCTCGGGCCGGACCGTGGACGGCAAGAGCGTCTGGGACCCGGTCGAAGACGTCAACGTCCAGCATTTCGGCTGGACCGACGCCGACAAGGACGGGCAGCTATCGGCGGAAGAGCTGGCGACCAAACTCAAGGCCGCGCCGCAACTCATCCGGCTCGCCGACACCAGCCAGGCGGCCGGCGTCCTGTCCACGCGCGGCGACAGCGATGGCGACGGCGCCCTGTCGGCCGACGAACTGACGGCGGCGGTCAAGGCCCAGAACCTCGACCCGAGCGACGTCGGCGACCTGATGCGATCGGCCGACCGCGACGGGGACGCGAAGCTCTCCGCCGGCGAACTGCAAGCGGCCGCCAGACGCCACCCGCTGCTTTTCATGCGCGACCAGATCAGCGGCGCGCCCGTCCCGCCCTCGAGCGGCGAGATGCTGCTGAGCCGGCTCCTGCACTCGACCATGCGCGGCCTGAGCGACCAGATGGTCTCGGAACTGGGCGGCGCCCTGAACCGGACGGCCTAAGGCATTTTCGAGCGAAGTGGATACCGGTTCGCGTGAAGAAAATGCGTTGGAACCAAAAACCTGGAGCCCCGGCCTGATGCAATCAGGTCGGGAAACGCTCTAGGCGCCCCGGGCCACGAACCAGCCGTTGCGGAAGCCCTGGTCGGCCTTGCCGTAGGTGAAGGCCTCGCCCTCCGGCGTCGTGAAGCGGCCGCCCGCGGCGACGAGGATGGCGTGGCCGGCGGCGGTGTCCCACTCCATGGTCGGCCCGTGGCGCGGATAGATGTCGGCCGCGCCCTCGGCGATGCGCACCAGCTTGATCGAGCTGTCCATCGGGGCGCGCAGGGAAAAGCCGTACTGGGCCGCCAGTTCGGTCGCCCGTTCTTCCTTCATCGTGTGGCTGACCAGGGCCAGGGCCTGGCCTTCGGGCCAGGTCCGCGCCTGGACCCGGGTCTCAACGCCGCCGGGACCCTCGCGCTTGAGCACGCCTTCGGCGCTGGTGAACCAGACCTCGCCGGTCGCCGGGGCGCAGATGGCGCCGGCCACCGGAACGCCGTCGTCGATCAGGCCGATATTGACCGTGAAGTTGGGATCGCCGCGCACGAAGGCCTTGGTCCCGTCGACCGGGTCGACCAGAAAGAAGCGCGGGCCGATGGCGTCGGGCGTTCCGAACTCGCAGGCGTGCTCCTCGGAGATCGCCGGGATCTCCGGGAAGCGCTCGGCCAGCCGGGCCAGGATCAGGCGCTCTCCGGCCCGGTCGGCCTCGGTGACCGGGCTCTCGTCGGCCTTGCGGACGACATCCAGCTCGGTGCGCCAGAACGGCAGGATGACCTCGGCGGCCGCCTCGACGATCGTCGCCAGCTCGCGGCCGTAGTCCGCCAGGTTCGTATGGGCCATTCAGCTTCCTCGGGGGTCGTCGCCGACGAACACCAGGGCGACGCGCGTGGCGTCGACCGTCTGCTTGCCGGCGTCTTCGAAATTGACGGTCACGCGATGGCCGATCACCGACTGCACCTGGCCCAGGCCCCAGTCGGGCTGGTCGGGATGGCGCACGAGGACGCCCGGCTCGAGAAACGGATCCATGACGCGCTCCTGATAGGCCGCCAGCAGCGTTTGCCAAAGTCCCAAATCACGCCAAAGATCGCGCCATGACCGATGAAGCCGCATCCGCGCCGCAGGCCGCCGCGCCCGAATTGAACGCCCCAAGGGTCGATATCGGAGGTCCGGACTTCGCCGCCCTCCTGGCCGCGCGCCTCTGCCACGACTTCATCAGCCCGGCCAGCGCCATCGTCTCGGGCCTGGACCTGCTGGAGGATCCCTCCGCCCAGGACATGCGCGAGGACGCCATGAGCCTGATCTCGTCCAGCGCCCGCAAGCTGGCCGACCTGCTGCAGTTCACTCGGGTGGCGTTCGGCGCCTCCGCCTCGGCCGAGAACTTCGATTCCCGCGAGCTGGAAAAGCTGGCCCAGGGCGTGTTCGCCCACGTGCGCCCCACCCTGGACTGGGCGATCCCGCCCTCGACCATGAACAAGGCCACCGCCCGCGCCATCCTCAACATCGCCCAGATCGCCGCCAGCGCCCTGCCGGCCGGCGGTAAGGCGACCCTGCGGGCCGTGGTCGCGGACGACCGGGTGGCGATCACCGCTCACGCCGCGGGCCCCCGCGCCCGCCTGCGGCCGGAAGTGCTGGCGGGCCTGAAAGGCGAAGCCCTCGCCGAAGGCCTGGGCGGTCCCTGGGTGCAGGCGGCCTATCTGAACGCCCTGGTGCGCGCGGCCGGCGGCCAGGTCGGGGTCGAACTGGGCGAGGACCAGGTCACCCTCGCCGCCTGGGTCCCCGCCTGAGCCCTTCCGAGCGATAAAACCTAAGATCGTCATCGCCGTCACCGGTCCTTAACACCCTCGGCCGCAAGCTGAGGGGATTGGATTGGAGCGTGCCGTGAAGACCTGTCTCGTCGTTGACGACAGCCGGGTGATCCGCAAAGTCGCCCGGCGCGTCCTGGAAGACATAGGCTTCGAGATCGCCGAAGCCGCCGACGGCGTGGAAGCCCTGGCCTGGTGCCGTGCGGCGATGCCCGACGCCGTGCTCCTGGACTGGAACATGCCGGTCATGAACGGGATCGAGTTCCTGCGCCATCTGCGCCAGGAGCCGGGCGGCCAGGGGCCGACCGTGGTCTTCTGCACCGTCGAGAACAGGATCGAGGCCATCCGCGAGGCGCTGGACGCCGGGGCGGACGAGTACATCATGAAGCCGTTCGACGGCGACATCATCGCGGCGAAGTTCGCCGAGGCGGGCCTGCTGTGACGCCCGAGGATATGGACCTGCTGGCCGCCCTGGCCCGGCAGCGCGCCGGTCTGCGGATCGAGAGCGACAAGGCCTATCTGGTCGAGAGCCGGCTCAACCCGCTGGCCCGCCGCGAAGGCTTCGAGTCGATCGAGGTGATGATCGCTGCCCTGCGCGCCGATCGCGACGACCGGTTGATCTGGGCCGTGGTCGAGGCCCTGACCCAGAATGAGACCGCCTTCTTCCGCGACCGCGAGGTCTTCGCCCACCTGCGCGACGACCTGCTGCCGGGCCTGTCCAGGCAAGGGCGCGACCGGCCGATCCGCATCTGGAGCGCGGCTTGCTCGACCGGCCAGGAGGTCTATTCCCTGGCGATGACCGCCGCCGAGGCGCGCGACATCGCGCCGGGCGCCCGGTTCGAATTCTTCGGTTCGGACCTGTCGGACCGCTGCCTGGAAAAGGCCCAGAGCGGCCTCTACACCCAGTTCGAGGTCCAGCGCGGTCTGCCGATCCGCCTGCTCGTCAAGCACTTCGAGAACCAGGACGAGATGTGGGCGATCACCCCGCGCATCCGCCAGGCGGTGCGCTGGCGGCGGATCAACCTGCTGGCCGACCTGTCCTCGATGGGCAAGTTCGACGTCATCCTGCTGCGCAACGTCCTGCCAGGCCTGGACCCGGCCGTGCACGGCCGGGTGATCGAGAGCCTTGCCGCCCGCCTGGAAGACGACGGCGTGCTGCTGGTCGGCAGCGGAGAATCGCTGGAGGGCGTCACCAACGCCGTGCAGGCGATCGCCGGACCCTCGGGCCTTTTCGCCCGCGCCGCGGCCTGACCCGGAGATCGCCTCAGGCCTCGACCGCGCCCGGCTTCAGGCCATGCTCGCGCCACAAGGCCAGCATCCGCGCCCAGGGCGTCGCCGGCTCGCGCTCAGGCAGCGCCCTGACCAGCTTGCGATAGAGGGTCTGGACCGATCCGGGCGCCGTCAGCGCCGCCGAAAGGTCCAGGGCCTCGATCATCGCCACGGCCTCCCTGCGGTAATCAATGAGCGGGCCGCCGGCATGCGGCGGGGGCGTGCGGCAGTCGCTGAAGTCCAGCTTCACGCCGGTCAGCACCTGGATCGCCGTGGCCATGGTCCGGGCGTATTCAGGGTCGCCGCCCAGGCGGTCGACATCGATGACCAGGTCGGCGCGCGGCAGGGCCGCCACGTAGGACAGCACATAGACCGCCAGAAAGGCGGCGAACGACACTCGGGCGGGCGCCCGCTTCAGCCGCTTGCGCACCGCCCGGATGCGGTCGCCAAGCTCGCCCTTCCCCGCCGTCAGGCCCAACCGCCGGGCGCCGGCTTCGCCGCAGGCCGCCTCGGACAGGATCACGTATTGGCAGAGCTCGAAATAGGTCGGCCGGGGCCGCTTGCGCAGCGAATAGAACGATCGCCATTGCTGCACCGGATCGCGGATCAGCACGATATGGGTGCCGCCGAACCGCCGCCGCAGCCAGCCGATCCGGCCCAGCGTGCGGCAGCAGGCCAGCACCGGGGTGCGATCCTGGCGCCGCGCTTCCGCGATCAGCGTCTCGACATAGACGGCCTGGCCAGGATCCTCCCGGCCGGGCGGCAGGAAATAGTCGTCCAACGCCAGGCGAGCCTCGAAGTCGCGGACGCCGCCGTCCGGCCGTAGCAGGCCGGCGAACTCGGAGAGATAAGGCAGGCCCTCGTTCGGATGGCGCAGGCCGCTGGTGGCCGGCCGTTCGTGCTCGATCCGCTCGGGCGTCAGCCAGGCCAGCTGTTCGTGCCAGGGTTCGTAATAGGCCATCACCTCGGGGACAGCGCGGAAGCGGTGCCAGACATAGGTGCTGGAGCACCGCCAGCCGCTATGGACGAAGATCGGCGCGGAAGAAGGACGCGGCAATTGAAGATCACACCCATGGGAAAAACGACCACAGGCTGGCGCGTCAGCTTGGCTGGCGGATATCGGTCAAGGTTGAACTGGAACCGGATTTGTAACCGGCCCGTCATGGGCGAGGGCGATTGTCACGAAACGCGGCCGGGCGTTGCCGCTTCGGCTTTGAATTGCATCTTGGAAATGTCGCCTCGGAGGGATCTGAGGAACGCGACTTGCCGCAAAAAAACCCGCCGATCCAGGATCAGCGGGCTCGTTCACGGCCCGGTCGCCCGGGCCCAGTTTTCCGTCGAGGACTACTTGGCGTCCTTGGCGGTGTCGCTGACGGCTTGACCCGCCGACGAGACGTCCTTGCCGGCGCCCTCGACCGTGTTGCAGGCGGCGACGGTGAGGCTGGCGGCGATCGCGGCCAGAATGATGAGCTTGCGCATGGGTCTTCTCCGGTGATCGCCCGAATGGGCGTCCAATGTGTTGCCCCACTTGAACGTGGGCCTCCCGGCTAGGTTCCGGTGGCGGCGGGCTCGGCCGGCGGCGCCTCCGGGGTCGGGAACACCAGCCGCACCAGCAGGCCGCCGGCCGGCGAGGTGTCGAACAGCAGCTTGCCGCGCAGCTGCCGGGCGAAGGCCGTCATCAGGGTTCGGCCCACGCCCTCGACCGGCCCCATGGGCGCTCCAGGGCCATCGTCGCCGATCGCCAGCTCGGCCTCTTCGCCCCGTACGAAGAAGTCCACCGTCAGCGTGCCGCCGCGTTCGGCCAGGGCGTGCTTCTGGGCGTTGGTGATGGCCTCGACCGCGAACAGGGCCAGGGGCGCCAGGCGGTCCGGGTCGATGACCAGCGGGTCGGCATGGACCTCGGTGCGGATCGCGCCGCCGGTCGACATGTCCCCGGCCAGCAGCAGGGCCGTCAGCTCCTCCAGGAACGGCCGCAGGTCCACGCGCTTGAGGTCGGGCCCCTGGTAGAGCGCCCGGTAGATCTGGGCCAGGGCGGTGATCCGCTGGCGGGTGTCGTTCAGGGCGGTGCGGGCGGCGGGGTCGGTCAGCGCACGCTGCTGCATGTTCAGCAGGCTCGAGATGATCTGCAGGTTGTTCTTCACCCGGTGGTGGATCTCGCGCATCAGCGCGTCCTTCTCATCCAGGCTGTCGCGCAGCGAGGCGTCGCGGGCGACGATGCCGGCCGCCATGTCGTCGAGGGTGGCGGCCAGTTCGCGGATCTCCGGCGGCGCGCGCTCGGCCTGCAGGGGACGCACGGTGAACCGGCCCCGGGCGTAGATGGCCGCGACCCGGCGCAGATAGACGATCCAGCGGATCACCGCCTGCTCGGTGGCGTAGAGCACGGCCGCCAGGGCCAGGACGAAGGCCAGCAGCGGCGCCAGCAGGCGCAGCATCGGGTTCAGCCAGGCCCACGAGGCCAGGCCAGGCGCCTTGGCCGACAGGATGACGAACACCTCCTGCCCGACCAGCGGCGCGGCCGAGAAGTCCCGCGGGCGGTCGTCGGCGTCGCGCCCCGACCACAGGGCCGAGCCGCTCTTGAGGGTCTGGTCCCGCCAGGCGGTGGACGGACTTCCGAACGCCCGCGGGTTGGTGGCCGCGAAGACATGGCCTTCAGAGTCGGCCAGGGCCACCTCGGCCCCGCCCGGCAGGTAGCGGTTGGCGGTCTCCGGCTGGATCGTCGACAGGGTCAGCACGGCGGCCATGGCCCCGTCGAACCGGCCGTCGCGCTTCTCGGCCCGGACGGCGGTCAGCACGGCGGGTTCGTCGGCATAGGAGACGCCCGGAATGCTGGCCACCACCATGTGCGATCCGGTGGCCAGGCGCTGGAACCACCGCCGGTTGGCGCGGGTGGCGTCCGGCGGCGTGGTGGCGGCGGCGCACGACACGCGACCGTAGGCGTCGAAGCGGATCAGGTTGGCGTAGCCCGGCAGGCGCTGCTTCACCGTGTCCAGGCGCTGGGTGCACTCCAGCCCGACCGACCCAGGCCCCAGGGTCTGGAGGAGGACGCCGGCGGCTTCGATGCGGGCCCGGGCGATCGCGGCGCTGCGGCCGGCCGCCAGCTCCAGGCTCTGGCGGCGCGAATCGGCCTCGGCCTTGAAGGCGAAGACCGATTGCAGCACGCCCAGGATCAGGACCGGCAAGAGCGCGAGGAACAACGCGCCGGCCAGCCGGACCCGGATGGATCCGACCGTCCCGACTCCTCGCCTGAGGAGGGGCTTCACCGCAGGGTGCTCAGTCTCTCCGCGTCGGCCAGGATGGCGTACATGGCGTCGCCGGCGGCGGCGCCGTCGCGGTCATAGGCGCCGGCCTCGAGAATCGCCTGCAGGGCTCGCCGCGCCCGGCTGACCCGGCTCTTCACCGTGCCCACCGCGCAGCCGCAGATCTCGGCGGCTTCCTCGTAGGCGAAGCCGCCCGCCCCGACCAGGATCAGGGCCTCGCGCTGTTCCGGCGGCAGCATGGCCAGGCTGAGCCGCAGCTCGTCCAGGGCCACCGGCGCCTCGGGATCGTCGACCGCCACCAGGGTGCGTTCGGCAGCCTCCTGGTCGAGCTGGCTCTGGCGCCAGGACCGGCGCTTCTCGGAATAGAACTGGTTGCGCAGGATCATGAAGGTCCAGGCCTTCATGTTGGTGCCCAGCTGGAAGCTGGCGCGGGCGTCCCAGGCCTTCATCATGGCGTCCTGCGCCAGATCGTCAGCCGCGGTGGGGTCGCCGGTCAGGGTGCGGGCGAAGGCGCGCAGATGCGGAATGAGCGTGACGAGTTCCTTCTTGAAGGCCCCGTCACGGGCCGGATCGAAGGGGGACCGGCCGACTTGCGCTTCGCTCATGCTCAACGCTCTCCCGAAGGCGTCTCGGCCTTGCGCAGGATGTCCAGAAACTCGTCGGGCACAGGCTCGTTGACGACCTCGTCGAACATCTGGCGAAGCTTGACGCCGATAGCCTGCTGACGGAGCCGCGCTTCGTCGAGCGCGGCCGTCCCTTTGCGGTGATCTTCCATGGGTACGTGTTCGATCATGTCCTCGACGCCGACGAGACGCGGCGCCCGCCCCCTTTGGCCGAATGAGTGTACGCCGGATGACAACGTCGGATTCCCTATGGGGTTCCACAAGCTTGAGCATATGATGGCAAAATTGTCGTCGCTTCGAAACCCGTTATGGAACCGGTGTCTGAGGGTTGCGTTTATGTTCGGATGGCCGAACGGCGTAGCTTCACCACACCGCAGGCTTTTTTGTATCCGAAGACACTCACACGGGAGGGGTCATGAGTCTTCTTGCCCGGCTGGCGCCGCACTTGCCTTATGTTCGTCGCTATGCCCGCGCGCTGACCGGCGACCAGACCACTGGCGACCACTATGTGCGCGTCGCGCTCGAGGCCCTGGCGGCCGGCGAGCGGTCGCTGGACGCCAACCTGTCGCCCCGGGTCGCGCTCTATCGCGTGTTCCACGCCATCTGGCTGTCCTCGGGCGCCCAGTTGGAAGCGCGCCGCGACGACCTGACCGGCGCGGCCGACGACGCCTCGCAGCGGCTGATGCGGATCGCCCCGCGCTCGCGTCAGGCCTTCCTGCTCACCGCCCTGGAAGGCTTCACCCCCACCGAGGCCTCGCAGATCCTGGATTGCGACTTCGCCGAGGTCGAACGGCTGATCGCCGAGGCCCAGAGCGAGATCGACGCCGAACTGGCCACCGAGGTCCTGATCATCGAGGACGAACCGGTGATCGCCGCCGACATCGAGGCCCTGGTCAAGGAACTGGGCCACGACGTGATCGACATCGCCGCCACGCGCGGCGAGGCGGTCGACGCCGTCACCCGGCGCACGCCCGGCCTGGTGCTGGCCGACATCCAGCTGGCCGACGGCTCGTCGGGCATCGACGCGGTCAAGGACATCCTGGCCCGTCTCGACGTGCCGGTGATCTTCATCACGGCCTTCCCCGAGCGCCTGCTGACCGGCGAGCGCCCGGAGCCGACCTTCCTGATCACCAAGCCCTTCCAGCCGGAGACGGTGAAGGCGGCGATCGGCCAGGCGCTGTTCTTCCACCCGCGCCGGACGCAAAAGGCGGCCTGATACCGGCTGCTCGTCCGGGTCAGACCCCGAAACGATCAAGGCCCCGGTTTTCGCCGGGGCCTTTTTCATGGGCTAATCTTCGCGGTCGCGAGCCAGGTTAGTTGGAAGGTGTCTGCCTGACCGGCGCCTGTTCGCCGGAATAGCGCTCGGCTTCCTGGGTGGTGGTCGCGCCCTTGGTATGCTCGACGCCGGCCAGGTCTCCTGAGCGCAGGCCCCAAGCGCCGAACAACGCCGCAGCGGCCAGTACGGTCGAGATGATCAGCACCCAGAAGACGTGCTTGCCCCAGCGCCCCTGGCGGACACGGGTCGCGTTGACGGCGGGATGATGTTGTTCGAGGTCGGCGGGCATCTTGGGCCTCCTTTATCGGACGGCGGAATAGGCTCCCGCACCGGGCGTCGCCGGGCCGCTGGGAGCGAGGTTTTCGTTGAAGTGCTGGAGAACGCCGGCCGACGCCGCCACGGTGACGATCACCGCCAGGGCCGTGATACGATTGCGCCTGATCCTTTGCCGACGCGACAGCGCGCTGTCGAAGGCCATTCCACCGTGTTCGGCTTGATAGGTGCGGATCACGAACGTTGCTCCCCTGTGCGAGGCCATGCGGCCTTCGGGAAATCAACGTGTCGTCCCTTGCGACGTTCCCTGCCGCCGCCACCCGGCGAAGAACGGCCGAACGGCGTCGCGAAAAAACATCGCGGGAAAGGCGAAAAAGTTTCGCGGGGCGGGAACCGCCCCGGGGGAGCGGCGTTTTCGAATTGCGGAGGCGGCGACGCCCCCCCGACTTGAGGCTGGTGAAAGCCAGCCTGCCGCCTCCGCACCCCACCTTGGAAAGCCTTCAGGCGGACCCGTTCGGATCCGCCTTTTCGATGTCCGGCTTCAACGCCCGGCGCGCTAGCGCAGCCTGCCGTCCAGATCGAACCGGATGTCGGCCTGACGCCGCAAGGGGCGATTCTCGCCGTCGTTGGTCATGGCCCCGGCGTCGCCCGCCGCGCCGACATCGAGCGTCACATTGCTGTAGCCCATCTTGTCCAGCGCCCGCGTCACGACATCGGCGCGCTGCTTGGACAGCGCCAGGTTGGCGTCGGGGGCCCCGACGGCGTCGGCCAGACCGACAACCCGCACCGAGGCGACCTTGCAACCCGTGGCCAGGGCGTCCGCCCCCTTCAGCACCGAGCGCGCTTCGTTGGTCAGCTGGGCCGATCGGCTCTCGAAATAGATCTGGACCGAAAAGTCTTCGCAGCTGGGCGCCATCTGCACGACCTGTGACCGCGACTTGGGCCCTGGATGGCTCACGCATCCCGCCACCAGGCCGCCCAGGACCGCCACGCCGATTATCGCCCGTCCGATCGTCTTCATCTTGCCCTCTCTGACGCCACGGCGCGCAAAAGGCGGCCGACGCGAGCCGGCCGCCTTTACGAGGGTTCGACCTGCCCGACTTAACGCGGGCTGCCGTCTTCCCAGTAGTAACGACCGCTCCGCGAGTCGTAGTAGTAATACCGTCCGGCGCGCTCGTCATAGTACTGACGGCGATTGACGTTGGTGGCGCCGCAGCCCCCGTCCTCGCGGCAGCCCTTCACGGCGCCGACAGTGCCGCCCAGCGCCGCGCCGACCGCGGCGCCCGTCGTGGCGCTGCCGCCGCCGACGTTGTTGCCGACGATCGCGCCCGCCAGGGCGCCCAGGGCCGCGCCGCCGGCGGCGTTGCGTTCGGTGTTGCCGGTGGCGGTGCAAGCGCTGGCCAGCACGCCGACGCCCAAGAGGGCGATCAAGGTCTTGTTCATCGTGGCTCTCCGTTCGAGCTTGTCCCTGGCAGCAAACGAGCCGCGCAGGTCAACGGTTCCGGGAACCCCAGCCAAGCGCCGCCGTTTCTGGTCTCGATCCTTCTTGCGCATCCGCGCCCTGGCCCCCGCGCCCCGTGCGCCCTGGAACTTCGCATGCGTGTGGAAGTCGTCACCAACATCGCCTCCGGCTCGGTGGGTCGGGACGCGCCCGCCCAGGCCGAGGCCATCCTGGCCGAGCACGGGGTCACCGGACGGGTCCATGCGCCCAGCGAGGGCGAGCTGATCGCCTGCCTGCGCGACGCCCTCGACTCGCGGCCCGACGCCCTGCTGGTGGTGGCGGGCGACGGCACCGCCCGGGCCGCCGCCGAGATGGCCGGTCCCGACGGTCCGCTGATCGCGCCCCTGCCCGGCGGCACCATGAACATGCTGCCCCACGCGCTGTACGGCGTCGTTCCCTGGTCCGAGGCCATGGTCAACTGCCTGAAGGGCGGCCAGGAACGGATGATCTCCGGCGGCGAGATCAACGGCCGGCTGTTCTTCGTCGCCGCCATCCTCGGCAGCCCCGCCCTGTGGGCCGAGGCGCGCGAGGCGGCGCGGGCGGGCCGGGCCGACCTGGCGCTGCTGCGCGCCCGCCGGGCCATGCGCCGCGCCTTCTCCAGCCGGCTGCGCTACGTGCTGGACGGCCGCCCCAAGGGCAAGACCGAGGCCCTGAGCCTGCTCTGCCCCCTGGTCTCGGCCGACCTGGACGCCGACGAGCAGGCCCTGGAGGCCGCCGCCCTCGACCCCGCCGGCGCGCTCGACATCTTCCGCCTGGGGGTCAACACCGTAACCGGCAACTGGCGCAACGACCCGTCGGTGGTCGTCGGCCGCTGCCGGATCGGCAAGGTCTGGGCCGGGGGTCGGATCCCCGCCATCCTCGACGGCGAACCGGTGCGGCTGGACGACACCGTCGCCATCCGCTTCCGCCCCAAGGCCTTCCGCGCCCTGGTCCCCGCCTCATGAGGCCGCTCAAGCTGGTCCAGGTGTCCGACATCCATTTCGGCGGCGAGCACAAGGCCGCCGTCGAGGCGGCGGTCGAGCGCATCCACGCCGAACGGCCCGACCTGGTGATCGCCGCCGGCGACCTGACCAAGGACGGCAAGGTCGAGGAGTTCGACGCCGCCCAGGCCTGGCTCGACCGGCTGCCCCGGCCGCGCCTGGTCACGCCGGGCAATCACGACGTCCCGTTCGCCGGTCCGCGCGAGATCCTGGCCCGGCTGGTCGCGCCATGGCGGCGCTACGAGAGCCGGTTCGGCGAGCGGATGAACAGCGACTGGGACGACCCGCGGGCCACGGTGGTCACCCTCAACTCGGCCCGCGCCTTCCAGCTGCGGCCGAACTGGTCGAAGGGCGCGGTGTCGCGCCGCCAGGTCCGCGAGGTCTGCGCCGACCTGAAGGGCGCCGCGCCCGGAGCCCTGAAGATCGTGGTCTGCCACCACCCGCTGATCGAGATGCTGGGCGGGCCGATGACGGCCCGGGTGCATGGCGGCACCGCGGCGGCCCAGGCCTTCTCGCACGCCGGGGTCGACCTGGTCCTGACCGGGCACATCCACGCGCCGTTCGTGCATCCCTATCCGTTCTCGGACGGCTGCACCCAGGCGGTCGGCTCGGGGACGTTGTCGGTGCGCGAGCGCGGCGTGCCGCCCAGCTTCAACGTGATCGAGGTCGACGACGTCGACATCCGCATCACGGCCCTGGCCTTCGAACGCACCCGGTTCACGACCTTCCGGACCTGGTCGGTTCCCCGCCGCCGCGTTCCCAAGACTTTAGACGAAAACGGCGCGACCGAGGTCGCGCCGCTCAAGGTCTAGATTCCGAAAGATCGGTCAGGCCGGTTCGGGATAGGTCCAGGCCGCACCCTGGCCCTTGGCCGCGGCGAACTGGGCGTCGGCGAACGCCCAGTTGGGCAGGACGTCGAACCAGGCTTCCAGGAAGCCCTTCCGGTTGTTCTGGTGGTCCAGATAGTAGGCGTGTTCCCACAGGTCGCAGACCAGCAGCGGGGTGACGCCCGGCTTGGTCAGGGTGTCGTCGGCGTCGTGGGTCGAGAGCACCACCAGCTTGCCGTCCTGCACGGCCAGCCAGACCCAGCCCGAGCCGAAATGGCCGACGCCTTCGGCGACGAACTTTTCCTTCAGGCCGGCCAGGCCGCCGAACGCCTCGTCGATGGCGGCGGTCAACTCGGCCGACGGGGCGGCCTTGTCGGCGCTCATGCAGTCCCAGAAGAAGGCGTGGTTCCAGGCCTGGGCGGCGTTGTTGAACACCTTGCCGGGGCCGGCCTCGCGGATCACCGCTTCCAGCGGCCGCTTGTCGCCTTCCGGCAGCAGGCCGTTCAGCGCGTTCACATAGGCCGCGTGGTGCTTGTCATGGTGGAAATGAAGCGTGTTGGCCGAGATGGTCGGCTCCAGGGCTTCATAGGCGTAGGGGAGGTCGGGGAGTTTGAACATGATCGCTCCAGGGCAAAACGCCCCCGGAAGATGGGCGGGGAGGCCCAGAAAACCAGAGGCGGGAAAGACTCGTCTTGTCGATTGTCGCTGGAGCCTGCCCGTTTCCGTTGGAAATGGCAGGCTCCAGGTTAAACACTTGGAGCGTGACAGACGCCGAAACCGGCATCCACTTTCGGCTGTCACGTTCTACCGCGACGGCGGTTTCTGCGAATCCAGCAGCGCCTTGGCGACGATCGCGGCCAGGGCGGGGTTGCGGAAAGCGATGATCCCCGCCGCCAGGCCCGCGCTGACGGTCAGGATCGGACGATCCTTGACCATCTCGATCGCCTTCTCGGCGAAGGCGAAGGCGTCCGGCGCCGGCGCCGGCCGCGCCTTTTCCTCCGCCTTGAGCGCGGCCAGCAGGCCGGCCAGCCCGACGATCGCGGCGGCCACCGCGGCGACCACCGCCGCCGCGCCGGCGGCGCCGAGATGGGGCTGCAGCACCGCGAACAGCGCGAAGGCCGCGGCGAACACGCTCACGGCAGCGGCCGCGGCGATCGCCGCGGCCGCTGCCAGGGTCGTCAGGGTCTTGCCGAAGATCACTTGTCGCGGCCGCCACGGTTTCCGGCCAGCAGCAGGCCCAGCAGCACGCCGACGCCGAGGCCGGCCAGGGTGGCGGTGATCGGCCGCTCGCGAACGCGCTCGCTGACATAGCGGCTGGCTTCGTCGACCGACTGGCCGGCGGTGTCGGTATAGGTGCGGGTCTGGGCGCGCAGGGTTTCCAGGCCTTGGGTCAGGGAGGCTTCGATGCGCTTGGCGGCGTCGGCCAGGTTGGCCTTGGCGACCGCGGCGGCCTCGCCGAGATGGCCGCGGGCGGCGGCGGTCGCCTCGCCGAAGCTGCGCTCGGCGTGGTCGAGAGCCGCGCCGGCGTTCGACGACGCCTTGCTGGCTTCCTTCAAGGCGGGGTTGAGGGCGTTGTCGGGCATGATGATCTCCAGTTCGCGGCTCGGCTTGTGGGGGGCGGGCAGCTGCGAAGCTGCGCCCGCTCAACGCAAAGCCGAAGCGACGAGTTCCATTGTAGCCCCAAGGTTTGAGCTTCACCACAGGCGATCTTCGCCGGCGATCACGGAGGCCGCCTTTATCGATCTCGCGCCTCGCGCGAACCCGGTCTATGGTCGAATCATGGACGATGCGAGCGCAACGCTGGCGGATGATCAGGAGGCGCGACGACTGCGCGCCCTCAATGCTCTCCGCGCCTTTGGCGGCGACCCGGCCGACCCCCGGTTCGATCGCATCGTGCGTCTGGCCTCGCGCCTGTTCGGCGCCCCACGGGCGGCGATCCGCCTGATCGGCAAGGACAGCGTCTGGCTGAAGGCCAAGGTCGGGTTCGACCATGTCGAGGAACCTCGCCCCCCTGGCCTGGCCGAACGGATGCGCGAGAACGGCGTGGTGGCCCATCCCGACCTCGCCGCCGATCCCGACCAGACCCTGCGCCCCTGGTGCGCCGACAGCCGCTTCTTCGCCTGCGCGCCGCTGAAGACCGCCTCGGGCGAGATCGTCGGCCTGCTAACCGTCGAGGACCCCGCGCCCCGGGAGGCCGTCGATCCCGGCTTGACCGACGCCCTGGCCGACCTGGCCGCCCTGGCGATGGAAGAACTGCTGCACGACGCCGAGACGGCCCGCAACGTCGCCGAGCGCACCCTGGACAGCGAGCGGATCGCCCTGGCCCTGCACGCCGCCAACCTCGGCGAGTTCGTCTGGGACATGGCGACCGACACCGTGCGGGTCAGCGCCCGGATGGCGTCGATCACCGAAGTTCCCGAAGGCGTGGCGCCGGCCGAACGCGGCGAGGCCCTGTACGGCTTCATCCATCCCGACGACCGCGAGGCGGTCCGCGCCGAGGTCGAGGCCCAGCTGAAGGCCCAGGGCCGCTACGAGGTCGAGTTCCGGCGCGTGTCGTCCGATCCGCACCGGGTGGTCTGGAACCGGGTGGCCGGCCTGCTGGTCCGGGACGCCGAAGGCAAGCCGCTGCGGCTGATCGGGGTGGTCCAGGACGTCACCGCCCGCAAGGACGCCGACGACCAGCGCGAGAACCTGCTCACCGAACTGGACCACCGGATCAAGAACATCCTGGCCGCCGTGCAGTCGGTGGCCGGCCAGTCGGCCCGCAAGGCCTCGTCCCTGGACGGCTTCCTGAAGGCCTTCAACGGCCGGCTCAAGGCGATGAGCTCGGCCCACGACCTGCTCAGCGCCGCCCGCTGGCGCGGCGCCACCCTGGCGCGGATCGCGGCGGCCGAGCTGGGCGGCCTGGCCCCCAACCAGACCCGCTGGGACGGGCCCGAGCTGTTCCTGACGCCTCGCGCGGCGGCGGCCCTGTCGCTGACCCTGCACGAGCTGGCCGTCAACGCCGTCAAGTACGGGTCGCTGTCGGTCGAGAGCGGCCGGGTCGAGGTGGTCTGGCGCGTGGCCCCCGGCGGCGGCTTCAACCTGGAATGGCTGGAGACCGGCGGGCCGATGACCTCGCCGCCGGACGTCCGCGGCTTCGGCATGACCCTGATCGAGGACGTGGTCGGCCGGGAGCTCGGCGGGCGGGCGACCGTCGAATACAAGCGCAGCGGCGTCACGGCGATGATCCACGCCGCCGCCGACGCCCTGGTCGACGAGCCCGAGCCCGAACCGGTCGAGGTCCCCAACACCCGGATCGTCGAGACGGTCGGCGGCGGCGACGACAGCTTCCGGACCGGCGACATCGCGGGCCTGAAGGTGCTGATCGTCGAGGACTCGCTGCTGCTGGCCATGGAGCTGGAGGCGGGGCTGGTGGATTCCGGCGTCGAGGTGGTGGGCTGCGCGGCCGAGCTGGCCGAGGCGCTGTCGATGCTGGAGCTGACGTTCGACGCCGCCGTGCTGGACGCCGACCTCAACGGCCAGTCGGTGGCCCCGGTCGCCGAGGTGCTGCGCCGCGAGGGCCGCCCGTTCGTGTTCGCCACCGGCTACGCCGACAAGGCCGCCCCGATGGGCTTCGACGCCCCGATCGTCCGCAAGCCCTACAACGTCCACCAGATCGCCCGCGCCCTGGCGTCGGTGACGGGGCGGTAGGGACTCCATCACTTGCCCCCTACGGACCGGCTCATCCAGATCCTCCCCCCGTGGGGGAGGCGGCCGAAGGCCGGTGGGGGGAGTTTTCGGGTCGAAGATCCAGGTTGCGGTCATCTGCCGATCACTCCCCCCTCCGTCGGCTTCGCCGACACCTCCCCCACAGGGGGAGGATCTGGGATGCACGGCTTCGCCGCCTCACGCGGATCACCGCTGAGTGATGGAAAGGGACGCGGAGCGCCGGACATCGTCCGGAGTGTTTTGACTATTACCGTTTCGACGAAGCCGATCGCTCCGCGCGCTCGTTTTCCGTCCGCGTCCGGTAGGCGGCCCTGTTGAGGCCTAGCCGGAAGCCGGTTCGCCGTTTCCGACGAGGTCCGGTGACGGGGGACGCGGATCATCAAGACACGCACGCCGATCCCCGTGCGACGCCGACGGCGGGCGGGCTTCCCAACGATGGAAGTCCCCGGACACGCTGGAGTAACCCCCTCCAGCCCAGTCCCGCTCGATCGCCCCCCGCCGCCGCATCGGTCGCTGGCCATGCGCCCTTTCCACGCGACGAGGTGAGGACAGGATAAGGGCGGTCTGGGAGGGTGAGGACAGAATTGGGTCGAGAAAGTTCAGGGCGTTGAAATCGTGGGGCTTTGTTCGCTGAACGCCGAGCGCAAGCCGGGGACGTGCTCTCACGGCAAGGCCTCGCGGATCGATTCACGGCCTCGGGGTGAGTGCATGTCCCCAACGCCATCCATAGCGTCATGGGACTTCAGCGCCGGACTCAGCGGGTCCGTTGGGGACATGCACTCACCCTGGGCTCGGCGCGGACCTGTCCGGCGCCCTGCCGTGAGTGCACGTCCCCGGTTGTGCGCCTAGTCCGGCAGCCCGTCGAACACCGCCAGCCCCTCCGGGATCACCGCCCAGTCGGGGCGGCCCTTGACGAAGATCGCCACGGCCGGGCGGAACAGCGACGGGTCGTCCAGCGAGCCGGCGTAGATCGTGTGCGAGTCGGTCTGGCCCACCGGCCCGCCGAACACCAGGCTGGCGCAGGTCGGGCAGCTGTTGCGCACCGCGTCGCTCCCTCGCGCCGAGACGCAGGTGAAGGTCCGGCTCGGGGCGCTGAAGGTCAGGTCGGCGGCCGCGAAGGCCATGAACGGGATGAAGCCCGAGCCCGAGGCCTTGCGGCAGTCGGCGCAGTAGCAATGGCCCATGTACAGCGGCTGGCCGCGCGCCTCGTAGCGCAGGGCGCCGCACAGGCAGCCGCCGGTGTAGAGCGCGTCGATCATCACACCACTCCCTTGGCCCGCAGGCCGGCGATCGCCTCGGCCGACAGGCCGGCCACCGCGCCCAGCACCGCGTCGGTGTGCTCGCCCAGGGCCGGCCCCGGCCAGCGGACCCCGCCGGGGGTTTCGGACAGTCGGGGGAAGGCGTTCTGCATCTTCACCGTGCCGAACACGGGATGGGCCACCTCGACGATCGACTGGCGGGCGGCGAACTGCGGGTCCTTCAGCATGTCGGGCGCGCGATAGACCCGTCCGACGGCGAGGCCGGCCTCCTCCAGCAGCGGCAGCAGGTCGTCGATGTCGCGCTCGACGGTCCAGCCGGCGATGGTGGCGTCCAGCTGCAGCTGATTGACGCCGCGCGCGGCATGATCGCGATAGCGGGCGTCGGTCGCCAGCTCCGGCCGGCCCATGGCGTCGCACAGGCGCTTGAACAGGGTGTCCTGGTTGGCGCCGATCAGGATCAACTCGCCGCTGCGGGTGGGATAGACGTTGGACGGGGCGATGCCGGGCAGGATCGCGCCCGAGCGCTCGCGCACATAGCCCGACAGGTCGTATTCGGTAATCAGGTTCTCCATCACCGTCAGCACGCTTTCGTAGATCGCCGCGTCGACCACCTGGCCCCGGCCGCTGCTCTGGCGGGCGTGCAGGGCCATCATCACGCCCAGGGCGGCGTTGAGGCCGGCCAGGCTGTCGCCGATCGAGATGCCCGCCCGGGCCGGCGGCCGGTCGGCCTCGCCGGTGATGTGGCGCAGCCCGCCCATGGCCTCGCCGATCAGGGCGTAGCCGGCGCGGTGCGCATAGGGGCCGGTCTGGCCGAAGCCCGAGACCCGGGCCATGACCAGGCCGGGATTGGTCCGGGCCAGGTCGTCATAGCCCATGCCCCACTTTTCCAGCGTGCCGGGACGGAAGTTCTCGACCACCACGTCGGCCGTGTCGATCAGGGCGCGGGCGATGTCGCGGCCCTCCGAGGCGCGCAGATCCAGGGTCACCGAGGTCTTGTTGCGGCCGATCACCGGCCACCAGGGCGAGTGGCCCTTGGGCTTGGTGCGGCCCCACTGGCGCATCGGGTCGCCGGCCTTGGGATCCTCCAGCTTGATCACCTCGGCGCCGAAATCGCCCAGCACCTGGCCGCAGAACGGACCGGCGATCAGCGAGCCCATTTCGATGACCCGCAGGCCCTTCAGCGGCGCTTCGGCCATGCCGTTTCCCTCCCGAGCGATCACGGAACCGATCACGGCCGCGTGAAGTTTTTATCCCACGTCGGCGCAAGCGCGGCGCCCCGAACCATCAACGTTCTAGAAAAACGCGCAGGGAAAGAAAGCCATGACCCGTAAGCTTCTCATCGTCGGCGCCGCCATCGCCGCCCTCAGCGTCGCCGCCTGCGGCCAGAAGTCCGACGAGACCAAGGGCGCCGCCACCCCGGCCGAGCAGGCCGCCACCCCGGACGCCAACCCGGCGGCCACCGTCCCGACCCCGTCGGACGAGACCAAGGCCGCCACCTTCGTCGAGAAGGCCGCCGCCAGCGACATGTTCGAGATCGAGGCCGCCAAGCTGGCCGCCAAGCGCTCGACCAACGCCGAGATCAAGGCCTTCGCCGCCAAGATGGAAAAGGCCCACACCAAGACCACCGAGGACCTGAAGGCCGCGATCGCCGCCTCGGGCGCCGCCCTGACCCCGCCGGCCGCCCTGCCCGAAGACCTGCAGGGCAAGCTGGACGACCTGACCAAGGCCAACGACAAGGACTTCGACAAGAAGTACGCCGACAGCCAGGTCGACGCCCACCAGGCGGCCCTGGACCTGCTGCAGCGCTACGCCCAGGACGGCGACACCGCCGCCATCAAGGCCTTCGCCGCCGCCACGGCCCCGGCCGTGCAGGAGCACCTGAACATGGCCGAGGGCCTGAAGAAGGGCTTCGACACCGGCAAGGACGTGGCCAAGGCCGAGGACAAGGTCGCCGACGCCAAGGCGAAGGTCGCCGAGGAAAAAGCCAAGAAGTAGCCCTGGCTCAAGAAGTAACCCGGGCTAAGGAATCGCGTAGGCGACCGTCGCCTTGGCGGCGGCTCGCTCGCGCGATTCCGACCAGACCAGCACCTCGACCGTCGCGATACGCCGGCCGAGCTTCAGCAGGGCCCCCTCGGCGTAGAGGTCGCCCGGCTTGGCGCCACGCAGGAAGTGGATGGTCAGCGACGACGTCACCGCCATGGCCACCTCGCCGATATGGGCCAGGACCAGGGCGTAGGCCGCCACGTCGGCCACGCCCATCTGGGCCGGCCCCGAGATCAGCCCGCCCGGCCGCAGGGTCCGGCTGGCGAAGGCCTGGCGCACCAGCACCCGACCCGGCTCGGCCTCGACCACCTCGGGACGGTGCGTCTCGGCCTCGGGAAAGGCCTTGGCCAGGAAGGCGTTGAGCGCCGCCGCGTCGAGCTTCAGCGTCGCGGGGTCGGGCTCGGCGCTCACCGCAGCTCGACCTTGGCGGTGTTGTCGTCGCCGTTGCGGTCGATGACCATGTTGTAGGGATCCACCCCCGCCGCCTTGGGCAAGGTCCTGGTCACGAAGGTCAGGGTCTGGGTTCCCGAGCGGATGGTCCGGCGCTCGAAGGCCACGATCTTGTCGGCGCCGAAGCCCTTCTTGCCCGGCTCCAGGGTGAACAGGCCGACGTCCATCGGCTCGCTCATCGGCGCTTCCCGCTCCTGGCCGCGACCCTGGGCGTAGAGCTTGCGGGCCTGCACCGTCAGCGTCACGTCGTAGCGGCCGTCGGGCCGCTTGCGGGCCGTGGCCATGGTGGTCTTCAGGTCATAGAGGGTGATCTTTTCGAACAGGTCGGTGATCAGCGCCTGCTTGTCGGCCGGAGCGTGGCGGCGCAGGGCGGCGACCAGCTCCAGGGCGGTCGGATAGGGCGGGCCCTTGAAGGCGTAGGTCGCCAGCAGGTCGCGCAGGGCGGCGTTGACCTTGTCCTCGCCGATCTCGTCGGCCAGGCGGTACATCACCAGCGAGCCCTTGTTGTAGTAGATGTAGGGCTGGCTTTCGACCTGGCGCAGCGGCAGTTCCTCGATCACCTCGCCGCCCCGGGCCCGCAGGTAGCGGTCCAGCTCGTACTTGAGGAACTTGCGGATCATCGGCTCGCCGTAGGTCTTCTTCATCACCATCAGGGCCGAGTACTGGGCCAGGGTCTCGGACAGGGCCGCGCCGCCCTGCTGGTCGGCGCCGATCAGCTGATGGGCCCACCATTGGTGGGCGATCTCGTGGGCCCCGACATAGGTGACCATGTCGATCTTGGTCGGGTCCTCGTACCGCGACACGAAGCCCAGGTTCTCGGACCAGGGGATGGTGTTGGCGAACGACTGGGCGAAGTTCTCGTAGGCCGGGAACTCCAGGTAGCGCAGCTGGCGGAACTGGTAGGGGCTGAAATGGGCCTGGTCGTAGTCCAGCGACCGCTTCATCGAGCTGATCATCCGCTCGACGTTCCAGGCGTGGGCCGGGTGGTAGTAGACCGCCAGCTGCACGCCCTTGTACGGTTCGGTCCGCACGGCGTAGCGGGCCGACTGGATCGAGAAGAAGTGCAGGATCGGGGCCTCGGTCACGAAACGCGCCGTGCGGCGGTCGCCGGCCTTGCCGACCGGGCCGCTCATCTCGGCCGACTCGCGCCAGGTGCGCTCGGAGACCTTGTAGCCGGGGGCCATCGGCGTCTGGTCGGCGTCGGTGGTGACGGTGATGTCGGCGGTCACCCAGTCGCTGTCGCGGCGCAGGCCGTTGAACTGCCGCGAGGCGACGTCGCCCAGCCTGGCCGGCCGCAGCTCGGGCTTCAGGCCGTACTTGCGCCGCTTGGTGCGGTCGGTCAGCAGGCCGTTGCGGTCCATGCCCAGCGACGGGGCCAGCTGCTGGTCGTTGATGAACGTCCCGTTGTCGACCATCCGGGTGTCGGGGTTGCTGTTGGGGAAGCCCATGGCCAGGCGCGCGGTGCTGAACGACATCGAGCGGCGCTCGCCTGGCTGCATCGGGGTGTCGAAGGCGAAGATCCGGTAGTTGAAGCGCTCGAAGGTCCGCTTGGGCCGGGCGCCCTCGATCGACAGGGCCAGGACCTTCAGGTCGCGGTCGAAGCGGACATGGATCTCGCGCAGCGGCTTGTCGGTGCGGTTCTCGATCTCGTAGACGCCCTTGGTGTCGATGCGCGGGACGCCCGGATGGATGTCGACGTCCAGCTTGACCGCGGCGATCTTGGGCTGGGGCGTGTTCTCGAACGGCAGCAGGGCCTTCTCGTAGTCGGCCGTCCAGCGCTCGTTGCTGAGCGTGGTGCGGTATGCGTTCCAGACATTGGTGTTCATGTAGATGAAGGCGCCGACGCCGGCGAAGGTCAGCAGGGCGCCCGCCGCGATCAGGCCGGACGGGCCCGCCAGCCGGCGCGGCAGGGCGGCCAGGCGCGGCCACAGCCGGCTCTCGGTCCCCCGCCGCCACAGCGCGTGGCACAGCACCAGCAGCACCACCGCGAACGCCGCCCAGTAGAGCCGGAACCACCAGGCCCCGATCCAGAAGCGGCTCAGGCCGTTGAAGTCGGAGATCGGCACGCCCGGCGCGCCGTCATAGAGGTAGAGGTTGTGCTCCAGCCCCCAGCTGGAGGCGACGATCGTGCCGATGATGTAGAGCACCATCAGGCCCCAGCCGACGAACTTGTGCGGCGACAGCACCTGCAGGAACACCGCCAGCGCGGCCAGCAGGACGCAGTCGGCCGCCTGGGGCAGCACCCACCAGACCACGTAGTTGACCAGCTCCAGGTGGGTGTAACCCTTGATCAGCTGGATGATCACGGCCACGACCACCCCGGCCAGGAAGGTCGACAGCAGCACCAGGCTGATGGCCAGGGTCTTGGGGACCACGAAGGCCCAGTCGGGGATCGGGGTGACGTCGATCAGCTCGTGGGTGCGCCGGTCCTGCTCGCGCCAGACCAGCTCGCCGGCGTAGAACGCGGCGATGATCATCGAGATGAACGGGAAGATGCCGTTCAGGGCCTGGATCATCATCCGGGTGACCGGATAGATCGCCCCGCCATACAGGCTGTCGTCGGTGACGCGCCAGAGATTGAACACCGACAGCGCCGCCGCCAGGCCCACCAGCACCAGATAGGCCGGACTGAGGAAGACCTGCCGCGCGTCCAGTCGAGCCCGGGCCCACAGCTGCGCCCAGCGGGTCGCCTGGTCGAATACCGGCGCGCCGTGGGTGACCGTGGCGGGACGCGGCGCGTCGGCGCCGGGCTTCTCGCGCTTGACCCGCGTGGCGCCGTCGCCCTTGCGCAGATCGAACAGCCAATGGGCGGCCGCGATGATCAGCAGGGCGATGCCGATCCAGATCAGCCGGTTGGCCAGCAGGTAGCCGGCCAGGGCCGGGACCTGGGTGTTGCGCTCGGCCGCGGTCCAGTAGCGGATCGCCAGGCCATAGGCGCCGCCGCCGAAGGGCTCCCAGAGGGCGGCCACCTTCTCCAGGCCCGGCTGGCGCAGCATGGTCGAGCTGATGAACGTCGCCACCATGAAGGCGATGACGCCGACATAGGTCCACATCATCGACCGCGTGATGGTGGTCAATGCGAAGAACACCGCCGAGGTCAGCAGCAGCGACGGCAGGGCCAGGACGAAATAGGCGAACAGATAGTGGTTCAGCACGAAGGGGCCGACGCTGTCGGGGTCGACCCACCACATCACCGCGCCCAGCGCCATGCCGGCGGGCGCGGCCAGGAACGACAGGGCCGTGGCGGCGAAGGCGCCGCTGAAGCGACCGTACAGATAGTCGAACTTGGTCAGCGGCGTGGAGCGCAGGATGCCGTCGAAGCCGGTGTCCTCGTCGCGCACGATGATGTTGGCCACGAAGGCGGCCGTGATGAACATGTAGACCAGGGCGAAGAACAGGTTGGCGTTGGCGATCACCGTCGCGGCGTTCTTGTGCACATTGGCCGTGGAGCCCAGCTGGACGATGTTCGGCGCGGCGACGGCCGCGAAGGCCAGCAGGAAGAAGATGATCACCCCGACCCAGAAAACGGGCTGGCGCGCCTGGTAGCGGAACTCGAAGGCGGCGACCTTTCCGAACATGCCCGCGCGCCCCGCTTCCATGGCCATCAGGCCGCGCACCGGGTGTTGGACAGGGTGGAGAAATAGACGTCCTCCAGTCCGCCCTCGACCAGGCCGAAGCCGTCGCCGGGGTCCTGGTCGGCCAGGACGTGGATCACGGTGCGGCCGGCCAGCAGACGGGTGGAGATCACCTGGTGCTCGGCCTTGGCCGCCTCGAGCTCGGCCTTGTCGATGACCTTCTTCCAGATGCGGCCCGACAGCTGGCGGACCAGGTCGGCGGGCGCGCCTTCCTTGACGATGCGGCCGTCGCAGATGATCGCCATGGCCGGGCAGAGGTCGGAGACATCCTCGACGATGTGAGTCGACAGGATCACCACCACGTTCTCGCCGATCTCGGCCAGCAGGTTGAGGAACCGGTTGCGTTCCTCCGGGTCGAGGCCGGCGGTGGGCTCGTCGACGATGATCAGCCGCGGATCGCCGATCAGGGCCTGGGCGATGCCGAACCGCTGGCGCATGCCGCCCGAGAAGCCGGCGATGGCCTTCTTGCGGACGGTCCACAGATTGACCTGGTTCAGCAGGCTCTCGACGACATCCTTGCGTTCCCTGGCCCCGGCGATGCCCTTCAGCACCGCCATGTGGTCCAGCATGTCGTAGGCCGACACGCGCGGATAGACGCCGAAATCCTGCGGCAGGTAGCCCAGGGTGCGGCGCAGCAGGTCCGGCGACTTCAGCACGTCGATGTCGCCGAAGCGGATATGGCCCGAGGTCGGCGACTGCAGGGTGGCGACGGTGCGCATCAGGGTCGACTTGCCGGCGCCGTTCGGGCCCAGCAGGCCGTACATGCCGCGCGGGATGGTCAGGCTGACCTCGTCGAGGGCCTTCACGCCGTTGGCGTAGACGTGAGTCAGGTTCTCGATGATCAGCATCGTCGGTCCCAGGCCCCTTCGACGTCGGCGTGGCGGGTTTTCGCCACAATTGCCCACCCGTCATGCCTCGCCGCCACAGGTGGGGGCAAGTGAAAGAACGTTTAGGCGGGCGTGATCGCCAGCGTGTTGCACGATCATGTCCTCACGAAGGTGACTTTTGGCGGAGCGGGTTTGGGTCTAATCAGGCGCCATGACGCCCTTCGCCTTCCCCCCGCCCGCCCCGTCCACGGTCCCGGTCGAAGGCGGCGACTCCGTCTTTCCGGTGCGCCGCATCCTCTGCGTCGGCCGCAACTACGCGGCCCACGCCCGCGAAATGGGCGCCGACCAGCGCGATCCGCCGTTCTTCTTCGCCAAGCCCGCCGACGCCATCGTGGTGAGCGACAAGGTCCCCTATCCGGTCGCCACCCACGAGCTGCATCACGAGATCGAACTGGTGGTCGCCCTGAAGTCGGGCGGCGCCAACATCGCGGTGGAGGAGGCCATGGGCCACGTGTTCGGCTACGCGGTGGGCGTCGACCTGACCCGGCGCGACCTGCAGGCCGCAGCCAAGGCCAAGAGCCACCCGTGGGACGCGGCCAAGGGCTTCGACGCCAGCGCCCCGATCAGCGCCATCGTCCCCGCCGACCGGGCCCGTCCCGACGGCGCGATCACCCTGTCGGTCAACGGCCAGCTTCGCCAGCGGGGCCAGGTGGCCGCCATGATCTGGACGATCCCCGAGATCATCGCCGAGGCCTCCAAGCTGTGGACCCTGGCGGCCGGCGACCTGATCTTCACCGGCACCCCGGAGGGCGTGGGCGCCCTGGGCCGGGGCGACCGGGTCGAGGGGGCGGTCGAGGGCGTCGGCAAGCTCGCCTTCACCGTCGTCTGAACCGGGTCATGCAGCTCACCCTCCACAGCGCCTGGCGGTCCAGCGCCGCCTACCGGGTGCGGATCGGCCTGAACCTCAAGGGCTTGGCCTACGGCATCGCCCCGGTGAACCTGGTGGCCAACCAGCACCAGGCGCCGGCCTTCGCCGCCCTGAACCCGCAACGGCTGCTACCGGCCCTCGAGGTGGACGGCCGGGTGCTGACCCAGAGCCTGGCGATCCTGGACTGGCTGGACGAGACCGTCCCGGCCCCGCCCCTGTTGCCGACCGATCCGTTCGATCGCGCCCAGGTGCGGGCCATGGCCCAGATCGTCGCCAGCGACATCCATCCGGTGAACAACCTGCGGATCCTGCGCGCCCTGACTGAACTGGGCGTCGACGAGCCGGGCCGCGAGGCCTGGATCGGGCGCTGGATCACCGACGGCTTCACCGCCCTGGAGACGATGGTCGCCGGGCATGGCGCCGGCTACGCCTTCGGCGAAACCCCGACCCTGGCCGACTGCTGCCTGGTCCCGCAGGTCTACAACGCCGAGCGCTTCAAGACCGACCTGACCCCGTTCCCGGCTCTCCGCGCGGTCGCCGCGCGCTGCGCCGAACACCCGGCCTTCGCCGCCGCCCATCCCAACCAACAGCCGGACGCCATCCATGCTTGAAGACCTCAAGAGCAACAACCTGGCCTGGTCGCTGCGCAAGACCGAGGCCGACCCCCAGTTCTTCAAGCGTCTGGAAGGCCAGCAGAGCCCGGAATATCTGTGGATCGGCTGCAGCGACAGCCGGGTGCCGGCCAACGAGATCGTCGGCCTCGATCCCGGCGAGCTGTTCGTCCACCGCAACGTCGCCAACCTGGCCCCGCCGCAGGACGCCAACTACCTGTCGGTGCTGCAGTTCGCGGTCGACGTGATCAAGGTCAAGCACGTGATGGTCGTGGGCCACTACGGCTGCGGCGGCGTGGCGGCGGCCATCGACGGCCAGCGGCGCGGCCTGGTCGACCACTGGCTGCACCCGATCCGCGAGGTCCATGCCGAGCACCGCCACGAGCTGGACGCCCTGCCGACCCAGCAGGACAAGCTCAACCGGCTGTGCGAGCTGAACGTCATCCGCCAGGTGCGCAACGTCGCCTCTGACGTCTTCGTCCAGGACGCCTGGGCGCGCGGCCAGCAACTGTCCGTCCACGGCTGGGTCTATTCGCTGGGCAACGGCCTGGTCACCGACCTCAATGTCGGGATCTCCAGCCTGGCGGACTACGAGAAGGTGGCCAGCGGCGCCGTCTGAGGTGAACGCAAAAAAGGGGGCGGGCCCGGCGACCCGCCCCAGTCCGTCTCAAGGACCGCTGAAGCGGCCTAGGCCGAGCGGAACAGGCTGAGGATCGACGACGAAGACTGGTTGGCGATCGACAGCGCCTGGATGCCCAGCTGCTGCTTGGTCTGCAGCGACTGCAGGCGGGCGCTTTCCTTGGCCAGGTCGGCGTCGACCAGGTTGCCGACCCCGGCTTCCAGGCTGTCCTGCAGCTTGCCGACGAAGGTCAGGTGGGTGTCCAGGCCGGTCGAGCTGGTGCCCAGCGAGGCCAGCTTGTTGGTCGCCGTGCCGATCGCGTTGGTTACGGTGGTGATCATGGTCTTGGCGGCGGCGGCGGTGGCGAAGGTCGAACCGGCGGCCAGGCCCAGACCGACCAGCGACAGGGTCTTGGCGGTGACCGTGAAGCCGGTGCCGTCCGAATTGGCCAGGAAGGTCAGCTTGGTGGTCGAGCCGTCGGCGATGCTGACGCCGTTGAACTTGGCGTTGGTCACCGCCTTGGTGATCTGGTCGCGCAGCGAGGTGAAGTCCGAGACCAGGGCGTTGAACGAAGCGGTGTTCAGCGAGGTGTCGGACGCGGCCAGGGCCTTTTCCTTCATCTTGCCCAAGAGCTCGGTGACGGTGTCGCCGGCGGCCAGGGCCACGTCGATGGTCGACTGGCCGCGTTGCAGCGAGTCCTTGACGGCGTTCAGGGAGTTGGCGGTGGTCGACTGGTTCTTGGCCATCGCCCAGATCGCGCCGTTGTCCTTGGCGTTGCCGACCTTCTTGCCGGTGTTGATCCGTTGCTGGACCGTCATCAGCTCGGCGCTGGTTGCGTTCAGGTTCTGCAGGGCGATCATCGCCCCGGTATTGGTGTTGATGCTATTCAAGGCCATTGCAGGAAATCCTCATTCAAGGTTCCGCCGTCGCTTTGACGGCCGGGAGCTTTTTGCCCGATCCTAGCAACGAGTTACTTGCCTTTAGGAAGAATGAACCGGCTGCGTTTGGCGCAAGACTTGCCCGCGCCATTTCAGCACACCTGTAAATCTACTTAGATGGAACATTGAAATCTTCATTTGCGGCGTTCTGTCGCGAAATGAAATCATCATTTCTCAAAATGGACTTCACGGCGAAGGCGAGCCTCGGCCTTGGGCCAGGACCAAGATGGCCTCAGCCGCCCTTGATCCGCACCCGCGCCGAGGCGGCGCGGCCCTGGTCATCGACGACCCGCAGCCGGTAGAATCCCGCCGCCGCCGGTCGCCAGATCACCTTGCCGCTGACCGGATCGGCGGCCAGCGGCTGGCCGGCCACATACCAGGTCAGGCGCTCGCCGCCGGCCGCCATCACCAGGCCGCGGGCGCTGGGGCCGACCGCGTCGACCTGCACCGTGGCGCCGTCGGGCGGGAAGATCAGGCGGGGGCCTTCGGACGCCTGTTGCAGCCGCTGCAGCGCGCCCGGCGCCGCCTTGGGGGCGATCGGACGGGGGGCCAGGGTCGGGGCGTCGATCACGTCGGCGACGTCGAACAGCAGCGGCAGGGCCGCGTCGCGCCCGGTCAGGCCGCCGCGCGCCCCGCCGTCGGCCCGGCCGGTCCAGACGATGATCGCATAGCCGCCGACCACCCCCGCCGCCACGGCGTCGCGGAAGCCGTACGAGGTGCCGGTCTTGAAGGCCATGGCCGGTCCGCCCCGGGTCAGGGCCGACGGCGCGCGGCCGCGCGGCGCGGGGGCCTCGCGCAGGATGTCCAGCACCTGGGCGGCGGCCTCGGTCCGGACGATCCGGGTCCCGCCCATGCGCTCGCGCGACTTGGCCTCGGCCTCGGTGAAGGCCAGGGGCTTGGCCACGCCGCCGTCGCCGAGGGCGGCGTAGAGCACGGCCATGTCGCGCGGCGTGATCCCCGCCCCGCCCAGGGCCAACGCAAGCCCCGAAGCCTTGATCGCCGTCTTGGGCCGCACCAGCCGCACGCCGCCACTCTCCAGCCGGGCCGCGAAGGCGTCGGGACCGATCTTTTCCAGGGTGGCGACGGCCGGCACGTTCAGCGAATAGGCCAGGGCCTCGCGGGCCGTGACCTTGTCGTGGAACACGTGGTCGAAGTTCTCGGGCTGGTAGTCGGCGAAGCGGGTGGCGGCGTCGTCGATCTGGGTGTCGGGCGCCAGGGTCCCGTCGTCGAAGGCGAAGGCGTAGATGAAGGGCTTCAGGGCAGAGCCCGGCGAGCGCACGGCGCGGGTCAGGTCGATCCAGCCGCCGGGCCGGTCGCGGCCGGCCGAGCCGACCAGGGCCCGCACCGCCCGGCCCTTGATCTCGACGACCAGGATGGCGGCGGTGACGTCGGGCCCCTGGGCGGCGGCGACGGCGGCGGCCATCGGCTCCAGCCGGGTCTGGAGGTCGGCGTCGAGGGTGGAGACCACGCTGGGCTGGCTGGGCGGCGCGGCGGCGGCCAGTTCGCCGGCCACGTGCCAGGCCAGGGTCGGGAACGGGCCGCGGCGGGGCAGGGGCTCGGCGTCGGCCTCGCTGGCGGCGGCTTCGGTCAGCACATGGGCCCGGACCATCTTGTCCAGCACGGCGCGGCGGGCGGCGCGGGCGGCCTCGGGATGGCGGTCCGGACGACGGGCCTCGGGCGACTGCGGCAAGGCGATCAGCAGGGCCTGTTCGCCGTCGGTCAGGCTGGTCGGCTCGTGGCCGAAATAGGCCAGGCTGGCGGCCCGCACCCCCTCCAGGTTGCCGCCATAGGGGGCCAGGGTCAGGTAGAGGGCCAGGATCTCGCGCTTGGTCAGTCGCGCCTCCAGCTGGGCGGCGCGGACCATCTCGACCAGCTTCGAACCCAGATTACGCGGCCGGGGCTCCAGCAGGCGGGCGGTCTGCATGGTCAGGGTCGAGGCGCCCGAGGTGGCCCGGCCATGGACCGCCGCCGAGCCGACCGCCCGGACCAGGGCCAGCGGATCGACGCCCAGGTGGCCGTAGAACCGCGCGTCCTCGACCGCGATCAGCCGCTTCTGAAACGTGGGGTCGGTGCGCTGGAGGTCGGCCCGCACCCGCCAGCGCCCGTCCTCGACCGGCAGGGCGCGCAGCCAGGCGCCGCGATGGTCCAGCACCACCGGCGACGAGCGTTTCGCGCGGGCCATGTCGGGCGGGAAGGCGGCGCCCAGGAGGAAGAGCGCGACTTGGGCGGCGATGAAGGCGACGAGGAGGCGAACGATTCTCCCCTCCCCCTTGATGGGGGAGGGGTCGGGGGTGGGGGTGACTGGGGCGGCGGGGTTCACAACGGCCGCGCCTCATCCGGACACGCTTTCACCCCCATCCCCGGCCCTTCCCCCATCGAGGGGGAAGGGAGATGTAACTGGATCACCTCATTGCCCCGGTGAGATCGCCACGCGTCCCGCCTCCGACCGCGCGTTCAGGCTGGGCCGGTACATATCCTTGGCGATCGCCCCGGGCAGGAAGAACTCGCCCGGCGTCACCGCTCGCGCCACATAGGCCATGGCGAACGGCTTCTCGCCGCCCAGGTCCAGCGCGGCGATGTAGCGGTCGTCACGGCTTTCCTGGACGTCGGGATTGGTCAGCTCGCCCAGGAACTTGAACGGACCGTTCTGGGCGTCGTCGGCGCCCAGGGTGGTCTCGATCTCGAAGCCGGCCGGCAGGGCGTCGTCGACCACCAGGGCGGTCGAGCGGGCCTGCATCGAGCGGCCGGACACCAGCACGATCACCCGGTCGCCCTGGTGGATCTGGGCCGGATCGATCGCCCCGCCGTTCATCGAGAACAGGCGCTTGGACACCGAGATGCCGTTGGCCTCGGCCCCCGGGGCGGCGACCGGCGTGCCGCGCACGCTGACCGTCCGCCACAGGGCGCCCTTGCCCTTGTTGACGAAGCGGGCGTCGGCCAGACGGCCCACGGCCCAGCGCGGCGCGCCGCCGGCCGGCGGCAGGGCGGTCACGCCTTGCGCGTCGATGGTCATCGGCCCGGCCGCCTTCAGCAGCTGGTAGGCCGCCGACAGCACCGCCGCCTGCTCCTGGGTGTTGAGGGCGTCGGGATCCTTGACCACGTTCTCCAGGCGGCCCTGCAGCTGGCGGGCGACGTCGCCCTGGCCGGCCTGGACCGCCAGGGCGGTGACCGCGGCGACGTCGCGCAGCGGGCTCTGGTACCAGTCGGCGTCGTCGCGCCAACCCAGCGAGCGGACCGCCTGGCGCATGGCCGAGCGGGCCCGGGCCTGGTCGCCCATCAGGGCCAGGCCCGCCGCCACCTGGGCCTTGGCCAGGGGCTGGTCCTCGTCCTTCATCTGCACGTCGTGCCACCAGCGCAGCCGCGCCAGGTCGCCGCGCCCGGCCTTGGCCATCACGTAGAGGGCGTAGGCGCTGGCCCGGCGGCGCATGCGCTCGGTGGCCTTCTTGGAGTCGTCCGGCGTACGGCCCCACCATTCGGGATATTCCAGGCGATAGGACACCGAGCTCCAGCCGTCGGGGCGGCTGATCTGGCGCATGGCGTTCAGCGCCTTGTCCATCGCCTCGTCCGGCACGGCGATCCCCTGGGCCTTGGCCTCGACCAGGAAGTCGGTGGCGTAGGCGCCCAGCCAGGCGTCGGCCTCGCCGTCGCCCACCCGCCACAGGCCGAAGGCCCCGTCCAGGGTCTGGCGATCCAGCAGCTTGCCCACCGCCCCGGCCAGGATGGCCGGATTGCGCTTGAGTTTGGGATCGCTGGAGACGCCCTGGGCGTACAGCAGCGGATAGGCGGTCGAGACCAGCTGCTCGGTGCAGCCATAGGGATAGCGCTGCAGGGCCACGGCGATCGCCGAGGGGTCGAAGCCCTTGAACGGCGAGTAGCTGACCTGCAGGGTGATCTCGCCGGCCGCCAGGCCCGACAGCAGCTGGGCGTTGGGGGTGTAGCTCATGCCCGGCTGCTGCAGTTCCGTCGTCGTGCGCACCACGTCGCCCCAGCCCAGGCGGGTCTGGATCGGATAGTCCTTGGCCGTCTGGAAGCCGGGGCCGGCCACCTTGAAGCCGACCTTGCCGATCCCCGTGACGGTGGGGGCCAGGAACGGGATCTTCTCGGCGATCCGCTGGCCCAGGACCAGTCTGATGACCTTCTTGAAAGCCACCGCGATGCCGTTGGTGGCGCTGGCTTCGACCGTATAGTCGCCGGCCTGGCCCTCGACATTGTGCAGCTCCAGCGTCGCCATCGGCTTGTCGCCGGGAGCCAGGAAGCGCGGCAGGTTGAGGTCGGCGACCACCGGCTGGCGCACGGTCATGGCCTTGGAGCCCGAGCCGACGGCGTTGTCGGTCCAGGCCACCGCCATGATCCGCAGCTCGCCGTTGAAGTCGGCGGCCGGCAGCTTGACCACGGCCTTGCCGTCCATCCCCGTCTCGACGATGCCCGACCACAGGGCCACGGTCTTGATCGGCGTCACCGTCAGCCCCTCGCCGCCCAGTTCGTCGGCGCCGAAATTGACATTGGCCGGCGCGCCCATGTTCGGGTCGAGCAGGCGGCCGTAGTCGTCGCGATAGTTCAGGGTCAGGGCCCGCTTGCCGAAGTACCACTTGGCCGGGTCGGGGCTGTCCTGGCGGGTCAGGCGCAGGATGCCCTCGTCGACGGCGGCGATGGTGACCTTGGCCTTCTGGCCGAAGCCCAGGCCCTGGACCTTGATCGGCACCTCGACCGGGACCTTGCTGTCCAGCTTCACCGGCGTGCCGATGTCCACAGTCAGCCGCCGCCCCTTGGGCTCCAGCGGCACATAGATCAGGCCCAGGGCCCGCTTGGGCTTGGGCGAGCTGACCGGGTCGCGCGGCTGGATCACGGTGACCATCACATAGGCCCCGCCGCCCCAGGCGGCCGAGGTCTTCAGGCGGACGGTCGTGCCGTTCTCGCCGACGCTGAGCGTCTTGAAGTCGATCAGCCGGTCGGTGGCCACCGCCACCTGCACCTGGCCTGCATAGGGCGACTTCAGGGTCAGTTCGACCGTGTCGCCCTGATTGTAGGCCTTGGTCCCGGCGCTGACCCGCACGAAGTCGGGCGCCTCGCCTTCCTTGGCCGGCGAGCCCCAGCCGGACGAGAACTTGGTCACGGTCCTGGAGCCGTCCGGCCCTTCGACCACCAGGCGGTAGTCGCCCCAGCCCAGGCGGCGGTTGAAGCGCGCGGGCGCTCCGGCGCCGATATTGACCGTGGCCTTGGCCACCACCGCGTCGCGGCTGGTGCGCCGCCACTGCCAGCGGCCGTCCTGCTGGAACCAGTCATAGTTCCAGTTCTCGCTGATCAGGGTGTAGGTCGCCGTCGACGAAATCCGCGCCCCGGCGGCGTTGACGGCGATCATCTCCAGGCTGACCGGCGGGTCGCCGTTCCCGGCGTCGCCCTGCTCGACCTTGACGCCGTAGTACACGGGCTTGCCGCGCACCTTCAGTTCCAAGCCTTCGCGCACCGGACGGCCGCCGGGCTCGAACACTGAGGCGGTCACCGCCGCCACCAACGGCTGAGCCGTGTCGCCGGCCTCGCCTGTTCCCAGGTTCAACATGGCGTGGCCGTCGCCGTCGGTGACGGTCGTGCCCAGCTCGATGAACTTCTCGTCGAAGGGCGCCAGGTCGTCGCCCCACTCATAGCCCTTGTATTGCGGGAAGGGGTCGGCGTCGGTGCGCAGCCGCGCCTCGCCCTGGGTCTGCAGGCCCGCGCCCGGCGCGCCGTAGAGGAAGCGGGCCGAGACGTCGATCTTGCGCTCCTGGCCGGCCGCGACCGGCACGGACTCCTGGCCCGTGGCGGTGACCGCCAGCCGCTGCGGCGCGAAGTCCTCGACGCTGAAGCTGAACGAGCCGGCCTCGGCGTCGGATCCTTCCATCTTCAGCACCGCTGTCCAGCGGCCACGCGGAGCACTCCGGGGGAGTGCGATGTCGGCCAGCACGGCGCCGGCGTCGGCGCGGCTGAAGTTGTAGCGCTTGAACTCCACGCCCGAGGGCCGCTTGACCAGGATATAGCCCTTGCGGTCGTTGACCGCCTTGGCCAGGCGATCGCGGACCATGGCCGTCAGGTGCACGGTCTCGCCAGGGCGGTAGATGCCGCGGTCGGCATAGAGATAGCCGTCGATGTCGCTGGAAAGCGCCCGGCCGCCGTCGGACTCGGTGCGGCCGCCGACGCCCTGCTTGGACAGGTCGACCGGCGAGCGGTCCAGGTCCAGCACCGCCAGGTCGCCCTGGTCGCCATAGGCCATGACCATCTTGGCCCGCGCCGCCCCGTCGCCCTCGAGCAGGGCGTGGGCGAAGCGCGCCCGGCCGTCGGCGTCGGTCTTGGCCACCGCCAGGTCCTCGCCGTCCTTGGCCACCAGGGCCACGCGCACGCCGGCCACGGTCTTGGCGCTCTTCAGCGAGCGGACCACCACGTCCAGGGATTCGGCCCCGTCATAGCCGATCAGCGCCATGTCGGTGAACATGATCCAGCGGCGGGCCTGGGCCGGGGTCGGGTCGCCCTCGCCGGTCGGGTCGCGGCCGCCCGAGGCGTCGCGCGCCTTGATCACATAGCCGCCGGGCTTCATCTCCTTGAGCACCGCGCCCAGCGGGAAGACGGTCGTGGCCTTCTGGCCCGCCGCGCCCTGCACGTCGATCACGCCCTTCCAGACCTGGCGGCCCTCGTCGTCGGGGCTGTCGTCGCCATAGTCGCTGGCGTAGTCGCCCTCGCCGGTCGGGTCGGGGGCGCCGATCGACTTGCGCACCAGGTTGCGGTCCGACACGCGCCAGACCTCGATGGCCAGCTTGGAGACGTTCATGGTCTCCAGCGCCACGCCGTCGGACTCCTCGCGCGGCAGGATCACGCCGTCGCCGGCGAAGCCGACATAGGGCGGCTTCTCGCCAAAGGTGAAGTCGACGTCGGCGTTGGCGGCCAGGGTCTCGCCGCCCTTGCCGGGCAGGCCCTTGAGCAGGGTGACGCGGTGGTCGGTGAAGCCGACGCCGCCGATACACAGCTCGTCGTCCTTGACCCGCACGGCCGGCTGGCGGCCCAGGTCCGGCGAGATCAGCACGAAGTCGGCATAGGCCTTGGACGGGTCCAGCGGCTTGCTCATCTGGACGCAGGCCATCGGCTCGGCGCCGGTGCTGTCGATGCGGCTGCGCCAGACGGCGAAGCCTTCCGGCTTGGGGATTCCGCGACGCGGGGCGCCGGCCGAGCGGGGCTTGCCGAACAGTGACCAGGCCTGGCCCTTGGGGGCCTCGGCCGTCGCCGCCTTGTGGCCGAACCAGCCGAAGTCGGCGACCTTGCCGGCCGCGAAACCACCGCCGAAGCCCAGCACCAGGGCGGCCGCGCCGACCAGCACGAGGGGGGATTTGAGGCCGGTCGGGAGCTTGGCCTTGAAGGCCGCCCAGCGGGACGTCTTGGGCTCGTGGCCGCCTTCCGGCGGCGTCTCGTCCGTCGACATCCCAGGCCTCCCCCAACTTTAGCGTGTCAGGGGGACTTGAACCTAAGCCGGGCAAGGGGTCAACGGATCTGCGTTGCTTGGCTGAGGACAGGCGCATGCGCCTGTCCCCGACCGTAGCTAGGGAAGAAGGATTTCTACGCGTCGAACGCCACCACGCCGGTGGCCAGGTCGTAGGTGGCCGAGACGATCTTCAGCCGGCCCTCGGCCTGCTTCTCGGCCAGGGTCCCGTCGGCCACCTTCAGGCGGGCGGCGACGTCGCGGACGTTCTGGCGGATTGCCGCGTCCTGCAGGTCGGCCGGGTGCGTCTCCTGGGCCTCCAGCACCGCCGGGATGATCGGCAGCACCATGTTCAGCAGCGAGCCGTGCAGCTCGCTGTGCTTGGTGGCCACGTCCACCGCCGCGCCGACGGCGCCGCACTTGCTGTGGCCCAGGACGACAACCAGCGGCGCGCCCAGGTGCTCGACCGCGTAGACGATAGAACCCAGGCCCTCCTGGCTGACGGTCGAGCCGGCCACGCGGACCACGAACAGCTCGCCCAGATTGCAGTCGAAGACCAGCTCGGGGCCGACCCGGCTGTCGCTGCAGCCGACGATCACCGCGAACGGCTTCTGGCCCTTGGACAGTTCGGCGATCCGGACCATGGACGGCAGGACGATGCTGGCGCCGCCGCGGGCGAAGATGGCGTTGCCCTGCTTGAGGCGGCCCAGCGCTTCGTCGGGGCTGACCAGCTGGGGCGGGTGCACCTCGGCCGGCTCGACCGCGTCGGGCTCTTCCAGCGGCTTGACCTGGGCCAGGGCCTTGTCGAGGGCGGCCTTGTCGGTGGCTTGGGTCGCCAGCGCCCGGCGCGTGCGGCGGCCCTTGCGGGTCAGCACCGACGGCGTGGCGCCGTCGCCCTCGGCCCAGGCCAGGGCGGGCGCGGCGAGGCCGGACGCCAGGGCGCCCAGCAGCAAACGTCTCGAAACCATCTCATCCCCCGACGAGCGCGACGACTGTGGCCTACAGTCCTGGCAGGGGAAGGTTAACCTCGCCGCAACGGCGGGCTCGCCTCAAAGCGGCAATTCGACACGCTTGACCACCGTGCGCAGGGCGATCGACGAGCTGACCCGCACCACACCCGGAATCCGCGTCAGCTCCTGGGCGTGCACCCGCTCCAGGTCGTCGACGTCGGCCACCACCAGCCGCAGCAGATAGTCCGAGCCGCCGGTCATCAGGTAGCACTCGGCCACCTCGCGGACATTGGCGATCGCCTTCTCGAAGGCGCTGAGCGTCGCCTCGGCCTGGGACGACAGGGTGACGGTAACGAAGACGCTGAGCGGCAGGCCCACCGCCCGCTCGTCGATCACCGCGGCGTAGCGCCCGATCACCCCGGTCTCCTCCAGCGCCTTGACCCGGCGCAGGCAGGCGGATTCGGAAAGATTCACCGCCTCGGCCATTTCCACATAGCTGGCTCGGCCCCGCCGCTGGAGCAGGTTCAGCAGCTTGCGATCGAAGGCGTCGAGGTTGGCCGCAGGTTTCTTCACCGCAAGGGCTCCATCGTGATGGATTCCTGCATATCACGGTTATGGACGCATGAAACTCCCCAGGAACCTGCGCAAACTCAGGCGTAAACCAGCGTGAAAAGCCATTTGGAGGAGACTATCATGCGCGTTGGCGTACCTTCCGAGATCAAGCCGGGCGAACACCGGGTGGGCCTGACCCCCACCGCCGTGCGCGAATATGTCGGCCATGGCCACGCGGTGCTGGTCCAGGCCGGCGCGGGCCTGGGAGCCGGCTACGGCGACGACCTCTACGTCAAGGCCGGCGCGACCATCGCGCCCGACGCCGACGCGGTGTTCGCGGGCGCCGAGCTGATCATCAAGGTCAAGGAACCGCAGAAGGTGGAGTGGGAGCGCCTGACGCCCCGCCACATCCTGTTCACCTATCTCCACCTGGCGCCCGACCCCGCCCAGACCGAGGGCCTGCTGGCCTCGGGCTGCGCGGCCATCGCCTACGAGACCGTCACCGACGCGCGCGGCGGCCTGCCGCTGCTGGCCCCGATGTCGGAAGTGGCCGGCCGCATCGCGGTGTTCAGCGCCGCCGAGACCCTGCTCAAGCACAATGGCGGCATGGGCCTGCTGCTCTGCGGCGTGCCCGGCGTGCCCCCGGCCCGGGTGGCGGTGCTGGGCGGCGGCGTGGTCGGCTCCAACGCCGCGCGGATGGCCGCCGGCCTCGGCGCCGAGGTGGTGGTGCTGGAGCGCTCGATCCCCCGGATGCGCGAGCTGGACGACCTCTACCAGGGCCGCATCCTCACGCGCTATTCGACCATGGCGGCGGTCGAGGACGAGATCCTCAAGGCCGACGTGATCATCGGCGCGGTGCTGACCGCCGGGGCCGCCGCGCCCAAGCTGGTCAAGCGCGAGCACCTGTCGAAGATGAAGCCCGGCTCGGTGCTGGTCGACGTGTCGATCGACCAGGGCGGCTGTTTCGAGACCAGCCATCCGACCACCCACGCCGAGCCGACCTACACGGTCGACGGCGTCGTCCACTACTGCGTGGCCAACATGCCGGGCGCGGCGCCGCGCACCTCGTCCGAAGCCCTGGGCAACGCCACCCTGCCGTTCGGCCTGGCCCTGGCCGACCACGGCCTGGACGCGCTGAACAGCAACGTCCACCTGGCCAAGGGCCTCAACGTCCTGGCCGGCCAACTGACCCATCCGGCCGTCGCCGAGGCGCTGGGGAAGACGTCGGTAGATCCCTATGGGGCTTGGAAGTAGCGCCCTGCGTCCTTCGAGGCCCACTGCGTGGGCGCCTCAGGATGAGGAGCGATTTGCTGCTTTCCTCATCCTGAGGTGCGAGGCGCAGCCGAGCCTCGAAGGACGCAAGGCCTAAGCCGCGAACCGCGCCAAATCCTGGCGGCTCTCCACCAGGTCGAGCACGTCGTGCATCGAGAAGCCCGGATCGGCGGCGTACAGGGCGTCGTAGATCGAGCGGGCGAAGGCCAGGTCCGCCGGGGTCTTGACCCGCCAGTCGTAGCGCGACCAGTCGCGGTGGGCCTTCAGATGCGCCTGGCGGAAGCGGTCGGGCCGCGCGCGGATGGCGGCGGTCGGCGAGATCATGGCCAGGGGGTCGCGGACCTCGGCGGCGGCGACGCGCAGCGCCTCGACGGTGATCACCTCGACCTCCAAGCCAGCCGGAAAGGTGCGCTCCACGCGGTTGGAGGTGTAGGCCGCGCCGGTGGCCTGGGCCAGGCGGACGGCCTCGTCGATCACGGCCGGATCGACGAACGGGGCGTCGCCCTTGATGCGGACGATGTGGCTGACCGGGCCGGCGGCCTCGGCGCAGCGGGCGATGCGGTCCAGGATGTCGCTGCCCGCGCCGCGGTGCACGGCGTAGCCGCGCGACACCACCAGGCCGGCCAGGCCGTCGTCGGCCGGGTCGCTGCTGGTGGCGACGATGATCTTGGTCAGGCGCCGGGCGCCGCGCAGCCGCTCCAGCTGGCGCAGGATCATCGGCTGGCCCTGGAGGGTGGCGACCGCCTTGCCGGGCAGACGCTTGGAGCCCATGCGGGCCTGGACGACGGCGAGGATCATGGCGTTCGGCTCCCTCTTCGGCTTCTCAGCACTGTGTTCGAGGCTGAGCCTTTATTCGCTCCGGCGTCAGGCGACCCAACGTCGCGGGTCCAGGGCCACCGGATCGTCGATGGCCATGTCGTCCCAGTCGAGGTCGGGCGGCGGGCTGGAGGCGGCGGCGACCACGGCCGACAGCTCGGCGGCCGAGGTGACGCCCACCAGGACGGCGCTGGCCTCGACACGCGACAGGGCGAAGCCCAGGGCGGCCTGCAGCGGGTCGGACCGACCCTCGGCGATCATCCGGCGCACCTTCGACAGGCGGCCCGAGGCCCCCTTCAGCTGGGCGGGGACGCGGTCGGGCGGCAGGAACAGCAGGCCGTTCAGGAAGATCGAGCGCAGTTGCACCTCGATCCCCATGCCGGCGATGCGCTGCAGCGAGCCGTCGGCCAGCAGGCGCTGGTCCAGCAGGCTGGCCGGCGCTTGAAGAATATCGGGCTTGAAGCGGCGGGCGACGCCGACCGGATCGTCGCTGGCGTGGGCGGCGACGCCGATCTTGGCGAACAGCCCCTCGTCGCGCAGCCGGGCCAGGCGGTCCCAGACGGCCGCGCCGTGCGGGCCGAACAGTTCGGCGGGCGAGGGGACGATGATGGCGTCGGCGCGTTCCACGGCCAGGCGGCGCAGGCTGGCGCGGGCCTCGGCCTCGACGAAGTCCGGGCCGCGGTCGGCGCGGGCGGCCGACAGGGTGACGCGGAACGGCACGGGACGCGGGATCAGGTCGCCCAGCACCTGCTCGGCGCGGCCATGGTTGCCCGACACGTCCAGCACCGACAGGCGGGCGCGGGCGGCGATGGCGAGAATGTCACGGGCTTCGGTTTCGGGCGAACGGGCGCGCGGCGACGCGCTCATGCCGTCCAGTCCGAACTGGGCGGCGGCGAGACCGAGCTTGGAAACCGAGAGCGACATGGAAATCCGTGCGGATGGAACACCAGTATCGACGAGCCTAGGCCAAAGGACTGAAGAAGGCGTTTCTGGAAACTTGCCGAGGGGTTAACATCGCCGGCGATGAAGCTTCCCGATCCCCCGCTCGACCAGGCCTCCGAAATCGCCGGGGACTGGCCGCTGCACGGCCTGGCCGAGGACATGCGGCCCGCCCTGGCCCAGGCCCTGGCGCACGGGGCGGCCGGCCTGGCGACGATCATTTCCCTGGGTGAAGGCGGCCCGCGCCCGGTCGGCGCCCAGATGGTGTTCGGCATGGAAAGCCGCGCCGGTTTCCTGTCGGGCGGCTGCATCGAGGCCGATGTCGAGGCCCACGCCCAGGCCTGCATGGCCGACGGCCGGCCCCGGCGCCTGGTCTATGGCGAGGGCAGCCCCTGGCCGGACATCCGCCTGCTGTGCGGCGCGCGGATCGAGATCCTGGTCGAGCGCATCGCCCCCGACGACGCCGCCGCCCGGGCGCTGCTGGCCTTGGCCGAGGCCCGCGTCCCGGCCACCTGGATCAGCGACGGCGAGCGGCGGCTTTGCGCCCCGGCGTCGGACGCCGTGCAACCCTGGCCCAGCGCCTTTTCGCGGCGATTCGACCCGCCGCCCCGGCTGGTGGTGTTCGGCGGCGATCCCACCGCCCTGGCCGTGGCCAGCCTCGGGGCCCAGTCGGGCTTTTCGACCACCCTGGTCCGCCCCAAGGGCCCGATCGCGCCGCCGCCCCTGCCGGGCGTGGCCTATCGCCGCGACGACGTGGCCGGCGCCGTGGCGGCGGTGGGGCTGGACGCCTGGACGGCGGTGGCGGTCTGCGGCCATGACGAGGAGGTCGACCACCAGGCCCTGCTGGCCGCCCTGCCCTCGGCCGCGCCCTATGTCGGCCTGCTGGGCGCCCGGCGACGGCTGGGCGCGCGGCTGGACCGCCTGCGCGCCGCCGGGGTCGCCGAGGCCGACCTCCGCAAGCTGCGCGCGCCGATCGGCCTCGACCTCGGCGGCAAGGCCCCGTTCGAGGTGGCCGTGGCGGTGATCGGCGAGATCATGGCCAGCCGCCACGGCCAGCCGGCCCTGGCGCGACGGTCGTCCTCCGTCCCCGATGGCGGCGGACAGGCGGCGAAGCCGCCAGGTGGGGGCAAGTCTTAGCGGCCATGGTGTTGCAGGCACGGCTTCTCGACCTCGGGCTTGCGCTGGCGAGTGGGTGGGGAGGCGCGGAGCGGTCCGGGCCGAGCCCGGATGACCGTGGGTATTGAGTGTGCGTTTCGGCTAGACCTGACCGCTCCGCGAAACCGTTTGTCTCGAGGGACGGCGATTGAGGGCTTGTTTCATCCCGATCGACGTTTCCCCTCAGGCGGGCAGGATCAAAGTCGCCCGGAAGGGGCCGTCGGCGACTCCGACTGATCCTCGAACAGGCCGGTTTGAACCTCCCGGCCCCGTCAACCCGCCTGTCCCGCCATCGCCCCCGCCGGGCCTTGGAGCCTTCTGAGCCCCGCCGCCCGTCGCGATCCGATCGCCAGGCCCAGGCGGCCCCGCTCGGTTCCACCCCCATCGCCTGCTTGGGCCGGTACCAAGAGCCCTCCCCCGCGATGGGGACAGCGATGATTGTGCGGGAGGTTTCAGGGCTGGCGCGTTCGTGACGCTGATTATTTTTCAGGGCGTTGAGATTGTTGAGGTTCGTACCGCCGACGACGGGGATAGAGCGCCGTCCATCCCCCTGAACCCCTCTCTCTTTGAGAGAGGGAGGGGCCCGTCGCGAAGCGGTGGGAGGGTGAGAGGTTTCACCGCTGGCCGGAAAATCCCGATTCCTTCCGTTGCGTGGTCTTCGCGGTGCTTCCAGGCTGTCGCCATGGATACGACCACCAACGCCCGCCGCCTTCGCCAGAACCAGACCCTGGCCGAGAAGGCGTTCTGGAAGCTGGTGCGCAACCGCCGGCTGGGCGGCTTCAAGTTCCTGCGCCAGGTCTCGATCGACCGCTATTTCGCTGACTTCGTCTGCGAGGCGGGCAAGCTGATCGTCGAACTGGACGGCGCCGCTCACCAGGAACGGGAGGATTACGACGCCCGCCGCACGCAGGTGCTGGAACTGTTTGGCTATATGGTCCTGAGGTTCCCCAACGGGCGGGTCCTGGCCGATCCGGGCGGGGTCGCCGACGACATCCTGGCCGTGCTTCGACCCGAGAGGCTGTAACCTCTCACCCTCCCACCGCCTGCGGCGGCGGGCCCCTCCCTCTCTCAAAGAGAGAGGGGTTTAAGTCCTCAACGGGTCGAAAGCCGACGCTTGCGGACACGCCCGAACCGCCCCCTACTCCGCCCGCCAATCGCCCGACTTGCCGCCGGTCTTCTCGACCAGGCGCACGGCCTCGATGACCATGCCCTTCTCGGCGGCCTTCAGCATGTCGTAGATCGTCAGGCAGGCCACCGAGACGGCGGTCAGGGCCTCCATCTCCACCCCTGTCTGGCCCTTCAGCTTGACGCGGGCCATGACCGCCAGCCCGCCCTCGGCCGGCTCGACCGACACCTCGACCTTGGACAGGGCCAGCGGGTGGCACAGCGGGATCAGGTCGGAGGTTTTCTTGGCCGCCATCACTCCGGCGATCTCGGCCACGGCGCGGACGTCGCCCTTGCGGCCGGTTCCGGCGATGGCCAGCTCACGGGTCGAGGGCCGCATCCGCACGAAGCCGACGGCGATCGCCTCGCGGACCGTCTCGGCCTTGTCCGAGACGTCGACCATGCGGGCGCGGCCCTGGTCGTCGATGTGGGTCAGGCGGGTCACTGTTCCAGCAGTCCTATTGCTCCAGGAGTCGGGGCATCAGTTCGACCATGTTGCAGGGCTTGTGGCGGCTGTCGAGCTGGGCCGAGATGATCTTGTCCCAGCCGTCCTTGACCGCCCCGTTGCTGCCCGGCAGGCAGAACACGAACACCCCGCCGACCAGGCCGGCCGTGGCGCGGCTCTGCAGGGTGGACAGGCCCACCGTGGCGTAGCTGACCAGGTGGAACACCACCGAGAAGCCGTCGATCTTCTTGTCGAACAACGGTTCCAGGGCCTCGACCGTGACGTCGCGGCCGGTCAGGCCGGTCCCGCCGGTGGTGACGACGGCGTCGACCTGGCCGCCGGCGACCCAGTCGCGCACGGTCTGGCGGATCTTTTCGACATCGTCGCGGACCACCAGGCGGCCGGCCAGCTCATGGCCCGCGTCCTTGATCCGCTCGACCAGCAGCTGGCCGGAGGTGTCGGTGGACTCGTCGCGGGTGTCCGAGACGGTCAGGACCGCCACTCGCACCGGCTTGAACGGAAGCTCCGGCTTGATCCCGCCGCCCGGGGTGAGGCCTGCCGACATCGTGTTCTCCTAGTCCCAACGCTCGGCGTCGGTCCTATCCCGAGCCGTCGGCTCGATCCAGCGGTCGCCGTCCGGGCCGTGCTCCTTCTTCCAGAACGGCGCACGGCTCTTGAGGTAGTCCATCAGGAAGTCGCAGCCCTCGAAGGCGGCGCGGCGATGGCTGGCCGCGGTGGCCACGAAGACGATCGCTTCGCCCGGGGCGATGCGGCCGATGCGATGGACGATGCGGTAGTCGTGAAGGTCGAACCGGGCCTTGGCGTCCTCGGCCAAGGCGGCGATCGCCGCGTCGGTGAAGCCGGGATAGGCCTCCAGCTCCAGTATCGTGGCCTGGCCCCGCTCGGCCCGGGCCAGACCGACGAAGCTGGCCACCGCCCCGGTCTCGTCGCGGCCGGCGCAGAACGTCGTCAGCAGGGCCCCCGGCTCGAACGCCTGGGCGGTCAGGCTGATGGACGGCAGGGTCGTCATCCGCCGCTCATCGGCGGCAGGAAGGCCACCTCGGTCGCCGCCGCCAGGCTGGCTTCGCCGCGGACCAGGACCTTGTCGACCGCCACCTGCACGCCGGGCCCGGACAGGGCCTCGGCCAGGTCCGGATCGTCGGCGGCCAGGGCCTCGCGCAGGGCGGCCAGGGAGCCGGCCTCGACGGCCCGGTCGCGCCAGCCGGCCTGGTCGGCCAGGCGTCCGAACAGCAGCACGCGGGCCACCGTCAGCCCCCGGTCGTCGACATGTGGCGGGCCACGGCCGGCCGCGCGCCGTCGATCTGGAAGTCGTGGCCCTGCGGCTTGGCGCCGATGGCCGCGAAGATCGCCCGCTCCAGGCCCGCCTCGTCGGCCCCGCCGCGGATCACCGCCCGCAGGTCGCTGGCGTCGTCGCGGCCCAGGCAGGTGTGCAGGGTGCCGGTGCAGGTCAGGCGCACCCGGTTGCAGGCCTCGCAGAAATTGTGGCTCAGCGGGGTGATCAGGCCCAGCCGCCCGCCGGTCTCCTCGACCCGCACGTAACGGGCCGGACCGCCCGTGGCGTAGGTCAGGTCGGTCAGGGTCCAGAACGCCGAGAGGTCGCGGCGGACGTCCTTCAGCGACAGGTACTGGTCGGTGCGGTCCTCGTCGATCTCGCCCAGCGGCATGGTCTCGATCAGGGTCATGTCGGCGCCCAGGCCGTGGGCCCACTGGATCAGGGCCGGCAGTTCCTCGGCGTTGTCGTGCTTCAGCGCCACGGCGTTGACCTTGACCTGGATCCCGGCCGCCAGGGCCGCGTCGATCCCGGCCAGCACCTTGGACAGGTCGCCGCCTCGGGTCAGCCTGCGGAACAGGTCGGGCTTGAGGGTGTCGAGCGAGACATTGATCCGCCGCACCCCCAGGCGGGCCAGGTCGGCGGCGTGGCCGGCCAGCTGGGTGCCGTTGGTGGTCATCGTCAGTTCGTCCAGGGCGCCGGACCGCAGGTGACGGGACAGGCTCTCGACCAGGGTCATGATCCCCTTGCGGACCAGGGGCTCGCCGCCGGTCAGCCGCAGCTTGCGCACGCCCAGGCCCACGAAGACCGAGGCCAGGCGGTCCAGCTCCTCCAGCGACAGCACCTCCGCCTTGGGCAGGAAGGTCATGTGCTCGGCCATGCAATAGGTGCAGCGCAGGTCGCAGCGGTCGGTGACCGAGACGCGCAGATAGGTCACCGCGCGACCGAAGCCGTCGATCAATCGGCTGGGCAAGCGCGGCGAACGGGTTGCCGCTTGCGCGGGGCTGGCGTCATAGGGCGTCATGTCGCTTTATAAGATAGGCGCGCGACGGCATGGCGGAAAGTAAAAGCGCACGGTGCGACGCCGTGGTCCTGGCGGCGGGGGCGGGACGCCGGTTCGGCGGGCGCAAGCTGCTCGCGCCGTTCGAGGGCCGGCCCCTGGCGGCGGGGGCCCTGGACGCGGCGTTCGCGGCCCCGGTCCGGCGGGTCCTGCTGGTCACCGACGGCGACCGAGAGCTGGCTGCCTTCGCGCGTGAGCACGCCCGGGCGCTGGGCCGGGACGACGATCTCCAGATCGTGGTGGCCGCCGACGCCGCGGAGGGCATGGGCGCCTCGCTGCGGGCCGGGGTCGAGGCCTTGCCGCCGGACGCCGACGGCGTCTTCGTGTTCCTGGGCGACATGCCCTGCGTCCCGCCCGGCCTCGCCCGGGACCTGGTCCGCGCGCTGGTCCCCGGCGTCGACGCGGTCGCGCCGCGCCTCGCGGGACGGCGGGGGCATCCGGTGCTGTTCGGGCGCGACTGTTTTCCCGCGCTGCGAGCCCTGGGCGGCGATGTCGGGGCGCGGGACGTGCTGGCCGTCCTGGGCGACCGCCTGGCGTGGGTCGACACCTTCCATGCCGGCGTCCTGTTCGATGTCGACCGGCCCGAGGACCTGGCCTGAGGGCTGGCGGATTCCGACGGATCAGGACCGCGCGTGGCCGCGGCGGGCGGCCCAGGTCCCGAACGCGATGCAGGCCAGGACGCCGTAGCTCCACATCGCCATGCCGATGAACAGGGTGCCCAGGGTGACCCGAAGGTCGATCATCACCGCCACGTGCGAGGCGACGATGATGGCCATGAAGGCCGAGGCGACGACGGTCCAGATCCGCCGGGTCCGCATCGAGATCCAGACGAAGACCACCAGGGTCGCGGCGTCGACCGCCAGGATGCCGTAGTCGGCGTTGTAGGGGTCGCGCCGATAGACCAGCATCGATCCCAGCCAGGAAGCCAGGAACACCGCGCCGACCCCGCGCGCCGCGCGGTCGCCGCGCCACATGGCCAATCCGCAGACCAGGATGGCGAGGATCAGGGAGATGAGCGTGTGGAGCTGCACGAGGATGACGCCCGGTTAGGTCGGGCGTCACCATGCCCCAGGCGCGGCGCCCAGGGTAGCAACCAGAGGTCGGTCAATGGCGCGTGCGACGGCCTTCCCACAGGATCGTCTTCACTTCCTCGATGATGCTCAGCGCGCCGTCGGAGTCGCCGGCCTGTTCGAGCGCGACCAGTTGCGGCATCAGCACCGACAGGATCCGGCGCTGCACGGGACCAAGGGCCCGCAGGTGTCGGCGAAATTCGTTCATCTCATCAAGCGAGGCGTCCTGCTGCAGCTGGACGATCTGGGCGGTGCTCATTGCACACCTCTTTTGGGTCGAAGGACGGCTTGCGCCGTGGGTGGGAAACGATTCGGAATCAGGCGGCCAGGCCGCCGGGAACCGCGTGCAGGCCGCTGGTGCGGGGCGGATCGCCCGGCTTGTCCATGTCGCCGCTGGCCAGAGAGCCGCAGCCGATCTGACTGCGCACCGTAGCCAGGGCGCTGTGGGTTTCGATGATCGTCCGCCGCGCCGAAACGATATGGGCCAGGGTCTCGCCGAGATTGGCGACGGCTTCCTGGCCGAGTACGGCCGACAATCTGGTCTCGAGCCGCAGCGCGGGCAGCAGGCCCATCAGTTCGGCGGTTTCGCGCAGGGCGGCGTCGATCGCGGCCTCGGCGCGCATCAGCTTTTCGGCGCCGGCTCGGGCGGCTTCGGTACGTTTCATGGCATGACTCTCCCGGTCGCACGGGTGCCCCCCGCACGTTCAAGTCTATGAAAATGGTCCTGGAAGCTCGGCGCTCAGGGCGCCGGGGGTGGGCTCCAGCCCTCGCGGAACCGCTGGAGGGCGTAGAGGAATTCATGGGCGCCCATCGTGACCGTCCCGAGCAGGATTCCGCCCAGGGTGGCGACCGCGAGGATCAGGCCCAACCATTGCAAGGGAGTCAGGTCATCGCGCCAACTCCTTCCATACGGAGCGGCGTGTCGTCCGCCAGGAAGGCCGTCGCGGCCAGGACCCTCAGGAGCAGCTTGCCCGGAGGATCGCCCGCCGCCTGCGCCTTGCGCAGGGCCGAGACCGTCTCCGCCACCAGCCGGCCGCGCTCGGGCGTCCCCGCCATCAGGGTCAGGCCCTCTTCGAGGGACTGCCAGCTCGCGATGAAGAAGGCCGAGGCCGGATGCGGACTGTTCGTGGAAGGTTTGGTCATGGCTGCCCTCGCTGTTGAAACGAGAAGAGCCCTCTAACTGGGCCGTGGCTAGCTCGGCCGATTGCTTACGGTAGTCATTACCGGGGTCGGTTTCCCAGGCGATGAACGCCAGGGCGGCGTCGCGCCGGCCCAGGCCGGCCAGGCGGCGGCGGGCGCTGAGCACGTGCATCTCGACCGTCTTCGGCGACAGGCTCAGCAGACGGGCGATTTCCTTGGACTGCCGATGCTGGGCGATCAGCCGCAGAATCTCGCGCTCGCGAGGAGTCAGCCGCTTGAAGCCCAGGTTGTCGCTGGAGTCCACCATGGCGCTAAAATGGTTCGTGGCTCGCCTCCCGTCCAGCAAGACTTGACTGATAACGTCCACAGAGGGCGCGTTCGGTCAAAAGGCGCATCGAATTTCGCTAAGCCCAACGTCGATTATTGTCGGCGGCCCGACGCTCAGACCCCCGCGCGGACGAACGGCAGGCGGGTGGTGGGCGTCTTCGACAGGGCCAGCAGAGCATTGGCCACCGCCGGGGCGATGACCGGCGTGCCGGGCTCGCCCACGCCGCTGGGCGGATTGCCCGACGGCACGACGTAGGTCTCGACGGTCGGCGCCTCGTTGATCCGCAGCACCCGATAGGTGTCGAAATTGCTCTGGTCGACCTTGCCGTCGGTCAGGGTGATCTCGCCATACAGCGCCGCCGACAGGCCGAAACAGGTTCCGCCTTCCATCTGGGCCGCGACCTGGTCGGGCGAGACCGCCACGCCGCAGTCGATGGCCGTGACCACCCGGCCGACGCGCGGATGGCCGTCGATCAGCCTGACCTCGGCCACCTGGGCGACCACCGAGCCGAAGCTCTCGTGCACCGCCACGCCGCGCGTAAAGCCCGCGGCCGGCGCCGGGCCGGCCTTCTCGACCGCCAGGTTCAGGGCCGCCAGGTGCCGCTGGGCCCCGGCCTTGGCGTAGAGCGCCCGGCGATAGTCGACGGGATCCTTGCCGGCCTTGAGCGCCAGCTGGTCGATCGTGTGCTCCATGACGAAGGCGGTGTGGGTCGCGCCCACCGACCGCCACCACAGGACCGGCACGCCGCCCTCGGGCAGGGCCAGTTGGGCGTCGACGACCGGCGTCGCCTTCAGATAGGGCGAGCCGGCCGTGCCCTCGATCGCGGTCTGGTCCGGCCCCTTCATGGGCATCGGCGAGCCCTTCATGATCGACTGGGTGACGATCCGGTGGCGCCAGGTCGCCGGATAGCCGTCCTTGTCCAGCGTCACCCGCACGGCGTGATGGACCAGCGGCCGGAAGAAGCCCGCCTGCATGTCGTCTTCGCGGGTCCAGACCAGCTTCACCGGCCGGCCGCCACCGACCTTGTGGGCGATGGTCACGCACTCGGCCACGTAGTCGGACGGGAAGTTGGCGCGCCGGCCGAACGAACCGCCGGCGAACAGGGTCTCGATCTCGACCGAGCCGGGCAGGGTCTTGACGATCTTGGCCGCGTTCATCTGGTCCAGGGTCTGGGCCTGGGAGCCGTGGATCAGCTTGACCTTGCTGCCATCGACGATCGCCACGCAGTTCATCGGCTCCATGGCCGCATGGGCCAGGTAGGGGAAGTCGTAGGCGGTCTGGAACACCGACGCGCCCTTGCCGGCCGAGGCCGCCGCCGCGTCGCCCCTGGAGTCGAACGCCTCCCATTTCAGGTCGGCGGGACCCTTGCCGGCGGCGATGTCGCGCCACTGCTGGGCGATCGCCGCCGAGCTTCGGGTCTCGGCCTTGGCCTCGTCCCACTCGACCTTGAGCGCCTCGCGACCCATGCGGGCGGCGTAGGTGGTGTCGGCGACCACCGCGACTCCGGTCGGGATCTCATAAACGTCGACCACGCCGGCCACCTTCCTGGCCTCGTCGGCGTTGAAGCTCTTGACCGTGGCCCCGAAACGCGGCGGGTGGGCGACCACCGCCACCAGCATGTTCGGCAGCTGGACGTCCTGGGTGTAGCGGGCCGCGCCCGTGCTCTTGACCAGGCTGTCCTTGCGGCGCACCCGGTCGGTGCCGATCAGGGTGAAGGTCTTGGGGTCCTTCAGGGTCGGGCTCTCGGGCGGCGCGACCTTGGCGGCGTCGGCGATCAGCTCGCCGAACCCCGCGCTCTTGCCGCTGGCGTGGCCGACCACACCGTCCTTGACGGTGACCTGGCCGACCGGGACGTTCCACCGCGTCGCCGCCGCCTGCACGAACATCGCCCGCGCCCCGGCCCCGGCCTTGCGCAGCTGCTCCCAGGAGTTGGAGATCGCCGACGAACCGCCGGTCAGCTGGATGCCGGCCGTGCTGTTGCCGTAGAGCTTGGCGTTGGCCGGCGCGTGGACGACCTTGACCCGGCTCCAGTCGGCGTCCAGCTCCTCGGCGACGATGGCCGCCAGGCCCGCATGGTTGCCCTGGCCGAACTCGATGTGCTTGGACAGCACCGTCACCGCCCCGTCCGGATCGAACTGGATGAACGGCCCGAAGGCGCCGGGCTCGACCTTGGAGCCGGCGCTCATCAGGTCGGCCGGCGAGCAGCCGACCAGCAGGGCGCCGCCGACCAGGGTCGCGCCGACCACCAGGTCGCGGCGGCTGACGCCGTCCTGGCGGCGCAACTTCTCGAACGGCCCGTTCATTGGCCCGCTCCCCGGCCGGTCGAGCCCGAGGCGGCGGCGATGTCGTCGTCGACGTCGTTGGAGGCCAGCGGCTTGGCGGCGGGCGCGCCGACCGCCGGGGCCGCGGTCAGGCCGGCGGCGTCCTTGATGGCGGCGCGGATGCGCTGGTAGGTGCCGCAGCGGCAGATGTTGCCGCTCATGGCGTTGTCGATGTCCTCGTCGCTGGGCGCCTTGGTCTGGGCCAGCAGGGCGGCGGCCGACATGATCTGGCCCGACTGGCAGTAGCCGCACTGCGGGACGTCGTGCTTGACCCAGGCCTGCTGCAGCGGATGGGTTCCGCCCAGGCTCTCGATGGTGGCGATCTTGGCCCCCGACAGGGCGGCGATCGGCGTCACGCACGAGCGCACCGGGTCGCCGTTGACGTGGACCGTGCAGGCCCCGCACTGGGCCATGCCGCAGCCGAACTTGGTGCCCGTCAGGCCCAGTTCGTCGCGCAGCACCCACAGCAGCGGCGTCTCGGGGGCCGCTTTCACCGTGACGGTCTTGCCGTTGATGTCCAACATCGACGCCATGCTTTCGCCTCCCACGCGAAAAGAGGGGCCTGACGACCCGGTTTGCGCGAACCTAACACTGCTCAGACCCAATCCCGCCAGTGAAATCTTGCGTCAGGCAGGCTAGCCTGAACGGGATCTTCACCCGCTTCCGCCTTCAGGACCCGCGCCCTTGGATTCCTTTCCCGCCTATTTCCCCCTGGCCGGCCGCAGGGTCGTGATCGCCGGCAGCGGCGAGGCCGCCGACAACAAGGCGCGATTGTTCGACGGCTCGCCGGCGACGCTGGTGCGGGTGGACGGCCACGCCGCCTTCCTGCCGGGGACCTACGCCGGCGCGGTGCTGGCCTTCGTGGCCGGCGACGACGAGGTGTTCCTGCAGGCGGCGGCCAGCGCGGCGCGGGCGGCGCGGGTGCTGGTCAATGTCGTCGACAAGCCGGCCATGAGCGATTTCAACACCCCGGCGGTGATCGACCGCGGCGAGGTGGTGGCGGCGGTCGGCACCGGCGGCGGCTCGCCGACCCTGGCCACCAAGCTGCGCAACGACATCGAGGCCCAGGTCCCCGAGGGCGCCGGCCGGGTGGCGGCCCTGTTGCGCAAGTTCCAGGACGAGGTGCGCGCCGCCCTGCCCGTCCTGCACGAACGCCGGGCCTTCCTGCGCGACGCCGTGACCGGCGAGGCCGCCCAGGCCGCCATGGCCGGCGACATGGACAAGGCCGGCCAGCTGCTTCGCGACGCCCTGGCCAAGGGCGTCGGCCGCGAGGGCAAGGTGCGGTTCATCGCCGGCAAGGGGCCGTCCGACCTTCTGACCCTGAGGGCCCTGCGGGCCCTGGGCGCGGCCGACGTGCTGGTCGCCGACGACGGCGCCGACCCCGAGATCGTGACCATGGCCCGCCGCGACGCCCAGCGGCTGGAGCCCGCCGAGGCCAGCGCCGAGACACTTGTGGCCCTGGCCCGGGAGGGCAAGCAGATCGTGCGGCTGATCGTAGCCCCGGTCGATCCGGCGATCGTCCAGGCGCTCGCGGCCGCCTCGGTGGCGGTCGAGGCGATCTAACCGTCCAGGCTTCGGTCCTTGGTCTCCGGCAGCAGGAACAGCGTCGTCAGCACGCTGATCAGGGTGAAGATCACCGGGTACCACAGCCCGGCATAGATGTTGCCCACCGCCGCGACGATGGCGAAGGCGCTGAACGGCACGAAGCCGCCGATCCAGCCCGTACCGATGTGATAGGGCAGCGACAGGGCGGTGTAGCGCACGCGGGTCGGGAACAGCTCGACGAGCGCCGCCGCCAATGGTCCGTACAGGGCGGTGGCGCCGACCACGAACACCAGCAGCACGCCGAACACGCCCCACCAGTTCATCCGCGCCGGATCGGCCTTGGCCGGGTAACCGGCCTTGACCAGGGCGGCCTTGATGGCGGCCTCGCCGGCGGCCTTCACCGCCTTGCCTTCCTTGGCCGCGAGGCCCTCGGCGCTGCGCGAGACGACGCGGGTCTCGCCGATCTGGACGACGGCCGCCGAGCCGGCCGGGCCGGCCTGGTTGGCATAGGAGATCCCGGCGTTGGCCAGAGCGCTCTTGGCGATGTCGCAGGACGAGACGAAGGCGGCCTTGCCGATGGGGTCGAACTGCAGGGCGCAGTCCTTGGGATCGGCGGTGACTGTGACCGGAGCCCGGGCCGAAGCCTCGGCCAGGGCCGGGTTGGCGGCGCGCTCCAGCAGGTGGAAGCCCGGGAAATAGAAGACCAGGGCCACGATCATGCCGCCCAGCATCACCGGCTTGCGGCCGATCCTGTCCGACAGCCAGCCGAACACCACATAGAGCACCGCGCTGACCGCCGCGGCGGCCATCATCAGGCCGTTGATCGTGCCCGGCGCGACCTTCAGGAACTTCTCCATGAAGGTCTGGATGTAGAAGAACGTCGTGTACCAGACCGCGCCCTGGGCCGACATGACGGCGAAGAAGGCCAGCAGCACCAGCTTGAGGTTCTTCCACTGGCCGAAGGCCTCGGCGTAGGGCGCCTTGGACGCCGCGCCCTCTTGCTTCATCCGGGCGAAGGTCGGGCTTTCGCTGAGTTTCAGGCGCATCCAGACCGAGACCGCCAGCAGGCCGATCGAGACGGCGAAGGGGATGCGCCAGCCCCAGGCGTCGAAGGCGGCCGGCCCGGCCAGACCGCCCAGCAGCCAGCGGGTCGCCAGGATGACCAGCAGCGCCGCGAACAGGCCCAGGGAGGCCGAGCTCTGCACCCAGGCGGTCGAGCGGCCGCGCTGCTCCGGCGGCGAATGCTCGGCCACATAGATCGCCGCCCCGCCATATTCGCCGCCCAGGGCGAAGCCCTGCACGCAGCGCAGCAGGATCAGCAGGATCGGCGAGACGATCCCCGCCTGCTGGTAGGTCGGCAGCAGGGCGATGGCGAAGGTCGCCCCGCCCATCAGCAGCACCGTGGCCAGGAACGCCCCCTTGCGCCCGGCCTGGTCGCCGATCTTGCCGAACACCAGCGCGCCCAGAGGCCGGAACGCGAAGCCCACCCCGAACAGGGCCAGGGCGGCGATGTAGCCGGCCGTCTCCGACAGGCCGGTGAAGAAGGTCCTGGAGATCACCTGGGCCAGGCTGCCGAAGATGAAGAAGTCGTACCATTCGAAGGCCGTGCCCGCGGACGAGGCCGCCACCACCGTGCGCATCGAGGCGCGGTTCTCACCCTGAGCCTTGGCCGTCATGCGTGGTTTCCCCCGGTGTTCTTGGGGAAATGCTTAGCGTGGTTTCGGGCGGGGTGGGAAGGCGGATCGTCCTGTTGGACAAGGCGTGCAGCACCAAGATTCGGGATCACACCCCTAGGCCAGCCGCTCGATGCGCACGGCCGGCGAGGTTTGCCTGATCCGCGCGGCCATGGCCACGATCGGCAGCTCCGGCGCGTCCCAGAGGTTGGCGGCGGTCACCGTCTCGGCCACGCCGCCGACGGCGCGGGCCAGGCCGTAGGGCAGGGTCTGGCCTTCCAGCAGCGAGGTGGCGAACAGGGCGGTCAGCAGGTCGCCCGTGCCGTTGGGCGCGCGCTCGGCCCTGGCGTGGGCCGCCAGCCAGGCTTCATCGCGGTCGACATAGACCACGCCGATCTCGTCTTCCCGTCGCACCGACGACACCAGGACCGGCTTGCCCAGGAGCCGGCCGGCGCGCACCGCGGCCAGCGGGTCGCCGCAGTCCGCGCCGGTCAGATGCTGCAGCTCCCAGGCGTTGCAGGCCACCAGGTCGGCGCGCGGGACCAGCTCGCCGGCGATGGCCTCGGCCACCTCGGCGGGCACGTACAAGCCCTTGCCGGCGTCGCCCATGGTCGGGTCGACGATCACGATCGGCGCGCGCGAGGACGCGCCCTTGGGCGAGTCTTCGCGCGGCGCGGCGCGCACGGCGTCGATGGCCTGGGCGGCGACGCGCACCTGGGCGGCGCTGGCGAAATAGCCGGTGATGACCAGGTCCGTCAGGCTCAGCAGGCCGTTGGCCTCGACCCCCTCGAGCATGCCCGCCATCACCTCGACGGACGTCGGCGCGCCGCCCGGCGGCCCCCAGCCCGGATGCCGGCCGTAGAGCACGGTCGGCACGACCATCGAGTCGACGCCGAACTGGGCCAGGGCGGCGACCTGGGCCGAGGCGCCCACCTGGCTGCCCGCGACATGGCTGGAGAGGATCAGGGCCATCGGCATGACCAGCGGCTTAGCCGAGCCTCGCGGCCTTGAACAGGGCGGGCGCGCACGAAAGAGGCCCGCCGCGTTTCCGCGGCGGGCCCTTGCGGCTTGGCTTTGAGCGAAGCCTAGTAGCGGTAGTGGTCCGGCTTGAACGGGCCCTTTTCCGGCACGCCGATATAGTCGGCCTGGTCCTTGCGCAGGGTCGACAGCTTGGCGCCCAGCTTCTCCAGGTGCAGCAGGGCGACCTTTTCGTCGAGGTGCTTGGGCAGGGTGTAGACGTCGTTCTTGTAGGCCGACTTGTTGGTCCACAGTTCGATCTGGGCCAGGGTCTGGTTGGTGAAGCTGGCCGACATCACGAACGAGGGGTGGCCCGTCGCGTTGCCCAGGTTCACCAGGCGGCCTTCCGACAGCAGGATGATCTTCTTGCCGTCCGGGAATTCCACGTGGTGGACCTGCGGCTTGATCTCGTCCCACTTGAAGTTCTTCAGGCCGGCGACCTGAATTTCCGAGTCGAAGTGGCCGATGTTGCAGACGATGGCGTTGTTGCGCATCTGCCGCATGTGATCGACGGTGATGACGTCCTTGTTGCCCGTGGCGGTGACGAAGATGTCGGCGCGGCCGGCCACGTCATCCAGGGTCTGGACCTCATAGCCTTCCATCGCCGCCTGCAGGGCGCAGATCGGGTCGATCTCGGTGACGATCACCCGGGCGCCGCCTTGGCGCAGCGAAGCCGCCGAGCCCTTGCCGACGTCGCCGTAGCCGCAGACCACCGCGACCTTGCCCGACAGCATCACGTCGGTGCCGCGGCGGATGGCGTCGACCAGCGATTCCCGGCAGCCATAGAGGTTGTCGAACTTGGACTTGGTGACGCTGTCGTTGACGTTGATGGCCGGGAACGGCAGCTCGCCCTTCTGGGCCATCTGGTACAGGCGGTGCACGCCCGTGGTGGTTTCTTCCGACACGCCGCCGATGGCGTCGCGGATCGCGGTGTAGAAGCCCGGCTTTTCGGCCAGGTAGCGCTTCATCACCGTGTAGAGGGCTTCTTCTTCCTCGTTGGTCGGGTTGTTGAGGATCGAGGGATCCTTCTCGGCCTTCGGGCCCAGCACGCAGAGCAGGGTCGCGTCGCCGCCGTCGTCGAGGATCAGGTTCGGATAGCCGCCATCCGCCCATTCGAAGATCTTGTGGGCGTATTCCCAGTACTCGACCAGGTTCTCGCCCTTGAAGGCGAACACCGGCACGCCCGAGGCGGCGATGGCCGCGGCGGCGTGGTCCTGGGTCGAGAAGATGTTGCACGAGGCCCAGCGGACGTCGGCGCCCAGGGCGGTCAGCGTCTCGATCAGCACGGCGGTCTGGATGGTCATGTGCAGGCTGCCGGCGATGCGGGCGCCCTTCAGGACCTGGGCCGGGCCGTATTCGGCGCGGGTGGCCATCAGACCGGGCATTTCGGTCTCGGCGATGGCGATTTCCTTGCGGCCGAAATCGGCGAGCGAGATGTCCTTGACGATGTAGTCGGCCACGGTCGGGCTCCTGCGGTCGGGGGATGGTCTTGCGCGGTCTATACCGCGCCCGGCCCCTTCTCGCAATTAAGGCATAAGGATTTCTTTATATGCCCAGGCTCACCAGAACCGCCTGGCTTCGGCGAAGGTCACGTAGGCGCCCTGGGCCTCGGCCAGAAGGTCGGCCTCGCGGTCGGCCGCGCCGGCGGTCAGGCGGCCGGCGGCGAAGGCGGCCTGGGGATCCTCGCAGGCCATCGCCACGTCGCGGGCCAGGGCCTCGCGGCCGGCCTGGTCGTTGAGCAGGCCCAGGGCGTCCTGCAGGTCCTTGGCCGCCGCGACGAAGCGCTCGCGGCGTTTGGGATGGTCGGGGAACAGCCCGCCCAGGTCCTCGACCGCGTAGCGCAGCTTCTTGCCGCGGATGCGCAGGTGGTGACGATCCTCGGGACCGAGGGCGGCCAGGTCGCGGCCGTCCTTGCGGATGCGGTCGCGGCGCTTGTCCAGGGCCTTGGCGGCGAAGTCGGCGGCGGGCCGGGCGCGGATCTTTTCCAGCCGCCGGTCGGTGGTCCAGGGGCCGGCCTCCAGCCAGGCGGCGGCGTCGATGGCCAGGGCGCGGAAGCGGGCGCTGTCCACGGCCTCGCCGGCCCGGGCGTAGGCGTCGGTCTGTGCGGCCAGCAGGGCCTTGCCGAACGCCGCCAGGGCCCGGGCCTCGTCCTGGACCGTCTCGTCCTGGGCGGCCGGGTCCGGCGCCGGCTGGTTTTCGACCGCCGGCCGCCAGACGTCGGCGATGAACACGTCCAGGTTCCGCGCCGCGCCCAGGGCGTCGGCCAGCCACTTCAGCTCGGCCCTGACCTGACCGGCGGCCGGATCGGCGGCCAGGGCCTTGAAGGTCGACAGCAGGGCCCGGAACCGCCGCGCCGCCACCCGCAGCTTGTGCACGCGCTCGGGACCGGGACGGGTCCGCACGCCCTCGGCGGCGGCGCACAGCCGGTCCAGGGCGGCGCGGCCCAGGGCCTGCAGCGCCTCGCCGGTGGCGGCGCCGGGCGTCAGGACCGCCTCGGCGCGAAGCCCTTCCGCCTCGCCCAGGGCCAGGGCGTAGCCGCGCTCGGCCTTGCTGACCAGGGACAGGCGCAGCGGCGCGTGGGCGGCCAGGTCGCGCGCCAGGTCGAACAGCACGCGCGGCGCGCCGGCCTTCAGCTCCAGCTCCAGCTCGCTGACCCCCGCGCGCCGCCCGCCGGCCAGCAGCTCGCCCTGGTCCAGGGCCGCCTCGATGGTGGCGCCGTCGCGCTCGATCAGCCGGGTCACGCGCCGGACCCTGGTGGCGAACACCGGAACCAGGACGTCGCCGTCGACCGCCTTGGCGGCCGGGGTGGCGGCCAGCAGGTCCCGGTCGGGCTCGGGCCCCTCGACCGCGCTTTCCCACTCGCCGCGCGCGAAGACGCCGCCGGACGAGGCCGATTTCAGGGTCTGCTTGCGGCCGTTCTCGCCGTCGCGGATGCGCAGGCCGAAACCGGCCTTGCGCAGGGCGTGGTCGGCCGTGTCGAAATAGGTGGCGTCGAGCTGTCGAACCGCTTCCCGCCCCTCGAGCCGGGCCAGGATCGCGTTCGAAGCCTCCGGGGCGATCAGGAACTTCAGCTCGATTTCGTGATCCATGCGACGGTTATAACCGGGCCCGCCGGTTTTGGCTCCATGGGCTGTCTTGCGCGGACGCACGTGGGAGGTGCTTGCCAATCAATGTGGCGGAGTCCAAACCTGCGCGCCATGAGCCAGATCAACGCCGCCGCCCCTCGCCACGACTGGACCCTGGACCAGGTCGAGGCCCTGTTCGACCTGCCGTTCATGGAGCTGGTGTTCCAGGCCGCGACCGTGCACCGAGCCGGGTTCGACCCGTCCGAGGTGCAGCTGTCGCAGCTGCTGTCGGTCAAGACCGGCGGCTGCGCCGAGAACTGCGGCTATTGCAGCCAGAGCGCCCATTTCAAGACCGGCCTGAAGGCCGAGAAGCTGATGGACGCCGACGTCGTCATCGCCAAGGCCCGCCAGGCCCGCGACGGCGGGGCCCAGCGCTTCTGCATGGGCGCGGCCTGGCGCGAGCTGAAGGACCGCGACCTGCCCAAGCTGGCGGCGATGATCGGCGGGGTGAAGGCCCTGGGCCTGGAGACCTGCGCCACCCTGGGCATGCTGACCCCGGACCAGGCCCGGCAGCTGAAGGACGCGGGCCTGGACTATTACAACCACAACCTCGACACCGGCCCGGAATATTACGGCGAGGTGGTCACCACCCGCACCTACCAGGAGCGGCTGGACACCCTGGCCCATGTCCGCGACGCCGGCATGAGCACCTGCTGCGGCGGCATCGTCGGCATGGGCGAGACCCGCCGCGACCGCGCCAGCCTGCTGCATCAGCTGGCGACCCTGCCCAGCCATCCCGACAGCCTGCCGATCAATGGCCTGGTGCCGGTCAGCGGCACGCCGCTGGGCGACCAGGTGCTGGCCGACGGCGCCAAGGCCATCGATTCCATCGAGTTCGTGCGCACCATCGCCGTGGCCCGCATCGTCTGCCCCCGCTCGATGGTCCGCCTGTCGGCCGGCCGCGACACCATGAGCCGCGAGCTGCAGGCCCTGTGCTTCCTGGCCGGCGCCAACTCCATCTTCGTCGGCGGCAAGCTGCTGACCACCCCCCTGCCGGGCCAGGACGAGGACAGCGCCCTGTTCCAGGACCTGAACCTGCGGCCGATGGGCGTGAAGACCGCGGCGCCGGAAGCCGTGGCGGCGGAGTAGTTCGAGTCGTTTCCGAAGGTCCTCCCCCTGTGGGGGAGGCGATCGCGCAGCGATCGGTGGGGGAAGTTTTAGGGTCGTCGATCCAGGTCCGCCGTGGCCCGATCACGCCCCCCTCCGTCGGCTTCGCCGACACCTCCCCCACAGGGGGAGGATCGAGCTAGCCTACCGTTCCTCGTCGAACCTGTTCGACACCAGCTCGGTCAGGGCCTCGACCGCCGCGTCGGCCTCGGGACCCTCGGCGGCGATGTCGATCGTCGAGCCGATGCCGGCGGCCAGCATCATCAGGCCCATGATCGAGCGGGCGTCGACGCTGGTCCCGTCGCGGGCCACCGTGACCTCGGCGTCGAAGCCCGAGGCCAGCTTGACGAACTTGGCCGAGGCGCGGGCGTGCAGCCCTCGCTCGTTGACGATCTCGACCGTACGCGCCGCCATGCGACTCATTTTTCTCCCGCGAGCACGTAGGAGGCCACGGAGATATATTTGCGTCCAGCCTCCTGGGCGTGGGCGACGCAGGCCGGCAGAGGCTCGCGCTGGCGCACGCTGGCCAGCTTGATAAGCATCGGCAGGTTCAGGCCGGCGATCACCTCGGCCTTGGTCTGCTCCATCACCGAGATGGCCAGGTTCGACGGCGTGCCGCCGAACATGTCGGTCAGCAGGATCACGCCGTCGCCCTGTTCGTCGACCGCGGCGCACGCCTTCAGAATGTCGGACCGGCGACGCTCCATGTCGTCTTCCGGGCCGATGCAGATGGCCTGCACCGCGCCTTGCGGTCCGACCACGTGCTCCATGGCGGAGACGAACTCCTCGGCCAGCCGCCCGTGCGTGACTATCACGAGCCCGATCATGCCTGATCTCTCAAACGGGATCCCCATAACCCGTGGCGGCAGGGAGGCGCCGCGCGGGCCGCCTTGATACGCTTGTTAGTCGGCGACTCCAAGATGCTCAAACACCCGTCTGATTTTCCCGGGCGCTCCGGGTTCCAGGGGCCACAGGTCCAGCACCCGCGTGGAAATCCCCTCGATGACCTGGAACATGGGGTCCGGCAGGCGTTCGACGGCCTGCGGCCGATCCACGCAGCGGACCAGAAGATCGATTCGGCAGAACGGCCGGTGCGGCTGGGACAACACGCCCAGGCCCCGAGCCTCGATCAACCCGGCCAGGGTGTCCGGCGCGCGACCATGCAGCCGGCCGCCGGACACGAACACCAGGGTGCGGTCGTCGGCGACCAGGACGAAGCCCTGGTCCAGCGCCCGCAGCATCAGGTCGCTCTTGCCGACCCCCGAAGGACCCTCGATCAGGGCCCCGCGCCAGACGCCGGCGACCCGACGGGCGATCAGTCCGGCGTGGCGGATCATTCGCGCGCCCCCCCGTCGCGATGGCCCCCGTCGCGATGGCCCCCGTCGCGCGGGCCGCCATCACGGCCGCCGTGGTGATGATGGTGACCATTGTGGGCGTTGGCTTCGGGCAGATCGACCAGGAACCGGGCGCCGATCACCTTGCCCTCGGCGTCCTTGCGGTTCTCGGCCCGCATGGTCCCGCCGTGCGCCTCGACGATCTGGCGGGCGATCGACAGGCCCAGGCCCGAATTGCCGCCGAACGCCTTGCCCTTGGGCCGCGAGGTGTAGAAGCGCTCGAAGATGGTCTCCAGATTGTCGGGCGGGATGCCGGGACCGTCGTCGTCGACCGTGACGATCAGGCGATTGTGATGGTCGCGCAGGCCCGGGTCGCGCTTGAGCGTGACGCGGACCTCGCCGTCGGCGGCGCTGAACGAGCGGGCGTTGTCGATCAGGTTGCGGAACACCTGGCCCACGGGGGTCTCGCGCGCCACGATCCGGGCGTGCTGCGGCGCGCCCTTGGCGTCGAAGGTCACCCGCACGCTGCCCGGGGCCTCGCCCGGGCGCAGCTGGGCCTCGTAGAGGTGGATGACCTCGGCCAGCAGGCCGTCCAGCTCGAAGGCCCGCGGCGCCTCGCGCGACAGCTCCGCGTCCAGCCGGGACGCATTGGAGATGTCGGTGACCAGGCGGTCCAGGCGGGTGACGTCCTGCTGCAGGATGCCCAGCAGCCGGGCCCGGGCGGCGGGGTCGGTCACCAGGTCCAGGGTCTCGATCGCCGAGCGGATCGAGGTCAGGGGGTTCTTGATCTCGTGGGCGACGTCGGCGGCGAAGCGCTCGATGGCGTCCATCCGTTCGGACATCGAGTCGGTCATTTCCTCCAGGGCCCGCGACAGGTCGCCCAGCTCGTCCTTGCGGCCCGAGATGTCGGGCAGGGAGATGGCCCGGGCGCCGTCCAGCCGCACGCGGTCGGCGGCGCTGGCCATGCGCAGCACCGGCTGGGCGATCAGGCGGTTGAGCAGGAACGACGAGATCAGGGTGGTGGCGATGGCGATCAGGGCGAACGGCAGCAGGGCCTTGCGCTCGGCGGCGATGATCTGGTCGACGTCGCCGGCCTCCAGGGTCAGGACGCCCAGGACCGCGCGCACGTGCTGGATCGGGATCGACACCGACACCACCCGCTCGCCCATCTCGTCGATGCGGGTGCCGGCCACCGGCTCGCCCAGCTTGGCCTGGGCGATTTCGGCGGCCAGGGCCTCGCGCGCCGCCTCGGCCACCCTGGGCTTGGTGTCGGGACTATGGGTCGGCAGGCCGAAGGCCGGCTGGCCGGGCCGGCGGGCCGGCGGCAGAACCTTGGACTCCACCCGGTCGGCGACGACGTAGGAATCGGCCAGCTGGTTGCCCTGGGCGTCGAACAGCCGGGCGCGCTGCGAGCGCGGGATGAACAGGCTCTGCAGGATGTCGCTGGCCTGGTCGGGCACCAGGCGCGGCTCGGGGTCGCCGACCGTGGCGGCCAGGTCGATCACGTTGGCGATCAGCTCGCCCTGGGTGGTCAGGCTGTCGATGCGGGTGTTGATCAGGCCGCTGCGCAGCTCGTTGAGCACCAGGGCCCCGCCCAGCAGCACGGCCAGGGCCAGCAGGTTCAGGCCGATGATCAGCCGGCCCAGGCGCGAGCCCCTGGGCCAGGCCAGCTTGGGCCAGCCAAGCCTGGGCAAGCCGGAAGGCGGCCAGGTCAGACGTCGCCTGGCCGCGGCCTCCGGTCCGGGCTCGCCGGCCCTCTTGCGATCAGGATTCGCGATATCGGTAGCCGACGCCATACAGGGTTTCGATGGAATCGAATTCGGGATCGACCTGGCGGAACTTCTTGCGCATCCGCTTGATGTGGCTGTCGATGGTGCGGTCATCGACATAGACCTGGTCGTCGTAGGCGGCGTCCATCAGGTTGTCGCGGCTCTTCACGAAGCCCGGGCGCTGGGCCAGCGACTGCAGCAGCAGGAACTCGGTGACCGTCAGGCGCACCGGCTTGCCGTCCCACAGGCTGTCGTGGCGGGCGGAATCCAGCGTCAGCTTGCCGCGCTTCATGATCTTGGAATTGGCCGAGCCGGGGGCGGCGCTGGCGGCGTCCTCCTCCTCGGGGCGGGCGCGGCGCAGCACGGCCTTGACCCGCTCCAGCAGCAGGCGCTGGCTGAACGGCTTGTGGATGTAGTCGTCGGCCCCGAGGTTGAAGCCGAGGATCTCGTCGATCTCGTCGTCCTTGGAGGTCAGCATGATCACCGGGATCTCGGTGGTCTGGCGCAGGCGGCGCAGCACCTCCATGCCGTCCATCCGCGGCATCTTGACGTCCAGGATCACCAGGTCGGGCGCCTGGCTCTCGACCGCGTCGAGCCCCGACGCGCCGTCGTAATAGGCCTTCACCACGTGACCGTGGCTTTCCAGCGCCAGCGAAACCGAAGCGACGATGTTCTCGTCGTCGTCGATGAGAGTAATATCGGCCATCGAGCCCTATGGGTCCTTTCGCGATTTTCCTGCCAATACTATCGATCGGCGGCGCCCGCTACAACGCGCCCCCTACAACGCATGGGGCGGCTAAGCTTTCCCTGCCTTTTGCGGCTCCAGCGTGGCGCGATTGCGGCGCGGCCCGGAGGGGCCGTCCGGAAGGGCGTCCGTGACGCACCCGGGCGGCAACCTCACCTTAAGGTCTTGTATCCCATAAGGGAGGTTCGGGGAGCCCTTTGCCGATGAGCGACCAAGTCCATTACGAGCTGTTCGTGCGCCGCAAGCCTGGCGCGCAGTGGACGCTCGACATGGCCACCGAGATCCGCGCCTACGCCCTGCAGACCGCCGAGGAGGCGCTGGAGCAGGGGCGGGCGATCGCCGTGCGCGTCAGCAAGGAAACCCTCGACCCCGAAAGCCGCGAATACAAGTCGATCTCGATCTTCACCAAGGGCCAGGTCGACGGCGGCAAGCCCAAGAAGGTGCAGGAGGACCTGGATCCGCTCTGCGTCCAGCCGGCCGACCTCTACACCGCCCACGCCCGCGACCGGATCGGCCGGCTGCTGGAAGCCTGGCTGGACCGTCACAACGCCACCCCGTTCGAGCTGCTGCACCGTCCCGACCTGGTCGAGAAGCTGGAAGCCTCGGGCACCGACCTGCAGCACGCGTTGCAGAAGATCGCCATCCCCGAGGCCGAGGCCCGGGGCATGTCGGTCCACGAGCTGATCCGCACCTTCCAGGGCCTGGTCGAGCGCACCGTCGCCAACCTGATGAAGCAGTTCAAGAGGGGCGCCCTGCCCGACCTGGACAGGGAAGGCTTCGCCCGGGCCGCCGAGCGGCTGGCCGCCGATCCCGACCGCGCCTTCCTGCTGGGGGCCGGGGTCGCCGCCTCGATCGCGCCCGGCAAGAACTGGTCCGAGAAGATCGCCCGCCTGATCGACCTGGCCGACGCCGCGCCCAGCGACCCGAAGGCCCGCGCCGCCGCCCTGGCCGCCATCGAGACGCCCCTGGCCGAGATCATCGGCTCCAAGGCGGGGATGGCCGACCTGCTGGGAGCCGGCGACGCCGACCTGGGCACGACCCTGGCCGCCATGACCCGCCTGGCCGGCGGGGCCCAGGTCGAGGGCCTGATCCGCATGGAGGCCGGGGTGCGAACCTGCATGCCCGAGCTTTCCGGCACGGCCAAGCGCCTGAGCGACTGGCTGGCCGGCGAGGACTTCCCGGCCGTACGGATGTCGATCGCCCAGCGGGTGCTCAAGGAACTGAACGGCGTGCGCCGCCTCAAGCCCGCCGACGCCGAGGCCGAGATCGAATATCTGCGCGCCCTGGCCATGAGCCTGACGGCCGCCGCCGGCCGCATCCTGCCGCCGGAAGACATCACCAGCGCCTTCACCACCCGGTCCAAGACCCTGCTGAACGGCGAGTTCATCGAGGCCCTGCTCGGCCGCGACCGCTCGTCGCGCGAAGAGATCCTGATGCTGATCCGCCTGGCCGAGAACGTCATGGGCGCGGTCAACAAGCGCATGGCCGCCCGCTGGCTGTCGGCCAACGTCCTGGCCCTGCGCTTCGAGCGCGAGCTGCGCCAGGGTCCGGACTCGCCGGCGTCGAAGCTGGCCGCCCTGGCCGCGCTGCAGAGGGCCCTGGTCCGCTCGGGCCTGGTGGTCGAGGACTACGAGCCGCTGTGCGCCCGCCTGGGCGAGGTGGGCGGCATGATCGAGGCCGACGCCCGCCTGGTCGCCATGCTGGTCCGCGCGCCCGCCCCCCTGCCCCAGAAGATGGCCCTGCTGATCAAGCTGGCCATGGGCGAGGCCGGCCCGACCGGCCCGGTCGCCGACCGCGCCAAGGCCGAAGCGATAAGGCTGGCCCGCACGCCCGAGGCCCGCGAGGAACTGGCCGGCTCGCCCGAGACCATGGACCTGCTCAAGGGCATGGTTCAACAGAAGGCGGCGGCTTAGGGGGAGCGGCGCTAAGCCCGCTTTCGACCCTTAGCGGATGCTCATAAACGCCCTCTCTCTTCGAGAGAGGGAGGGTCGGGCAGAAGGACCATCCACCCGTAACTGACCCTGATGGTCGGGCGAAATGCGGACATTCAAAAGCTTGGCCAAGCTCAAGCCTGGATGAATAAAGCAATAGCAGGGCTACCGTGACGGATTGGACAGTATGCCGATCTGAGCCAGCCAGTTTTCCAGCAGACCGGGCCAGACTGTGTCAGGCGAATGGTTACGCCTTAGTGCGAAAGCGTGACCGCCATGGGCGAATAGGTGAACTTCGGCCGATACGTTCGCGTCATTCAACGCTCGGGCATATAGTGTGCTGTTACAGATGGGGTCTACTGGGTCGTCCCAGGACTGAAGTAAGAAGGTCGGTGGGGTACGTTCGGTGACCCGTATGCCAGGATCCAAGTCGCCATTCCGGCAGAGATGCCCAGGAAAGAAAGCGATGGCGAAGTCAGGGCGGCTGCTAACTCGGTCCGCCCCATCGACCGGCGCGTAACTAGACTCGAAGATGTTGCTGGTCTGGGCCACCAGATACCCCCCAGCCGAAAAGCCCATGACGCCGATTTTGTGCGGATCAACGCCCAGGCTGGCAGCTCGCGTCCTGACGAGGCGGATCGTTCGTTGGGCGTCTTGGAGCGCGCGGGGCGGCTTGGGGTCAATGACGCAGCGGCATTGGGGGTTCCAGTAGTGGTTGCTGCCGGGCACCCGATACTTAGACAGGATGCACGTCACGCCCCTTGCCGTGATCCAATCGCAGACTTCAGTCCCCTCCAACGTGATCGCCACCGCACGAAAACCGCCGCCGGGAAATACGATGATCGCGGCGCCCGTATTGCGTCCCTTGGGCGGATAGATCGTCATGGTCGGACGGCTAACGTTGAGCACCGTCTCGGATCGATCGCCCGTGAGCGCGTCGGGCGTCTTGGCGACGCGCACGCTTTCTGGATCGGATTGCGCGCCGACCATGTTCGGGGGCTCGCCAGGCCAGACAGGCTCCTGGACCAGGCCATGGGGCGCTGACCAAACCCGCTCCGTATCGCCGACAGGCCACGCGTCGAGCGGCGCTGTTGCCCGAGGAGTCTCCAACGAGAGGGGAGGCAGTTGACCGGCAAAGCAATGCGCCAGCTCCAGAGCGAGACCGCTGGCGCCAAGCAGCACAGTGGTGGTCAGCGCGACGCGGAAGAAGAATCTCATGATTTTGATTGGCTCCGATACTTCGTCGGCGACGAGCGTTCATCGGGCCCAGGCCGCCTGACCTCAGCAATGTCTGCATTGAAGGCCTTATGGCGAGGGCCGACAATCGACCTAAACTACGGGGAGCCATGCGTGAAATTCATGCCTGGAGTGTCCTGGTTTCCTCCATCTCAAGGCGCTTCGCGCCTGCAAGCCCGCCGCGCCCCAAGCTAGAGGTTGGTTTTCTGAGGCGAGCGAGACCGTCTGCCAAAGCGACTCGAGGAGGCGTCCGACAACCACCCTTCTCGACTCTCGAAAGGTCCGCTTGGCGACGGACCGCATCTGCCTCGGATGCGGCCACGCCGCTGCGGGCGGGGTTGGGAGAGATGGACTTTCACGGTCTTCTCCCCTTGCGGGAGAAGAAACCTGGCTCCTCGGCCGTCTACCGCCCCAAAGCGCTAGCCAGCGCCTCGACCACCCGGTCCACGTCCCCGTCGGCCATGCCCGGATACAGCGGCAGGGTCAGGCACCGCGCGTACCAGGCGTCGGCGCCGGGTAGGTCCGGGGCGCCGTAGCGGGCCTGGTAATAGGGCTGGGTGTGGACCGGGATGTAGTGCACCTGGCTGCCGACACCTGCCGCCTTCAGGGCCTCGACCACCGCCAGGCGGGTCGTGCCCAGGGCTTCGAAGTCGATCAGCACGGTCAGCAGGTGCAGGGCCGGATCGGACCAGGCGGGGCTTTCCGCCAGGCGCACCACCGGGGCCAGGGCGGCCAGCTTGTCGACATAGAGCGCCGCCAGCGTCCGCCGGCGAGCGACGAAGCGGTCCAGCTTGGCCAGCTGCGAGATCCCCAGGGCGCACAGCACGTCGGGGATGCGGTAGTTGAAACCCAGCTCGGGCATCTCGTAGACCCAGGGCTCGGCCCCGGCCGGGCGGACCATGCCGTGGCCGCGCAGGCTACGGGCCCGCGCCGCCAGGGCCGCGTCGTTGGTGGTCAGCATGCCGCCTTCGCCGGTGGCCAGGGTCTTGACCGGGTGGAACGAGAAGCTGGCGAAGCTGGAAAAGGCGCCGTCACCGACCGGGTGGGCGACCCCGTCGAACGCGCCAACCGAGCCTAGGGCGTGGGGCGCGTCCTCGACCAGCACCGCGCCGACGCCGTCAGCCAGGGCCTTCAGGCCCGGCAGATCGCAAACGTCGCCGCGCAGGTGCACCGGCAGCACGGCCCGCACCCGCCGGCCCTCGGCCCGCTTCAGGGCCTCGGCCAAGGTGTCCGGCGTCATCAGGCCGCTGCCCGGGTCGACGTCGGCGAACACCACCTCGGCGCCGACATAGCGGGCGCAGTTGGCGGTGGCCAGGAAGGTGACCGACGGGGCGATGCAGACGTCGCCCTCGCCCACGCCCAGGGCCAGCATGGCCAGGTGCAGGGTGGCGGTGCCGTTGGCCGCGGCGATGGCGTGCTCGGCCCCGACCTTCTGCTTGAACGCCGTCTCGAAGGCCTCGACCGTCGGGCCGGTGGTCAGGAAGTCGGCGCGCAGGGCCGCCGCCACCGCCGCCACGTCGTCGTCCTCGATGGTCTGGCGGCCGTAGGGGAGGAAGGGCGGCGCCCCCCCTCCAGAAGACGACGCCGACATCAGGCCTTCTCGGCCAGCATGGCGTTGAGGCCGTCCTCGCTGAGCCAGTCGTCGTTGCTGTCGCTGCTGTAGCTGAAGCCCTCGGCCACGTCCCTGGCCCCCGCCTCGCCGCGGAACGGCTTGCGCGGATATTCCACGAAGGTGGGCTCGATCACGTAGCGGTCCTCGAGTTCGACGGTGGCGCGGGCGTCGTCGGCGCTGATCATCATCTCGTGCAGCTTCTCGCCCGGGCGGATGCCGACGATCTTCATGCCGACGTCCGGCGACATGGCCTTGACCAGGTCCGGCATGGTCATCGACGGGATCTTGGGCACGAAGATCTCGCCGCCGCGCATGATCTCCAGCGACGACAGCACGAACGCCACGCCCTCGTTCAGGGTGATCCAGAACCGGGTCATCCGGGCGTCGGTGACCGGCAGCTCGGTCGCGCCCTGGCCCAGCAGGCGCTTGTAGAGCGGCACCACGCTGCCGCGCGACCCAACGACGTTCCCATAACGAACAACCGCGAAGCGGGTGCCGATGTCGCCCGACAGGTTGTTGGCCGCCACGAAGGTCTTGTCGGAGGCCAGCTTGGTCGCGCCGTACAGGTTGATCGGATTGCAGGCCTTGTCGGTCGACAGGGCCACCACTTGCTTGACATGGTTGTTGAGGCTGGCCCAGACCACGTTCTCGGCGCCCAGCACGTTGGTGTGGATGCATTCCGAGGGGTTGTACTCGGCGGCCGGCACCTGCTTGAGGGCGGCCGCGTGGATGACGATGTCGACGCCGCGCAGGGCCAGGGTCAGGCGCTCACGGTCGCGCACGTCGCCCAGGAAGAAGCGGAGCTTGCCGCAGACAGCCTCGTCGAACTGCTCGCGCAGCTCCAGCTGCATGTCGCTCTGCTTCAATTCGTCGCGGGAATAGATGATCACCTTCCGCGGGTCCGAACGTCGCAGGACGGTCTCGATGAAACGGCGGCCGAACGACCCGGTGCCGCCGGTCACCAGGATGACCTTGCCGTCCAGATCGAGGGTTTTTGGTGAAAAGCGCCCCAATTTCAGCCTCCTGAGCCTCCGCCGCCGGATCGGCGCGCGAGGCGGGTCATGGTTAACGTCCCTTTGTGCCCGCCAGACGTAAAGAGGACGTCAACCCGGTCGTGCGACAAGGCCCCATGCGCCGCGCCCTCGCCCTGCCCCTCCTGTCGCTGCTGGCCGCCGCCAGCCTGGCCGCCCCGCCCGCCTTCGCCGGCCACGGCAAGGAAGAGAAGACGGCGCCCGCGACCTATTTCGCCCTGCAGCCCCTGACCGCCACCGCGATCCGCCGCGACGGCCGGCGGGGCGTCATGACCCTGGAGACTGGGGTCCAGGCGCTGGATCCGGTCCTGATGGAGCGCGCCCGGCAGTCGGAACCGCGTCTGCGCGCCGCCTTCGCCCAGGTGCTGATGACCTATACCGCCGGCCTGCCGCGCGGCGCGGCCCCGGACCTGACCTATCTGGGCTCGCGCATGCAGGACGCCGCCGACCAGGTGCTGGGCCGCAAGGGGTCCAAGGTGCTGCTGGGCTCGGCGATGGTGAACTGAAGGCCGCGCGAGCCTACTTCTTCCGCCGTTCCCTGAAGAACCCCCGCAGCAGGTCCGCGCTCTCCTGGGCCATCACCCCGCCGGTGACCTCCGGCCGCCAGTGGCAGGTGGGCTGGGCGAAGAACCTGGGACCGTGGACCACCGCCCCGCCCTTGGGATCCTCGGCCCCGAACACTACCCGGCCGATCCGCGCGTGGCTGATCGCTCCCGCGCACATGGCGCAGGGCTCCAGCGTCACCACCAGGGTCAGGTCGGTCAGGCGGTAATTGCCAAGCTTGGCGGCCGCAAGCCGGATCGCCGCGATCTCGGCGTGGGCCGTGGGGTCGTGGGCGCCGATCGGCCCGTTGCCGGCCCGGGCCAGGATCTCGCCGGTCGCCGGGTCGAGGATCACCGCGCCGACCGGCGTCTCGCCCGCCTCGGCGGCGGCGCGGGCCTCGTCCAGGGCCAGGGCCATGGCCGCCAGATCCCGGGCGTCTTGATCCTCGCCCTGATCGGTGCGCATTAGAAAACCGCCCATCGTGAGATGCGCCCAGCCCTTGAAGGACCGACGCCGTGACCGACAAATACCAGCCCCACCTGCATGACAACGCCATTCCGGGTCAAGACGACGACGGAGACGGGGCGCGGGTCGCCAAGATGCTGGCCCGGGCCGGCGTGGCCTCGCGGCGCGCGGTCGAGCGGCTGATCGAAGATGGCCGAGTCGCCCTGAACGGCGAGGTTCTGACCACCCCCGCCGTCAAGGTCCGTCCGGGCGACATCCTGACCGTCGACGGCAAGATGATCGACGAGCCCGAGGCGACGCGGGTCTTCCGCTATCACAAGCCCACCGGGCTGATGACCACCCACAACGATCCCAAGAACCGCCCGACGGTGTTCCAGGCCCTGCCGCGCGACCTGCCGCGCCTGATCTCGGTGGGACGCCTGGACCTCAACTCCGAGGGCCTGCTGCTGCTGACCAATGACGGCGCCCTGTCACGGGCCTTGGAGATGCCGAACAACGCCTGGGTGCGCCGCTATCGGGCCCGCGCCTTCGGCGACACCACCCAGGCCAAGCTGGATCGGCTGAAGGACGGGTGCACGGTCGAGGGCGTGCGCTACGGCCCTATCGAGGCGCGTCTCGACAAGGCCCAGGAAAAGGCGGGCGGCGGCAAGAACATCTGGATCACCCTGTCGCTGAGCGAAGGCAAGAACCGCGAAGTGCGGCGGGTGCTGGAATCCATCGGCCTGAAGGTCAACCGGCTGATCCGCCTGTCCTACGGCCCGTTCGCGCTGGGGACCCTGCTGCCGGGCCAGGTCGAGGAGGTCGGCCCCCGGGTGATCCGCGAGCTGCTGGAAGGCATCGTCGCCGAAGAGAACATGCCCAAGGGCGACAAGCCGCAGTTCATCGGGGTGGCCGATCCGCTGAAGGCGGTCGGCACAGCGGGCGGCGGCGACATGCAGCGCCGCGGCGTGCCCCGCACCAACCGGCTGGCCCAGGTCTCGATCATCACGCCCGAGGAAAAGGTCGAGGAAGACAAGTTCGTCCGCAAGCCGGGCTGGGCCAAGCCCAAGAAGAAGCCGGCCATCGCCGGCCGCGAACCCGTTCGTCCGGCCAAGAAGTCGATCGAGAGCAAGATGATCGGCCCCAAGCCGCTGTCCTATCGCGACGCCGCCGCCAAGCGGGTCCGCGACAGGGACCTGGCCGAGAAGAACGCCGCCGACAAGCGCGCCGCCCAGGGCAAGGCGGCCCGTCCAGCCAAGTCGGACGCTCAGGCGACGTCCAAGCCGAAGCTCGGCGCGCTGCGGGCCAATGGCTACAAGCCGCTGACCGAGGGCCCGGCCAAGGCGGGCGGCAAGCCCGGCGGCGCGCGTCCCGGCGGCAAGCCGAGCACGGTCAAGGCGGCGGGCCCCAAGACCGTTGGCTCCAAGCCGGGCGAAGCGGGCAAGGTGTGGTCCAAGCCCGGCATGGCGAAGTCGGCCGGCGCTCGGCCAGACGCTCCCAAGGGCGCGCCACGCGCCGGCGGCAAGCCAGGCGGTCCGCGTCCGGGCGGTTCGGGCCCGCCGCGCGGCAAGCGCTAGCGAACGGTCGGGGAACGGTTGGGGACAGGCACATGTGCCTGTCCCCGTCGGCGGGTGGCGAGTCAGGCCCGCAGCCCGCGCGCCAGGTTGCCTGTCCGCCGGATCACCGTGACCAGGCTTCCCGCGGCGATCACCACCAGCCCGCACAGCAGCACCGCGCCATGGCCGCGCCACAGCGGCTCCAGCGCCGAGATCAGGCAGAACGCGGTCAGGGTGGCCATCCGCTGTTGCTTGGCCATCGGACCGGAGAAGTCGGCCGGCTGGCCAAGGCCCCGGCCCAACTCGCGGACATAGGCGGTCAGCACCGCCAGCACGGCCGCGATCCAGCCGGCGGCCGTCCCGCCCGCGATCCCGGCCGACTGCACGCCATAGCCGGCCCCGGCCAGCAGCAGGACGTCGGCGATCCGGTCGGGCAGCTCGTTCCAGATCGGTCCCGCCGACCCGCCCCGGCCGTGCTCGACCGCCACCAGGCCGTCCAGCAGGTTGCACAGCAGCCGGGCCTGGATGCACAGCGCCGCCAGCACGAACAGCACCGCCCGAAAGAGCCCGTTATCCAGCGCCCCGGCCGTCATCAGCAAGGCGCCGCCCAGGACCGCGAAGGCGACGCTGGTGGCGGAGATGACGTCCGGCTCGACCTTGGCCTCGGCCAGGCTTCGGGCCATCCGACGCGCGAAGGCGGCGTCGCGGACCTTCAGCGGGCGGCGGTTGTCCAGGTCCTGGGTCATGGCGTCTCCTCCAAGGCGAGAACTAGGCTATAGCTAAACGCGAGCGCCGCCAGGAGGCGCGTTGGCGGGAGCCGCATGGACATCGTCGCGACCGTTCGAACCTTCTTCGCCGCCCAGCCGCCGATCCTGCTGGCGGGCCTGGCGGGCGTGGTGGCCCTGCTCAGCGTGGCCGGGGCGACCGCCACCCTGCTGACCGTCCTGAAGCCGGACAAGGACTATCGCGAGCTGCGCCAGCGCATCGCCAGCTGGTGGGTGATGGTCGCCCTGCTGGCCGGGGCCCTGCTGCTGGGCTGGGGGGCCACGGTGCTGGTCTTCGCCCTGATCTCGTTCATGGCCCTGCGCGAGTTCCTGTCCCTGGCCCCGATCCGCAAGGAGGACCGGCCCGCCATCTTCGCCGCCTACCTGGCCCTGGTCGCCGCCTACGGCTTCATCGCCGCCGACAAGTACATGTTTTACCTGGTCTTCATCCCGGTCTGGGCCTTCCTGGGCCTGCCGTTCCTGATGGCCATGCTGGGCCAGACGCGGGGCTTCCTGACCACGGCCGCGACCTTCCACTGGGGCCTGGTGACCTGCGTCTACAATCTGGGCTTCGCGGCCTTCCTGATGCGGGTCCCCGACAGCGACCGCCTGCCGGCCGGGGCGGCGGGGCTGGTGTTCTTCCTGTTGCTGGTCACCGAATTCAACGACGTAGCCCAGTACGTGGTCGGCAAGCTGCTGGGCCGCCACAAGATCGCGCCCACGGTCAGCCCCAACAAGACCTGGGAAGGCTTCCTCGGCGGCTGGCTGGCGACGGGGCTGCTGATCGGGTTCGCCGGACCATTGTTCACGCCGCTGGCCGGCCTTGGCCTGCTGGTGGTCGCCTTCACCCTGCCGCTGGCGGGCTTCGCCGGCGACGTGACCATGAGCGCGATCAAGCGCGACATCGGGGTCAAGGACACCTCGCACGCCATTCCCGGCCACGGCGGGGTGCTGGACCGCGCCGACAGCCTGACCTTCACCGCGCCGCTCTATTTCCACCTGCTGGCGGTGTTCGCCCTAAGCAAGTTCTGATGAGCAAGTTTTGACGATGGGTTGGCTGCGTTTCCTGCTGCTGGTGCTGGCGGCCCGGCCCCTGGCCCTGTTCCTGACCGGGGCCGACGTCACCGGCCGCGAGCGCCTGCCGCTGAAGGGCCCGGCCATCGTCGCGGCCAACCATTCCAGCCACGTTGACACCCTGCTGCTGCTGGCGATCTTCCCGTCGCGCGCCGTGGCCCGGGTGCGGCCCGTGGCGGCGGCCGACTATTTCCTGCGCGACCCGGTGATCGGCTGGTTCTCGCGCCACGTGATCGGCATCGTGCCGGTGGCCCGGCTGAAGGCCGGGGCGGGCGAGGACGTGCTGGCCCCGGCCCGCGCCGCCCTGGCGGCCGGCGACATCGTGGTGGTGTTTCCCGAAGGCACGCGCGGCGACGGCGACCAGCTGGGCCGGTTGAAGGGCGGCGTGGCGCGCCTGGCCGAGGCCTTTCCCGAGGCGCCGGTGACGCCGGTCTGGATCCAGGGCGCCGGCCGGGTCCTGCCCAAGGGCGAGGCCATCCCCGCGCCGCTGAACTGCGCGGTGCTGGTCGGCGAGCCGCTGGACTGGGAGGGCGACCGGCCGGCCTTCATGGCGCGGCTGCGCGCGGCGCTGCTGGCCCTGAAGGACCAGGCGCCGCCCCTGCGGTGGTCCTGAGGTCTGGTCTAGAGCATCGCGCGGAAAAGTGGATGCCGGTTTTCCGCAAAAGCGATGCGAAAACAAAAATCTAGAGCGAACCGCGCGATTCCTACATCGCGCGGTTCGCTCTAGGTGGCGGCCAGGCGGGTCCAGCGGCGCAGCGGGGCCCATCGGGCCACGATCTCGGCCAGGGCGACATAGCCGGCCAGCATCAGCGGCGCGATCACCAGGGTCTCCGGCGGAAAGCCGTGCGGCGGGTCGGGCTTCAGCGACATCGGCTGGACGAACAGCAGGATCAGGATGTTGTTGGCCGCATGGGCGCCGACCGCGAACTCGATCCCGCCCAGCCGCAGGGTCATCCAGGCCAGGCCCACGCCCATGGCCAGCCGCATCAGGAAGGCGTCGAGATTGGGATCGAAGTGGATCGCCGAGAACAGCAGGCCGCTCAGCACCAGCACCACGCGCGGGTCGGGGAACCAGGCGCCGACGATCTTGACCAGCCAGCCGCGGAAGACCAGTTCCTCGGCCGCCGCGGCGATCACCAGCAGGGAGACGGTCAGGGCCGCATAGGCCAGGCGTCCGCCCAGGTCCGGGCTGACGGCCAGCAGCGGCGCGCCATGCGCCTTGGGGTCCAGCGCCGCCGAGGCCAGCAGCAGGGGGCCGATCGTCACAGCGAACAGGCCCAGGCCCAGCAGCAGCAGCCGCCAGCGGAAGCCCGCGGCGGCGGTGAAATATGAGGCCAACCGGCGATGGTGCAGCAGGGCGGCGACGCCGACGAAAGCCAGGGCCATGCCGCCGTTGACGAAGGCCAGCAGGCTGATCACGAAGGCGATCTGGGTCAGGCCGGCCGGCGTCCCGCCGCCGCCGATCATGGCCATCAGCCGCTCGGCCGACTCCACGCCGCCGCCGCCGATCGCGAAGGCCACGAACACCGCGATGCCGCAGATCACGGCGGCCAGCAGGGCGGCGACCACGCCGACCACCAGGGTCAGCAGCAGCGGAACCACGCGCCGGTCGGCCGGCGTCAGATCGTCCAGGAACGGCGACCGTCGAAGCTCTGCTAGCACCACTGTTTTTCGATCCTGAGCCCGCTTCTTCGCTAGGCGTTCGCCGCGCGCGACGCAAGCGGCGCGACACGCGACTTGCCGCGATGGCCGACGCGCGGCACACATCGGGGCGAAAGCGGGCGGGACAGGAACGGGGCGCCTCATGACCGACATCACCGACAAGGAAGCGCAGCACCTGCATCGCCTGATCCTGTTCTCGGACGCGGTGTTCGCGATCGCCATCACGCTGCTGGCCATCGAGATCCATCCGCCCGAGCACTGGCATGGCGTGGCCGACCTGTTCGGCCAGATGCAGCACAAGCTGATGGCCTACGCCGTCAGCTTCGCGGTGGTCGGCATCTACTGGATCAGCCATCGCCGCATCTATTCGCGCCTGCGCAAGGCCGACGGCGCCCTGGATGTCCTGAACCTGGTCATGCTGGGCCTGCTGGCCCTGTTGCCGCTGGCCACCGAGCTGCTGTGGGAAAGCGGCTCCGCCCCGGCGGTGTTCGTCTATGTCGGCCTGGTGACCGCCATCGGCCTGGCCCACGCGATGGCCTGGGGCTACGCCGCCTTCCTCGGCGGCCTGTCGGAACCGATGCCGGCGATCGAGAAGATCTACGTGCTGCTGCGCGTGGCCCTGCTGCCCGGGCTGATGTGCGGCCTGATCTTCCTCAGCATCGTCACCCGCACGCCCTGGGGCTGGCTGGGCATCGCCCTGGTCCTCGGCGCGCTGTCGCTGATCAACCGGCTGATGGTCCGGAGCGGCAAGCTCTCGGCCGCCCAGATCGCCGAGGACTGACCGCTTGCGCATCGTCTCGGGCCGATATCGCGGCAAGGCCATCGCCACCCCGCCGGGCGCCACCACCCGCCCCACCTCCGACCGGGCGCGGCAGGCGGTGTTCAACATCCTCGAGCACGCCGCCTGGGCGCCGGCGCTGCACGACGCGCGGGTGATCGACCTGTTCGCCGGTTCCGGGGCTCTCGGCCTGGAGGCCATGTCGCGCGGGGCGGGCTTCTGCCTGTTCGTCGAGACCGACGACGCCGCGCGCGGCGCGATCCGCGAGAACCTGGAGGCCTTCGGCCTGTTCGGCCAGGCCCGCGTGCACCGGCGCGACGCCACCGACCTGGGCCCGCGCCCCGGCAGCGTCGGCGCGCCGTTCGACGTCGCCTTCCTCGACCCGCCCTACGCCAGGGGCCTGGGCGAGAAGGCCCTGGACCAGCTGCTCGCCGGGGACTGGCTGGTCCCCGGCGCGGTGGTGATGTTCGAGCGCGGCCGCGACGAGCCCGACCCCGCGCCCGCGGGCTTCGAGCGGCTCGACGCGCGCGACTACGGAGCGGCCAAGGTGTTCTTCTTCCGGCGAACCTGAGCTAGCACCTACTTCTTCCTGACCTTGGCCGGCGTGGTCTGGGCCACCTTGACCGGCGCGCCCTCGCGGCGGGCCTCGGCCACCAGGCTGGCGCAGTCGGCGTCCTTGGCCTCGCCGCCGGTGACGAAGGGCAGGATGGCGGCCAGGGGCGTGACCAGGCTGCCCAGGGCCGCGGCGAGGCCGCCCTGGGCCACGGCGCCGCCGGTCTCCAGCCCGACCTTCGGGGTCATGAACGGCCCCCGGATGGTGATCGGGATGAACAGGCGGACCAGGCGGGGCTTCTTGCTGTCGCCCTCGATCTTCAGGTCCAAACGCTCGGTCTGGAGGTCGACCGTGCCCTTGCCCTTGGCCAGCACCACCCCGGTGTCGGCGACGATCTGGTTGGCGGTCATGATCCCGTCCTTAACGCTGAAGTCGGCCACGGCGCAGCGGACGCTGGTTTCGCGGTTGTCCTTGCTCAGCAGCAGGATCAGTCCCTTGGAGGCGTTGACGCCCAGCAGCTCGGCGAAGGCCTGGCGGATCTCGCCCCGGGGCGACACCACCGTCACCTGGCCGTTGGCCGACGAGGCGGCGCGGTGCACCGAATTGCCGTAACCGGTCAGCTTGGCCCGGGCCATCACCCCGCCCTCGATCGCCGGCTTGCCGCCGCTCTGGATCGGGATGAAGTCCTCCAGCTTGGCGTTGGTCAGCCGCATGTCGAGGTCGGTGCGGGGGACCTTCGGATTGGCGTCCAGCCGCACCTTTCCGGCCAGGTCGCCGCGCGAGAAGGTGAAGGCCAGCGGGTCCATGGTCAGCACGCCCTTGTCCAGCGTCAGGTCCAGCCGGACCTTCTGGAGCGGCAGGTTGGGCGCGTTGACCGCCAGGGCGCGGTACTTGACCTTGGCGTCCATGGCCTTGACCCGATCGACCTGCAGGGTGGCGTCCGGCAGCAGGCGGCGGGTGGCGTCGCGCTGGGCGGCCTCGACCTTCTGGCCGGGCGAGGCGGTCTCGCCCCGGCCGGTGGCCGGCGCGGCGCCGACCAGACTGCCCAGGTCGTCGAAGTCCAGGCGGCGCGACTGCAGGTCGGCCTCCAGATAGGGCCGCTCGCGCCCCATCAGCACGAACAGGTCGCCCGAGACGTCGCTGTCGCCGACCCGGCCGTCCAGCCGCTTGAAGTCGAAGCGCTCGCCCTTGCGGCTCAGGTGGCCGCTGATCCGGTAGGGCGGGGTGTTGGGCAGGGCCAAGCCGGTCAGGGCGTAGAGGCGGTTCAGGTCCGAGCCCGACACCGTCAGCTGGGTCTCGAACAGGCCCAGGTTGAACGGCTTGGTGATGTCGCCCTTGGCCGTGACATGAGTCGAGCCGGCATCGACCCGCGCGTCGAACGGATAGGGCCGGTTGGGCGAGATGTTCAGCAGCGGGCCGCCGGTGACCAGGGCGGTGAACGGCGCGCGGTTCAGCTGGCCCTTGCCTTCCAGCACGAACCTGCCGCGCCCGTCGCCGCCGGCGTGTTCGTTGGAGCTGACCGTGCCCACGAAGACGACGTCGCGCTGCTGGTCCTCGTAGCGCAACTGGCCGTCATTGATGATGAAGTGCTGGATGGCCGGCAGTTTCAGCGGCTTCCTGGGGGCGTCGGGGTCGCCGAACGTCCAGTTGGCGCGGCCCGAGGCCTCGCGCAGCAGTCGCAGGTCGGGGCGGTCGACGGCCAGCAGCGGCAGGATCACGTCGCCCTTCAGCAGGGCCAGCAGCTTGATCTGCACCGCGATGCGGCCGACCTGGGCCATCGGCGCGCCGGCCGGCGAGCCCTTGGGATCGGCCTTGGGATCGGCCTTGGCGGCCCAGTCGGGCTGGGCGATGCGGACGCCCAGAGCCTCGGCCTTGGGCGAGAACGACCAGGGATGGACGCGCAGGTCGCCGGTGATCACCACCTCGCGGTTCAGCCGGGCCGAGGCGAAGCGTCCCAGCGGGCCGCGAAACCAGTTCCAGTCGAAGATCACCAGGAAGACGACGATCGCCACGGTCAGCAGGATCGCCCCGATCATCCCCCAGCGGGCGCGCGGCGGCAGGCCGCGCAGGCGCGCGGCCAGGCTGGGCGGGGGATCAGGGACGAGCGTCGTCAGGGCGGAACCTCCAGATACCCGTCCACAACGCGCGGACAAGGCTCTTGTGTTCCGAAACCGGCCGGTTCCGGCGGGGGCTTGGCCGGGCCGACGTGAACGCCGTGCGTGGTCCTCGTCCTTCGACAAGCTCAGGATGAGGACCATTGTGCAGGCCGTGGCATTAGAAAACCTCATCCTGAGCTTGTCGAAGGACGAGGTTTTCGGCTCCAGGGCTGAAGATTGATCCAGCCTAGGCGATCAGTCTCAGGGCGGCGACGGCGACCGCGGCCAGCACGAAGGCGACGATCGCCACGATCTCATAGGTCTCGAAGACCCGCTTGCTCGGCGTGCGCATGATGGAAAAGCCCCCTCGTCCCGGATTGGCGCGAACGACCGCCTCCCACGCAAGCCCCGGGCCACGACGCCGGCCGCTACGGCAGCTTGCCCGGCCAGACCAGGAAGCCGTCCTCGTCGCGGCCCGCGACGCGGTAGGTCGGATAGTACGGGTAGGGCTCCTCCCGGTACGGGCCTTCGTCATAGGCCGGATAGGCGGGCGCCCGGCGCCAACCGCCATAGCGGTCACCGATCAGCGGGCCGTCCAGCGGCGGATCTTCCACCACGTCCAGCGGTCGCCGGCCCCAGCGGTCGAAGTCGCTCGGCCCGGCATGGGCCTCGCACTCGACGCGGTCCCAGCGATAGGCGCCGCCCGGGCCGGTGACCCGCCGGGTCACGCACTCGCCCGGCCAGGCCTGGGCGGAGGCGGCGGTTCCCACGCCGCAGAGGACGGCGGCGAGCGCGAGCGACGGAAGCAGGCGGCGGACCATGGCGAGAACTCCAGAAGGTTAACAAACCAGAGCCGCCGGCAGGTTTCGCGCCTTTTCGCCTTCGACGCGAGCGTGGCCATGAAGATTCTCAGGGCGATTGTCAGGACCGCGCCGGCCGCCTAGCGTCGCGTCAAACAGATGTTTGAGGCGCGCATGGCGATCGAGGCGGTGATCTGGGACTTCGGCGGGGTGTTCACCACCTCGCCGTTCGAGGCCTTCCGGCGGTTCGAGGCCCAGCGCGGCCTGCCGGCCGACTTCATCCGCCGGGTCAACGCCGCCGATCCCGACGCCAACGCCTGGGCGCTGTTCGAGCGCAACGAAATCGATGCGGCGGCCTTCGACGCCATGTTCCTGGAGGAGGCGACGCGCCTGGGCCATCCGCTGCGCGGGGCCGAGGTGCTGCCGCTGCTGTCGGGCGACGTGCGGCCGCGCGTGGTGGCGGCCCTGGACGCCTGCAAGGCGCGGTTCAAGGTCGGCTGCATCACCAACAACGTCGTGACCGGGCACGGGACCGGCATGGCCGGCTCGGCCGAGAAAGCCCAGGCGATCGCCGGCATCTTCGCGCGGTTCGACGCGGTGATCGAAAGCTCCAGGGCGGGGGTGCGCAAGCCCGACCCGCGCATCTACCGGATGATGTGCGAGCTGCTGGCCGTGACGCCGGAGCGATGCGTCTATCTCGACGACCTGGGGATCAACTGCAAGCCGGCGGCGGCCCTGGGCATGACCGCCATCAAGGTCACGACCGAGGACCAGGCGCTGGAGGAGCTTGCGGCCGCGACCGGTTTGGCGTTCTGACTGGGAAAAGTCCGTTCGCAGGAGCCGCCATGTCCCGTCCCGCCAAGATCGGCGCCGCCGCCGCCCTTTCCCAGCTGGAAGGCTGGACCGCCGTGTCCGAGAAGGACGCCATCGCCAAGACCTTCCGGTTCGCCGATTTCAACGCCGCCTTCGGCTTCATGACCCGGGTGGCCCTGATGGCCGACAAGCTGGACCACCATCCCGAATGGTTCAACGTCTACAACCGCGTCGAGGTGGTGCTGACCACCCACGACGCCGACGGGGTCAGCGCGCTGGACGTGACGATGGCGCGGTTCATGGATTCGATCGCGGGCTGACGCTGAAGATCCTCCCCCTGTGGGGGAGGTGTCGGCGAAACCGACGGAGGGGGGAGTGATCGGCCGGCGGCCGCGGCCCGGATCTTCGATCCTAAAACTCCCCCCACCGATCGCTGCGCGATCACCTCCCCCACGGGGGGAGGATCTGGGCGCCCACCTCTCCGTTTCCCCCTTCCGCCCGCCGCGCTTCCAGTTCAAACTAATGTTTGAATTATAATCGGGAGGACGCCGCCAATGGCGCAGAGCACGGGCCGGGTCGCCGGCAAGAAGGCCTTCATCACCGGCGGGGCCCAGGGGCTGGGCGCGGCCGCCGCGCGGCTGCTGGCCAAGGAAGGCGCCCAGGTCAGCCTGGCCGACATCAACTTCGCCGGGGCCCAGGCCGTGGCCGACGAGATCAACGCCGCCCACGGGGCGGGCACGGCCTTCGCCCTCGCGCTCGACGTCACCCAGGAAGACCAGTGGATCGAGGCCCTGGAAAAGGCCGACGCCGCCATGGGCGGGATCTCGGTGCTGCTCAACAACGCCGGGGTGGCCGGCGACAAGCCGCTGGAGCAGATGGAGTTCGACCTCTGGAAGAAGATCATGTCGATCAATGTCGACAGCGTTTTCCTGGGGGCCAAGCACGCCCTGAAATACATGCGCGCCCATCAGCCGGGCTCGATCATCAACATCAGCTCGATCGCCGGCCTGATCGCCAACCACAACTCCCCGGCCTATAACGCCTCCAAGGCCGGGGTCTGGATGCTGAGCAAGAACATCGCCCTCTACTGCGCCAAGATGGGGCTGAATATCCGCTCCAACTCGATCCACCCGACCTTCATCGACACCCCGATTCTCGACCCGCTGAGCCAGCGCCTGGGCAAGGAAGAGGCCCACGCCAAGCTGGGCCGGCAGATCCCGCTGGGCCATATCGGCGAGCCGAACGACATCGCCAACGCCGTGCTCTACCTGGCCAGCGACGAGAGCAAGTTCATGACCGGCGCCGAGCTGAAGCTGGACGGCGGCATCTCGGCGATGTGAAACGAGCCGACCTCCCCCTGTGGGGGAGGTGGCGGCCGCAGGCCGACGGAGGGGGACGTGAATCGGCGGCGGTCGCAGCCCGGATCAACCATCCGAAAACTCCCCCCACCGATCGCTGCGCGATCGCCTCCCCCACAGGGGGAGGCCCTTGGACCTGTCTACCGCGGCGCCCGCTTGGCCAGGATCCGCTGCAGGGTCCGCCGGTGCATGTTCAGCCGCCGCGCGGTTTCCGACACGTTGTGGCCGCACATCTCGTAGACCCGCTGGATGTGCTCCCAGCGGACGCGGTCGGCGCTCATCGGGTTCTCCGGCGGAACCGGGGCGGCGTCCTTGGCGGCCAGCAGGGCGCGGGCCACGTCGTCGGCGTCGGCCGGCTTGGACAGGTAGTCGATCACCCCGGCCTTCACGGCCGCGACGGCGGTGGCGATGTTGCCGTAGCCGGTCAGCATGATGACCTTGGCGTCCGGACGCACGTCGCGCACGGCCTCGACCACCTTCAGCCCCGTGCCGTCCTCCAGCCGCATGTCGAGCACGGCGTGGGCCGGCGCCTGACTTCGCAGGGCGCTCATCGCCTCGGCCACCGAAGCGCAGAGCGTGACCGCGAATCCGCGCTGCTCCAGGGCTCGACCCAGCCGCGTCCGCAAGGGCGCGTCGTCGTCGAGAAGCAGCAGGGACTTGTCGGGCAGGGCCGCGACCATCTCAGCAATATCCGCCATGAACTTCAGCGCCTCCCAACGCCGACACTCAACCACGCCACGAGCGAGCCATCTTGTTGCCCAATTGGCGAGTGTCGCAAGTGTTTCATTAAAGCTCGCTCGCTCCAATGATGGCCGGCGCCTCCAGCGCCGACCTTGGCCAGCGCGCGGCGACCACCGCGCCGCCGCGCCGACCGTTCTTGAAATCCACGCTCGCCCCGGTTCGTTCCAGCAGCGTCTTGGCGATGAAGAAGCCCAGGCCCATGCCGATGTGGCCGGTCCTGGACCCCTCCGCCCCGGGGCGAGAGGTGACATAGGGCTCGCCCAGCTTGGCCAGGATCTCGGGCGAGAAGCCCGGCCCGTCGTCGCGCACCTCGATCACCACCGCCCGGGCGTCGAAGCGGGCCACCACGATGACCTCGGCCCGGGCGAAATCGACGGCGTTCTCGACGATCGTCGTCAGGGCGTGGAGGATCTCGGCCCGGCGCCAGATGTCGGGCGCCGAATCGCCCGGCGGGCCGTTGACCACCGCCTCGACCCGGATGCCGTGGATCATGTGCGGCTCGATCACCTCGTGCACCAGCTGGGTGAGGCTGATGCGCTCGTGCACGGCGTCCTTGGCCTCGGGCATCTCGGTCAGCCGGGCCAGGATCTCGCGACAGCGCGCGGCCTGGCCGATCATCAGCTCGGCGTCCTCGCGGGTCTGCTCGTCCGGGGCGTTGCGGACCATCTCGCGGGCCACGACCGAGATGGTGGCCAGCGGCGTGCCCAGCTCGTGGGCGGCGGCGGCGGCCAGGGCGCCCAGGGCCGAGAGCCGCTGCTCGCGGGCCAGCACCGTCTCGGTGACGTTCAGCGCCAACTCCATCCGCGCCGACTCCGTCGCCGCCTGCCAGGCATAGGCCCCGGTCAGGGCGATCCCCAGGACCCGCGCCAGCACGATGGTCATCAGGGTCAGGCCGCCGGGCGTGGGTCCCGGGCCGGCCGACGGCGGGTAGGGTATCGGCATGAAGAAGAAGGTCAGGACCAGGCAGGCCGCCACCGCCAGGGCCCCGATCGCCACGGAGTACCGGGCCGGCAGGGTGGCCGCGGCCAGGGTGACGGGGGCGATCAGCAGCAGGGAGAACGGATTGACGATCCCGCCGGTCAGGTAAAGCATCCCCGCCAGCTGCAGGGTGTCGAAGGCGATCTGGGCCGTGGCTTCGCCCTCGCGGGCCATCCGCTGGCCGCCGAACGCCAGGCCGATCAGCACGTTCAGCCAGGCCGACAGGGCGATCAGGGAAAAGCACAGGGCGTAGGGAACCTTGAGGTCCAGGACCAGGCCGGCGACCAGCACCGCGATCGCCTGGCCCACCACCATCAGCCAGCGCTGGGCGATCAGGGTGCGGACCCTCAGGCGTCCACGACGCAGCCCTGGCCCCGCCCAGGACCAGTCCTCGTCTTGCGCCGCCTCGACGTCGGGCCTATCGAGCCCGGTCCGAGGCGAACTGTGCGGCGCATTCCTGAGAGACGCGTCTGCCATGTCGCACCATAAGGCCAGAAATTCTCGTCTGGCGAGAGCGAAAGGTTCAAAGCCCATGCCACGCCATCGGTTGCTTGCGATTCTGGCGGGTCTGCTGGCCGTCCTGCTGGCCGGCGGGCTGATCCTCAGGACCGGGGTGCTGGACAAGGCCCCGCCCCCGTCCCTGGTGGGCGGACCGTTCCAGCTGGTCGACCAGAACGGCAGGCCGACCACCGAGGCGGCGCTGAAGGGCCAGTGGAACGCGGTGTTCTTCGGCTTCACCTACTGCCCGGACGTCTGCCCCGGCACCCTGCAGGCCCTGGCCGCGGCCAGCGACCAGCTGGGCCCCAAGGCCAAGGACCTGAAGATCGTCTTCATCTCGGTCGACCCCGGCCGCGACAAGCCCGAGCAGTTGAAGGCCTTCCTGTCGGGCCCCACCCTGCCCGGCAACATCCTGGGCCTGACCGGCACGCCCGAGCAGACGGCCGCCGCCGCCAAGGCCTACCGCGTCTACTACAAGGCCGTCGGCGATGGGCCAGACTACAGCGTCGACCACTCCACGGCGGTCTATCTGATGGATCCCAAGGGCCGGTTCGTCAAAGTCATCCCCTACAACCTGCCGCCCGACGAGATCGCCCGGCAGATCCGCGACGCCATGGCGGGGCGCGGCTAGAGCATCGCGCGGAAAAGTGGATGCCGGTTTTCCGCAAAGCGATGCGAAACAAAAATCTAGCGCGTTGCGTTCGCGCGACGCTGCACCGCTACCGGAAGGCTGTACTTTCTTAGGCTTCGGCGTGTTATGCTGCATCGCAACATATCGGATGCGCCATGCTGTACGCCCTGCACGAGGCCGGTTTCTACGCCTCAACGCCCCTGCGCCTCGCCGCCCGCGCGGCCCGTGACTTCTGGGGCTCGCCCCTGAACCCGGCGGCCGAGAGCGATCTTGGCCGCCGCATCCACGCCGGCGCGGACCTGGTCTCCAACGTCACCCGCCGCTACGGCAAGCCCGACTGGCGCATCGACACCGTCAAGGTCGGCCAGGTCGACGTGCGGGTGCGGCCGACCGTGGTCTGGGAAAGCCCCTGGGCGCGGCTGATCCAGTTCGACCGCGACATGTCCGACATGCGTCGGGCCGGCAAGTTCTCGCTGGACCCTGCCGTGCTGATCGTCGCGCCGCTGTCGGGTCACTACGCGACGCTGTTGCGCGGTACGGTCGAGGCCTTCCTGCCCGACCACGCGGTGTTCATCGTCGACTGGGTCAACGCCCGCGAGGTCTCGGTCCTGGAGGGCCGCTTCGACTTCCACGACTATATCGACCACATCCGCCAGATGCTGACCGCCCTGGGGCCGCGCCCCAACGTGGTGGCCGTCTGCCAGCCCGGCCCGCCGGTCCTGGCCGCCGCGGCCCTGATGGCCGAGGACGGCGATCCCTCGCGCCCCGCCAGCATGACCTTCATGGGCTCGCCGATCGACGCGCGCCTGTCGCCGACCGTGACCAACCAGCTGGCCGAGGAAAAGCCGTTCACCTGGTTCCAGTCGAACATGATCTACACCGTGCCCCCGCCCTATCCGGGCATGGGCCGGCGCGTCTATCCGGGCTTCGTCCAGCTGGCCAGCTTCATGAGCATGAACGCCGAGAAGCACCAGGAAGCCCATCGCCGCTACTTCAACGACCTGGTCAAGGGTGACGGCGACAGCGCCGACAAGCACCTGGAGTTCTACGACGAATACCTGTCGGTGCTGGACCTGACCGAGGAGTTCTACCTCCAGACCATCGACATCGTCTTCCAGCAGCACTTGCTGCCGAAGGGCGAGCTGAGCCATCGCGGCCGGCTGGTGCGGCCCGAGGCGATCACCGACATCGGCCTGATGACGGTCGAGGGCGAGAACGACGACATTTCGGGCGTCGGCCAGACCCAGGCGGCCCACGGCCTGTGCTCGTCCCTGCCCGACGCCCTGAAGAAGGACTACGTCCAGCCGGACGTCGGCCACTACGGGGTGTTCAACGGCCGCCGGTTCCGCGAGGAGATCTACCCGCGGGTCCGCGACTTCATCCTCAAGAGCGACCCGAACTTCGGCTAGCGAGGTCGAGCCTCTCCCTTCCGTTGTCATCCCGGAAGCCTCGCAGAGGCTGTCCGGGACCCAGGGGACTGGGCCGATGCGGTGCGGCCGTCCTGGGTCCCGGACAAGCGCTGCGCGCTTTCCGGGATGACAACCGCACGTGTGGCCGCAAACACCCCCACCGGCCTTCGGCCGCCTCCCCCACGGGGGAGGGACTTGCACAGCCTTGCGCGACGCAGCACGAGGAGCGATCTAGGGACCATGAATCTCTTCCGCCCGCAGCGCTACGCCGACGGCGACCGGCTGGACGTGCGCGGCTGCGCGGTGCGGCTGAAGGTCGACGGCCGGGCGCGGCGGATCTCGCTGCGGGTCGACCGGGCCAAGTCCGAGGTGGTGGCCCTGGCCCCCACCCCACGCCGGCTGTCCGAGGCCGTGGCCTTCGCCCACGAGAAGGCCGACTGGATCGCCGGCCAGCTGGCCGCCCTGCCCAACCGCCAGGTCATCGCCCCCGGCGGGATCCTGCGGCTGCTGGGCAAGCCCTATCGGCTGGAGGTCGGCCCGGGCCGGCCCAAGATGACGGACGAGGCGCTGGTCGCCCCCGACGACAGCACCTGGTCGCTGCGTATCCTGCGCCTGGCCAAGCGCGAGGCCCTGGTCCGGCTGACCGAGCGCACCGCCCATCATGCCGCCGCCCTGGGCCGCCCCCTGCCCTCGGTGGCCATCGCCGACCCCAAGGCCCGCTGGGGCTCGTGCCGCCCGGCCCGGCCCGGCCACCCGGCGGCGATCCGCTACAGCTGGCGGCTGGTGCTGGCCCCGTTCGAGGTGGCCGACTATGTCGTCGCCCACGAGTGCGCCCACCTGGTCGAGGCCAACCACGGCCCACGCTTCTGGGCGCTGTGCGAACAGCTGTCGGGCGATCCCGCGCCCCACCGCCGCTGGCTGCGGGCGCATGCGGCGGAGCTGCACGCGATCTCGGCGTAGAGGACCGGGGACGCGCACGCACGGCAAGGCGTCGGCCGGCGCGCAGGGCGCTGACTGTGCGTGCGTGTCCCCAACGGAGCCGCTGAGTCCGGCGCTGAAGTCTCGTGACGCCGTGGATGGCGTTGGGGACATGCACTCACCCAGAGGCCGTGAATCGATCCGCGAGGCCTTGCCGTGAGAGCACGTCCCCGGCTTGCGCTCGGCGTTCAGCTAATAAACTCCCGGGATTCCAATGCCCTGAACTTTCTCGACCCAAGTTGATCCCCACCCTCCCAGACCGCCCTTATCCTGTCCTCACCTCGTCGCATGGAAAGGGCGCATGGCCAGCGACCGATGCGGCGGCGGGGGGCGATCGAGCGGGAAGCTCCGTCGGCGGTCCTTTGGGACCAAACCTCGCGTCTCCAGGGCCGGCCGGGCATGGAACACTAAAACGGCGTGGCGCGAGGGCTGGCGGAGCAACAGGCGGGCGGTGACGCGCTCGCGGTCCGGGACCGGGGTTCGTTGACCTAGAGCGGGTTGAGGTTTAGCTGAATCGCGGGATTCCCAAATCAGCTAGGGTCTGATTCAAGATGCTGGCTGGGAAGGAGGCCAGCATGGATGGGCAAGCCCTGTTCGTTGGATCTTCGTGAGCGCGTGGTGGCGGCGGTTGAGAGCGGCGGCCTGTCGCGCCAACAGGCCGCGGCGCGGTTTGGCGTGGCGCCCAGTTCGGCGATCAAGTGGGTGGCGCGGTTCCGGGCGACCGGGAGCGTCGCGCCGGCCAAGATGGGCGGCTACAAGCCAAGGACGCTGCGTGGCGAGCATGCCGACTGGCTGGTCGCCCGCTGCCGGGAGAAGGACTTCACCATCAGCCAGTTGGTGGAGGAGCTGCAGCGGGTGCGGGGCCTGAAGGTGGACCGGCGTTCGGTCTGGGAGTTCCTGCACGCCCAAGGCCTCAGCTTCAAAAAAAAGCCTGTTGGCCAAGGAGCAGGATCGGCCTGACGTGGCTCGCCGACGTGAGCAATGGCGCAAGTATCAGGGGCGCATCGACGCTGATCGCCTGGTGTTTATCGACGAGACCTGGGCCAAGACCAACATGGCGCCCCTGCGCGGTTGGAGCCCTCGTGGCGCCCGACTCAAGGCCAAGGCCCCGTTCGGCCGATGGAAGACCCTGACCTTCATCGCCGCCCTCAGGCGCGACCGGATCGATGCGCCCTGCCTGCTCGATGGCCCGATCAACGGCCAGATCTTCCTGGCCTGGGTGCGGACCTTCCTGGTCCCCACCCTTCAAGCCGGCGACGTCGTGGTTATGGACAATCTGGGCAGCCATCGCGGCAAGATGGTCCGCCAGGCCATCCGCCAAGCCGGGGCCAGGCTCCTCTTCCTGCCCAAATACTCCCCCGACCTGAACCCCATCGAGCAGGTCTTCTCCAAGCTCAAGCACCTCCTGCGAAAGGCTCAGGCCCGCTCACACAATGGCCTGCTCAAGGCCACCGGCATGCTCCTCAACGCCTTCCCTCCAGAAGAATGCGCCAACTATCTCAGAAACTCAGGCTATGCCGCCTAATCTCAACACGCTCTAGCCCGCCCGTCGGAGGCTTCAAGGCGGCGAGGTCCTAACAGGGCTCAGCGCCGCGGGCTTCCGGATAACGACCGCGCGGAGCGATCGGGCTTCGTCGAAACGGTTACTACTCAAACACTCCGGACGTCGTCCGGCGCTCCGCGTCCCTTTCCATCAGCTCAGCGGTGATCCGCGTGAGGACGAGAGATCGTGCATCCAAGATCCTCCCCCTGTGGGGGAGGTGTCGCCCAAGGGGCGACGGAGGGGGGAGTGATCGGCCGATGACAACAACCCGGATCTTCGACCCCAAAACTCCCCCCACCGATCGCTGCGCGATCGCCTCCCCCACAGGGGGAGGGGCGCGGTCAGGAGGATCGATGTCAGTAGGGCAGCTGCTCCGGCGCCGGCGTGCCCGGCGCGGGGGTCTCGGCGGCGGGCCCCTGCGCGCCGCTCGGATCCACCAGGATGTCGCCGATCGGGTCGGCCGTGACCGGGGGCGGAGGCTCGATCACGCCGCCGGGGATCGGGGTGGCCTTCAGGCGCGGCAGGGTCGCGGCCATGAAGTTGTGCCAGATCTCGGCCGGGGCGCCGCCGCCGGTGACCCGTTTCATCGAGGTGTTGTCGTCCTTGCCGGTCCACACCGCGGTGACGAAGCCGCCGGTGTAGCCGACGAACCAGGCGTCACGGTAGTCGCTGGTGGTGCCGGTCTTGCCGGCGATGTCGTAGCCCTCGACCTTGGCCCGGGTCCCGGTGCCGCCGGCCACGACCTGGCGCATCATCTGGTTCATGTACTGCAGCGACGGCGAAGCGATCACCGCCGGGCGCGGCGGCTTGTCGACGCTGTGGTCGTACAGGACCTTGCCGCTGGTGGTGCGGATGCGCTCGACGCCGTAGCCCTTGGCCAGGAAGCCGCCGTTCGAGAATGGGGCGTAGGCCTGGGCCATCTCCATCGGCGAGACCTCGACCGCGCCCAGGGCCATCGACGGGTCCAGCTGGATCTTGCTGGTGATGCCCAGGCGGCGGGCGGTGGCGGCGACGTTGCTGGTGCCGACCTCGCTGGCCAGGCGAGCGGCGACCGTGTTGATCGACTGGGCGAGAGCCGTCTGCAGGGTCATGGGGCCCAGGTACTTGTTGGTGTAGTTCTTCGGCTCCCAGTTGCCGATCTTCACCGGCTCGTCGACCACCATGACGCTGGGATTGCGGCCCTGGTCCATGGCGGTCAGGTAGACGAACGGCTTGAAGGCCGAGCCGGCCTGGCGGCGGGCGCTGGTGGCGCGGTCGAACTGGCTTTCGCTGTAGTCGGCGCCGCCGACATAGGCGCGGATGCGGCCCTCGCCGTCGATGGCCACCAGGGCCGCCTGCTGCACGCCCTGGCCCTTGTGGCCCTCGACGCCGGTCTGCACCGAGCGCTCGGCGGCCACCTGGATCGGCAGGTCCAGGGTGGTCTCGACCACCAGGTCCTCGGTGGGCTCGCCGACCAGCGAGCGCACCTGGGCGTCGACATAGTCGGTGAAGTACTGGGCGCGCTGGTTGGCCAGGGTGGCCGAGACCCGCACCGGCTCCTGGAAGGCCTCGTCGCGCTGCTGGGCGGTGATGGCCTTCATCCGCACCATCTCGTCGAGCACGACGGTGGCGCGGCGGGCGGCGCGGTCGCTGGCCGAGACCGGCGAATAGCGAGCCGGGGCCTTCATCAGCCCGGCCAGCAGGGCCGCTTCGCCGACCGTCAGCTGCGAGGCGGGCTTGTTGAAATAGCGCTGCGAGGCGGCCTCGATCCCATAGGCCCCGGCCCCGAAATAGACCCGGTTCATGTAGAGGGCCAGAATCTGCTTCTTGCTGAACTTCAGCTCCAGCCAGACGGCCAGGATCAGCTCCTGGGCCTTGCGGCGGTAGTTCTGAGCCGGGCTGAGGAACAGGTTCTTGGCCAGCTGCTGGGTGATGGTCGAGCCCCCGCGCTGGGGACCGCCCTCGTGGCTCAGGTTCCAGATCAGCGAGCGGGCGATGCCCCAGGGGTTGAAGCCGATATGGTGGTAGAACTGGCGGTCCTCGATGGCCACGAAGGCCGCCGGCACATATTCGGGCAGGGCGTCCAGGTCGACCGGCGGGGCGTACTGGCTGCCGCGCACGGCCAGAAGGGCCCCCGAGCGGTCCAGATAGTTGATCGAGGGCTGGCGCTTGACGTCGTACAGCTTGGAGGTGTCGGGCAGGTCGCTGGCGAACACCGCGAAGAAGGCGACGACGAAGATCAGGCCCCAGACGCCGAGCACGACGGTCCAGTAGAGCAACGCCTGCAGGGGCGTGCGTTGCGGCTTCGCCGGCTTGTTCCCGCCGAAGGTACCGTTGGCCATGTCGTCCTTAATCCCGCGAAGGCGCGACCCTTCCGGGGCCGGGCCGCAATCCGTTTAGCCGAAGCGCACAAGACGCGCGACAAGATTGACGAGGAATGAACGCCGCCCGCCGCCCCCTTCGCCCCAGCCTCGCGCCGCCGCTTGCGCCTCGCGCGTGTTCATGGTTCGTTTCGACTTCCGATCGCACCGCGAACACGCTGATGAGCCGCCTTGCAGACCCGATGAGGCCCCCGATAAGGCCCCCCATGGGACCTATGTCCGCTTTCAAACCGATTTTGAGGGCCGGATCGTGGCGCCGCGCTTGGCCTGGCCCCCGCGCGCTGTCAAAAGACGCCCGTGTACGATCATCCTGATTCCGCCTACGCGCCCCGTGACCTGGGGCCGCCCGCCTCGCTCGACGCGGCGCGCGAGGTGCTGCGCCGCACCTTCGGCCATTCGGACTTCCGGGGCCTGCAGGCCGGGGTGATCGGCGAGCTGCTGGCCGGGCGCAGCGCCCTGGCCGTGCTGCCCACCGGCGGCGGCAAGAGCCTGTGCTACCAGATCCCCGCCCTGGTCCGCCCGGGCCTGGGCCTGGTGGTCTCGCCGCTGATCGCCCTGATGGCCGACCAGGTGGCCGGCCTGCAGCAGGCGGGGGTGGCGGCCGAGCGGCTGGACAGCAACACCCTGCCGGGCGAGCGGGCCGAGATCTGGCGGCGGATCGACGCCGGGGCGCTGGACCTGCTCTACCTGTCGCCCGAAGGCCTGATGCAGCCGTCGATGCTGGAGCGGCTGTCGCGCCTGCCCCTGTCGCTGGTCGCGGTCGACGAGGCCCACTGCGTCAGCCAGTGGGGCCACGACTTCCGGCCCGAATACCGGATGCTGGGGCGGCTGGCCGAGGTGTTCCCCCACGCCCCGCGCCTGGCGGTCACCGCCACCGCCGACGCCCGCACCCGCGACGACATCCGCGCCGAACTGCGCCTTTCGGGCGCGGCCGAGTTCGTCGACAGTTTCGCCCGCCACGAACTGGCCCTGAACGCCGAGCGCAAGAAGGGCAAGGGCCACGACCGGGTCATCGAACTGGTCACCGAGCGGCCGAACCGGGCCGGGGTGGTCTATGCCGGCAGCCGCGACTCCACCGAGAAGCTGGCCGAGAAGCTGATCGCCGAGGGCATTCCGGCCCTGGCCTACCATGCCGGCCTCGACAAGGCCGTGCGCGCCCGGCGGCTGGAGGAGTTCCTGGAGGCCGACGAGGCGGTGATGGTGGCGACCATCGCCTTCGGCATGGGGGTCGACAAGCCCGACGTCCGCTTCGTGATCCACGCCGACCCGCCGGCGGCCATCGAGGCCTACTGGCAGGAGATCGGCCGGGCGGGCCGCGACCGCCAGCCGGCCGAGGGCATCACCCTCTACAGCTCGGCCGACCTGGCCTGGGCCGTGCGCCGGATCGAGGCCCAGAGCGCGCCCGACGAGGTCAAGGCGGTGCAGCTGCGCAAGCTGCGCCAGTTCTACGCCATGCTGGAGGGCGTCACCTGCCGCGCCGCCGCCGTCCGCCGCTATTTCGGCGAGGAGGGGGTCGAGCGCTGCGGGGTCTGCGACATTTGCCTTTCGCCGCCGACCGGCGTCGACGCCACGCAAGCCGCCCAGAAGGCGCTGTCGGCCGCCCACCGGATGGGCGGTCGGTTCGGGCGCGGCCGCCTGGTCGACCACCTGCTGGGCAAGACCAAGGACGTCACCCCGGCCGAGGCGACCATGTCGACCTTCGGCATCGGCAAGGAGTTCAGCCCGCAAGGCTGGCGCGACCTGATCGACACCCTGGTGTTCGAGGGCCTGCTGCGCGAGGACCCCAACGACGGCCGGCCGCTGATCGGCCTGGGCGACGGCGAGGGCGTGCGCCAGGTCTATCGCGGCGAGCGGCTGGTCTCGGTGCGCCAGCAGGCGGCGACCACCGACAGTCCGGGTCGATCAGGCGCCGGCAAGACGGCCCGCAAGCGCCAGGCCCTGACCGTGCCGCTGGAGGACCAGGCGCTGTTCGAAGCCCTGCGAAGCTGGCGGCGCGAGGAGGCGGCCCTGCAGCACGTGCCGCCCTATGTGATCTTCCACGACGCCACCCTGGCCGAGATCGCCGCCGCCCGCCCGGCCACGGCCGCCGCCCTGGCCAAGGCCGGCGGCGTCGGCCAGGGCAAGCTTGACCGCTACGGCGAGGCGGTGCTGAAGGTGGTGCGCGACAACTAAGTGGCGCCGGCGAGGGAAACGTTTCGCCGCGCGACGTGTTAGGCTGTTGGCGCCTCACTCCACGGGATTTCGCATGACCGACTTCACGATCAAGACCCCGGCCCCCAAGGCCTCCGCCAAGACGAAAGCCCAGGCCGGCGTCAAGCGCGCCAAGGTCGCCGTCGAAAAGGCCGTCGAGACCGTGGCCGAAAAGACCGAGGTCGCCCGCGCCTACGCCGCCGAGAAGGCCGACATCGGCAAGACCTGGACCGCCGAAAAGGCTCAGGTCGCCCACCAGCAGGCCGAGGAGCATCCCGTCGCCCTGGCGGTCGGGACCTTCGTGGCCGGCCTGGTGTTCGGCTTCCTGCTGGCCCGCAACTTCGACCGCTAGATCGATTAGAGCGAGAGCCGCTCGGCGGTGACGCCGGCGGCGCGCAGGGCGGCCATCCGGGCGAAGGCCAGGGTCAGCGCCTTGCGCCGCGCCGGGGCCAGCGGCGCGACCGGCGCCTCGCGCACCACCGCCCCGCCGAAGCCGTCGGCGACGATCAGGCCCGGCTCCTCGGGCAGGATCCCCTCGGGAAAATCCGGCGACACCGCGAAATAGAAGGCGTCGCAATAGGGGGCGTATTCGGGCCACTTGCGGTCGACACGGAAGTCCTCCAGCCCCGACTTGACCTCGACGATCAGCACGTCGCCCTTGGGCCCCAGGGCCATCAGGTCGGCGCGGCGGCCGTTGGGCAGGGTGACCTCGGCCAGGGGCGCGTAGCCCAGCGACACCAGGAACCGCCCGGCCCCGCGGGTCACCAGGTCGGTGGTCTCGGGCCGCGAGGGCCGAAGATCGACGACGACGTCCATGCCGGAACCTTGTTCCAGCTTTGTTCGGGGATCAAGGGGTCAGTAGTGGTAGCGGCATTGCGCCACTTCCAGCCGCTGGTCGTCGCCCGAGCCGGCGAGGCGATAGACCAGTCGGTCCTCCAGCGTGACGCGTCGCGACCACCAGCCCTTCAGGTCGCCCTTCAGGGGCTCCGGCTTGCCCGTGCCCTTGAACGGCGTGCGCTGGCATTCCTTGATCAGGGCGTTCACCCGATCCAGCGTCGTCTGATCGGTGGCCTGCCAGTGCAGATAGTCTTCCCAGGCCTGGTCGGAGAAGACCAGCTTCACGGCTCGATCAGAGTCCGCTCCGAGCCTTGCCCGGCGTCCAGCTGCGCGATCGACTGCCGCAGGCGCTCGGCGTTGGCCGGCGACGACAGGAGGTGCAGGGTCTCCTCCATCGCATGCCAGTCCGACAGCGAGACCATCACGACGGACTCGGCCTTCTGGCGCGTCACCACGACCGGCGCGCGGTCCTCGACCACCCGGTCCATGACTTCCTTGAGATTGGCCCGGGTGTCGGAATAGCTGATCACGTCCACGGCGGTCCTCCATGATCGAGGCCGCTAATGTGGTACAATATTCTGTACAGATCAAGGCGCCTGCTTCGTCACCGGCGGCGTCGATGCATCAAGCCCTGGCCTGGTTGTGCAGAACGGCCAGGGCGGCGGCAGGCCGGCAAGCGACGGATACGGTCAGGCCGGCGGCTGCTGCGGATGTTCCAGCTTGGCGTAGCCCAGGGCCTTGACCCGCGCCAAGGCCGCGGCCTTGGCGGCCGGGTCCATCACCGGCTTGCGCGACAGCAGCCAGACGAAATTGCCGCCCGGCGTGGCCATGATCGCCCAGGACTGGTCGTCGGCCCGGTCGAGCACCCAGTATTCCTGCTTCTTCAGGCCGCCCAGGAAGCTCATCTTGAACTTGGCGTTCTGGGTTCCCGAAACGATCTGGCCGGTGGTGTCGAACACCTTTTCCGCGCCCGAGGCCGAACCCTTGCGGCAGATCTGGTGCACGAAGAAGCCGTTGGCGCCCTTGCCGGTGAATTCGGTGGTCGGCGCCTGGCAGTCGCGCTGGCCCGAATTGGGCGTGCGGGCGATCTCGTACCACTTGCCGGTATAGAAGCTGGCGGCCACCGGCTTGGACGGCTGCTGAGCCGCCGCCCAGGCCGCGACCGGGGGCTGGGTCGCGAGCAGGGTCGCGGCGATCAGGATCGTAAGTCTGCGCATGACGCCCATCTTGCCCCAAAGGACGCCAGAAACGCAAAGCGCCCCGCCAAGGTTCCGGCGAGGCGCTGGCGCTCGTGCGGCGGCGGCCTATTCGGCGGCGATGGTCGCGGGCGCGGCGCGATCCCTGAAGTTGATGGCCTGCAGGTGGCGGATGCCCTCCTCGGCGATGTCGTCGCCGACCATCCGCTCGCCCTCGCCCTTCAGCTCGTCCAGGTCGACGTACATGGCGTAGAAGGCCTTGGTGCGCTCGGTGATGATGCCGGCGTTGAGCAGCGTCTTGACCAGCACCCGGAAGATGTTGGTCTGCTCCTTCATGTTCTCCCGACGCAGGTCGTCGGTCATGATCTTCCCGTACTCCTCGACCACCTTGTCGGGATCCAGGCCGAACTCGGCGTAGAGATCCAGCTGCTGGTGCGGCGAGACCAGGTTGAACAGCAGGGTCTGGAAGCAGTGGGCCGCCCAGTCCTCGATGATCGCGTGCTCCTCGGCGGTCAGCTTGGGCACCGTGCGGTCGGCCCAGATCTTCCCGAACTTGTGGTGGAAGGCCTCGTCGGTCATCACCAGCTGCAGCATCTTCTTGCCCAGCGGGTCGTTGATCTGGGTGTAGAAAGTGGCGAAGGCGCCCATGGCCAGGCCCTCGACCAGCATCTGCATGCCGATGATCTTCTTGTAGACCTCGGGCGCGCCGATGATCTCGACCAGCAGGGTCTGCAAGGCCGGGCCACAGGCGACCGGCTTGCCCCAGCGGGCCTTGATGTACTTGGCGAAGGCCGTGACGTGGCGGGCTTCCTCGCGGGTCTGGTTGGCGGCGTATTCCTGGGCGCCCTGGTCCTTGAGCACGTGGCACAGGCTGGCCGACAGGTTCAGCGCGCCCTGCTCGCCGTGCAGGATCGACGAGAAGCTGCGCAGCACCGACTGGTTGATGAAGCGGATGCGCTGCTTGGGGTCGCTGAGGTGGTTGGAGACGTAGTCGGTCGACAGCGCGATCACCAAGTCCTCGGGAACCAGCGCCTGATTCTCCATGTCGAATGGCTCGTCATAGTCGATATAGGCCTTGTCCAGCGGGTCCCAGAAGTGGTCGTGGGTCGCCGAAATGATCTTGTCGAACGCCGTGGAGCGGTTGTTGTAGCGGTCCAGTTCGAGCATCGACTCGAAGTCGTCCGGCGCCACCGCGTCATACATGGCGTCCTTGGTGATGTTCTTGTCCGTCACGCTTGTCATCCTGGGGGGCTCCTCGCCTGAAGGGGCTGGCCAGGCTCCGTCTAACGCGGGTCTCTGGCCTATCTAAACACTGTCAACTCAAAGGGCAGGCGGGGTCAAATTAAAAATGACGACTGCGTCAGGTTTGGAGAACGTCCGGATTATGCTGAGAAACGCGCCGTGGGCCTGAACATCTTCATCCTGACCGGCGCCGGGATCTCGGCCGAGAGCGGCCTGGGCACGTTCCGCGACGCCAGCGGGATCTGGACCCAGTACGACCTGGCGGAAGTCGCCACGCCCGAGGGTTTCGCCCGCGACCCGGCCAAGGTCCGGGCCTTCTATAACGCGCGCCGGGCCAACCTGGCGGACGCGACGCCCAACGCCGCGCACCTGGCCCTGGCCCGGCTCCAGAAGGGCCTGGCCGCGCGGAGCGGACGCCTGTTCCTATGCACCCAGAACGTCGATGACCTGCACGAGCAGGGCGGCTGCGCCGACGTGGTCCACATGCACGGCCAGCTGGGGGTCACCCGCTGCCACGCCTGCGGGACGACTTGGCCGGACGCCGCGCCGCTGAGCGGCGAAACCGCCTGCGCCCGCTGCGGCGAAACCGGAACGGCGCGGCCGCACGTGGTCTGGTTCGGCGAAGTCCCGCTGTTCATGGACGCGATCGACGACGCCCTGGAGGACAGCGACCTGTTCGTCGCGATCGGCACGTCTGGCGCGGTCTATCCGGCCGCCGGCTTCGTGGCCCGAGCCCAGCGCCTGGGGATCCGGACCTGCGAGTTGAACCTGGAGCCCTCCGACAACGCGCGGGCCTTCGACGAGCGCCGCTACGGCCCGGCGACGGAGATCGTGCCGACCTGGGTGGACGAAGTGCTGGGCGGATAGGGGAGTCAGCCGCCGTCCCTCCACCGCTTGCGCCCGCCCGCGATCGCCGACGTTGGACGCGCCGCGCGTCGAACGATAGGTTGAGCCCAGACCTGCACCGGAGGCGACGAAGGATGGCGATTCACCACGGAAGCCTTGGCTGGCTGGCCCTGGCGCTGGGGCTTGGCCTCGCCACGACGGTCCATGCCGAGCCGAGCGGGCGCATCACTGGCGTCGGGGGCATTTTCGTGAAGAGCAAGGACCCCAAGGCCCTGGCTGGCTGGTATCGGGACGTGCTGGGCGTTCCGCTCGAACCCTGGGGCGGAGCGACGCTCAGCTACGACGCGCCCGGACACCCGCCGGCCGTGACCTGGAAGGCCTTTCCGAGCACCACCGGCTACATGGGCCCCTCGACGCGCGAGTTCATGATCAACTTCGCCGTCGATGACCTGGATAGCTATCTCGCCCGGCTGAAGGAGAAGGGTGTGACCATTCTCAAGCGCGACGACGCCGGTCCCACCGGAAAATTCGCCTGGATCCTCGATCCCGACGGCACCAAGATCGAGCTCTGGGAACCCAAGCCCGAGTGAAGGGCCGACGTCGCCCTACCCTTCCAGCCCCGCCAGCACCTTGGGGTCCTTCTTGGCCAGTTCGACGATCCGCTCGATCAGGGCGTCGCGGCTCTCCAGCGCCAGGCCGTCGCGCAGGCGGGCCAGGCGGTCGCGGACATAACCCCGGCCGGTCGCGTCCAGCAGGTTGGCCGCCGCCACCACCGCCGCCTGGTGCTTGCAGGCCCCGAACTTGTCGAAGCCGGGACAGGTGCAGACGCCCTCGCCGGCCGGCGCGCGCAGGGTGACGACATAGAGGTCGCCGGCGCTGCCGGTGACGTGGCCGGTGACGACGTCGTCCTCGATCGCCACTAGGTCGACGGCCCCGGCCTCGGCCATGGCCGCGCCGCTCTCGAACCAGCGCTCGTCCATGCGGCCGCGCCAGGCATCGGCGTCGAACAGGCGGTCGGCGTGGCTCATGCGTCGTCCTCGATGCGGTGGATGTCGTCGTCGGACAGGCCGAAATGGTGGCCGATCTCATGGACCAGCACGTGGGTGATCAGCTCGCCCAGGGTGACGTCGCCGCGCTCGCACCATTCGTCCAGGATCGGTCGGCGGTACAGGAACACCATCGACGGCTGCGGCGAGGGGTCCAGGATCGAGCGGCGGCCAAGGTCCACGCCCTGATAGAGGCCGGTCAGCTCGAACGGATCCTCGATGCCCAGCTCGTCCAGCACCTCGTCGGCGGCGAAGTCGTCGATCCGGAACACCACGTCGCCGGTCTGGCGGCGGAAGTCGGCGGGCAGGTCGTCGAAGGCCTTGCGCGCCAGGGCGGCGAAGTCGTCCAGCGACGGGGCCAGCGCCGAGGCGGGTCGGTCGATCCAGGTCATGGTCGCTACATAGGCCGGAGGAGACGCGCCGGAAAGGCGCCGTGACGGCGCAGCTCATCGCGCTCTGGCCACGCGCGGCCTAATCTGTGAATCTGATTCGCTAACCACGTCCGCAGCCCGGGGGCCGACGACAAGCCTGATGACTTCGTCCGACTTGATCCTGGCCGCGACGGCCGGCGCGGTCTGCCTCGCGCTCTGCGCCACCTTGTGGGCGATGTCGCAGCGACGGCGGTTCGAGGACCATCTCGTCCGGCTGAAGGCCCGCGCCGCCACGCTGGAGACGCGGCTGATGGACAGCCAGGGCGCGGCCGAGGCCTTCGAGACCGCCGTGGTCGTCCTCCACGACGACGGCGTCGACCTGGTCTCCGGCCAGGACGCCCTGGCCGTCTGCGCCGGGATCCTCGACGTCCTCGCCGACGCCCAGGCCGTGGTCGTGGCCCTGACCGAGGCCGATCCGTCCCACGCCCACAAGCTGAAGGCCCTGTTCGAGCAGGGCGAGACCTGCGCCTTCGAGACGCGCGGCGCGCGCGGCGGCGTGCTGGTCGAGGGCCGGGCCGCCGGGACCCGAGCCTGGCTGCGCCTGGCCGCGGCCGCCGCCGACGAGACCGGCCTGCCCGACGCCCAACGCTTCGCCGCCTTCATGGACGGCCTGGTCGAGCCGGCCTGGATCTCGGGCGCCGACGGCGCGCCGGTCTGGGGCAACGCGGCCTATCTGCGCGTGGTCGGGGTCGAGACCGCCGCCGACGCGGCGCGCGACAACAAGTCGCTCGACCGGGCCGCCGACGCCCTGGCGATCGAGGCGGCCAAGGCCGGCGAACTGCGCGAGTTGGTGCGCTGGGTGCCGCTGGACGGCCGCCGCCGCGCCCTGCGCTTCTCGGCTCAGCCGCTGGACGGCGGCGGGGTGGGGGTGTTCAGCAGCGACGTCACCGAAGTCGAGGACATGCGCGACGCGCTGAAGAAGCACGTGGCCGCCCACGACGAGACCCTGAACCACATCGCCGACGGGGTGGCGATCTTCAGCGCCGGCCGGCGCCTGGCCTTCCACAACACCGCCTTCGCCGAGCTGTGGGGCCTGGAGCCGGCCTGGCTGGCCGAGCGCCCGACCCACGGCGAGGTGTTGGACCGCCTGCGCCAGCGCCGCCGCCTGCCCGAGACGGTCGACTATGCGAAATGGAAGGCCGCCGAGCTGGCGCGCTACGAGGACCTGGGCCCCCAGGCCGACGAGATGTGGGACCTGCCCGACGGCCGCACCCTGCGCGTCGTGCGCCAGCCCCACCCGCTGGGCGGAATGCTCCTGCTCTATTCCGACATCACCGGCGAGCTGCGGCTGAAAGCCCAGTACAACGCCCTGATCCAGGTGCAGCAGGCCACGCTGGACAAGCTGAACGATGCGGTGGCGGTGTTCGGCTCGGACGGCCGCCTGCGGCTGCACAACGAGGCCTTCGAGACCTTCTGGAACGTCTCGGCCCAGGCCCTGGAGGCGGCGGTCGACTTCGAGGGCGTGGTCGAGCTGTGCGTGCCGCGCCTGCACGATCTCAGCTTCTGGCGCGAGCTGAAGGGCCGGGTCGCCGATCCCGATCCGCAGATGCGCGCCCCGACCTCGGGCGAGACCCGCACCTCCGACAACCGCATCGTCGTCTACCAGAGCCGGCCACTGCCGGACGGCGCGACCCTGATCGCCTTCGCCGACGTCACCGACACCCGCGCCCTGCAGAACGCCCTGGACGACCGCTCGGCGGCCCTGACCGAGGCCGAGCGGCTCAAGCGCGACTTCGTCGGCAACGTCTCCTACGAACTGCGCACCCCGCTGACGACGATCATCGGCTATTCGGAGCTGCTGGAGCGGGCCGACGGCCTGTCGGAGCGCAGCCGCGGGCACGTGGCCTCGGTGCGCGCCGCCGCCACCCAGCTGGCCCGCTCGATCGACGACGTGCTGGACATGGCCCAGATCGACGCCGGCGAGATGGCGCTGGAGATCGAGGACATCCGCGTGGCCGGCCTGCTGACCGACGCCCAGGAACGGTCGCTGAAGGTCGCCCAGTTGGGCGGGGTGACGCTGTCGGTGGAATGCGACAAGGACGTCGGCCTGATCCGCGGCGACCACAAGCGCCTGTCGCAGATCCTGGACCACCTGATCGAGAACGCCCTGCGCCAGACGCCGCCGGACGGGGTGGTCACCCTGTCGGCCCGCCGGGCCCTGGGCGAGGTGCGGCTGGACGTCTCGGACACCGGCCGGGGCGTGCCGTTCCACGTCCAGGCCCACATCTTCGACCGTTTCGTGGGACGGGATCGCGGCGGCCCGGGCCTGGGCCTGGCCCTGGTCAAGGCGCTGGTCGAGCTGCACGGCGGCTGGGTGGCGCTGGAAAGCGAACCGGGCGCGGGCTCGACCTTCACCTGCCACCTGCCCGAGACCCAGCAGCCGGGGGCGGCGCAGCCGGAGTTCGGGTTTTAGAAAGTCCTCCCCCTGTGGGGGAGGTGTCGGCGAAGCCGACGGTGGGGGGAGTGATCGGAAGGCGACCGCACCTGGATCAACGATCCTAAAACTCCCCCCACCGATCGCTGCGCGATCGCCTCCCCCACAGGGGGAGGAATTTAGTGCTGGCTCTCGGGCAGACGCACCACCAGCCCGTCCAGCGCGTCGCTCACCTTGATCTGGCACGACAGGCGCGAGTTCGGCTCGACGTTCTCGGCGAAGTCCAGCATCGACTCCTCCATGGCCGACTTGTCGCCGGTCTTGGACAGCCAGGCGTCGTCCACATAGACGTGGCAGGTGGCGCAGGCGCAGGCGCCGCCGCAGTCGGCGTCGATGCCCGGCACGTTGTTCTTCACCGCGCCTTCCATGACCGTCAGGCCCGGCTTGACGTCGATGACGTGGTCCGTGCCGTCGTGCTCGATATAGGTGATCTTGGCCATGGGTCCCCTGGACTGGTTTTGAACGGTCGTTTTACGCCGCTACGTCCTTCATGGAAATCGCCGGATCCATCAACCGGGCGATATCGACGGGCGTGCGTCGGGCGATCAGCTGCTTGCCGGCCATGAATTCGGGCGGCGCGTTGACCGCCTCGACGGCCTGCACCAGGTCGCCCTTCAGGTGGAAGACGGCGAACCGGGCGGCGGCCACGTCGCCGCGCACCACCTGGCGGTCGGCGTCGAACGGCAAACCGGCGATCTGCAGTTTCAGGTCGTACTGGTCGGACCAGAACCACGGGATCTCGTGCGGCGGCATCGGCCGGCCGGCGATGGCGGCGGCGGCCTGCTTGGCCTGCTCCAGAGCGTTGGGCACGCTTTCCAGGCGGAATTGGCGCCCGTAGGTCGGCAGCGGCCGGTGGGTCAGGTCGCCAATGGCGAACACGAACGGGTCGGCCGTGCGCGCCTCCAGGTCGACCACCACGCCGTTGGTGCAGTCCAGCCCTGCATCGCGGGCCAGCTCCTCGTTGGGGATCGCCCCCACCCCGACCAGGGCGACGTCGCAGGCGATCACCGTGCCGTCGGCCAGCCGCACGCCGGTGACATGGCCGTCCTGACCGTCAAAGCCCGCCACCTTGGCGTCGAGCACGAAGGCCACGCCGCGCGCCCCGTGATAGTCCTGGAAGAAGGTCGACAGGGTCTCGCAGGCCACCCGGGCCAGGACCCGCGGCTCGCGCTCGATGATCGTGGCGTGGCCGCCCAGGGCCGTGGCCGAGGCCGCCGCCTCCAGGCCCACATAGCCGCCGCCCACCACCGCCAGCCGCTTGCCGGGACCCAGCGCGCCCTTCAGGGCCTCGGCGTCGGCCGCCGTGCGCAGGGCCAGGACGCCGGAGAGGTCGGCCCCGGGAAGCGGCAGGGCGCGGGCCCGGGCGCCGGTGGCCAGGATCAGGTAGTCGTAGGGCAGGTGCTCGCCCGAGGCCAGGGTCACGGTCTTGGCCCCGCGGTTGATCGAGACCACCGTCCCGCCCAGGCGCAGGGAGACGCCGGCCTCCTCGTACCAGCTGCTGGGCTTGAGCTGCAGGCTGTCGGCGTCGGCCTCGCCCTTCAGCCAGGCCTTGCTGAGCGGCGGGCGCTGGTAGGGCAGCAGGGGCTCGTCGCCGATCAGCACGATCGGGCCGGTGTGGCCGTACTGGCGAAGAAAGGCCGCGGCCGAGCCGCCGGCGTGGCCGGCCCCGACGATGACGACGCGGGCGCTCAGATCGCCGGTCCCTGGTTCACTCAACGCCAACGTCCTCCCGTTCGAGCAAAGATGACGACAGCGTCACCTTTTTGCAAGCCGATCGGCCTTGGGCTCGAAGGCCAGGCCCCATGCGACAGGAACCCGGCCTTCTACGGCGATTGGATGAGCCTCGTCCCGAGCCCGTCGAAGGACGAGGCGGAAAGCGTGTCGCCCTAGACGACGCGCTCCACCAGCATCTTCTTGATCTCGGCGATCGCCTTGGCCGGGTTCAGGCCCTTGGGGCAGACCTGGGCGCAGTTCATGATCGTGTGGCAGCGATAGAGCTTGAACGGGTCCTCGAGGTCGTCGAGGCGATCGCCCGTGGCTTCGTCGCGGCTGTCGATCAGCCAGCGGTAGGCGTGCAGCAGGGTGGCCGGGCCCAGGTACTTGTCGCCGTTCCACCAGTAGCTGGGGCACGAGGTCGAGCAGCAGGCGCACAGGATGCACTCGTAGAGGCCGTCCAGCTTGGAGCGGTCTTCCGGCGACTGCTTCCACTCGGTCTGCGGCTCGGGCGTGACGGTGTGCAGCCAGGGCTCGATCGAGGCGTACTGGGCGTAGAACAGCGTCAGGTCCGGGATCAGGTCCTTGACCACCGGCTGGCTGGGCAGCGGGCTGATCTGCACGGCCTTGCCGGGCGTGTCGGCGTGGCCGTGGGTGCAGGCCAGGGTGTTGCGGCCGCCGATGTTCATCGCGCACGAACCGCAGACGCCCTCGCGACACGAGCGGCGGAAGGCCAGCGTCGGGTCGATGGTGTTCTTGATGTACAGCAGCGCGTCCAGGACCATCGGGCCGCAGGCGTCGACGTCCACCTCATAGGTGTCCCAGCGCGGGTTGCGGCCGTCTTCCGGATCGTAGCGGTAGACCTTGAACGACCGCGTGTTCTTGGCGCCGGCAGGGGCGGGCCAGGTCTTGCCGTTCTGGACGGTGGAGTTCTTGGGGAGGGTGAGCTGAACCATCGATCGTACCCTCAGTACACGCGCTGCTTGGGCGGGATGTAGTCGATGTCTTTCGACATGGTGTAGCTGTGCACCGGCCGGAAATCGATCTTCACCTGGCCGGTGCCCTGGTCGAGCCAGGCCAGGGTGTGCTTCATCCAGTTGGCGTCGTCGCGCGTGGAGAAGTCCTCGCGGGCGTGGGCGCCGCGGCTTTCGGTGCGGTTGACCGCCCCGGCCACGGTGACGACGGCCTGGCCGATCAGGTTGTCGAACTCCAGGGTCTCCATCAGGTCGGTGTTCCACACCAGCCCGCGGTCGCTGACCTTGATGTCCTTGGCCTTGTCCCAGACCACGCCCAGGCGCTTGACGCCGCTTTCCAGGCTCTCGCCGGTGCGGAACACCGCGGCGTCCTCCTGCATGGCCTTTTGCATCTCCAGGCGCAGGGCCGCCGTCGGCTGGCCGCCGTTGGCGTTGCGGAAGCGGTCGAAGCGCGCCACGTGGCCGTCGGTCATGCTGGCCTTCAGCTCCGGCTGGGTGGCCATCGGCTTGAGGATCTCGGCGCAGCGCAGGGCCGCGGCGCGGCCAAACACCACCAGGTCGATCAGGCTGTTGGAGCCCAGGCGGTTGGCGCCGTGCACCGAGACGCAGGCCGCCTCGCCCACGGCCATCAGGCCGGGGATCACCTGGTCGGGATTGTCGCCCGACTTCGTGACGACCTCGCCGTGATAGTTGGTCGGGATGCCGCCCATGTTGTAGTGCACGGTCGGCAGCACCGGGATCGGGGCCTTGGTCACGTCGACGCCGGCGAACACCTTGGCGGTCTCGGAGATGCCGGGCAGGCGCTCGTGCAGGATCTTCGGGTCCAGATGGTCCAGGTGCAGGAAGATGTGGTCCTTGTTGGGACCCACGCCGCGGCCTTCGCGGATCTCGATGGTCATGGCCCGGCTGACCATGTCGCGCGGGGCCAGGTCCTTCACCGACGGGGCGTAGCGCTCCATGAAGCGCTCGCCCTCGGAATTGGTCAGGTAGCCGCCCTCGCCGCGCGCGCCCTCGGTGATCAGGCAGCCGGCGCCGTAGATGCCGGTGGGGTGGAACTGGACGAATTCCATGTCCTGCAGCGGCAGGCCGGCCCGCAGGGCCATGGCGTTGCCGTCGCCGGTGCAGGTGTGGGCCGAGGTGGCCGAGAAGTAGGCGCGACCGTAGCCGCCGGTGGCCAGAATGACCATCTGAGCCTGGAAGCGGTGCAGCGTGCCGTCGTCCAACTTCCAGGCGGTGACGCCGCGGCAGACGCCGTCTTCCATGATCAGGTCGAGGGCGAAGTACTCGATGAAGAACTCGGTGTCGTGGGCCAGGGACTGGCCGTACATCGTGTGCAGCATGGCGTGACCGGTGCGGTCGGCCGCCGCGCAGGTGCGCTGGATCGGGCCCTCGCCGAAGTTCTTGGTCATGCCGCCGAAGGCGCGCTGGTAGATCTTGCCGTCGGCGGTGCGCGAGAACGGCACGCCCCAGTGCTCCAGCTCATAGACCGCGGCCGGGGCGTTGCGGGTCAGGTACTCGATGGCGTCCTGGTCGCCCAGCCAGTCCGAGCCCTTTACGGTGTCGAACATGTGCCAGCGCCAGTCGTCCTGGCCCATATTGCCCAGCGAGGCGGAGATCCCGCCCTGGGCGGCGACCGTGTGGCTGCGGGTCGGGAACACCTTGGTCACGCAGGCGGTCTTCAGGCCGGCTTGGGCGCAGCCCAGCGCGGCGCGGAGGCCCGAGCCGCCGGCCCCGACGACGACGACGTCGAACTTGTGGTCGATGAACTTGTAGGCCGACATCAGAGGGCTCCGGTGAAGGCGACCTTGAGGATCGCCACGACCCCAAGAGCGCCGCCGAGGACGCAGACGAAAAGATTGGCGAGGACCAGCACGGTCTTGGTCGTGAAGTCCGGGACGTAATCCTCGATCACCACCTGCACCTGACCCTTCAAGTGGATCAGGGCGACGACGATCAGCAGGCTGAGCAGGACGGTGTTGTGCGGGATCGACACCCAGATGGCGGCGCCGTCGAAGTCCAGGGCGGCCAGGCGCAGGCCGGCGAACAGACCCCACAGGGCCAGCGGGATCAGGGCGATGCCCGACACGCGCTCGGTGATGAAGTGGCCGACGCCGTGGTGCGAGGCGCCCAGGCCGCGGGCCCGGGACATCGGCGTACGGTAGCGGGCGGAGGAGGAAGGGCCAGCCATGATCAGAGCGCTCCGGTTTGGGCGGCGATGACCCAGACGACGATCGCGCCGACCACCGCGAAGGCGATGGCGCCCGCCCCGGTCATGTCGGCGGTCTTCGGCGTGAAGCCCTTGCCGGCGTCCCAGAAGGTCTGACGCACGGTGTAGGCGATGTTGTAGAGCACGGCGACCGTCAGGCCGAACAGCACCAGCTTGCCGAGCGGCGAACCCAGAGCCCCGGTGTAGCAGGCATAGGCCTCGGGGCCCGAGGCCAGGGCCACGGCCCAACCGGCCAGCAACAGCACGCCGACATAAAGGGCGAAGACCGTGGCCCGGTGCAGGATCGAGCAGGCCATGGTGATGTGCCAGCGCCAGACTTGCAGGTGCGGCGACAGGGGGCGGTCGGGAAGGCCCCCGCGGGTGTCGGTCATGGTTGCGTCCAACCCTTTGGCTTTGTGCGTTGCGGGATGCTTTTAAGCGCGACGTTGGGGGTGTCAACGCGGCCGCCCTTGTTGAGAAACGTTCTCAGGCGGGCGCCGCGAGCAGGGCTGACGGGTTCAGCGAAACAGGTTCAGCGCCGCGTGCTGCAGCAGCATGATGGTCTTGGCGTCGCGGATGGCGCCGTCGGCGACCATGGCCAGGGCCTCGTCGAGGGCCAGTTCCAGCACCTCGATGTCCTCGCCCTCGTCCGGATGGCCGCCGCCGTCGCCGATCCGCATGGCCGCGTCGTACTCGGCGACGAAGAAGTGCAGGATCTCGGTGACCGAGCCCGGGCTCATGAAGGCCTGGAACACCGGCTGGACCTCGCCCAGGCGATAGCCCAGCTCCTCCTCGACCTCGGCGCGGATGCGGACCTCCGGCTCGGCGTTGTCCAGCAGGCCGGCGGCGGCCTCGATCAGCAGGTCGTCATGGCCGTTGACGAAGGCCGGATAGCGGAACTGCCTGACCAGCAGCACGGTGCGGTTGGCCAGGTTGTAGGGCAGCAGCACCGCCCCGTTGCCGCGGTCGTAGACCTCGCGGTGCTGCGTCTGCCAGGTCCCGTCGCGGCGCTTCCAGTCGAAGGTGGCGGTCTTCAGGACGTACCAGTTGTCCGACAGCAGCCGGGTCTCGTGGACGCGGACGCGATCCTTGACGCTCATCTGGGTCTCCTAGGCTCGGTAGAGGCTCCACGATAGACGACCGTGGGCCCGCCCTCGTCCTTCGACAGGCTCAGGATGAGGGCTAATTTCAACGTCGGCTCAGTAGGAAACCTCATCCTGAGCTCGTCGAAGGACGAGGTTTTCGGCCCGGGAGCGTCCAACGCTTTCTAATCCCGCACCCGGGCCACATAGTCGGCCGAGCGCATCTCCTGCAGGCGCGACACGGTGCGCTCGAACTCGAACGACCCGTCGCCGGCCGGGTACAGCGCCTCGGGCTCGCCATGGGCCAGGGCCACCAGCTTGGCGTCGGCCTCGTAGAGGGCGTCGACCAGGGTGTTGAAGCGCTTGGCCGCGTCGCGCCGCTCGGGGGTCAGCAGCGGCACGTCCTCGAGGAACAGGGTGTGGAAGCGCTCGGCGATCGCCAGATAGTCCTGAGGCCCCAGGGCCTGCTGGCACAGGCTGGCGAACGAGGCGCGCAGCAGGCCGCCGGCGGCGCGGGGGAAGCGCATCTTGCGCCCCAGGACTTCCAGCGTGACGCCGGTCTCCTCGGCCCCGTCCAGCATGTCGGTCCACAGGCGGTCGAACTCGGCGGCGTTGGTCTTGTCGTCGGGCGCCAGCCAGGTGCGGGCGGCGCGCAGGCGGTCCAGCCGGAAATCCACCGGCCCGCGCACCGCCACCACGTCCAGCTTCTCCTTCAGCATCTCGATGAACGGCGTGAAGAGCTGGCGGTTGAGACCGTCCTTGTAGAGGTCGTCGGGCGGTCGGTTGGAGGTGGCCACCAGGGTGACCCCTTGCGCGAACAGGGCTTCGAACAGCCGGCCCAGGATCATCGCGTCGGCGATGTCGGTGACCTGCAGCTCGTCGAAGCACAGCAGGCGGGCGTCGGCGGCGATCAGGTCGGCGGTCGGGACGATCGGGTCGTCGCCCTTGTGCTGGCCGAAGCGGGCCTTGCGCTCGCCCGCGTCGCCCTTGCGCCAGGCGTTTATGTGCTCGTGCACCTCGGCCATGAACACGTGGAAGTGCACGCGGCGCTTGCGGCTGACCGGGGCGCTGTCGAAGAACAGGTCCATCAGCATGGACTTGCCACGCCCGACCGGCCCCCAGAGGTAGACGCCCTTCTGGCCCTTGGGCTTGCGCCCGAACAACGTGAAGCCCGGCTCGCCGGCGTTGTCGAGGTCGGCCTCCAGCCGCGACAGGGCGTCGACCGCGGCGGCCTGGGCGACGTCGGGCTTGATCTCGCCCTGGGCCAGGCGCTCTCGGTAGGCGGTGCGGACGGATGTGGGCATCGCCACGCGGGTTAGCGCGGCGAGGGCGATGGGGGAAGTCCCCACAGGTCCGCGAGCGTCGGGAAACCGGCCATGAAACGTGGCTGGAGGCGAAGTCGTTCTGTTTCCCGCAACGTCAGAGGAGACCGACATGGCCCAGCCCGAAGACCGCACGATTCCCTCGGACCTCGCCCCCGAAGGCGAGACGGCGGCGCTCTACGACGCCGACGACAACCTGAACATCGACGCCGGCGACGAGCCCCGCAATGGCCAGTTGGACAGTCAGCACGGGACCAAGACCCGCCGTGCCCGCAAGAACGAGATCAGCAACCGGCCGGTCTAGAATTCGCGATCAATCCCAACCCCGCCGTTGTCATCCCGGAAAGCGCGCAGCGCTTGTCCGGGACCCAGGTGAACCGCACCGCCTTCGCCCAGTCCCCTGGGTCCCGGACAGCCTCTGCGAGGCTTCCGGGATGACAACTCGCGTTGGGTTTCCTAAACCCCCAGATCCTTCCGCACGAACCGATACGTCTCGCGCCGCTCGCAGGCGCAGGCCTTCATCTTGCCGTCCTTGGTCCACCAGACCAGCAGCGGATAGGCGAAGTTCACGCCGTTGGCCTTGAGCAGCGGCCGCAGGTCCTCGACGGTCTTGCGGCCGGCCTCGATCACGGCGGTGCGGGCCATGTCGCCGTCGGCTGGGGCGATACCCGTCGCCTTCCAGGCTTCGACCGGCGTGGCGTCCCAGCGCTCCGACAGCGCCCAATCGCGGTTGACCCACAGCTCGGCCACGGTCGCCCGCTCGACCGGCGTGGATTTCGGCACGCCGTTGCGGTCGGCGCGGGCGATCTCGATCAGCCGGGTGTCGACCCCGGCCTTGTGCAGGCCCGGATACTCCTCCTTCTTGAACCGCACGCAGTCGGGGCAGGTGCGGAAGCTGACCATGTAGAGCCGAGACCCGGACAGGCCCGGCGACACCCAGCCCGAACTCTCGAGAATGCGCGCGATCTCGGCCTGATTCTTGGTGATGGTCTTGGGCCGCCAGCGCAGCTCGAAGTTCCAATAGGCCCAGATCCCCGCGCCGACGGCGACGATCGAGGCGGCGAGGATCAGCCAGCGGCCGAGGTTTTTCATGAAGCGCTCCCGAATGCCCACCACCAAGGTCGGACAGCACGGGCTCCGCGTCAAATTTCCAGCCTTCGCCTTGGAACCTCGCGGCGGCTTCTCTAGACTCGGCGGATGACCTCGACGCAGGCCCTCGAACCGGCGCGCCCCGACATCATCGACACCCTGATCGCCGAACGGGCGCCGAAGCTGTGCGGCTCGCCGGCCTGGCCCCTGGCGCGCGGGCCGCTGCACGCCCTGCTCAGCTACGGCAAGGCCCGCGCCCTGGCCGAGGCCGTCGCCGCCATGGGCGGCCGCGAGGCGCTGGACTACGTGTCCGGCCTGCTGAGCCTCGAGGTCGCGGTCCAGGGCCTGGACAACCTGCCCGCCGCCGGCGCGGCCCTGCTGGTCTGCAACCATCCGACGGGCGTCGCCGACGGGGTGGCGGTCTATGACGCCCTGAAGGCCCGGCGGCCCGACATCCTGTTCTACGCCAACGCCGACGCCACGCGGGTCTGTCCCCGCCTGGGCGAGGCGCTGATCCCGGTCGAGTGGGTGCAGGCCAAGCGCACCCTGGCCCACACTCGCGGCGTGCTGGAACGCACCCGCGCGGCGCTCAAGGCCGAGCGTCCCCTGGCGATCTTCCCCGCCGGGCGTTTGGCGACCAAGGTTCAGGGTCGGCTCACGGACAAGCCCTGGCAGACCTCGGCCGTGTCGATCGCCCGCTGGAGCGGCGCGCCGATCGTGCCCCTGCACCTGACCGGCCCATGGTCGACCCTGTTCCACCTGTTTGACGGCCGCTTCCAGGAGCTGCGCGACATCACCCTGTTCCACGAGATGCTCAACAAGCGCGGGCGTCGCTTCTCGCTGATCGTCGGCCGGCCGATCGCGGCCGAGGCGCTGGACCCCGATGCGGCCATGGCGACCGGCGCGCTCAAGCACTTCGTCGAGCGGGTGCTGCCCACCAACCCCGACGCGGTGCTGCGATGATCCAGATCGACCTGCCCGACGAGGCCGCCACCCAGGCCCTGGGCGCAAGGCTGGCCGCCGCCCTGCGGCCCGGCGACGCCGTCTGCCTGACCGGCCCCCTCGGCGCGGGCAAGTCGACCCTGGCCCGCGCCCTGGTCCGCGCCCTGACCTCGCCGGACGAGGAAGTCCCCAGCCCGACCTTCACCCTGGTGCAGTTCTATGACGGCCCCGACTTCCCGGTCGCCCATTTCGACCTCTACCGCCTGACCGACCCCGACGAGGCCTACGAGATCGGGCTGGAGGAGGCGCTGGAGGACGGGGCGGCCCTGATCGAATGGCCGCAGCGCTTGCAAGGCCGCCTGCCTGCCGACCGACTCGCTATAGACATCACCCCCATGGGCGACGACGGCCAGGCGCGCCGCGCCGTGATCGTGGCCCACGGAACCTTCGAAGGACGCCCGCTTGAGCTCTGATCGCGAACCCCTCAAGGCGGCCTTCCTGGCGACGCACGGCTTTGGCGACGCCCGTCGCGAGCCGCTGGGCGGCGACGCCTCGACCCGCGGCTACGAGCGCCTCTATCGAGACGGCGCGAGCTTCATCTTCATGGACCAGCCGCCGGCCCTGGAGAGCGTGGTCTGCCCGCCCGGCGCCAGCGACGCCGAGCGCGTGGCCCTGGGCTACAACGCCGCCGCCCGCCTGGCCGCCGGCTCGGTCGCCGCCTTCGTGGCCACGGCCGCCTATCTGCGCGGGCGCGGCCTGTCGGCCCCCGCCATCCTGGCCCACGACGTCGGGGCCGGGCTGGCGGTGCTGGAGGACCTGGGCGACGGCCTCTACGCCACCCTGATCGCCGACGGCCAGGACGAGGTTCCGCTGTACGAGACCGCCGTCGACGTCCAGGTCGCGCTGCACGCCGAAACCCCGCCTGACGTCTTGACGGCGGAGGGCGGCGTGGCCTGGCCGCTGCTGACCTACGACGCCCTGGCCCTGAAGATCGCCACCGACACGTTCCTGGAATGGTGGCCGAAGTTCTCGGGGCTGCCGGCCTTCGGCGCCGAGGCCGTGGCCGAGTGGGACGCCCTGTGGGCTCCGGTCTGGGTGCGCGGCGAGGCCGGCGCCTCGGTGTTCACCCATCGCGATTTCCACGCCCAGAACCTGCTGTGGCTGCCCGACCGCCAGGGCGTGGCCCGCGTGGGCCTGCTGGATTTCCAGGACGCCCTGCGCGCTCACCCGGCCTGGGACCTGACCCACCTGCTGCAGGACGCCCGCCGCGACGTGTCGCCAGAGCTTGAGCAGGCCATGCTCGACCGCTACCTGGCCGCCCGGCCCCAGGTGGACCGCGCCGCCTTCGTCGCCGACTACCGGGCCCTGGCCGCCTCCAACGCCGCCCGGATCCTGGGCCGGGTGTTCGCCCGCCAGACGCTGCTGGGCCGACCGCAGTACGAGGCCTACATGCCGCGCACCTGGCGCTATCTGGAGCGCAATCTCCAGGATCCGGCGATGGCGGGACTGAAGGCCTGGTTCGACCAGCATGTGCCCTCGGAGTTCCGCCGATGAGCGCGCCCCTCAACCAAGCGCCCAAGGTCGCCATGGTCCTGGCCGCGGGCCTCGGCACCCGCATGCGCCCCCTGACCGACGACCGGCCCAAGGCCCTGGTCGAGGTCGGCGGCAAGGCGCTGATCGACCACATGCTGGACCGCCTGGCCGCCGCCGGGGTCGAGACGGCCGTGGTCAATGTCCACTACTTCGCCGATCGGCTGGAGCAACACCTGGTCCGGCGCGCCGCGACCCATCCCCTGCCGCACATCGTCATCTCCGACGAGCGGCCCCAGGCCCTGGAGACCGGCGGCGGCGTCAAGCACGCCCTGCCGCTGCTGGGCGACGACCCGATCTGGGTGGCCAATATCGACTCGATCTGGATCGAGGACGCCTCGGCCATCGAGGCGGTGGCCCGGGCCTGGGATCCCACCCGGATGGACGTCTGCCTGATGCTGGCCTCGACGGCCGACTCCCTGGGCTTCCACGACAGCGGCGACGTCTTCCTGGCCGAGGACGGGGTCGTGCGGTTCAAGGATCCTGGCGAGACCGCGCCGCTGGTCTATGTCGGCGTCCACATCTGCAAGCCCCAGGTGGTGGCCGGTGGTCCCGACGGGCCGTTCTCGCTGACCCCGATCTGGAAGGCCCTGGCCGCCGACCGCCGCGTGCACGGGGTCGCCCCGGCCGGCGTCTGGATGCACGTCGGCGATCCCCAGGCGCGCGACGCGGCCCAGGCGCGGCTGGCCGGCCGCGGCCCGACGGGGTCGACCTAGCCATGGCCGGCCCCTTCGACCATCCGGGGCCGCGCTGGTTCTCGATCCCCGCCCACCGGCCCTTCGTCGAGGACCTGGCGCGCGGGCTGCTGCAGGCCCTGGCGCCGCTGGGGCCCGAGGCCCTGCCCGCCGCCACCGTCCTGACCCCCACCCGACGCGGAGCCCGCGCTCTGGCCGACGCCTTTGTGGCCGCCGGCGGCGGCAAGGCCCTGCTGCTGCCGCAGATCCGGCCGCTGGGCGACCTGGACGAGGGCGAGCCGCCGTTCGAGCCCGGCGACCTGAGCCTGGACCTGGCTCCGGCCGTCTCCTCGCGCCGCCGCCGGTTCGAGCTGGCCCGGCTGGTGGCCGACCACGCCCACCTGCTGTCGTTCCAGCCTCAGGCGGGCCAGGCCCTGGAAATGGCCAAGGCCCTGGCCGACTTCCTCGACAGCTGCCAGATCGAGGAGGTGGTCACCGACGACGGCCGGCTGGACGGCCTGGCCGAGGGCGACCTGGCCCAGCACTGGCAAGTCTCGGCGCGGTTCCTGAAGGCGGTTCTGACCGCCTGGCCGAGGCGACTGGACGAGATGGGGCTGATCGACGTCAGCGACCGGCGGGTGCGGCTGCTCAACGCGCTGTCGGACCAGTGGGAACAGAGCCCGCCGCAAGGCGTGTTGGTCGCCGCCGGCTCGACCGGCACGGCCCCGGCCACCGCCCGCCTGCTGCGGGTGATCGCCGGCCTGCCGCAGGGCGCGGTCGTGCTGCCCGGCCTGGACGACGGCCTGGCCGAGGACGCCTGGGACAAGGTCGACGGCCTGGCGGGCGAACAGCATCCGCAGGGGGCGATGAAGCGCCTGCTGGTCGGGGCGGGCGCGACCCGCGACGACGTCCGCCCCTGGTGGCCCGAGGCCGACAGCCGGGGCCGCTGGCGGCGGCGGCTGATCAACGAGGCCCTGCGCCCGGCCGAGGCCACCGCCGACTGGCTGGCCCAGATCGACCGCCTGCGGGCCGAGGCGCCGGGCCTGGACCCGATCGAGGAAGGGCTGAAAGGCCTGTCCCTGGTCAGCGCCCGCACCGAGGAGGAGGCCGCCGTCGCCTGCGCCCTGCTGTTGCGCGAGGCCCTGGAGACCCCCGGCCTGACCGCCGCCCTGGTCACGCCCGACCAGGAGTTGGCCCGGCGAGTCAGCGCCCGGCTGATGCGCTGGGGCGTGGTCCCCGACAGCTCGGCCGGCGCGCCCCTGGCCGCCAGCGCCGCGGCGATCCTGGCCCAGCACGTCGCCGGCCTGGCCGTGGATCCGCTGGACCCCGTCCGCCTGCTGGCCGTGGCCAAGCACCCGCTGCTGCGGGCCGACGCCCCGGCCGCGCGCGACCTGGAGCGCCACGGCCTGCGCGGCTCGGCCCCGCGCGACGCCGGCCAGCTTCTGGAACGGCTCAAGAACCACCCCGAGGCCAAGGCCCTGGTCGAGCGCGGGCTGGCCGCGGCCCATCGCGTCGCCGCGCCCTATATCGCCGATCCCAGGGCGGGCCAGCCGGCCGCCGCCGCCCGCGCCCTGGTCGAGGCGCTGGAGGCCCTGGCCGATCCGACCGACCTGTGGGCCGGCTCGGCCGGCGAGAGCCTGGCCGGCCTGCTGTCGTCGCTGATCACCGACGGCCTCGCCCTGCCGCCGGCCTCGGCCCAGGGCTTCGCCGACCTGCTGGACCGCCTGGTCAACGAGGAGACCCTGCGCACCGGCGGGGCCACCCATCCACGCCTGCGGATCTTCGGGGCTATCGAGGCGCGCATGGTGCGGGCCGACCGGCTGATCCTGGCCGGGTTGGAGGAGGGGATCTGGCCGCGCGGCGCGCCGATCGACCCGTTCCTGTCGCGGCCGATGCGCGCCAAGCTGGACCTGCCGCCGCCCGAGCGCCGCATCGGCCTGACCGCCCACGACTTCGCCCAGGCCGCCTGCGCCCCCGACGTGGTCCTGGTCCACAGCGAGCGGCGCGGCGGGGCGCCGGCCGTCGAGAGCCGTTGGCTGTGGCGGCTGAAGACCCTGGCGCGCGGCGCCGGCCTGCATCTGACCGAACGCCCGGACGTGCTGGCCTGGGCCCGCGACCTCGACGCGCCGGGCCCCTACGAGCCGATCAAGCGCCCCGCCCCCACCCCGCCAGTCGCCGACCGGCCGCGCAAGATGGCCGTGACCCGGGTCGAGGCCCTGACCCGCGACCCCTACGCCGTCTGGGCCCGCGACATCCTCAAGCTCTATCCGCTGGACCGCCCCGACGAGCCGGTCGAGGCCCGGGCGCGCGGCACGGCGATCCACGCGGCGTTCGAAACGTTCTCGCTGGAGCATCCCGGCCCCGTGCCGGAGAACGCCGCCGAGATCTTCGCTGGCCTCTATCTGGGCGAACTGAAGAAGGCCGGCATGCCCGCCGCCGCCCTGGCCCGCGAACGCGCCCTGGCCCGCGAGGCAGCGCTGTGGGTCGCCGAGCTGGAGACCCGCCGCCGGGCCGGGGCCGAGCGGATCGTGGTCGAGGCCGCCGGCGAACTGACCTTCGACATCGGCGGACGGCCGTTCACGGTCACCGCCAAGGCCGACCGCATCGAGCCGACCCCGGACGGCCTGGCCCACATCCTCGACTACAAGACCGGCGCCGCGCCGTCGAAGAAGCAGGTCGAGACCGGCTTCTCGCCCCAGCTGACCCTGACCGCCGCCATCCTGCGCGAGGGCGGCTTTCCCGACATCGGTCCGCGCGAGCCGGGCGAGCTGACCTATCTGCGGGTCACGGGCCGCAAGCCGGCCGGCGTCGAGGAGGTCCGCGCCACCGCCGGGGTCGATAGCCAGGAGGCGGCGATCAAGGCTTTGCAGGGTTTGCGAGACCTGATCGAGCGTTACGACAACCCGAAGCAGCCGTATCTGTCGCGCGTGGCTCCACAGTTCGTGCATGACCACGTGGGAGACTACGGACACCTCGCGCGGGTATTCGAATGGTCGACCAGCGGCGACGACGGGGAGGGCGGCGAATGACCGACCGATCCCAACAGTCCCTCCCCCCGTGGGGGAGGCGATCGCGAAGCGATCGGTGGGGGGATATCGCCGAGGCGGGACCACTCCCCCCTCCGGCGCTTCGCGCCACCTCCCCCACGGGGGGAGGACCTCCATGATCGACCCCCAGCGCATCGCCGCCGATCCCGCGATCTCGGCCTTCGTCACCGCCAACGCCGGGTCGGGCAAGACCAAGACCCTGATCGACCGGGTCGCGCGCCTGCTGCTGGCCGGAGCCGCGCCGGAGGCGATCCTGTGCGTCACCTACACCAAGGCCGCCGCCGCCGAGATGCAGCGGCGGCTGTTCGAGCGGCTGGGCGAGTGGTGCGTCACCCCCGACGTCCGGCTGCGCGAGCAGCTGGGCGCCCTGGAGGGGCGCGAGCCGGCCGCCTTCGACCACCGCGAACTGTCCAAGGCCCGGGGCCTGTTCGCCAAGGCGCTGGAGACCCCGGGCGGCCTGAAGATCCAGACCATCCACGCCTTCTGCGAGAAGCTGCTGCGGCGGTTTCCGCTGGAGGCCGGGGTGTCGCCCGGCTTCCAGGTGATGGACGACAGCGCCAGCGCCGCCATCGCCCAGGGCGCCCTGCGGCAGGTGGCGACCTATGTCACCGACCACCACGACGCCTTCGCCCAGGCCTACGCCCGGTTCTCGGTGGCCCTGGACTTCGCCAGCTTCGAGGCGATGTTCGCCGCGTTCGAGGCCCAGCGCGGAGCGATCGGGGCGTATCTGGACCAGGTCGGTGGCCTGCAGGGCGCGGTCGAGGACGTCTGGAAGGTCTGCGGTTTCCACTATGGTCCCAGCAGCGTGGAGGCCGTCACGGCCGAGGCCATGGCCGAGATCGACCGCGACCTCTGGCGCTCGGTCGCCGACGTGCTGCTGAGCGGCACCAAGACCGACATCAAGTGCGCCGGCCAGCTTCGGGCCGTGGCGAGCGATCCCGACGCCGACCTCGACCAGGCCCTGGCGGCGCTGTTCACCGAGAAGGGGGCCGGCACGCCCATGACCTGGCCGGCCAAGACTTCCGGCCTGAAATCGCGGGAGGACCTGCGCGCGCGGCTGCTGGCCGAGCAGGAGCGCCTGGCCGAGGCCCGCGAATGGCTGCGCGCTGCCCGGGTGGCCGAGGACAGCGCCGACGCCCTGCGGCTGGCCGCGCTCTACGTCACCTCGCACCAGATCGAGAAGGACGCCCGCGGCGCCCTGGACTTCGCCGACCTGATCGACAAGACCCGGGTGCTGCTGACCGAAAAGGTCGACGCGGCCTGGGTGCTGTACAAGCTGGACGGCGGCATCGACCACATCCTGCTGGACGAGGCCCAGGACACCGCGCCCGAGCAGTGGGCGATCCTGCGGGCCCTGACCTCCGACTTCTTCGCCGGCGAAAGCGCCGTCCGCTGGCGGGCCCAGCACCCGGGCGAGGACGCCCGCACCCTGTTCGTGGTCGGCGACGAGAAGCAGTCGATCTATTCGTTCCAGGGCGCAGATCCCCAGCGCCTGCTGGCCGAGACGCAGAACTACATCGCCCAGATCACCGACGTCGGACGGATCGGCAAGCACGTACCCCTGATCACCTCGTACCGCTCGACCGTGGAGGTGCTGAGCTTCGTCGACGCCCTGTTCTCGGCGCCGGAGACCCGCTCGGGCGTGCCGGCCCCGGCCGGCGAGGACGTGGTCCGCCACCAGCCGTTCCGGATCGACCACAAGGGCTGCGTGGACCTGTGGCCGCTGGAGCGCGAGCTGCCCGGCGAGGAGCGCGAGGCCTGGGACGCGCCGCTGGACGCCGAGAGCGAGCAGGGCGCCAACCGTCGCCTGGCCGAGAAGATCGCCGCCGAGATCCAGGCGCTGATCGCCCGGGGCGACGCGGTGTTCGACAAGGAGACCCGACAGTGGCGGCCGGCCCACCCCGGCGACGTCCTGGTGCTGGTGCGCCGGCGCAAGGCGCTGTTCGAGGAGGTGCTGCGGGCCCTGAAGCGGCGCGGCGTGCCCGTGGCCGGCGCCGACCGCCTGAGCCTGTCGGCCCATATCGTGTTCGACGACCTGCTGGCCCTGGGCCGGTTCTGCCTGTTCCCCGACGACGACCTGACCCTGGCGGCCCTGCTCAAGAGTCCGTTCTGCGGCCTGTCGGACGACCATCTTTACGCCCTGGCCAAGGGCCGGCCAGGCACCCTGTGGCAGGCCGTCAACGCGCGCGCCGCCGAGCAGCCGAGGTGGTCCGCCGCGCGCGACCTGCTGCGCTGGGCCGTGGCCGAGAGCCGCCGCCGGCAGCCGTTCGAGTTCTACGCCCTGCTGCTGGGCCGGGTGGACGACACCACCCGCTCCAACCGCGCCAAGGTGCTGACCCGCCTGGGCGAGGAGGCCGCCGAGGCCCTGGACGAGTTCCTGGCCCAGATCCTGGCCGCCGAGCAGCGGGGGGTTCGCGACCTGGAGGCCCTGGTCGCCGACTTCGCCAGCCTGGACATCGTCGTGAAACGCGAGATGGAGGGCGCGCGCCACGAGGTGCGGGTGATGACCGCCCACGGCGCCAAGGGGCTGGAGGCGCCGATCGTCTTCCTGCCCGAGACCACGATGAAGGGCGGGGCGCGCGGCTCGCCGCTGATGCGCACCGAGGCGGGCGGCTTCCTGTGGTGCGCCAGCAAGGCCAACGACTGCGAGGCCTCGACGCGGGCGCGGGAACTGCGCGAGAAGAAGGACGCCGAGGAGGCCCTGCGCCTCTACTATGTGGCCCTGACCCGGGCGCGGGACCGGCTGGTGCTGTGTGGCCGGATCGACGCGCGGACCAAGGACGAGAACGTCGGCGGCTGGTACGCCGCCGCCCAGGCCGCCTTCGCCCATCCCGACATCGCACCGGGCGTACGCGAGATCGGCGAGGAAGGCCGCAAACGCTTCGGACCCGACCCGATGCGGGCCGAGGCCCTGGCTCCGCGCGCCGTCCCCGCCCTGGTCCCGACGCCGGCCTGGACCCTGGCCCCGGCCGCGCCCGAGACGCCCGCCGCCCGCTACGCCGCCCCCTCGACCCTGGAGGACGAGGCCCGGGGCAGCGCCCCTTCGCCCCTGGCGGCGGTGTCGGGCCTGGGCCGCTACCGGCGCGGCGAGATCATCCACCGGCTGCTGCAGCTTCTCCCAGATATCGAGCCCGAGGGCCGCAGGACGGCCGCCGGACGCCTGCTGGCCGCCGAGCGCGACCTGACCGACGACCAGCGCGACGAGATGGCCGCCGCCGCCTTCGGGGTGCTGGAGGACGAGCGGTTCGCGGCGGTGTTCGGTCCCGGCTCGCGGGCCGAGGTCTCGGTGGCCGGCGGGGCGCGCGGCCTGCCCGCCGAGCTGAAGATCGCCGGCCGGGTCGACCGGCTGGTGGTCACGCCGGACCGCGTCCTGGTGGTCGACTACAAGACCAACCGCCCCTCGCCCGACCGCATCGAGCACGCCGATCCGGCCTATCTGTCGCAGATGGCGGTCTATGCCGCGGTGCTGGCCGAGGTGTTCCCCGACCGCCCGATCGAGGCCGCGATCGTCTGGACGGACGGTCCCAAACTCATGGCGGTTCCAGAAAAGGTGATGGCCGCCGCCCTGGCCCGGCTGTTCTAGATCATTGCCGAGGGGGGCGCGGGTCCCTAAATCTTGACGCAAGACGGGGAAGCGAATCCCCAGCCACCACAGTTTTCTAGCGCGCCCCGATCTTCCGGGCGCAGATGGAGCCAAGCGATGAGCACCGTGACGGTGACCGACGAGTCCTTCGAAAAGGACGTCCTGCAGGCCGACAAGCCGGTCCTGGTCGACTTCTGGGCCGAATGGTGCGGTCCGTGCAAGCAGATCGCCCCGGCCCTGGAGCAGATCTCCGAGGAACTGGCCGACCACGTCACCGTGGCCAAGGTCAATATCGAGGACAGCCCCACCACCCCGTCGCGCTACGGCGTGCGCGGCATCCCGACCATGATGCTGTTCCGCGGCGGCCAGATGGCCTCGATGAAGGTCGGGGCCATGCCCAAGGCCAAGATCCTGGAATGGCTGAACGAAGCCGGCGTGCACCAGCCCGCCTAAGCGTTCGCTGATTTTGGCGCACAGCCGCCCGCCTCGCCGACGCGAGGCGGGCGGTTTGCGTTTGGGGGCGGCGAGCGGTCGCGGAAGTGTCGCGGCGAGCTCGCATCCCTCTCCCGCCATTCTGGAGATGGGCGCGAAAAAACCGCGTTCAAGAATTGCCGCGCGCCGAAATATGCGCAGCTTGTGGAGCCCTCATCGCAGCAGGAGGGCGACATGATCCAGCACGACGTACTGATCGCCGGCGGCGGCCCGACGGGACTGATGTTGGCCGCCGAACTGGCCCTGGCCGGCGTGGACGCCGTGGTCATCGAGCGGCGTCCGAACCAGGATCTGTTCGGCCGTCGCGCCGGCGGCCTGCATGCGCGCACGCTGGAGATCCTGGACCAGCGGGGCGTGGTCGACCGTTTCCTCGCGGCCGGCCGCAAGGCCCAGGTCGCCGGCTTCGCCTGGATGCCGCTGGACATCAGCGACTTCCCGACCCGTCACAACTACGGCCTCGCCCTGGCCCAGCAGCCGACCGAGCGCTTGCTCGCCGACTGGGTCGGGGACCTGGGCGCGCCGGTGCTGCGCGGTCGGGCGGCAGCCCAAGTCCACCAGGACGACGCGGGCGTGGAGGTCGTCCTGTCCGACGGCGCGCGCCTGCGCGGCGCCTATCTGGTCGGCTGCGACGGCGGGCGCAGCCTGGTGCGCAAGGCCGCCGGCATCGCCTTCCCCGGCTCGGGGCCGACGATCAGCCACATCATCGCCGAGGCGAAGCTGGCCCAGACGCCGGAATGGGGCATGCGCCACGACGCACAGGGGCTGCACGGGCTGAACCCGCTGCCGGACGGCTCCGGCGTCGGCATCCTGGTCACCGAGTCCCAGTCGGGGCAGGCGGGCGACCCCAGCCTGGAGGACCTGAAGTCGGCCCTGGTCGCCGTCTACGGCACGGACTACGGCGTCCATGATCCGGCCTGGATCTCCCGTTTCAACGACGCCGCCCGCCAGGCGTCCGCCTATCGCGCGGGCCGGGTGCTGCTGGCCGGGGACGCGGCGCACGTCCACTATCCCGCCGGCGGCCAGGGCCTGAACCTGGGCGTCCAGGACGCGGTCAATCTTGGCTGGAAGCTCGGCCAGGTCGTCCGGAAGACCGCCCCCGAGAGCCTGCTCGACAGCTACGAGCGCGAGCGACGTCCCGTCGTCACCCGCGTCCTGCGCAACACCATGGCCCAGGTGGCGCTGCTGGGCCGCCTCGACGACCGCAAGGCCGCCCTGCGCGAGGTGATGGCCGAGCTCCTGAAGTTGGACGCGCCGCGCGCCTGGCTGGCCGGCATGATGTCGGGCCTGGACATCCGCTACGACCTTGGCCCGGGACATCCCTTGCTCGGCCGCCGGATGCCCGACCTCGACTTGGCGACCGCGGACGGGCCGGTCCGGACCTACGAGCTTCTGCACCCGGCCCGCCCCGTGCTGCTCGACCTTGGCCTGGCGGCGCGCCCGGACCTGGGGCCCTGGACCGGTCGCCTCCGGCACGTCGAGGCGCGCTACGCCGGCCCCTGGCGGCTGCCGGTGCTGGGCGAGGTCCCGTCCCCCCTCGCCGTGCTCATCCGCCCGGACGGCCACGTCGCCTGGGTGGATGGCGACGGGCGCGCGGACGGCCTGGCGGCGGCGCTCGACGCCTGGGTCGGCCCCGCCCGGCCAGCGGTCGTCTCGCCTTGAGACGGAGGAATGGTCCTACTTCTTGCCCGGCGTGACGATGAACGGCGACACCGAGGCCGGGGCCGTCTTCTTGTCGGCCTTCGGTTTGCGGACTTCCTTGTTGGACTTCTTCTGACCCTTGGCCATGGCGGCTCCTGCCGGGACGCTCGCGCGCCGGGGAGATCCAGCGGGCCGAGCCGCCCTTTCGGCGTGAGGTGTTCCTTAGGGCTTCGCCGCCGCGCCACCTAGGCCTTTCGAGGTCTCGGCCGGGGCGAACCCCTCCCCATGCTTCGCGCGTCGCAAGAAAAGCTTAAGAAAATCAATGCATTGAAAATTCTCGACCCGATTTGATCCTCACCCCTCCAGGCCGGCCCCATACTCATCCTCGCCCTGTCGCAGGGGAGGACGTCCGGCCGGCGACCTCGACGTGCGGCGGGGGCGGTCGAGCGGGAAGCGTCCGCCGGCCGGCGTCGAAGGCCCTTCGGGTCGGTCGGCGGAGCGTGGGGGTCCTGGATAGGGCCTCGGGCGGTCCGGACCGGACGGCGGGAACACCCCTTCGGGGCCGAACGGCGAAGCGCACCAGGCGCGGGCTGAAATCGCCCGCGCGGTCCGGAGGGTTTGCCGACCTTCCGCCCGCCGGGGGCCTCCATCGGAGCGGGTTAAAAATCCGCGACCCGAAGGCTTCTGGAAAACGCGCCGCGCGGAGCGCCCGTGACGTGTCGAAACGGTACTCTCCAAAACCCTACACCGGGCATGGCCCGGACGCTCCGCCGCCTCCCCAGCCCTCAGCGGGTCTCCGCCTGAGGCCGCCTCCGCATGCCCCCTCCGGCCCTCCGGGCCACCTCCCCCAGAGGGGGAGGATCTAGTCAGCGCTAAGATGCTCCCCCTCTGGGGGAGCTGTCGCGAAGCGACTGAGGGGGCTTTCCTCCCGATCAGGCCGCCTTCTTGGCCGCCTTTTCCTTCTTGGGCTTCTTGTCCTTCTTGCCATGGCCGGCTTTCTCCACCTTGGCGGCCTTGGGCTTCTTGCCCTTGGCCTCGGGCTCGGCGTGGACGTCGGAGACGGCCATGTCGGCCAGCAGCTCCAGGAAACCCTCACGCTTGCTGGGCTTGAGCAAGGCGAGAATGCGGGCGTCGGCCATCGCCACCTTGGGGCGGCTCTCCTCCAGCACCGCGGCGCCGGCCGGGGTCAGGCTGACGGTGTTGGCGCGGGCGTCCTGGTCGGAGCGCTGGCGCTCCAGGTGGCCCTTGGTGATCATCCGGGCGACCATGTCGGCCAGGGTGGAGCGGTCGATGCCGGTGGCCCGGACCAGGCCGGTCTGGGTGACGCCCTCGTTCTCGGCCACGGCGGCCAGGACGGCGTATTGGCGCTGGGTGATGCCGCCCGACCCGCTTTCCTCGGCATAGATGTCGAGGGCCAGTTGCAGGACGCGGTGCAGCAGGTGGCTGGGCGAGCGGGCCAGGACCCCGCCGTGTTCGCCGCCCTTGGTGTCGCCCTTGGTCTTGGCCATGGTCCGTCGTCCCTCTTTTCCGCCGACGGAGCTTTCAGTACCACGCTTACACGTCGTTTTGACGACAGATGGTCCGTGGGCGGCGGGTTATCCGGCCTCCGGGTCCGCGCCGGGCTCCTTCGGCGCCTTGTCCTGATCGCCGTCGTGCATATGCTTCATCATGAACGGCACCTGGGTCAGCGAGAACAGGATCATCAGGACCGCCAGGCCCGGGAACTTGAACCACACCCACACCGCGTCGGACTGGGTCCGCCAGACCGCCTCGTTGACGCCGGCCAGGACCAGGAAGCAGGCGCCGTAGCGGATGGTCAGCGTCCGCCAGGCGGCGTCGGACAGGTGCATCGCCTCGCCCAGCAGCACCTTCAGCGGATTCTTGCGCAGCGCCACGCCGCCGAACAGGAAGCCGGCATAGGCGACGTTGAGCACGGTCGGCTTGATCTTCAGCAGGCGCGGATCATGGAACACCAGGGCCAGGCCGCCGAACACCAGGGCGCCCAGGCCGGCGATCAGCGGCATCGGCGCCAGGCGGCGCTCGACGGCGAAGCCGAACGCCAGGGCGATCGCCGAGGCGGCCACCAGCACCCAGGTCGCGGCGGTGATGCTGCGGGTGATCAGGAAGCTGACCAGGAAGGCCAGCAGCGGCCCATAGTCGACCGCGTGGCGGATCCAGGCGGACCGCTTGGCGGTGGCGTTCGGGACGGGGGGCGGCGTTTCGGGCGTGCTCATCACCTAGTCCTCCAGGCCCACCAGCGAACGGGAGAAGGCGCGAGCGTCGAACGGCTGCAGGTCGTCGACCCCCTCGCCGACGCCGATCAGCTTGATCGGGCTGTCGGAGGCCCGGGCCACCGGCACCAGCACCCCGCCCCGCGCGGTGCCGTCCAGCTTGGTCATCACGATGCCGGACACGCCCACCTGGTTGCCGAAGATCTTCTCCTGGGCCAGGGCGTTGCGACCGACCGTGGCGTCCAGCACCAACAGCGTCTCGTGCGGGGCGTCGGGGTCGACCTTCTTGAGCACGCGGATCACTTTCAGCAGCTCGTCCATCAGGCCCTGCTTGTTCTGCAGCCGGCCGGCGGTGTCGATCAGCACGACGTCGTGGCCCTCGGCCTTGGCGCGCTCGACGGCCTCGTAGGCCAGGGCGGCGGCGTCGGCGCCGGGCGGCCGCGACATGAAGTCGGCCCCGGCCCGGTCGGCCCAGACCTTCAGCTGCTCGACGGCGGCGGCGCGGAAGGTGTCGCCGGCGGCGATCAGCACCTTGGCGTTCTTGCCCGCCAGGTCCGAGGCGATCTTGCCCAGGGTGGTGGTCTTGCCCGAGCCGTTGACCCCGATGAACAGCACCACATAGGGCTTGGGCCCCGACAGCGGGTCGAACACGCCCTCGCGGTCGGCCAGCTCGGCGGCGACCAGCTCGGCCAGGGCCTCCTTGACCTCGGTCTCGGTCGACGACTTGCCGAACCGGGCCTTGCCGAAGGCGTCGGTGATGCGGGCGGCGATCTGCGGGCCCAGGTCGGCCTCGATCAGCATCTCCTCCAGCTGGTCCAGCTGCTCCTGGTCCAGCGGCTTCTTGGTGAAGGCCCCGGTGACCTGCTCGGTCATCTGCTGGGACGACCGGGCCAGGCCGGAGGTCAGGCGCTGGAACCAGCCTTTTTTCTGCTCGGGCTTTTCGCTCATGGCGTTCCTTTAGAGCGTGGCGGCTGAAAGTGTGAGCGGTTTCAGCGTCCGCCACGCGCCAATAAATAGGGATGGAGCTCGGGACAGGCTCCATCGGCCGTGGCATGAAACGCCGATGGACGCGCTTTCGACCACGCTCTTCTGGCTGGATTACGCCGCCGTCGCCGTGTTCGGGGCGACCGGGGCGCTGGCGGCCGCCCGCCGCAAGCACGACATCATCACCTTCGGCTTCTTCGCGGCCATCACCGGGGTGGGCGGCGGCACGCTGCGCGACCTGCTGATCGGCGCGCCGGTGTTCTGGGTCCAGAGGCCCGGCTACGTCATGGTCTGCCTGGCCGCGGCGGTGGCGGTCTGGTTGCTGGGCAAGCGCGGCTGGCGGTTCCGGGCCCTGCTGTGGCTGGACGCCCTGGGCATGGCCGCCTACGCCGTGGTCGGCACGGCCAAGGCGCTGAGCCTGCACGTCCATCCGTTCACGGCGGTGATGATGGGGGTGCTGACCACCGCGTTCGGCGGGGTGATCCGCGACGTGCTGGCCGAGGAGCCCAACCTGCTGCTTCGCCGCGAGATCTACATCACCGCCGCCCTGCTGGGCGCGGCGGTGTTCGCGGGCCTGACCCTGCTGCACGTCGGCTTCTGGCCCGCCGGGATCGCCGGCTTCGCCGCCGCCTTCGGCCTGCGGGCCTGCGCCCTGAAGCTGGGCTGGAGCCTGCCGGGCTTCGCGGGCGGCGAGGACGCTCCCAGGCCTTAGGCCGCTTCGGGCTCGGCGATCAGGGCCTGCGCCGGAACGCCCCAGACTTTCGACAGCAGCCGGATCTGAGGCAGGGTCAGCTCCCGGCGGCCATTGAGGATTTCGGAGGCCCGGGACCGCGAGCCCAGCAAATCAGCGAAGTCCGATTGGCTCAGGCCCCGACGGTCCATGGCGAAGCGGATCGCCTCGACCGGACCGATCCTCGGCAAGGGGAAATGCTCCTGCTCGTACTTGGCCAGCAGCAGACCCAGCAACTCAAACCGGTCGCCGTCGTCGCTGCCGGCTTCGGGCTCATTGTCGAAATAGGCTTCGAACGCGGCCAGGGCCTCGGCGTAGCCGGCCTCGTCGCGGATGATGCTGATCTTCAGTTCCATCACACCACCTCCGGATCGATCTTGTCATGGTTTGCGGGCGTGCCGATGAACTTTACCGAACCTGCACGCATCGCGTTAACGCAACGGACATAATCCCGATATAGTAGTAATCCTTGAGAAAATTCAAGCGGTTAAGGCGATGATACGGTTTTCCCGGCACAGCCTGGGAGATCATGATGCCGTTCCGCCCTATCCTGCTGGCGAGCCTTCTGCTCGCCCTGCCCGTCAGCGCCCTGGCCGACCCCTGCGTCGCGCCGCTGCCCGGTCCCTCGACCACCTTCAGCGGCGTTGTCCGCTATATCGGCGACGGCGACAGTCTTTGCGTCAGCCGAAGCTCCGATCCCCAGACCTGGATCGAGGTGCGGCTCGGCGATTTCTCGGCCCCCGAACTGCACGACGCCGGCGGGGCGCGGGCGAAGGCCATGCTCAAGGCCCTGACCTACGGCCAATACCTGGTCTGCCGGGCCGGACGGCAGTCCTACGACCGGGTGGTGGCCCGTTGCCAGCTGAACGGCGCGGGGGTCGGCGACCTGCTGCGCCGGAACGGGGCGGTCGAGGGCGGCAATTAAGCCGGGATCAGGTGTCGTGGTCTGGGTGTTGCCGGCTGACCACCGGCCCCGACGGCCCCAGAGGCGGCCGCACCGGCATGTCGGCCAGGTGGTCCATCCAGGCCGGACGCCCCTCGACGGCCAACTGCACCGTCGGCTCGACCCGCGAGGGATCGTCGAAGGCGAACACCGCCAGGTCGATCTGGTCGGCGCTCCATTCGAAGGTCAGGGGCGTGCCGCAGGCGGCGCAGAAGCCGCGCCGGACCGTGTCCGAGCTCTGGAAGCGCAACGGCGCGCCCCGCGTCCAGGCCAGGTCGGCGACCTTGACGGTGATCAAGGCCCCGAACGGCCCGGCGAAGGCCTTCTGGCACATGCGGCAATGGCAGATCGAGGCGCGGCCGGGCTCGCCCTCGACCCGGAAACGCACCGCGCCGCACTGGCAGCCGCCGGTCAGGGGAAGGTCGGACATGGCAAGACCTCAGGGCTGGTGCGGCGGGACCGACAGGGTCGGGATCGGCGTCAGGCGGAAGGTGACCTCATAGGCGTCATGGTCGGACAGCACCGGCCCGCCCGTCGCCGAGCCGTCGAACCGGGCCTCGACCTGGACCGGCCGGATCGCCACCTTGTCGCCCGGCTTGAAGCCGATCAGGTCCTGGGTGTCCAGCCACGGGGCGTCGCCGTCGGCCGAGATCTTGGCGTCGCAGCTCCGCGGCGCCTGGAAGCACACCTGGCTGACCACCTCGAACGGATAGCGCTGCATCACATAGTCATAGCGGTCCGGCGCGTGCATGACGTTGAAGTCGCCGCCGACGATCAGGGGCGCGCCAGGCGTGCGGTCGCTCTCCATGAAGTGGCCCAGCTCCTCGGCCTGCAGATGGTGGGCCATGCGGTTGCGGTTGCGCGGCACGCCGGACGCGCCCTTGGAATTGAGGTGTGTGTCGGCGATCTCGACCGGCGTCGGCAGGCCCGGCACGTCCAGGCTGACCAGCATCACGCCCTTGTTGGCCAGGCAGTCCAGGCCCGCGCAGTAGCGATAGGCGTGCGACTTGACCCAGTTGATCGGATGGTCGCTCAGCACCCACAGGCCGCTGGAGCCCCACTTGCCCCAGCCCTCGCCCTTGCGGCGGTACTTCACCCGCTTGTAGCGCGGGCGGTCGTCCTTGCTGAACGGGTTGGCGTCGCGCTGCCGCTTGCGCGGTCCCCGGGCGACGTGCGGATAGCCGCTCAGTGCGATCAGGTCGCGGACCTCGTCGCGGAAGCCCTCCTGCAGCAGGACGACGTCGGGCTGCAGCCCCTTCTCGCGCAGGGCGGCCAGCTGGCGGCCGATGGCCTTCAGCTTGGAGCCGCGCCCAGATCGCACCGGCCAGGGCAGGCCCTCGACATTGTAGGTCATCACGCTGAGTTCGACCGGCTGCATCGGGCCGACCGGATGGAAGGCGGCGGGCGGGGTGTCCTCGGTTTTCGGCTCCGGAAGCGGCGCGGCCTCCTGGGCGCGCGCCGAGGCGCCGAACGACAGGGTCGCGACCAGGGCGGCGGTCAGGACGAGGCGGTCGAGCATGCTCAGGCGGTGAGCTCCGCGATCACGCGCGTCCCGTCGTGCCCGACCACCCGGAAGGCGGCGATCTCTCCCTGGGGCGCGGGGCCTTCGAAGGCGATTTCGGTGAAGTCCTCGGCCCGGGCCACGCCCTCGCGCTCGACTAGGCCCGACAGCGTCCGGCCCAGCTGGCGCTGCAGGTGCCGTTCGAGCCCGGCCTGGCCGGCCTCGCGCAGACGGCGGGCGCGGTCCTTGATCACCGGCCCCTTGACGGGCGGCATCCGCGCCGCCGGCGTGCCGGGGCGGGCGCTGTAGGGGAAGACGTGCAGGAAGGCCAGGCCCGCCTCCTCGACCAGCTTCAGGGTGTTCTCGAAGGCCGCGTCGCTCTCGGTCGGGAAGCCGGCGATCAGGTCGGCGCCGAAGGCGGTGTCGGGGCGCACGCGGCGAACCTCCGACACCAGCTTCAGGGCGTCCTCGCGGCTGTGACGGCGCTTCATGCGCTTGAGGATCATGTTGTCCCCGGCCTGGAGCGACAGGTGCAGATAGGGCATCAGCCGCGGCTCGGTCTCGAGCAGCTTGAACAGGTCCGGGTCGATCTCGGCCGCGTCGATCGACGACAGGCGCAGGCGCGGCAGGTCGGGGACCAGCTTGAGGATCCGGGCGACCAGTTGGCCCAGGGTCGGCTGGCCGGGCAGGTCGGCGCCCCAGGAGGTGACGTCGACGCCGGTCAGCACGACCTCGCGATAGCCCTCGGCCGACAGGCGGCGGACCTGCTCGACGACCTCGCCGGCCGGGGCCGAGCGCGAATTGCCCCGGCCGTAGGGGATGATGCAGAAGGTGCAGCGGTGGTCGCAGCCGTTCTGGACCTCGACATAGGCCCGCGCGCGATCCTTCAGGCCGGCGATCAGGTGACCGGCGGTCTCCTTGATCGACATGATGTCGTTGACCCGCACGCGGGTGGAGGTGTCGAGCAGGGCCCCCGGCGCGGCCTTCTCGGCGTTGCCCAGCACCAGGTCCACTTCCGGCATGGCGGCGAAGGCGGCCGGGTCGATCTGGGCGGCGCAGCCGGTGACGATCAGCCGGGCGTCGGGCCGCTCGCGGCGGGCCTTGCGGATCGCCTGGCGGGCCTGGCGCACGGCCTCGTTGGTCACCGCGCAGGTGTTGAACACCACCGCGTCCGCCAGGCCGTCGGCCGAGGCGCGGGCCCGGATGGCCTCGGACTCGTAGGCGTTCAGCCGGCAACCGAAGGTGACGACATCGACGCCGTCCGGTCCCGACATCGTCGTCGCCGGCCCGCCCTCTTCACCGATGGCGGGCTTGGGCGTCGGGGGCCTGGAGATGAGCGTGTAGGTCGTCACGGCCTCAACCCCACGCGAGCGGCGTTGGACGATTGCAGAACCTTGGTCACCACGCCGCAGACGTCCTTCTGGGCGAATGGACCCTGGGTTCGGGAGTCGAGGCTGTTGTCGCGATTGTCGCCCAACGCGAACCAGGCGTTGGCGGGAACGGTGAGCGGGCCGAAGTCATCGAACTCGCCATCTGGCGCCAGATCGAGGGTTTCATAGCTGCGTCCGCCTGGCAGGGTCTCGCGATAGACCTGGCCGCTGGGCGAGTAACCGCCGTCGGCGATCGGCAGGCTACGTTCCTCGGATTGACGGGTCACGACATGGCCGTCGATGCTCAGCACACCGGCGCGCAGAGCCACGATCTGGCCGCCCCCGGCCACGATCCGCTTGACGAAACGCACCTTGCCGATGCGATGGATGACGACGTCGCCCACGGCCGGCTTGATCGAGCCGCACAATGCCCGCCCGCCGTACACGCCCAGGACATCGCCCTGGCTCAGAGTCGGGTTCATTGACGCAGAGGGGATCGTGTAGACGGACAGCGGAAAGAACAGACGCAACCCCAGCCCGATCAAAAGTGGCGTCACAGCGAACAGCACGTGGACCAGGACATTGGGCCGCTTGGCGGCCACGCCCGCCGTCCGAGCTCGCCAGGCGATCCAGCCGGCGTGCACCGCCGCCGCCACGTTCAGGATCCAGATCGGACCGACATTGGATGCATCGTCCGCCCAGCGATAGACGCCCGGCGGCATGTGGAACGTCCAACCCAGCGCCGCCAAGGTCGCAACGATCAGCAGGGCCAGAAAACCCAGCGCCAGACGCATGCGGCCAACGAATACGTACCCCGCTGGCGGAAGCAGCAGGTTCAGAACGACCGCGCAGACAACGCCGCGACGCGACGGTCGCTTGGCCAAGGCTTCGTCGATCTGTGGGGAAGAGAAAACGGCTTCGGTCACGGCCGGTCCACGAACGCGGCGAAGGCGTCCTTCCAGTCCGGATGCCAGCGCGACAGGGCCGGGCGGTTGTCGATGACGTCGCCCATGGCCCAGGCCATGCGCTTTTCGTCCAGCGACCGCGGCACGTCGTTGTCGGGGCACAGGATGTAGAAGTCGCCGCGGGCGATGCTGTCGAGCATGAACTGCACGGTCTGCTCGGGCGTCCAGGCTCCCGCCGGCTTGTCGGTCCCGCGCCGGGTCATGCCGGTATGGACGAAGCCGGGGATCAGCAGGCGGGCGTCGACCTGGCAGTCGATGATCTCGCGCAGGCTATGCGCCAGCCCTTCAGTCAGGGCCTTCACCGCCGACTTGCTGACGTTGTAGGCGGTATTGCCCGGCGGCTGGGTGATCCCTTGTTTGGAGCCGGTGTTGATGATCAGGCCGGGACGGCCGCTGGCCGCCATCTCCTCGCCGATCAGCTGGACGCCGTTGATCACGCCCCACAGGTTGACGTCCAGCACCCGCTTCCACGGGTCCTCGCCCGAGAAGGCGTCGCCCCCGCCACCGACCCCGGCGTTGTTCATCAGCACGTCGATCGCGCCGAACCGCTCGACGGCGGCGTCGCGCAGGGCCTGGACGGCGGCGCGGTCGGCGACATCGGTCGGCACGGCCAAGGCCTTATCGCCGATCGCGTCGGCGGCCTTCTTCAGGGCCCGGCCCATGATGTCGGCCATGACCACGTTCATGCCGAGGTCGGCGAAGGCCCGGGCGGCGGCCAGGCCGATGCCGTCGGCCGCGCCGGTGATCACCGCCGTCTTGCCCGGTCCAATGGCGGGGTGGACGGTCATGCAGCCGCGCGCTCCGGCAGCTTGCCAACGAACTCCATGGTCACCGGACCGGTCATGATCACGTGGCCGTCGGCCTCGCGCCATTCGACGGTCAAGGCGCCGCTTTCGAACTCGACCTTGGCCGTGCGATCGGTCAGGCCGCGCCGCACGGCGGCCACCTGGGCCGCGCAGGCGCCGGTGCCGCAGGCCGTCGTCAGGCCCGCGCCGCGCTCCCAGACCTTCAGCTGGATATGGTCGCGAGCGGCGACGTGGGCGAAGCCGACATTGACGCCTTCCGGGAACAGCGGGTGGTGCTCGACGAGGCTTCCCGTGCCCGTGGCGAACGCGTCGTCGACTGGGGCGTCGACGAAGAACACCACGTGCGGATTGCCCATCGAGACGCAGCCGGGCGTGTGGACCAGCGGCGCGTCGATCGGGCCGACCTGCAGCTCGATCCCGACCGTATCCATCTCTTCGGCCAGAGGGATCTCGTCCCAGACCAGGCCCGGCTGGCCCATGTCGACGGTGACCAGCTTGTCGCCGGCCATCACGCCCGACAGCCGTCCGGCCACCGTGTCGAAGGCCACCGCGTCCTTCTTGCCCGACTGCATCAGCAGCCAGGCCACGCAGCGCGTACCGTTGCCGCAGGCCCCGATCTCCTCACCGTCCGAGTTCCAGAACCGCACATAGGCGCTGGCGCCCTCGGCCCTGGGCGGGTCGATGGCGATCACCTGGTCGCAGCCGATCCCGCCCTCATCCCGTTTGGCGATGGCGCGGATGTCCTCAGCCGTCGGATTGAAGGGCTGGGTCAGGGTCTCGATCACGACGAAGTCGTTGCCGAGGCCGTTCATCTTGAGAAAGGTGCGGCTCATGGTGGGGCTATATAGTGGAAAACCTCGGCCGAGTCAGAGGCCGGGCCCAACTGCGGCGATTTGAGCTTGGGTTTTCGTGCGGAAGGGGTTGAGGGCGTGATCAGGACGGTCGCGAGGCTCAAGCCATCTGGCGCCGGCCTTCTTTTACGATACCGTCGCGCAAAGGCCCCGCTTGCCTGCAGCGGGCCACCTGTCACGACAGCCGCCGGATCCCTAGATGCGTAGCCTGCTTCTCGCCCTCCTCGCCTCCACGAGCCTCATGACCGCAGCCCAAGCCGCCGACCCCGCTCCGCCCGCCGATACCGAAGCCCGCACGCCGCTGGCCGACCTGGGCAAGGACGATCCCTACAAATGGATGGAGGAGATCGAGGGCGAGCGGCCGCTGGCCTGGGCCAAGGCGCAGAACACGCGCAGCCTGGCGATCCTGCAGGGCGACGCCCGCTACGCCGGTCTCCAGGCCCAGGCCCTGGCGATCCTCAACGCCAAGGACCGGGTGCCGAGCGTGTCGTTCGCCGGCGACGGATCCCTGCGCAACTTCTGGCAGGACGCCGACCATGTGCGCGGCCTGTGGCGCAAGACCACGCTGGACAGCTACCGCACGGCCGAGCCCCAGTGGGAGACGATCCTCGACATCGACGCCCTATCCAAGGCCGAGAGCGCCAACTGGGTGTTCAAGGGCGCCAGCTGCCTGCCGCCCGAAGAGACCCGCTGCCTGCTGACCCTGTCGAACGGCGGCAAGGACGCGGTGACGATCCGCGAGTTCGACACCACGACCAAGGCGTTCGTGCCCGGCGGCTTCAGCCTGCCCGAGGGCAAGCAGAACGTCGCCTGGCTGGACAAGGACACCCTGTTGGTCGCCCGCGAATGGGAGCCGGGCCAGGTGACCAAGTCCAGCTATCCCTATGTGGTCAAGGCGCTGAAGCGCGGCCAGGCCCTGGCGGACGCCAAGGAGGTGTTCCGCGGCACGCCGGACGACGTCTCGGCCTCGGCCTACACCCTGACCGACGCCGACGGAAACGTCGTGGCCGTCCTGGCCAATCGCGGGGTCAGCTTCTTCGAGGCAGAAACTTACCTGCTGACCGACGCCAGCCCCGTGAAGCTGCCCCTGCCGCTGAAGCACTCGATCCAGGCCTATGTGGCCGGCCAGATGGTCGTATCGTTGGAGCAGGACTGGTCCGAGCGCGGTTTCAAGACCGGCGATCTGATCAGCTTCGACCTGGCCGCTTTCAAGGCCGACCCGGCCAAGGCCGCGGCGACCCTGGTCCTGCGTCCCACCGCCAAGCAATCGGTGGAGAGCGTCACCACCACCCGCGACCGGCTGGTGGTCGGCCTGCTGGACAACGTCACCGGCGCGGCCCTGGTCTACCGCCACGGTCCGCAGGGCTGGGCGCACCAGAAGCTGGCCCTGCCGGCCAATTCGACGATCGGGCTGGGCTCGGCCTCGCAGAAGGACGACCGCCTGTTCGTCAGCGTCACCGGCTATCTGACGCCCTCGACCTACTGGCTGGCCGACGCCGCCTCGCTGAAGCTGGAGCAGGTCAAGGCCTCGCCAGCCCGCTTCGACGCCTCGACCCACGCGGTCGAGCAGTTCGAGGCGACCTCCAGCGACGGCGTGAAGATCCCCTACTTCGTCGTGCGGCCCAAGGGCGTGAAGTACGACGGCACGGCCCCGACCCTGCTCTACGCCTATGGCGGCTTCCAGGTGTCGATGACCCCGGCCTATTCAGGGGTGATGGGCAAGCTGTGGCTGGAGCGCGGCGGGACCTATGTGGTCGCCAACATCCGCGGCGGCGGCGAGTTCGGTCCCGCCTGGCACGACGCGGCCCTGAAGGAAAACCGGCAGAAGGCCTATAACGACTTCTTCGCCGTCTCCCAGGACCTGATCGACCGCAAGATCACCTCGCCCCGCCGCCTGGGGATTATGGGCGGCAGCAACGGCGGGCTGCTGATGGGCGTGGCCCTGACCCAGCGGCCCGAGCTCTACAACGCCATCGTCGTGCAGGTGCCGCTGTTCGACATGATCCGCTACAGCCAGATCGGGGCCGGGGCCTCGTGGGTGGGCGAATATGGCGACCCGGCCATCCCGTCCGAACGGGCGGTGATCGCCAAGTACGACCCCTATTCCAACCTCAGGACCGGCCGGAAATATCCCGAGGTGTTCATCGAGACCTCGACCAAGGACGACCGCGTCCACCCGGCCCACGCCCGCAAGGCCGCCGCGCGGCTGGAGGACCTGGGCTATCCGGTGCTCTATTACGAGAACATCGACGGCGGCCACGCGGCCAGCGCCAACCTGGCCGAGACCGCCCGCCGACAGGCGCTGGAATATGTCTATCTGTCGAGGAAGCTGATGGACTGAGGCGCTCGCGCTTCGAAGAACGTCGATCTTCGAGACGTAAACCCTCGTTCAATCTATCCGCGTCAAGGTGGCGTCGAATATCCGGCCGCACGTTCGGCCCGAGCCGGATCGAGGTTGCCTTGAAGATCGACGTCTTCCCCGCCCTGGAACTGCCCGAGGAGGTCCGCTCGGCCTGGTCGACCGCCCAGGCCGGCGAGACGCGCTTCGACAGCCCGTTCCTGTCGCCGCTGTGGGCCCAGGCCGTGGCGCGGGCGCGGGGCCCCGCCAACAGCACCAAGGTCGTCGTCCAGTACGACAAGGCCGGCGACCCGGCCGCCTTCCTGGCGGTGCGCAAGCGCGGCTCGACCGCCATGCCGGTCGGCGCGCCGATGAGCGACTACCAGGCCCTGGTGACCCGTGACGGGTTTCGGGCCGACCCCCGCGCCATGCTGCAGGCCCTGGGTGTCTCGCGCTATGATTTCTGCCACATGCAGGCTCAGGACCCGGCCTTCCAGGGCCACGCCCGCGGCCAGTGCGTTTCCTGGGTGATCGAGGTCGCCGACGGCTACGCCGCCTATGAGGCCGAGCGCAAGGCCGCCGGCGTCGGCGCGCTGAAGGACATCGACAAGAAGCGCCGCAAGGTCGAGCGCGAGGTGGGCCCGACCCGGTTCACCGCCTTGTCGGACTCCCGCGCCGATTTCGAACAGTTGATCGCCTGGAAGCGCGCCCAGCTGGCGGCCACCGGCCAGACCGACCTGTTCCGCACCGGCTGGGTCATGCGGCTGATGGATGACCTGCTGGAGACCCGTGACCCGGCGTTCGGCGGCGGTCTCTATACCTTGCACCTGGGCGACGAGCTGGCGGCCGTGCATTTCCATCTGCGGGGCGGCGGCACGATCCATGGCTGGATGATCGCCCACGACCCGAAGTTCGAGCGCTATTCGCCCGGCCTGCTGCTGTTCCAGGACATCCTCAGGAGCCTGGATGGCGGCCCCTACAAGCGTCTCGACCTCGGGGCCGGCGACTATCGCTTCAAGCGCGAGCTGTCGAACCACCAGCAGGCCGTGATGTTCGGGTTCCTGGGCGCGCCGTCGGTCTCGACACTGGCCCGCACGGCGATCTATGGCCTGCGCGGCATGGCCGAGGCCCTGCCGCTGGGGCCCGTGTCGGCCTTGCCGGGCAAGGCGATGCGCCGGATCGACTTGCTGCGCGGCCTGCGTTAAGGCCCTGGATTCAAGAATTTAGAGCGCGAACGATCAAGACGATCACGCCGCACCACAGGGCGAGGCTGGCGGCGGAAACCAGCAAAAGCCAGCCAAGCCGGTTCGAACGGCCGCCCTGGCGCGCCTGGTTGGGCGCGCCGCGGATCACATGACCCATGGCTTCCTCCCGAAAAGGCTCTCTACTGGAGCTCGAGTCAGGGGAACCCTCGTTCCAGGACACGCACAAGTCAAGCTTGATCATCTGTCCCAGAAATGGTCTCGAACACGTGGCGCTCGAAGCTAGGGCGAGACCCGGTTGATCCGCAGGGCCGGCGGGTCGATGCAGCCCGCCTCCCAGGCCCGCGTCCAGCCCAGCCGCTTGACCGGTTCGCGGAAGGCGAAGCGCAGCAGGTGCTCGGCGACCACGTCCTCCAGCCGCGCCAGGGCCTCCAGGTCGACGGCCTCGATCGTGACGTCCAGGCCTTCGGGGTCGGCCAGCATGCTGCAGGTCCCCAGCGGCAGCGGGATCAGGGCCGAGACCTCGTCGTGCGTCGCCTCGAACCGATGAGCCCAGTGCTTGGCCAGCTGGATCATGTAGCGCGCGCCGCGGTCGGTGTTCAGTCGGGCATGGCTCTGCATGAGGGTCAGACTCCTTCGATGGCGGCGGCCGCGTCGTCCATGATCTTGGCGATCGCCGCGACCTGCTCGGGGGTCAGCGAGCCGGAGGTCAGCTTCAGGCGCAGGGCGGTCTTGAGGTTCTCGCGGGCCCGCATGATCTGCGGCGAGAAGGCGGCGCTCTGGGCGGCAGCCTCGGCCATGCGGGCGAACAGGCCGTGGACCGGCTGGCTGTTGGCCTCGAGGAAGGCCCGACCCTCGTCGGTGATCGTGTAGAGCTTCTTGCCGCCGCCGGCGTCGGCCGCGGTGACGTAGCCCAGCTCCTCCAGCAAGGTCAGGGTCGGATAGATCACGCCGGGGCTGGGGGTATAGGCGCCGCCGGCGGCGGTCTCGACGGCCTTGATCAGTTCGTAGCCGTGACTGGGCTTTTCGGCGATCAGCTTCAGTACGACCAGGCGCAGGTCGCCGTGATCGAAGAACCGGCCCATGCGGCCGCCGCGACGATGATGACCTTCGTGGCCATGGAAGCCGAACGGATGGCGGCCGAAGGGCGCGCCGTGATGACCGCCGTGGTGGCCGGGATGGTGGGGATGACGTCCAAACATGTGAGATTTCGATCCTGTTTCGTTATATCGAACTTACAGATATATCGGATTGCCTGAACGTCAAGAGTGGTTTTAGATATATCTGAAACGGATCGTACCATGTCTGGGGACAGGCGCATGCGCCTGTCCCCGATCGTTGTGTCGCCCTACGTCCCCGGCGGGACCGGGAAGCCGCGGTTGCGCATCAGGGCGCCGATCTTCACGTCGCGGCCGCGGAACCGACGGAAGGCCTCGCCCGCGTCGATGGTGTTGCCCACGCTCATGATGTCGTCGTGCAGGCGCTTGGCCACCGTCTTGTCGTAGAAGCCGCCCGGCGCCTGCTCGAAGGCCTCGGCGGCGTCGGCGGTCAGGGTGTCGGCCCAGATGTAGTCGTAATAGCCGGCCGAATAGCCCTCGCCGGAGAAGATGTGCCCGAACTGGGTGGGCCGGTGGCGCATGACGATCTCGGGCGGCATGCCGATCTCGGCCATGGTCGTCTGTTCGAACGCGGCCGGGTCGATGGCCTGGCCTTTAGCCGCCAGGTGGATCTTCATGTCGTAGATCGCCGAGGCCAGGTATTCGACCGTCGAGAAGCCCTGGTTGAAGGTCTTGGCCTTCTCGATCTTGGCCACCAGTTCGTCGGGGATCGGTTGGCCGGTCTGGTAGTGCACGGCGAACCGGCTGAGGACCGGCTTGGTCGGCAGCCAGTGCTCGTTCAGCTGGCTGGGGAACTCGACGAAGTCGCGAGCCACGTTGGTGCCGGCCAGGGCGGGATAGGTCACGTCAGAGTTCAACCCGTGAAGGGCGTGGCCGAACTCGTGGAACATGGTCGTGGCGTCGTCCCACGAGATCAGCACCGGCTCGCCGGGCTTGCCCTTCACGAAGTTGCAGTTGTTGGAGACGATCGGGGTGACCACGCCCCGGAACTTCTCCTGGGTGCGGTACTCGCTCATCCAGGCGCCCGACTGCTTGCCGGCCCGGGCGTAGGGGTCGAAGTACCATAGGCCTACGCGCTGGGCGCCCTTGGTCACCTCCCAGACGCGGACGTCCGGATGGCAGACGGGCACGTCGGTGATCTGGGTGAAGGTGAAGCCGTACAGCTGGCCGGCCGCCCAGTGAATGGCCTCGCGCAGCTTCTCCAACTGCAGGTAAGGTTTGACCACGTTCTGGTCGAGATCGTAGCGCGCCTTGCGCACCTTTTCGGCGTAGTGGCGATAGTCCCAGGGGGCGATCTTGAAGGTCGCGCCTTCGGCGTCGGCGACCTTCTGCATGTCGGCGACCTCCTCGTGGACGCGAGCCACGGCGGGCTTCCAGACCTGCATCATCAGGTCCATGGCCGCCTGGGGCGTCTTGGCCATCTGGTCGTCGGTGATCCAGTGGGCGTAGGTTTCGAAGCCCAGCAGTTGGGCCTTCTCGGCCCGCAGCTTGAGGATCTCGGTGATCACCGCCTTGTTGTCGTGCGCGTCGTTGTTGTCGCCACGCGACACCCACAGCCGCCAACCCTTCTCGCGCAGGTCGCGGCGGTCGGAATAGACGAGGAAAGGCTCCATCGACGAGCGGGTGTTGGTGATCAGCCACTTGCCCGTCAGGCCCTTCTCCGCCGCGGCGGCCGCCGCGCCGGCCTTCACCGAGTCCGGCAGGCCGGCCAGGTCGCCCTCGGCCAGTTCCAGGGTGTAGCCTTCCTCGTCGGCCAGCTCGTTTTGGCTGAACTTGGTATAGAGGCTGGCCAGGGCCTGATTGATCTGGCCCAGGCGCGCCTTCTTGGCGGCGTCCAGCGCCGCGCCCTGGCGGGCGAAGCTGTTGTAGACCACCCAGGACAGGCGCTTCTGCTCGGGGGTCAGGTTCGAGGTCTCGCGGGCGTCGTAGACGGCCTTGATACGGGAAAACAGTTGCTCGTTCTGGATGATCTCGTCGCTGAAAGCCGCCAGCTTCGGCGTGGTCTCGGCCTCGACCTTCTGCATGGCCGCGTCGTTCATGGTCGAGGTGAACACCCCGAACAGGGCGCTGACCCGGTTCAGGGTCCGCCCGGAGTCCTGGAAGGCGGCCATGACCCCCTCGAAGGTCGGCGCCATGCGCTTGGCGGTCAGGGCGAAGATCTCCTGCCGCTGCTGCGCCATCGCCGCCTCGAAGGCCGAGGCGAACAGCTCGGGCTTGACCTTGTCCAGCGGCGGCAGGCCGCCGTGCGGACCCGTCCATGGGGCCAGCAGGGGATTGGACGGAGGGGCGGCGGGCGTGGCGGCTTTGGTGATCATGGGCGTCAGGGCGGCCGCGCTGGCGGCGGCGAGGAAGGAACGGCGCTTCACGGCGGTCTCCAAGGGAACGAACCTGGACCCTAGAGCGCCGCGTGGCTGCGACGTAAGCGCTTTCATGCGGAATTCGTCCCGCCGATCGTGAATTTTGCGACAGAATTCCCGTGAGGGCTGGCTTGGGAGAGGCGCGTTCGTGCGCGAAACGCCGCCCCTGCACGTAGCCTGCGCGAAAATCTCAAGGGCGGCGCGTGGACGGTTCGGCAAGAGCGCGGTAAGCCCAGTCCATGTCCATCGGCGTCTTCGACTCCGGCGTGGGCGGCCTCACGGTCCACCGCGCCCTCGTGAACCGTCTGCCCCAGGCGGACTTCGTCTATCTCGCCGACCAGGCCAACGCCCCCTATGGCGGCCGGCCCGGCGAGGAGGTCGTCGCCCTGACCAGGGGCGGCTGCGAGCGCCTGTTCGACGCCGGCGCCAGCCTGGTGGTTCTGGCCTGCAACACCGCCTCGGCCATCGCCCTGCGTCGTCTGCAGCAGACCTGGTTGCCCGGCTATCGCAAGCAGCTCGGTCGATCGATCAACGTGCTGGGCATCATCGTGCCGACGATCGAGGCGGCCACCGGCTTGCCGTGGGAGCACGAGGCCGAGCGGCGCGGCGACAAGGTCGAGCAGCTGGACGTGCTGGGCGTGTTCTCCACCCAGGGGACGACCAATTCGCGCGTCTACGAGATCGAGATCGACAAGCGCAAGCAGGACATCGCGGTGTTTTCGCAAGCCTGTCCGGACCTCGTGCCGATGATCGAGGCCGACGCCGGCGCCGTGGACCTGGCCAAGGCGGTCGAGGGCTATGTCCAGGCGCTGAAGACCCGCATCGGCCGTTATCCGGACCGGGCCGTGCTGGGCTGCACCCATTACGAGATCATCGCCGACATCTTCCGCACCGCCCTGCCGGCCGGCACGCCGGTGATCCACCAGCCGGCCGCGACCGCCGACGCGCTGGAGCTGTACCTGCAACGCCATCCGGAGCTCACCCCCGGGACCGGCGGCTCGCGCCAGTTCCTGACCACCGGCGCGCCCGGTCCGCAGAACGGCCTGGTGGAGAGCTTCTGGGGCGGACCGCTGCGGTTCGAGGCGGCTTAGGATCAACGCTTGCCTAAACTAAACGCCGATCCTTAGAGTTGCGGATCACCTAAGAGGAACAGCGTGGCGATTAGAGAGCATCCGCCAATCGGTTCATTATTGATGTGTGTGACTTCGGCTCCGGATTTCGTGAACCCGAAATGGTCAAACGTCGCCCGGTCATCGTCATCAGCCCGAAAATCCTTGCGCGCCCGGGACTTTGTACAGTCGTTTCCCTGAGCACTACGGCGCCCACCCCGCCTCAGAGCTATAACTGCCAGATCGATATCCGCCCCGAATTGCCGGATTGGATGCGTAGCGACGGTGTTTGGGTAAAGGGAGATATGATTTCCAGCGTCGCGTTCCATCGCCTTGATTTCATTCGGCTTGGGAAAGCCGCGGATGGTCGCCGACAATACTATTACTCGAGAATAAACCGGGAGGACATCAGTCGGGTCCGGGCTTGCGTTCTACATGGAATCGGGCTCGCACACTTGACTAAACACCTCTGACGACGTATATTCAGCTTCGTAAGCGGCTCTCGCTTCGGCGATCCGCGTCTAAGACCCCACCCGGGGCCGTCGTGAGCTGTGGCGACATCAAGCCATTTCACGACGCAGATCCACCCCGCTCCGGCGGGGTTTTTTGCGCCCGCAACCAGGGTGAAGCCATGAAGCGCCTTCTCACCGCCCTCGCGCTGGTCCTGACCGCCGCGACCGCCGTCGCGCCCGAAGCAAGGGCCGAAGTCGTCGACGCCCAGCCCAACGGCTTCCAGGTCAAGCGCACGGCGGTGCTGAACGCCCAGGCCGACAAGGTCTACGCAGCGCTCTCCCAACCGTCGCAATGGTGGAACAAGGACCACACCTGGTCGGGTTCGGCCGCCAACCTGTCCCTGGCCCCGATGGCGGGCGGCTGCTTCTGCGAGAAGCTGCCGAACGGCGGCTCGGTGATGCACATGACCGTGGTCTACGCCCAGCCCGGCCAGGGCCTGCGGCTGTCCGGCGCCCTGGGGCCGCTGCAGATGTCCGGCGCGACCGGACACCTGGGCTGGACCCTGGCGGAGAAGGACGGCAAGACCACCCTGACCCAGACCTACGACGTCGGCGGCTACATGACCGGCGGGCTCGACAAGATCGCGCCGGTCGTCGACCAGGTGCTGGGCGAGCAGTTCGACCGGCTGAAGGTCTATGTCGAGACGGGCAAGGCCCCGTAGCCGCCTTCTACTTCTCGTAACTGGCCTTCTGGCTGAGCAGCCAGGAGAAGTCGGCCGTCAGCTGGCCCGACTGCTTGCCCTTGCCGCTCTTGGGATCGTACGCCGTCCACACCCCCGCCGACGAGTGGCAGCCCATGCAGCTTTCGGTCTGGAAGGTCAGGGTGTTGATCCCCGGCGTCACCGGCTTACCCAGGCCGTTGAGCGCCGAGTTCCAGACCGGCGGCTGAGCGGGGCCCGAGGCGGGGCAGTCCTGGCCGCCGGGCAGTTCCTCGCCGTTGCAGGCCACCTGGTTGCCCTTCTGGAAGTAGGTTTCCATGGTGATGTTGGTCAGGAACACCGGCGTGGGGGCGCCGCCCGGCTTGTTGCCGATGGCGTTGGGAAGACCGCCGTTCCACGGCGCGGGCGGCGCCGTCGGGTCGGTCGGCCACTGGGTGTCGATCAACTGGTAGTACTGCCACACCGAGCCCTGGGCCTTCAGCGCCGCCTGGGCCTGGCGGTTCAGGGCGACCTTGTCGCCGGGGATCGGAACGCCGCGCCAGGCCTGGGTCGGGATGCGCGGATAGACGCCCTTGACCTTCTGCGGCAGCTGGTTGACGGCGCACATCGGGCAGTTGGGGTCGACGAACGACGGGTTCAGCTTGGGATGAGCGACCGTGTCGACGTCCAGGTTGTCGACCTGCTCGAAGGTGGACCAGATCCACTGCGGCGAGGTCTTGGTCTTGTGGCCGATGTGCATGCCGACCAAGCCGACCGTCACCTTGCGCTCCAGCGGCTTGCCGTCCGGTCCGGGATCCATGACCACCGCCGGGCTGGTGTGGAAGCGGCTGAAGTCGTCCTTGCCCGGCTTGAGGATCCGCCAGGCGAACTTCAGCTCGAACGACCCGCTCCAGTCCTGGTCGGGCGTGCCGATCGGCATGGCGACCTTGCCGCCGGCCTTGGTGAAGGCGACCTGGCCGTTGATGTTGTAGAGGCTGCTGTCGCAGAGATAGCCGACCTCGTTGGGGTCGATCATGATCTCGTAATAGACGAACTCGCCGTTCTGATCGAGCATCGGGCCCGAGAAGGCCTGGTCGATGTCGTCGCCGAGATTGGCCGCGTTCAGTTCGCCCACCGCCGACAGCACCCCCAGGAACCGGGTCGAGCGCGGATCGGCGTTGGCCGTGGCCTGGGCCGAGAACGGCGCCAGCCCCTTGCTGACCGGCTTGGCCAGGTCGCCGCGGAACAGGACCAGGGTCCGGGCCTTGGGCGTCACGCCGCAGGCGGCGGGCCGCGCGCCGTCGGTCTGGAAGATCGCGCTGGAATTGTGCCACAGCGTCCAGTGCGGCTGGCCAAAGCGGGTGTCGGTCAGCTTGGGCGCGGCCTGGCCCTGGCTGTTGGTGGGCCAGTTCAGGGCCAGGAACATCTGCCAGGAATAGAGGTCGAACTCGCGCTGCACCTCGGAGAACTTCTGGGCCTTCTCCAGCTGGGTCTTCAACGCGATATCGACGTCGCCCGGCATCTGCGGCGTCAGCCTGGGCGCGAAGTTGGGGAAGGCGGCCAGATAGGCCGGCTTGACCGGCGCGGCGGCCTTGATCGCCTGGGCGGCGAACAGTGCGCCGCCGCCGGCCAGGCACACCAGCGCCGCGGTCAGCGCCCGCCAGCCGAACGTCCGTCCCGGTTTCGAGATCTTCATCGCGCCCTCCGCCGTGCCGGCCGGGAGTCACGCGGCGTCGCGCCCGCGTCGATCGCCCAAGCCCCGTCGGAAAGGTGATCACTCTATGGAGGAAACGTCAATATATGATCTCTTAGGTAGAGATCGTGTGGCGCGCCCAAACTAAAACCCCGGGCGCGAGGCCCGGGGTTCGAGGATGATCCAACGCCTCGATCGGCCAGAGCCGATCCGGAGGCTAGCTGGCGGCCTGCATGTCGTCGCTGGTGGCGCCCAGCAAGGCCATCTGCAGGCGCGAGCGGTCGCGGCGGGCCGATTCCAGGGCGCCTTCGGCCAGGGCGGCCTCCGAGCGGACCCGTTCAATCTCGGCCTGCATCTCGGCGATCTTGTCGTCGTGGGCGCGACGGATCTCGTCTTCGGAGGCCTGCAGGGCCTCGAAGCGGGTGCGCAGCTGGGCGGCGCGTTCCTCGGACCGCTTGAGCGCCTTCTCGTGGGCGCCGACCGCCTTGGCCAGCTGGTCGGCGCGCTCGATCGCCGCCGCGCGAGCGGTGTCGACGCCGGCATGGCGGCCACGCAGGTCCTCGACCTCGTCCTCGAGATTGCGAACCCGTTCGAGGGCGCGCTCCAGGGCGACATTGAGGTCGCCGGCCCGGCGCTCGACGGCCTGCTGCTGGGCGCTGCTCTCGTTGAGACGGCCAGAGATCTGGCCGTTCATTTCTTCCAGCTTGTCGGCGCGGCCGGTGGCGGTCTCCAGGCGGGTCTGCAAGGCCAGCGCCTCGGCGCGGCCGGCTTCGACCTGGGCTTCCAAGCCGCGGATCGTGCGGGCGCTGTCGGCCTGGATCGTGGCCAGGGCGTTGTCGGCGGCCAGCACGCGGGCGCGCTCGGCGGCGACCTGGGCTTCCAGCTCGGTCTCGATGCGCGACAGGCGGGCGACGTCGGCGCCGGCCTGTTCCAGGCGCTTCTTCACCGTGCCCAGTTCCTCGGCCTGCAGGGCCGACTGCTGCCGGGCGGCGGCCAGGGCGGCCTCGGACTCGCCGCGACGGGCGTCGATGTCCTGGGTCTGGGTCCGCAGGGTCTCGACGTCCTGGGCCAGGTGTTCGGCGCGGGCGGTGGCGTCGCGCAGCGCGGCCTCCAGGCCGCCGACCTTGAGCTCGGACTGCTGCAGGCCGTTGCGCAGGCGGTCGATCTCCAGCGCGCTGTCTTCCAGGGCGACGTCCAGGGACTGGCGGCGCGCCTCGGACTCGGTCAGGGCCGCGTCGGTGGTCGCCAGACGGGCCGAGAGCTCGCGCTCCTCGGCCAGGACGACGGCCAGCTGGCGGGCGGCCTGGTCGTGGGCGGCGCGCAGGGCGATCAGCTCGGCGTGCTCGGCGCGACGGGCCTCGAACTCCTCGGCGACCGGACCCCGGATCTCGGAAAGCAGCGGCTCGATGGCCCGCAGGTGCTCGACGACGCGGCTGATGCTGTCCAGCCCGCCGTGGATGGTCTCGTAGCGGACGCCGATGGCTTGGGTGGCCTCGACCAGACGGTCGGCGCCGCCGTCGCCCTCGAGACGATCATTCTCGGCGGCCAGCATCACCGGCTTGACGCCGCCCTTGGTGTTGCGATCGCCCTTCGACAGCAGCCTCATCTTGCCCACCCCTTAACGACCCGCGACACGACGCCCATCGCGCCGATTCGGCCCCTCAGCCGCGCAGAATCATTTGCCCATTCGTTAACAGGATAGCCCGCGCCCAAGATTGCTGTCGAGGTCAAGATCACGCGTTCGGCGAGAGGCGCATTGACGCATCGCCAAATGCACGAAGCCGGCGCACGAAAGCCGCCGCGACCTCAAAACGAGCGGTCGCGGCGGCTTCGAGCAGGCCGATCCGAGGCGTTTCCGCCCCGTGTGAAAGCCTCAGGCGGCCTCTTGCTCGGCCGGGACCGCCGGCTCCAGGCGGATCATGTAGTCGAAGGCCGACAGGGCCGCCTTCGAGCCCTCGCCCATGGCGATGATGATCTGCTTGTAGGGCGTGGTCGTCGCGTCGCCGGCGGCGAACACGCCCGGCAGCGAGGTCTCGCCGCGATGATCGACCTCGATCTCGCCGCGCTGGGTCAGGGCGATGCCTGTGTCCTTCAGCCACTCGGTGTTGGGGACCAGGCCGATCTGCACGAACACGCCTTCCAGGTCGACCGTATGAACCTGGTCGTGGTTGCGATCCTTGTAGGTCAGGCCGGTGACCCTGGTCCCGTCGCCCAGCACCTGCGTGGTCAGGGCCGAGGTGACGATGCGCACGTTGGGCAGGCTGGCCAGCTTGCGTTGCAGCACCGCGTCGGCGCGCAGCTGGCTGTCGAACTCGATCAGGGTCACGTGGGCGACGAGGCCGGCCAGGTCGATGGCCGCCTCGACGCCGCTGTTGCCGCCGCCGATCACCGCCACGCGCTTGCCCTTGAACAGTGGGCCGTCGCAGTGCGGGCAATAGGCCACGCCCTTGTTCTTGTACTCGGCCTCGCCGGGCACGTTGATGTTCCGCCAGCGGGCGCCGGTGGCCAGGATCACGCTGCGCGACTTCAGGCTGGCGCCGTTCTCCAGCTTGACCTCGATCAGACCGCCCGGCGTCTTGGCCGGGACCAGGCCGACCGCCCTCTGCAGGTTCATGATGTCGACGTCATAGTCCTTGACGTGCTGCTCCAGGGCCGAGGCCAGCTTGGGGCCTTCGGTGTGCGACACCGAGATGAAGTTCTCGATGGCCATGGTGTCCAGCACCTGGCCGCCGAAGCGCTCGGCGGCCACGCCGGTGCGAATGCCCTTGCGGGCGGCGTAGATCGCCGCCGCGGCGCCAGCGGGGCCGCCACCGACCACCAGAACGTCGAAGGCGTCCTTGGTCTTGAGCTTCTCGGCCTCGCGAGCCACGGCGCCGGTGTCCAGCTTGGCCAGGATCTGTTCCAGGCTCATGCGGCCCTGGCCGAACGGCTGGCCGTTCAGCAGGATGGTCGGCACGGCCATGATCTGGCGCGCTTCAACTTCCTGCTGGAAGAGCGCGCCGTCGATGGCCACGTGGGTGATGGCGGGGTTGAGGGCCGCCATGGTGTTGAGCGCCTGGACCACGTCCGGGCAGTTCTGGCAGCTCTGGGAGAAATAGGTCTCGAAGCGGAACTCGCCTTCGAGGGCGCGGACCTGGTCCAGCACCTCGGCGTCGAACTTCGGCGGGTGGCCGCCGACATGCAGCAGGGCCAGCACCAGCGAGGTGAACTCGTGGCCCAGGGGCAGGCCGGCGAAGCGGACATCGGCGCTGCCCCCCGCCTCACCAGGAGAGGCGCGAGCGATCGCGAAGGACGGCTTGCGGGCGTCGTCGCCGGCCAGGTTCAGGCTGACCTTGTCGGAGGTCCCGGCCACGTCCTCGAGCAGCGCCAGCATGTCCTTGGAGCCCTGGCCCTCGCCCAGCGAGGCGACCAGCTCGATCGGCTGGCGCAGGTTCTGCAGATAGGCTTTCAGCTGGGTCTTCAGACCATCGTCCAACATGGCGGGCTCCGACTTTCAGGCGCGCGGGGAGGGACGCGACGCCGGATCTTTTTTGGAATGTCTGGAATGAGGGGGCGAAGCCGCCGGTTCCCAAGCCCATCAAGGGACGGAGGAACCAGCGGCGAGCCCCGCCGCGACCCTGGGAGCCGCGGCAAGTCGCTGGCGGGCTTAGATCTTGCCGACCAGGTCGAGCGACGGGGCGAGGGTCTTTTCACCCTCTTCCCACTTGGCCGGGCAGACTTCGCCCGGGTGGGACGCGACGTACTGGGCGGCCTTGATCTTGCGCAGCAGTTCGATCGCGTTGCGGCCGATGCCTTCGGCGGTGACTTCCACGAACTGGATCACGCCTTCCGGATCGATCAGGAAGGTGCCGCGGTCGGCCAGGCCGACGCCTTCGCGCATGACGCCGAAGTTGTTGGTGATCTGGCCCGACGGGTCGCCGACCATGGTGTACTGGATCTTGCCGATGGCCGGCGAGGTGTCGTGCCAGGCCTTGTGCGAGAAGTGGGTGTCGGTCGACACCGCGTAGATCTCGACGCCCAGGCGCTGGAACGTGGCGTAGTTGTCGGCCAGATCTTCCAGTTCCGTCGGGCAGACGAAGGTGAAGTCGGCCGGATAGAAGAACACGACGGACCACTTGCCCTTCAGGTCGGCGTCGCTGACCTCGACGAACTTGCCGCCCTTGTAGGCCTGGGCGGTGAAGGGTTTGATCTGGGTGTTGATCAAGGACATGAAGTTCTCCTGCAAGGAATTGCGAAGGCCCTTCTACGCAAGGGAGTTTGATAGGGCCAATCGATTGTTTCATTCTTGACGATAGAGTGAATCTATATGCGCCACCCGGCGCGTTCGCGGGTGCAGCAAAGGTCCCGTCGATTACCTTTTGATTTCCGATAGACCGCACCTATCTTGCGGACATGCTCCCCACCCTGCGCCAGCTGCAATATCTGAAGCTCCTGTCCGAGCATGGTTCGTTCAGCCGGGCGGCCGAGGCCTGCCACGTCACCCAGCCGACCCTGTCGGCCGGAATCCAGGAGCTGGAGAAGATCCTCGGCGCCTCGGTGGTCGACCGCGCCCGGTCCGGCGTGATCCTGACCGCCGCCGGCCAGGAAGCCGTGCGCCGGGCCGAGGCGATCCTGGCCCAGGCCGAGGACCTGGTGCAGGCGGCCCGCGGGGCGGGCCAGCCGCTGGCCGGCCGGTTCCGCCTGGGGGTGATCCCCACCGTCGCCCCCTACCTGCTGCCCCGCGCCCTGCCGGCCCTGCGCGACCAGTTCCCGAAGCTGAAGCTCTATCTGCGCGAGGACCTGACCCATCGGCTGATCGCCGCCCTGAAGTCGGGCGGCCTGGACGCGGCGCTGATCGCCCTGCCCTACGACATGACCGGCCTGGACTGGGCCCATGTCGAGGACGACGAGCTGCTGGCCGCCGCGCCGGCCAACCACCGCATGGCGGCCTTCGACCGGGTCGATCCGGAAACCCTGCGCGGCGACGACATGATCCTGCTGGAGGACGGCCACTGCCTGCGCGACCACGCCCTGGCCGCCTGCGGGCTGGAGCCGCCGCGCGGCTCGAGCCTCGGTGACGAGGAAAGCTTCGCGGCCACGTCCCTGCCCACCCTGGTGCAGATGATCGGCTCGGGCCTGGGCGTGTCGTTCCTGCCGTCGATGGCCGTGGCCGCGGGTCTGGCCCACAACGCGCCGGTCACCATCCGACCGCTGGACTCCGATCATTCCAGCCGCGAGATCGTCGTCGCCTGGCGGGCGGGCTCCAGCCGCGGCGCCGAGGGCCGGCTGCTGGCCCAGACCCTGCGCGACCTGCCGCCCGCCGCGCTTTCGCCACGGCATTAGAGCACCTATTCTCCCGCTACGCTTCACGAGACGAGGACGCCCATGGCTCGACGCATACCAGCGCTGATCGGCGGCGCGGCCCTCGGCTTGGCGGCCCTGGCCCCGCAGGCGTGGGCCCAGACCCCGCCGTCCCCGCCCCGGACCGTCGAGCTGTTCCCCCAGGACACCGGCAGCGCCGTGGTCGAGGAATTGCAGGTGGTCGCCCGGCCGCCTGGCCCTGCCCTCTGGCTGGTCGAGAAGGGCGGCGCAAAGCTCTATGTGGTCGGCTCGGCTCCGCCCCTGCCGCACCAGCTGAAGTGGGACAGCCCGCGCCTGAACCGCGCCATGGACCAGGCCAGCCTGGTCCTGGTGCCGCCAGAAGCGTCGGTTGGCCCCTTGCAGGTCACCAAGTTCTTCCTGACCGGCGGCGGCGGGGTGCGTTACCGCCCGTTCAGCAAGAACCTGGAGGATCGCCTCCCGCCCGACCTGAAGGCCCGGTTCGTCAATGCTCGCGAGCAGGCGGGCCGCACCGCCGTACCTTACAAGGATTGGAAACCTGCCGTGGCGGGCTTCATCGTGATGTCGGATTTCCGACAGGCCGCCGGCCTCTCCGAGGCCAAGCCGGTCAGCACGATCGAGCGGATGGCCAAGGCCAAGGGGGTCAAGGTCAAGGCCATGAGCCAATACCGGCTGGGACCGGTGCTGGGCGTGGTCGGCAAACTGTCGGACGAGGGCCAGCTGGCCTGCCTGAGGGACGCCCTATCGGAAATCGATTACGACGCGGCCCACGCCACCACGATCGGGAGCGACTGGGCCAATGGCGACCTGGCCAGCGTGCGCGCCCGCTATTCCAGTTCGGCCGCTCAACGCTGCCTGATGCGGGCGCCTGGCGGTCCCGGCCTGCTGGCCGACCAGATCGGCCAATCGGCCAACGCCCTGAACGAGGCGCTGAACCGACCCGGCGTGACCATCGCCATCGTCGACCTGTCCTTCCTGCTGCCGGCCAACGGCGTCCTGGACCGCCTGAAGGCCTCCGGCGCGACCATCACCTCGCCCGTCGACTGAGGCGCGTCGCGGCAAGCTTGACCACAAGTTGAAATATCTAAGCTTCACAATACAGCTTGTGCTTGCATAGCACAGATTTCCTGGCGAAGGTCCTGGGGCCGAAGACGCCTCGGACGGATCGGCCGCGGGAAATTCATGTCGCCAATTCGACACTTCATGGCATGGGCCTGCGCCCTATTCCCGATAGGGGTCATGAATAATGGCGACGCAGCCGCGGCCTCGACCCCGGTCCTGGCCTGGGACGGCGCCCGGCGGTTGGGCGTCCAGTGCCTGGTCGACCCCGACCGCGCGCCGGATCGCCGCCAGCTTCAAGCCGCGCTCTGCGAGCGGATCAGGGCCCTGGCCGCCGATAGGGCGCCGATCCCGGTCGTCCTGCTGGCGCCAGGCGATCCCGACCTGATCGCCGCCGACACCGCCGTCCTGCTGTTCCACGCCAACCTCCAACCGGATGAAGCCCGAGGCGGCTCGCTGCTGGTCTTCAGCCTGCGCGTGTTCCGCGCCACGGCCGCCCCGTCCGAGCTGTTCGGAGCCGCGCCGCGCGCAACGGCCCTGCCGTCCGGCCCCGCCAAGCCCAACCCCCGGTTCGACGCGGCCGTGAACGCCGCGCTCGACGAGACCCTGCCGTGGCGATCACGGCCAACGCCCTGACCTCGCCCCCCGATCACGAAAAAACGACCTCACCACCAGCCAACGGAAAGAACCGATGCGCCTTCACGACGAAAGCCTGGACCAGAATCTCGATCACGAGACCGGCCATCCGGTGTTCCAGGGGCCGGCCGACGCGGTCGCCGCGCTGGATGTCTCGGTCGCGCCGGTCAACGCCTCGGTGGACGGCCAGGGGGGCACGATCCGCGACAAGCCGGTGTTCACGATCGAGCAGGTGATCGCGCAGCTGAACCGCGGCGACGCCGCCTGGACCCCGGGCGACGCCGCTCACGCCACGCCGCGCGACGGCGACGTCAGCGTACTGAACTTCGGCTTCCACACCGCCGAAAGCATGTTCGCCGAGCCCTATGTCTATGAACAGGACGGCCAGCTGTACGGCCGCACCGAATATTTCGGCTTCGCGCCGTTCACCGAGGACCAGAAGGTCGCCGCCCGCGAGGCCATGGCCAGCTGGGACGACCTGATCGCCCCGACCCTGGTGGAGACCGCGCCCGAACAGGCCGATATCACCTTCGCCAACTACACCAACCGCCCCGGCACCCAGGCCTATGCCTACCTGCCGCACGACTACACGCCCGACAACGCCGACCTGATCGCCGGCGACGTCTGGATCAGCGCCAACCAGCCCAGCAATTTCCAGCTGGACGAGGGCCTCTACGGCATCCACACCCTGACCCACGAAAGCGGCCACGCCCTGGGGCTGGAGCACCCCGGCGACTACAACGCCGCCCCCGGCGTCAGCATCACCTACGCGGCCGACGCGGAGTACTACCAGGACAGCCGGGCCTACAGCATCATGTCCTATTTCGCCGCGTCCGAGACCGGCGCGCGGCACTTCGACTTCAACCTGTCGACCACCGTCTACGCCTCCACGCCCCTGGTGCACGACATCGCCGCCATCCAGGCGATCTACGGCGCCGACATGACCACCCGCACGGGCGACACGACCTACGGCTTCAACAGCAACGCCGGGCGCGACTCCTACGACTTCACCAAGACCCCGGCCCCGGTCATGGCCATCTGGGACGCCGGCGGGACCGACACCCTGGACGCCTCGGGCTATGCGACCGATCAGGTCATCGACCTGACCCCCGGTTCGCTCAGCAGCATCGGCGGGGTGACCTACGACACCGCCCCGTCGTTCGAGCAGGTCAACGCCAACCGGGCGGCGGCGGGCTACGCTCCCGTGGCCCTGGCGACGTATAATTCCAACATGGTCGCGCTGGCGGCCCATCCGGTGGTCGGCCGGCTGACCGACAATGTCGGCATCGCCTATGGCGCGACGATCGAGAACGGGGTCGGCGGCTCCGGCTCGGACCGGCTGATCGGCAACGCCGCCGCCAACACCCTGACCGGCAACGCCGGCAACGACACGCTGGAGGGCCGCGACGGCGCCGATATCCTTCTCGGCGGCCTGGGCAATGACGTGCTGGACGGCGGCAGCGGCGTCGACAAGATGACCGGCGGAGCCGGCGACGACCGCTATGTCGTCGACACCTGGCGCGACACGGTGACCGAACTGGCCGGCGGCGGAACCGACACCGTCTGGAGCTCGATCAGCTACAGCCTTTCGACCCACCTGGAAAACCTGCGGCTGACCGGCGACGCCACCCTGGGCACGGGCAACAGCGCGGCCAACGTCGTCGAGGGCAACGACGCCTTCAACCTGCTGAGCGGCGAAGGCGGCGCCGACAGCCTGTTCGGGGCCGGCGGCAAGGACATCCTGCTGGGCGGGTCGGGCGCCGACCGGCTGAACGGCGGGGCCGACTTCGACATCCTGGTCGGCGGCGGCGGCGCCGACATCTTCGTCTTCGACAGCGCCTCGTTCGGGACCGGGGGCCGGTCGATCGACTATGTCAGCGACTACGGTCGCAGCGACCTGTTCGACTTCAGCGCCCTGGATGGCGACAGCGCTCTGGACGGCGACCAGGCCTTCTCGCTGGTCTCGCACCTCACCGCCAGCGGCTTGGGCCAGATCATGGTCAGCAGCTACGCCAGCATCTTCTCGGCGGTCGGCGTCCTGGGCGGCGTCGACCTGGGCGCGTTCGGCCTGGGCGGCCTGTTCAGCCAGGCCTCGGTCATCTGGGGCGACCTGGACGGCGACGCCAATTCCGACTTCGCGGTGCTGGTGTCGGGAAGCGGCCTGTCGACCAGCGGCTGGCTGCTCTGAGACGAACACGCGTCGGCCGGCCTTGCCCGGCCGGCCGACCGTGAATACCTCGGCGGGATAGTCGTCGGAGACCTTCGCCATGCGCCTGCTCGGCATCGACCACGTGGTGATCCGCGCCCGCGACCCAGCCCTGATGGAGCGGTTCTATGTCCAGGTGCTGGGCTGCGCGGTCGAGCGACGGCAGGAGGCCATCGGCCTGGTGCAGTTGCGCGCCGGCGCCCAGCTGATCGATCTGGTCGACGCCGCCGGCCGCCTGGGCCGAATGGGTGGCGCCGCGCCGGGCGCGGACGGTCACAACATGGACCACCTGTGCCTGCGGGTAATCGACTTCGACGTCGACACGGTGCGGGCGCACCTGGAAAGCCACGGCGTGGCGATCGGCGACGTCGGCGAACGCTACGGCTCTACCGGCGAGGCGACCTCGCTCTACCTGTCGGACCCGGAAGGCAATGGGTTGGAGCTGCGGGGCTGATCGTTTTGACTCCCCGCCCCCTTTCGTGCATAAGCGCGCGCTTCCGGCGCTTCATCAGCAGCGCCTCTACCGTCACGACCCCAGCCCGCTAGCGCGGGATCCATCTGGACGAGGCCGGTGAGGACCCCCATCGACGTGATCGTCCATGGGGGCTGATCGCGTTTGGACTCGTGTTTGGACTAGGGTTTCGCATGTTCGACGGCCTTACAGAGCGACTTTCAGGGGTCTTCGACCGCCTTGGCGGTCGCGGCGTGCTGTCCGAGAAGGACGTCGACGAGGCGCTGCGCGAGGTCCGCGTCGCCCTGCTGGAAGCCGACGTCGCCCTGCCGGTGGTCAAGGACTTCATCAGCAAGGCCAAGGAAAGCGCTTCGGGCGAGGCGGTCATCCGCTCGGTCAAGCCGGCCGACCAGGTGGTCAAGATCGTCTATGACGGCCTGGTCGACATGCTGGGCGGCGAGGTCCCTACCGGCCTGAATCTGGCCCTGAACCCGCCGTCGGTGATCCTGATGGCCGGCCTGCAGGGCTCGGGCAAGACCACCACCACCGGCAAGCTGGCCCTGCGGCTGAACAAGATCGAGCGCAAGAAGGTGTTGGTCGCCTCACTCGACACCCGCCGCCCGGCCGCCATGGAACAGCTGGCCATGCTGGCCAAGCAGGTCGAGGTCGAGAGCCTGCCGATCGTCGCGGGCCAGAGCGCCGCCGACATCGCCCGCCGCGCCCTGACCGCCGCCAAGCTGGGCGGCTACGACGTCCTGATCCTCGACACCGCCGGCCGCACCACCCTGGACGAGGCGATGATGAGCGAGGCGGCGGAAATCGCCCGCATCGCCATGCCGTCCGAGACCATCCTGGTCGCCGACAGCCTGACCGGCCAGGACGCCGTGCGCACGGCGAAAGCCTTCCACGAGCGCCTGCCGCTGACCGGCCTGATCCTGACCCGCGCCGACGGCGACGGCCGCGGCGGCGCGGCGCTGTCGATGCGCCATGTCACCGGCCTGCCGATCAAGTTCCTCGGGGCCGGCGAGAAGATCGACGCCCTGGACGTGTTCGACGCCCGCCGCGTGGCCGGCCGGATCCTCGGGCAAGGCGACGTCGTCGCCCTGGTCGAGAGGGCCGCCCAGGACCTGGACGTGGCCGAAGCCGAGCGCATGGCCAAGAAGCTGGCCAAGGGCCAGTTCGACCTCAACGACCTGTCGGCTCAGCTGGGCCAGATGCAGAAGATGGGCGGCATGCAGGGGATCATGGGCCTGCTGCCCGGGGTCCAGAAGGTCAAGAAGCAGATCGCCGAAGGCGGCATCGACGACAGCATCTTCCGCCGCCAGCAGGCGATCATCGGCTCGATGACCAAGCTGGAGCGCAAGAAGCCCGACATCCTGGCCGCCTCGCGCAAGCGCCGCATCGCGGCCGGGGCCGGCGTCGACGTCGCCGAGGTCAACCGCCTGCTCAAGCAGCACCGCCAGATGGCCGACATGTTCAAGGCCATGAGCAAGGACGGCGGCAAGGGCATGGCCCGCATGGCCCAGATGATGGGCGGCGGCGACATGAGCCGACTGAAAGCCATGGGGGGCGGCAAGACAGCCGCGCCCGACCAGACTTCCGCGGGGGGCCTTGGCGGCCTTCCGGGGCTCCCCGGTCTTCCGGGATCCGGGGGCGGCGGCGACGCCAAGCCCAACCTCCTGTCCGGACTGGGCGGCCTGCCCCCCGGCTTCAACCCGTTCAAGAAATAGAACTTTAGACCAAGGACTACGACAATGCTGAAGATCCGTCTCGCCCGTGGCGGCGCCAAGAAGCGCCCCTACTACTCGATCGTCGTCGCCGACAGCCACTCGCCCCGCGACGGCCGCTTCATCGAGAAGGTCGGCACCTACAACCCGCTGCTCAAGAAGGACGACGCCGCGCGCGTGACTCTGAAGGTCGAGTCGATCCAGGCCTGGCTCGCCAAGGGCGCCCAGCCGACCGACCGTGTCGCCCGCTTCCTGGCCGCCCAAGGCCTGGTCCAGTGGACCCACGGCAACAACCCCGAGAAGGCCAAGCCGGGCAAGAAGGCCCAGGAACGTGACGCCGAGCGCACCCAGCGCGACGCCGACCGCGCCGCCGCCGAAGCCCAGGCCAAGGAAGACGCCAAGGCCGCCGCTGAAGCCGCCGCCGCCGCGGCCGCCGAAGCCGCCGCTGCTCCGGCTCCGGAACCGGAAGTCGTCGCCGAAGAAGCTCCGGCCGAAGCCGCTGCCGAAGAGGCCCCCGCCGCCGAGGCCGCCGCTGAAGAAGCCCCGGCTTCGGAAGAAACCACCGAAGGCTAAGGCCCTCGGGAGCGCCGCCGCCGGACACCCGTTCGGCGGCGGCGTTTTCTTTTGCGCGCTCCCCAAGTCACGCCCATGACCCAGTCTCTTTCGCAGACCCTGATCCTGGTCGGCCGCGTCGCCGGCGCTTTCGGCGTGCGCGGCGAGGTGCGGATCGCGGCCTATACCGAGGACCCGCTGACCCTGACGCGGTTCAAAGTGCTGACGCGCCAGGACGGCTCGCCCGCCCTGACCCTGGCCACCGCCCGCGCGGCCAAGGACGGCGTCGTCGCTCGCTGCGTGGGGATCGACACCAAGGAAGCCGCCGACGCCCTGCGCGGCCTGCGCCTCTACGTCCCGCGCTCGGCCCTGCCCGAGCCGGACGAGGACGAATTCTACCTGGCCGACCTGATCGGCCTGACCGTGCGCCACGTGGCCACCAACGGCCTGATCGGCAAGATCAAGAGCGTCCAGAACTTCGGCGCCGACGACCTCCTGGAAATCACCCCGGCCCTGGGCGGCCAGACCTGGTACCTGCCGTTCACGCGCGCGGCCGTGCCCGAGATTAGACTCGCCGAGGGTCTGGTCCTGGCGGACCCGCCCGTGATGGTTGGCGAACCGGAAGGCCCGATCGAGGACGACGACCAGATCTAGGAGCTCGGCCATGACGACCGACGGCAAATGGCGGGTGACAGCGTCGCGCTACATCCACAAGGACCGCTGGATCGCCCTGCGCGCCGACGATTGCCTGACCGAGAACGACGTGCCGGTCGCGCCCTACTACGTGCTGGAATATCCGGACTGGGTCGAGGTCGTGGCCCTGGACGCCGAAGACAACGTACTCCTGGTGCGACAGTACCGACATGCCATGGGCGGGTTTTCGGTCGAGTTGCCGGCTGGGGGCGTGGATCCCGCCGACACTGACCCCTGCGCCGCGGCGGCCCGCGAACTGCTGGAGGAAACCGGCTGCGCCGGCGCCATGACCTGGGTGGGCGATTCCCGACCCAACACCGGCACCCATACCAACCGCGTCCACACGATCCTGGCCCGCGACGTGGTCCAGGTCGCCGAGCCGAAGGACGATCCGACCGAACGCATCGAGCGCTTCTGGGTCACGGCCGCCGAGGCCGTGCGCATGGCCCTGGCCGGCGAACTGGTGGTGGGCATGCAGGTGGGCTCGCTGTTGCGGGGGCTGACCCAGGCGGGCGTGGCGACGATCAGCGTCGGCGGCGAGTCAGCCGCCCAGAGCAAGCCAACCTTGCTCTAGCTTTTTGTTTTCGCATCGCTTTTGCGGAAAATCGGCATCCCCTTTTCCGCGCGACGCTCCTAGCCCTTCCGCACCCGCATCAGACATTCCTGGGCCACCGAGGCCATCAGCTTGCCGTCGCGGCTGAACATCTGGCCGCGCACCAGGCCGCGGCCCTGCGAGGCCGACGGGCTGTCCTGCGAGAACAGGATCCAGTCGTTGAAGTCGAACGGGTGGTGGAACCACATGGCGTGGTCGAGGCTGGCGGCCTGCAGGCCGGGCGTCGTCCAGATCAGGCCGTGCGGACGCAGGGCGCTTTCCATGAAGGCCATGTCCGAGGCGTAGGCCAGGGCGCACTGCTGCAGGCGGACGTCGTCGCCGATCGGCGCCCGGGCCCGCATCCACACCTGCTTGGTCGAGGACTTGGGCACGGGTTTGGTCGGATGCTGCGGGTCGACCCAGCGCAGGTCCACCGGCCGGGGGTGTTCCGCCATCTTCACGAAACGGGGATGAACCTCCTCGCCCAGCGAGCGCAGGTACTCGGCCTCGGTCGGCAGGCTTTCCGGATCGGGCGCGTCGGGCATGCCCATCTGGTGCTTCAGCCCCTCTTCGGGGGTCTGGAACGAGCAGGCCAGGTTGAAGATCTGCTCGCCGTGCTGGATGGCCGCTACCCGACGGGTGGTGAAGGTGCCGCCGTCGCGGGCCCGCTCGACCTCGTAGAGCACGGGCGCGTTCACGTCGCCGGGCCGGATGAAATAGGCGTGCAGCGAGTGGCAGATGCGGTCGGGCACGGTCTTGTAGGCCGCCGTCAGGGCCTGGGCGATGACCAGGCCGCCGAAGATCCTCGGGAAGCCGTCATTGGGACTGACGCCTCGGAACAGGTTCACCTCGATGGCTTCGAGGGTCAGGATCTCGGCGAGGTTCTCGGGCGTGCGCATGGCGGTTGGTTAGGCGCGTGGAACCGGCGGGGCAAGACGTGACCTTGCGTCAAGGCCGCGTCTTTCCCATCGTTGGGTCATGGCCGCTTCCGTTCCGCCCATCGTCCACCATCCCGCCTTCCGCGCGGAGATGCCGGCGGGGCACCGCTTTCCGATGGACAAGTTCGCGCGCTTGGCGGCCGTGCTGGAGGCCGAGGGCGTCGCCGGACCAGCGGGCTTCGTCCTTCCCGAGCCGATCGACCTGGACAGCCTGCTGCTGGTCCATGACGCGGCCTATGTGAGCGGGGTGCTCGACCTGAGCCTGCCGGCCGACGTCGCCCGGCGGGTGGGCCTGCCCAACACCGAGTCGGTGGCGCGCCGGGCCCAGGCGGCCGTGGGCGGCACGCTGGCGGCGGCGCGCCTGGCGCTAGCGCACGGCATCGCCTGCAACACCGCCGGCGGCAGCCATCACGCCCAGGCCGAAACCGGCGCCGGCTTCTGCGTGTTCAACGACGTGGCGGTGGCGGCGCGGCGCCTGCTGGAAGAGGGCAAGGTCGGCCAGGTGCTGGTCGTCGATCTCGACGTCCATCAGGGCGACGGAACGGCCCGGATCTTTGAGAATGATCCCAGCGTCTTCACCTTCTCGATGCACGCCGAGAAGAACTTCCCGGCCCGCAAGGCGGCCGGCGATCTGGATGTCGACCTGCCGGACGGCACGGGCGACGACGTCTATCTGGGGAAGCTGGAAGAGATCCTGCCGGATCTGCTGGCGCGGGTGGCGCCGGACCTGGTGTTCTTCAACGCCGGGGTCGATCCGCATGCGGACGACAAGCTGGGGCGTCTGAACTTGAGCGACGACGGCCTGGCGCGGCGCGAGGCGTTCGTCCTGGGTTCGTGTCTGGAGAGGGGGATCCCCGTGGCCGGGGTGATCGGCGGCGGATACGACGCCGACATCGATCGTCTGGCGCATCGTCACGCCCTTCTCCACCGGGCGGCCCGCACGGCTCTGGGAGCCCGAGGGGTCGCAAACCGGTGGAGCTACGCGGCGATCACCTAGAAGCTCGAGACGAGCGAACCGGCGATCACGACGAGGGGCAGCATGGCCAGGACGATGCTGGCGAAACCGGAAAAGGCGTTGTTCGAGAAGGTCATGATCTTGGTTCCCTGTGGGTCCGGCGCGCCGTCCGCGTCCGGTGATCAGGGGTATAGGCCCGCAGGATAGTGAACACCCGTTACCTTTGCTTCATGAAGCGTTTTTAAGAAACGTTGGCGTCGATAACCGGCATTACAGGGGTGTAATGTGGTCGATTAAAACCGTTGCATTGGAAACTTTCACCTTTGAGACCGACGTTCTCCGCCCGGATCAGTCCTCGGCGGCGGTCAGGAGGAAATGGCCGCGCAGGGCGGCGATGGGGGCGGCGCGCTGCTCCTGCCAGGCCTCGACATGGACGTTGGCGATCCGTCGACCGACCTTGTTGATCTTGGCGCGGGCGAAGGTGGTCAGGGGCCGGCCCGAGCGCAGGTATTCGATCGAGATGTCGATGGTGCGCGGCTGGCGCTTCAGCGGCTCGGCCACCGACAGCTGGGCCAGGGCGGTCATCTCCATGAAGGCGCCCAGCACGCCGCCATGGATGGCCGGCAGCATCGGATTGCCGATGATGTGGTCGGAGAACGGCAGGACGGCGGTCATCTCGTCGCCGGCCAGCTCGGCGCGCATACCGATGAACTTGGCGTAGGGGATCGAGCCCAGCACGGCGCTCAGGCGGGTGTCGGCGTCGCTCATGCGGCGTCTCCCTCGCCAGGGGCCTTGCTGCGGGGCGGCTTGAGGTTGGCGCCGGGCTTCTTGCCGGCGCTGGAGTCCAGCATGAAGGCCGCCTGGGCGGCGGCCACCGGATCGTCGGGGTCGTCCTCATAGGCCACGGCCCGCACGAAGGCGACCGAGCGGGTGACCTTGTAGCAATGGGCGCGGGCCAGCACGTCGCGGCCCGGCTGGGCCGGCCGCATGTAGTCGATGCGCAGATCCAGGGTGGCGATCGAGGTCCATTCGCTGAGGGCGGCGTGCACCGCCTGGCCGCTGGCGTGGTCCAGCAGGGTGGTCACCACCCCGCCGGCGATCACCCCGGTCTCCGGGTCGCCGACGATCTCGGGCCGATAGGGCACCCTGAGGATGGCGACCGCGTCGCCGATCTCCAAGGTCACCAGGCCCAGGGCGCGCGCCTGCGGGCTGCCTTCGTTCATGGCGTTGGCGATGAACCGGTGCTGTTCGCCCATGCTGCTGTCTGTCGTCATGGGATAGGTTTATAGCCACGTGCGTTCCCTATCCAGCCAATGAAGCCGCAGGACCTGATCTGTCCGAAGCCCGACGGGCTCTATTGCCCGCCCGGAGACTTCTATATCGACCCCGTCCGCCCCGTGGACCGGGCGGTGATCACCCATGGCCACGCCGACCACGCCAGGGCCGGACACGGCGTGGTCGCCGCCACGCCCGAGACCCTGGCGATCATGGCCGAGCGCTACGGCGAGGACTTCGCCGGCCGTCGCCAACCGGTGGCCTATGGCGAGGCCTTCACCCACAACGGCGTCGAGGTCGGGCTGGTCCCGGCCGGCCACGTGCTGGGCTCGGCCCAGGCGGTGATCCGCTGGAAAGGCATGACCATCGTGGTCTCCGGCGACTACAAGCGCCGCCGCGATCCCACCTGCGCAGGCTTCGAGCCCGTGCCCTGCGACGTGTTCGTGACCGAGGCGACCTTCGGCCTGCCGGTCTTCCGCCATCCCGACGACAAGGGCGAGGTGGCGGCCCTGTTGAAGTCGGTCGAGCAGTTCCCCGAGCGCTCGCACATCGTCGGGGCCTACGCCCTGGGCAAGGCCCAGCGGGTGATCCGCCTGCTGCGCGAGGCCGGCTGGGACCGGACCATCCACGTGCACGGCGCGATGGAGCGGCTGAACCGGCTTTATGGCCGCCACGGCGTCGATCTGGGCCTGCTAGCGCCCGCCACGACCGGCGTGAAGAAGGACTTCGAGGGCGCGATCATCGTCGCCCCGCCCTCGGCCCTGGCCGACCGCTGGTCGCGGCGCTTCCCCGATCCGGTCGACTGCTTCGCCAGCGGCTGGATGCGGGTGCGGGCCCGGGCTCGCCAGCGTGGCGTGGAACTGCCGCTGATCATCTCCGACCATGCCGACTGGGACGAACTGACCGCCACCCTCGACGAGCTGCGCCCTGGCGAAGTGTGGATCACCCACGGCCGCGAGGAGGCCCTGGAGCGCTGGTGCGAGTTGCAGGGCATACCGGCCCGGGCGCTGCGGCTGGTGGGCTATGACGAGGAGGAGGGAGAGTAGGGGGCGTCAGGCCGCTCACACCACCTTGAACGTCGCCCGGGCTCGCGCCACCGGCTTGTCGTCGGCCCGCACCGTGGCCTCGGCGTAGCACAGGCTCTTGCCCGGCTTGATGAAGTCGGTGTCGAACGCCAGCCATTGGCCGATCTGCGCGGCGGCCAGGTAGTCGAGCCCCAGCGAGACGGTGACCAGGCCCTTGCTGGGGATCTGCAGCCGGGCCAGCACCACCCCGCACGACAGGCCCATGGCGTTGTCGGCCAGGGCGGCGATCAGGCCGCCGTGCGGGCCGCCGCGGGAGTTTGTGTGCGGCTCGCGCAACTCCACCGCCAGCACCCAGCGATCGTCGCGGATATCGGCGAAGATCGGCTCCCACGGCGTGGTCAGCGGACTCTTGCGAGGATGGGGGACGAACGGCTCGGGCGGGGTCATGGTCGCCTCCGGTCCGGGTTCTGGACGCGACCGATTCAAACAGATGTTCGAACCGCTCACAAGCCCAACCTCGCCCCAGAGCCGTCGCCGTCCTAGGAGATCAGGTCTGGCCCGCTGGGCGGCTTGGAGCCTTTGGCGGCGACGTCCTTCTTGCCCAGGAAGGTCCTGCGGAACCACGCGGCGACCGCGCCGAACGCCGCCACCAGCACCACCGCCCCCTTCTTGAGGAAGATGGCCAGGATCGCCAGCAGGCCCAGCTTCTTGGCGGCCGCGGCGCCCACGCCGGCGGCGATCAGGCCCGCGACGCCGTATTCGGCCATCTTGTCCTGGCCCTTGCGGAAGTCGGCATAGGTCTGGCCCGGAACAAAGGCGGCCTGGTCGGCGATGTGGCCGGCGGCGGCGCGCACCTCGGGCAGGTCGTTGATGCTGGAGATGACGTTCAGGCTCAGCACGCCTTTCCGCCCCAGCAGGCGGATGTCGTAGTTCAACGTGTCGACCGAGGCGTTGCCGGACCTCAGGTCGCGCGCCCAGATCACCGCGTGCCGGGCGGGGTCATAGGTCGGGCGCTCGGCCCAGCCCACCAGGTGCAGGCTGGGATAGCCGGCCTTCTCACGTTCGGCGTTCTGCTCGGGCTCGGACTCGCGCAGGTCGTCCAGCAGCTTGTCGTAGTCGGTGTCGCGCGCGTCCTTGTCGGCGACGTAGCCGGAATCCTGGTAGGTGATCACCGCGCCCCACGACGGTCCGTCCAGCGGCTTGAAGCGGGCGGGAAAGATCATGCCCAGCACGCCGTCGGCGGCGTCCGGCGGATTGCCCCAGCCTTCGACCAGCACGCGGCGCGAGGCCGCCGCGTCGAGATAGTAGTAGTCGGTCCCGAGGTTGAGCCGGGCCTTGGCCTGCGGCAGGTCGACGACGCCGGTGTGGCGCTCCAGCCGGTCCTGCCAGGACAGGTCCGGCGCGGAGGCCGTGACCGCCGGCGGGGCGGAGGGCTGGTCGGCCGCGAACGCGGGCGCGGCGACGGTGAGGACGGCGGCCGCGACGGCGGCTTGGAACTGACGCAAGACGTGTTTCCCCCAAACAACTCAGCCGAGGCTAGCGTGGCGGAACAGACTTGGCCATATGGGAAAAGGCTTGGCCCCGGCGCGATTTCGCGCGTTGAAGGACGACCATGCGCGCCTTCGCCCACCTTCTCGACCGGCTGTCCTTGACCAGCTCGCGCAACGCCAAGCTGACCCTGATCCGGGGCTTCCTGGGCGAGACGCCCGATCCCGAGCGCGGCTGGGTGCTGGCGGCCCTGACCGGGGCGCTGTCTTTCAACGCCGCCAAACCGGCCTTCATCCGCAAGGCCGTCGAGAGCCGGATGGACGCCCAGCTGTTCGCCTGGTCCTACGACTATGTCGGCGATCTGGCCGAGACCGTCGCCCTGGTCTGGCCCCAGAAGCCCGGCGCCAATCGCGAACCGGACCTGTCGGAGGTGGTCGAGAGCCTGCGCACCGCATCTCGAACCGAGGTGCAGCGGCTGATCGAGGGCTGGCTGGACGCCCTGGACGCCGACGGCCGCTGGGCCTTGCTGAAGCTGATGACCGGCGGACTGCGGGTAGGCGTCTCGGCGCGGCTGGCCAAGCAGGCCTGCGCCGACTTCGGCCAGGTGGAGATCGGCCAGGTCGAGGAGGTCTGGCACGCCATGACCCCGCCCTATGGCGACCTGTTCGCCTGGCTGGAGGGCCGGTCCGAACAGCCCTCGCCCTATGCGCCGGGGCGGTTCCGGCCGGTGATGCTGGCCCAGGCGATCGACGAGGCGGTCGACTTCGCCAAGCTGGATCCGGGCGACTACGCCGCCGAATGGAAGTGGGACGGCATCCGCGTCCAGGCGGTCAGCGAGCGCGGCGAGAAGCGGCTCTACACCCGCACCGGCGACGACATCTCGGCGACCTTCCCCGACGTGGTCGAGGCCCTGACTTTCGAAGGGGCGATCGACGGCGAGCTTCTGGTGATGCGCGACGGCGCCGTGGCCAGCTTCGGCGACCTGCAGCAGCGACTGAACCGCAAGACCGTCGACGCCAAGCAACTGCAGACCTATCCGGCCGGGATCCGCGCCTACGACCTGCTGCTGGACGGCGAGGTCGACCTGCGCGGATTGCCGTTCAGGGAACGGCGAGTGCGGCTGGAGACGTTCGTGGGCCAGGCGGCCAGCCCGCGCATCGACCTGTCGCCGATCCAGCCGTTCGCGACCTGGGAAGCGCTGGCGGCCCTGCGCGCCCGGCCGCCGGAAGGCGATCCGGCCATCGCCGAGGGCCTGATGCTCAAGCGCTGGGACAGCGTCTACGAACCCGGCCGCCCCAAGGGTCCGTGGTTCAAGTGGAAGCGCGACCCACGCCTGATCGACGCGGTGCTGATGTACGCCCAGCGCGGCCACGGCAAGCGGTCCAGCTTCTATTCCGACTACACCTTCGGGGTCTGGCGCGAGGACGAGACCGGGACGCGCCATCTTACCCCTGTGGGCAAGGCCTATTTCGGCTTCACCGACGAGGAGCTGAAACAGATCGACAAGTTCGTGCGCGACCATACCGTCGAGCGGTTCGGCCCGGTACGATCGGTGCGCGCCGACCTGGAGTTCGGCCTGGTGTTCGAAGTGGCGTTCGAGGGCCTGCAGCGCTCCACCCGCCACAAGTCGGGCGTGGCCATGCGCTTTCCGCGGATCAACCGCATCCGCTGGGACAAGCCCTCGCGCGAGGCGGATGAGCTGGAAACCCTGGAGCGGATGCTGGACTGAATGACAGCGGTTAGTGGACCCCCGCTCCTTCCGCGGCCGCCACGCCCGCGCCGGCATGGAACATCCGGCCCTTCTCGGTGATCAGCACGGCCAGCAGGCCGGCGATGCCGAAGCCGGCGAAACCCAAGGTCAGGGGCACGGTCGTGCCGTCGAACAGCTGGCCGATCCAGAAGCCGAACAGCGCCCCGCCGATGGTGGTGATGAATCCCTGCACCGAAGCCGCCGTGCCGGCCAGGTGGCCCAGCGGCTCCATGGCGATCGAGCCGAAGTTCGACATCACCAGGCCAAAGCAGAACATCATCCCCGCCTGCAGCAGCGAGAAGGTCCACAGCGTCTCATGGCCGCTCAGGGCGACCAGGGCGTGGACCACCGCGAAGCCGATATAGCCGAGCAGCGCGACATGCGAGACCAGCCGCATGCCCAGGCGTCCGACGATGCGGGAATTGAGCAGGGACGAGACGGCGATGCCGCCGGCGATGCCCGCGAAGATCAGCGGGAAGAACTTGCCCGCCCCCAGCACGTCGACGAACACCTGCTGGGCCGAGTTGAGGAAGCCGAACAGTCCGCCCAGAACCAGGGTGGCGGCCAGGGTGTAGCCGACGGCGACCCGGTTGGTCAGGCACTCCTTGAACGCCGCCAGCACCGGCGTGACCTCCAGGGGCACGCGGTCCTGCGGATGCAGGGTCTCGGGCAGCTTGATCCACGACCAGGCGATCACGGCCAGGCCGAAGATCGACAGGACGCCGAACACCCACGGCCAGGGCGCGACCAGCAGGATGGCCTGGCCTACCGACGGGGCGACGATCGGCACCCCCAGAAAGACGATGAACGACAGCGACATCACCCGCGCCATCTGCCGACCGCTGTAGCAGTCGCGGACGATCGACACCGACAGCACCCGGGTGGCGGCCGCCCCGACCCCGCACAGGGCGCGGGCGGCCAGCAGCATCTCGAACGAGGTGGAAAAGGCGCAGAGGGCGGCGAAGACGACGTACAGCGACAGACCCACCAGCAGCACCGGCTTGCGCCCGTAGCGGTCGGCCAGCGGGCCGTAGACGATCTGGGCCGCGCCGAAGCCCAGCAGATAGGCGGTCAGGATCCACTGCCGCTCGTTGTCGGTCGCCACGCCCAGGGCGCGGCCGATCTGCGGCATGGCTGGCAGCATCGAGTCGATGGCCAGGGCGTTGGTGGCCATCATCGCCGCGATCAAGGCGACGAACTGGCCAAAGCCCATGCCCGGATGGGGGCCGGTAGCAGGGCGCGGGTCCCCGCGAGTGGGGGCGGCGATGGGACTGGACGACATGACGCTCTTCTTCACGGGCCGGAACGCCGAAGCGCCGGCGGGCGCGGGACGCGTTGGCCGCGATATAGGGCAGCGCCGCCCATACGCCAAATGGAGTCGCCCTTAGGGCGCCATCTGGAACTGGATGCTCACCGTCTGGTCGTCGCCGACCTTCGAGGCCCCTTCCTGCGACTGACCCACGCTGGCCACCCGCAGCAGGGGCTGGGAGCCGGCCTGTCCGGGCGGCGCGTTACGCAGGGCCGCCAGGCCGGGCTGGGCGGCGGTCAGAGCCTGATGGAAGGCCGCGGCCCGCTGCAGGGCCAGGCTGGCCGCGCGCTGGCCCTCGGCGCTGAAGGCGTCGAGGTTGGTCTGGCTGACCACGTTGGCCACCGCCAGCTTGGGCGCTCCGTCCTGGCAGCTGGCGTCGGTCGGCACGCCATAGCCCAGGCAGGGCAGGCGCCGGATCAGGATCTGGGCCACCTGGCCCGCGATCCGCTGGCCCTCCGGCGAAAGCGTGGCCGCGCCGGCGACGAACAGCTGGTCGGCCCGGAAGGCGAGCGAGCCGCCCGACGGGTCGCCGGAGATCGACACCTTCGCGTCGCGCAGATCCGCATCGAGTGATTGCATGAGCAGCTTTTGCGCATCGACCGCCGTGGCGGTCTGGGTCGAAGCCTGGGTTGGCGGCGAGAACGCGAAGCAGCGCCGTTCGCCTGCCGCGCCCTGGCCGGTTTCCGACAGGGTCGCCTCGGGCACGCACAGCACCTGGGCCTTGTAGTCGATCTCGATGTCGGCGGTCTTGGGCGTGAGATTGGCGGCCGTCTGCAACAGGGCCGCCGTCTCCGGATGCCTGGCCGTGGTCAGCTTGGCGGTGGTCGAGCGGAATTCGAACGCGAAGTAGCTGAGCATGATGATGAAGATGAAGATCACCCCCACCATCATGTCGGTCATCGAGACGTAGTAGCTTTCGCCCTCCTCGACATCGACCGTACGGCCGCGCTTGCGTCTCATCAGGCAGCGCCCCGAGGCGAAGCGGCGAAGCGGGTCAGGGCGGCTTCGATGCGGCCCAGCATCGTCAATTGCTCGAGCATCACCTTTTCCGGCGGCGCGAAGCGGACGCAGGCGTCCAGCAGCGCGAAGAAATGAGCTTCCTGCGCCTCGATGGCCTGACGCCGCCGCCGCGCGACCAGGCGCAGGATGATCGAGGCCAGCACGCCGGCGATCGAGGTCCAGAACTTGGTGGCGGCGATCGTCAGCAGGTTGATCAAGGCGCCCTGCATGGCCGCGCCCCCGCCGCCCATGGCCGAGGTCGCCTCGGTCAAGGCCGCCACGATGCCCATGAAGGTGATGACTAGGCCGACGGCGACCATGATGTTGGCCCACCATTCCAGGGTGCGGGCCGGCGTATCGGCGAGATCGAAGGCGTCGGAAGCATGGATCGAGGCCGCCAGGCGTCCGTCCTCGGTGGGCGTCAACTGGCCGCGATAGTGCGCCCAGCCCAGTTCGATGACGGGATGGGCCAGGCCGCTCAAGCGCTTGTCGATCGCCTCGAAGGATTCGGCGAACACCTTCTGGCGATCCCCGCGCAGGTCGTCCAGCAGGTCGGCGCGACGACGTAGGTCGTCCATCAGCGGCACGTATTCGAAATGCCCCGACTGAAAGATCAGCCCGACGGCGAAGACCAGGATGGCGGCCGCCATCATCAGGGCGGCGCCAGGCATGCTGAACACCGCGACCACGAACGACGTAACCGGATCGTGCATCTGAACCTTCGAATCTATTTTCGACGCCAACATACCCCAGGGTGAGGCGTGAATGGGGCGCAGCTTAGCCGTTAAAGGCGCGGATCGCGTCGATGATGCGTTGCTGGTCTGACTGCGACAGATAAGGATGCATCGGCAGGGCCAGCACCGTCTCGGCCTTGGCTTCGGTCACCGGCAGGCCGCCCGCGCCGCGCGGGAAGGCTGCATAGGGGGCCTGCACGTGCATCGGCACCGGATAGTAGACCGCCGTCGGGATCCCCTGCGTCTTCAGGTGCGCCGCCAGGCCGTCGCGGTTCTGGTGCTCGATCACGTACTGAGCCCAGACGGAGACGCCGCCGTCGATGACCTTGGGCGTGGCGATCACCGCGCCCTTCAGGCCCTCGGCGTAGCGGTCGGCCACCACCTGGCGCAGGTTGATCTCTTCCTGGAAGAGGGCCAGCTTCTCGATCAGGATCGCCGCCTGGATCGTGTCCAGCCGCGAGTTCATGCCGATGCGGGTGTTCAGGTATTTGGTGTCGTGATCGAAGGTCCGGCCGACCAGGTCGGGGGCGACGGCCTTGCCGTGCACCCGGAAGCTGTCCATCAGGTCCCACAGATCCTGGTCGTCGGTCAGCACCGCCCCGCCGTCGCCGTAGCAGCCCAGGGGCTTGGCCGGGAAGAAGCTGGTGGTGGCCACGTCGGCCCAGTGCAGCGGATGCTTGCCGTCCAGCGTGCAGCCGAAGCCCTGGGCGCTGTCGGCGATCAGCTTCAGGCCTTCGCGCTCGCAGATGGCGTTGATGGCGGGATAGTCGGCGGGCTGGCCGAACAGGTCGACGGCGATCACCACCCTGGGGACCAGCTTGCCGTCCGCCTTCACACCGGCGATCGCGGCCTCCAGCCTGGCGGGATCGAGGTTGAAGGTGTCGGGCAGCACGTCCACGAACACCGGCGTCGCCCCGACCCACGGCACGACTTCGGGCGTGGCGGCGAAGGTGAAGGACGGACAGAAGACCGCGTCGCCGGGGCCCACGCCCCAGGCCATCAGCGGCAGGGCGATAGCGTCTGTGCCGTTGGCGCAGGACAAGGCCAGCCTGGCCTGACCGAACGCCGCCAGCTTCGCCTCGAACTCGCGGACCTGCGGCCCCATCACATAGGCGCCGCTGTCCAGGACGGCGGCGATCGCGGCGTCGATCCGGTCGCGGATCCGGCGCTGCTGCGCGGCGAGGTCGATGAAAGACATGCTCATGGGCGGCGCTCTTAGAGGCGGATCGGCTCGGGTTCGAGCCAATTGATGTAACCGACTGTTTCCGGAGAACGAAGCGCCGCCTTTGGCGGGAACGGGGGTCCACCCCGTTCGTTGACGGGTCTTCGTTGACGGTTTGGGGCGGGGGCGCCATCCAGAGATCCATGCAGACCAAGCCCAGCCTGATCCCCGCCGACACCTCCCTGCCCTCCCTGGCCAATGTAAAGGCCGACGAGACGATGTTCGGCCACTTCCTCGACTGGCTGGGCAAGCTGGCGGTCAACCTGGTGGTCGCCGCCCTGATCCTGGTCGTCACCTTCTGGGTGGCGGCCTGGTTGGCGGGCGTGGCGCGGCGCGGGCTGGGCCGCATGCACCGCAAGAACCCCGATCCGACCCTGGAAAGCTTCGTCTCGTCCCTGGTGCGCTACGCCGTTGTCGCCGTCGGCTTGGTGGCGGTGCTGCAGCAGCTGGGGGTCCAGGCCACCTCGATCATCGCCGTCCTGGGCGCGGCGTCGCTGGCCATCGGCCTGGCCCTGCAGGGCGCGCTATCGAACGTGGCCGCCGGGGTGATGATCCTGTTGTTCCGGCCCTACAAGGTGGGCGACGTGATCGAGACATCGACCCGCAACGGCACGGTCAAGGCGCTGGATCTGCTATTCACCGAGATCGCCACGCCCGACAACGTCAAGGTGATGATCCCCAACAGCAAGGTGTTTGGCGATGTCATCCTCAACTACTCGACCCACCGCAGCCGCCGGGCCGACGTGGTGTTCAAGGTCCCGCTGAAGACCGACCTGGTGACGGTGCTGCAGAAGATGCGCGAGCGGGCCGAGGGCGATCCGCGGGTGCGCAAGGAGCCGGCGCCGATGATCGAGGTGGTCGACCTCAGCGAAGCCTTCGCCCAGGCCGCCATCCGCGTCTGGACCGCCAAGGAGGACTACGGCCCGGTCAAGACTGACCTGATGCTGGCCGCCCACCTGTGGGCCGAGGACCCGACGCGGGTCCTGCCGCCACCGCGCCCCTCGAAGGCGCCGGATCCCTCGCCGGCCATGCCCGGCGACGCCGAGCACCATCTGTTCAGGCTGCCCCACCCCCGCCTAGGGCCTCGGAAAGATCGGCGATCAGATCCTCGCAGTCCTCGATCCCCACCGACAGCCTGATCAGGGTGTCGGAGATGCCTAGGGCGGCGCGCTGATCGGCCGGAATCGAGGCGTGGGTCATGATGGCCGGATGCTCGATCAGGCTCTCGACCCCGCCCAGACTTTCCGCCAGCGTGAACAGGCGCGTGCGCTCCAGCATCCGCCGGGCGGTGTTGACGTCGCCGTTCAGTTCGACCGAGATGATCCCGCCGAACCCGCCCCGCATCTGGCGCCGGGCCAAATCGTGCTGCGGGTGGCTGGACAGGCCCGGATAGATCACCCGGGCGACGTCCTTGCGGGTCGACAGCCATTGGGCGATGGCCAGGGCGCTGTCGCAGGCCCGCTGCATGCGCAGGGCCAGGGTCTTGACGCCGCGCAGGGCCAGGAAGCTGTCGAACGGCCCCAGCACCGCCCCGACGGCGTTCTGCAGGAACTTCAGCTTCTCTGCGATCTCGGCGTTGTCGCCGACCACCGCCACCCCCGCCACCACGTCGGAATGGCCGTTCAGGTACTTGGTGGCCGAGTGCATGACGATGTCGAAGCCCAGCTCCAGCGGCCGCTGGACGAAGGGGCTGGCGAAGGTGTTGTCAGCCACGGTGATCAGGGCATGCTTCTTGGCCAGGGCGGCGATGGCCGAAAGGTCGGCCAGGCGCAGCATAGGATTGGTCGGGGTCTCCACCCAGATCATCCGTGTCTCGGGCGTGATGGCCGCTTCGATGGCCGCCAGGTCGCCCATGTCGACGAAGCTGAACTTCAGCCCGGCCGAGCGCTTGCGCACCTTGTCGAACAGCCGGAACGAGCCGCCATAGAGATCGTCGCTGGCGATCACGTGCGCGCCGCTGTCGAGGATCTCCAGGATCGTCGAGGCCGCCGCCAGCCCCGAGGCGAAGGCGAAGCCCGCCGTGCCGCTCTCCAGGTCGGCGATGCAGCGCTCGAAGGCGAAGCGGGTGGGGTTGTGGCTGCGGCTGTACTCGAAACCCTTGTGCTCGCCCGGACTGGACTGGACATAGGTCGAGGTCGCGTAGATCGGCACCATCACCGCCCCGGTCGTCGGGTCGGGAAACTGGCCGCCATGGATCGTGCGGGTGGCGAAGGCCAGGCGGTTCTTGCCGGGGATGTCGGTCATGGGAGACTTTCGGTTCAAACGTCGTTCAGCGGCAGGTCACGAAGCAGATTCGCCAAGTCCTGGGCGCCGTGGGGGATACGCACGACTAGCGGCGGTCGATGGCGCGAATTGTAAACGGCAAGGTACGGAAAGCCGCGAAAGGCGACGAATCGGTAAGGCGGACCGATGATCTCGGGACGCTCAACACCGATCGCCGGGTATTCGCCAAGGCGGATCAGCAGATCTTTCAGCAAGGTCTGGAAGCGACGGGCGGCCCACGCACTGTCAGCGGAAATCGCGACAAACGCGGCCCGCACGTCACGACGGGCTTGCAGCGTCAGGCGAGCAGGCGGCACTAATCGGCCTGGGCGGCTTCAGAAGCTTCGGCGGCTTCGATGATGGCGTCGATATCAGCCATCACCTCTTCCAGGGTGACATAGCCGTCACGCTCTGATTCTTCCTCGGCGTCCTTCAACGACTGGATGAACGCTCGCCGCCGCTCCTCCTGATCCTGGAGCAGGTGCATGGCCGCATCAACCACTTCGCCGACGCCACCGAAGCGACCTTCCGCGACACACGCCTCGGCGAACTTTTCGACGTCCGGTGACAGTTTGACGTTCATGGCCAAGCGACCCTCGTCTCCCATTCTCAGTCTAGGAGAATGGTCTTCTTGGAACATTTCCGCAACGCCTACGCGCTCATCCGCAGGTGATTGATCAGGTCGACGCGGGTGATCACGCCCACGAACTCGTCGCCATCGACCACCAGGGCCACCTCGTCGCGGTCGAACACCTCCGGCAGGGCGTCGACGCCCTGGGTCGACTGGAGAGTGTTGACCGCCTTGGTCATGGCCGCTCCGACCAGGGTCTTGAACTTGGGCCCGCGGGCGTCGTCGGGCCCCTCGACGGCGGCCAGGATGTCGCTCTCGTCGAGGATGCCGACCAGCTTGCCGTGGTCGACCACCGGCAGCTGGCTGATGTCGGCGCTGCGCATGCGGTTATAGGCGGTCATCAGGGTGTCGTCCGGCCCGATGGCCACCACCCCGCCGTCGGCGTAGCGCTTGGCGATCAGGTCGCGCAGGTCGCCGTGCAGCTCGCGCTGGTCGAAGCCGTGGGCGGCCAGCCACATGTCGTTGAACATCTTGGTCAGGTACTTGGCGCCGGTGTCGCAGACCAGGGTCACCACCCGCTTCGGTTCGGTCTGCTCGCGGCACCAGCGCAACGCCGCGGCCAGCAGGGTGCCCGAGGACGAGCCCGCGAGCACGCCTTCCTTGCGCAGCAGCAGGCGGGCGGTGTCGACGCTCTCACGATCGCTGATCGAATAGGCTTTCCGGACGAGATCCATCTGGGCGTTGGCCGGGATGAAGTCCTCGCCGATGCCCTCGACGATCCACGAGCCGGCCTCGCCATAGGTTCCGGTCGCCACGTAGTCGCAGAGGATCGAGCCGACCGGGTCGGCCAACACCATCTGCGTCTTCGGTGAATGCCTGGCCATGAACCGGCCGATGCCGGTCAGGGTGCCGCCCGAGCCGACACCCACGACCACGGCGTCGACGTCGCCGCCCATCTGCTCGAAGATCTCCGGGCCGGTGGTGGTCTCGTGGGCCAGCGGGTTGGCCGGGTTCTCGAACTGGTTGGCGTAGAGCGCGCCCGGGATCGACTGGGCCAGGGCCTGGGCCATGTCCTGGTAGTATTCCGGGTGCCCCTTGCCAACGTCGCTGCGGGTCAGGCGCACGTCCACGCCCATGGCCCGCAGATGCAGGATCTTCTCTCGCGCCATCTTGTCGGGCACGACCAGGATCAGCTTGTAGCCCTTCAGCGTCGCCACCTGGGCCAGGCCCAGGCCGGTATTGCCGGCCGTCGCCTCGATGATCGTGCCGCCCGGCTTGAGGCTGCCGTCGGCCTCGGCCGCCTCGATCATCGCCCGGGCCACGCGGTCCTTGATCGAGCCTCCGGGGTTCTGGTTCTCCAACTTCAGGAACAGCCGGCACGGGCCGGTGTCGAGGTTGCGGACCTCGATCATCGGCGTGCGGCCGATCAGCTCAAGCGCGGAACCGACGACCGGAGGAAGCGTGAATTTGGGGTCGTTCATGGCGCAACTCGGCGACAGAGAGAAATGATCTCCCTATTTAGGCCCGTTTCACGAAAGCGCCAACAGCGTTACGCGAGCTTGACCGCCAGACGCCCGCGACCTCAGACGCCGCTGGCGGCGAGCCGGTCCATCCGCCACTCGCGGGCGAACTTGCGGCCGACCACGGCGTCTTCGAACACCACCTTGCGGCGCTCACCGGAAAGGCCCGGCGCGTCGTGGATCATCACGAACGGAAAGCCGTTGCGGGCCAGGAAGTCCCGGACGAACCCGGAGAAGCGCAGGGCTTCCTCGGCCGAGGCGATGCAGATCTCGACGGCGATGTCGGCGGCGTTCATGGGCGCGCTCCCGCGTGGTTGACAGGACCCTAACGCATGAACTCGCAAATGCGAACCCAGTTCGCAGCTGCACAATAAAACGGCCCCGGATTAAATCCGGGGCCGCGCGATAATCGGGCGATGACGGTCGATCTAGAGGATCGATTGCCCGGTTCCGGCCCAATCCTTCAGGAACTGTTCCAGACCCTTGTCGGTCAGCGGGTGCTTGAACAGGTCGCCGAACACGGCCGGCGGGATGGTGACCACGTCGGCGCCGACGATGGCCGCGTCCTTGACGTGGGCGACGTTGCGCACCGAGGCCGCCAGGATCTCGGTCTCGTAGCCGTAGTTGTCGTAGATCGCGCGGATGTCGCGGATCAGGTCCATGCCGTCGAAGCCGTAGTCATCCAGGCGGCCGATGAACGGCGAGACGTAAGTCGCGCCAGCCTTGGCGGCCAGCAGGGCCTGGGTCGGCGAGAAGCAGAGGGTGACATTGGTCGAGATGCCCTCGCCGGCGAAGGCCGCGCAGGCGATCAGGCCGTCGCGGGTCAGCGGGATCTTGACGACGACGTTCGGGGCGATCGCGGCCAGCTTCCGGCCCTCGGCGACCATCGCCTCATGGGTGGTGGCGGCGACCTCGGCGCTGATCGGGCCCGGCACCAGGTCGCAGATTTCGGCGATCACCTCGAGCATCGGACGGCCCGCCTTGGCGATCAGGGTCGGGTTGGTGGTCACCCCGTCCACCAGGCCGGTGGAAGCCAGGTCGGCGATGACCTTGGTGTCGGTGCTGTCGAGGAAGATCTGCATGGGTCTGCGCGCCTTGAAGGTGTTTTGTCGTCCGTTTAGCCCGCCCGGCTCCGCGACGCCAGCTACAGGCTGGCGTCTTCGGCCGGGCGCGTCACCAAGATCGCAGCCCCGCCCGCCGCCCGCACGAGGGTGATCGACGTCAGGTCGGCCCGCGCACCGGTGTCGAACGTCTCGTCGGCGCCGGCCAGTCGCCCCTCGAGCACGTGGATCAGTCCCACGGGCAGGCTGATCAGAACGCCGTCCTCCACCCGCCAGAGCTCGACGACCGTGCTCTTGGTGCGGGTCAGCGGTTGGCGCTCGACGCCGCCGCTATAGCTGATCGCATGTCTGTGCGCGATGTCCCGACCATTGGCCTTGAGGACGTCGACCATCACCTTGACCGCTTGGGCGTCGTTGCGATGGCAGATCAGTACCGCGTCCGGTTCGGCGATCACCATCAGGTCATGTACGCCGATGACTCCGACGAACGGTCCGTTCGAGCGCGCCAGGACGCCTTTGGTGTTGATCAGATGGACATCGCCCGCCGAACTGTTCCCGGTCGCGTCTTGTAGTGACGAGGTCCAGATCGCATCCCAAGAGCCCAGGTCCGACCAGGTGAAGGACGCGGCCGCCACGACGGCGCGCTTGGTGTGTTCCATCACGGCGTAGTCCAGCGACTTCTTGGGCGCCTGTACGAAGAAGCCGCGGTCCAGATGCAACCGACCATCTTCGGTGCGGGCCGCCGCGATGGCGCCCAGCGCCGCCGCGGCTATCGCCGGCTCGTACAACTGCAGTTCCTCGAGCAGGATCGAGGCGGCGAAGGCGAAATTGCCGCTGTTCCAGTAATAACCGTCCTGGACGTACCGCGCCGCGGTGATCTCATCGGGCTTCTCGACGAAGGAATCGACGCGCTGGACACCGCAATCGAGCATCTCGCCCGGCTTGATATAGCCAAATCCCGTAGCGGCCGAAGTCGGCTTGACGCCGAAGGTCGCGATCATGCCCTCCTCGGCCGCGCGGGTGGCGACGATCGCGGCGTCGCGAAACATGTCCGGCTCAACGATGTGGTGGTCGGCGGCCAGCATCAGCACGATGCCCTTCGGATCGCGCGTCAGCACATAAGCGGCCGCGGCGGCGATCGCCGGTCCGGAATCCCGGGCCTCGGGCTCGATAATGACTGTCACGTCGGCGCCGATCTCGGCGGCCTGCCGCTCGACCATCTCGGCCATGCTCTGGCCCGTGACGATCACGACCTCCGCCGCGCCCATCGATGTCACGCGCAAAATCGTATCTTGAAAGCTCGACCGCTCGCCGATCAGCTTGAGAAACTGCTTGGGACGATCTGGGCGCGACGACGGCCAGAGTCGGGTGCCCGAACCGCCGCACAGGATGACGGGATACAACGCGGTCATGGACCTTCCACCCTTGTCACTGCCGCCCTCAGCCCCGCAGCCAGAGCGCTAGAGCGATTTCGCCGATGGCGAAACCCAAGCGCCGACGATCAAAGGGGATCGTGTGCAACTTGCGCGAAACGATCTGGATTTCCGTGACCGCCAGCGGACTGGCCTCGGCCTCAAACGCCGCCGTCATAACCGCCACATCGCCCTCGCAGTCCAGGCCGAACGCAACGGGCCGCCCGTTGATGAATACGTCCAAGTCCTGCGGCTGGCGATTGTGGCCCAGATTGACGATCCTGACCTGCAATTGCCCAGGATGGGTGATCGCCACGGGCAATTGAAGCGTCATGCGGGGGCGAGGGCCGGTCCAGACCAGACCCGTATAGGCGTCCAGGAGTTCCGGCGCATGCGTGTTCTCGACGCGCAGGAACGTCTCGCCCGTGACCGGATCCAGTCGCGCGGGCAGGCGAAACCAGGCCGCCACTCGGGTGGGCGTCACGGGCGCGCCGCCGGTGACGAACTTCACCGTCCGTAACCAGGCCGTATCGGAAGCGACGACGCCGGGAATCCGCCACCGCTCCGCGTCGGGCGCAACGGCGCCCAGGGATATCGCCGCCGCGCCGTCGACCAGACAGGCGACGGCGGCGCCCGAGGGCGATTCGACTCGCGCCTCGATTTCCAAGGTCAGGCCGGCGGCGGCGACAAACATGGTGTCGGCTGGCGTCGCCGCCTCGCGAGCGCTCGCCAGGACGCGGACGGGTTCGAGATAGGCGGCGATCTGAGCCGCGGAAACGGCCGAACCTAGTTCTGCCAGCGCCGTCGAGGTCTCGACGCGATCTCCCGACGCCAGCAGATGGCGTCGCAGGGCCTCGGCGCGAGTCCGGTCGGAACCGGCCCCGGTGCGAGCCGTCTGCGTGAGAGAGTTGATCATCGAGGCGCGCGCAACGAGACTGACGCCCTCATCGAGAACATCCTTGCCCTCTGCGGCGTCCACCTCGCTCAACGTTGCCTCGGGGGTCGGGCCGGAGACCAGGTGCAGGCGGGCCCCCAACAGGGTCACGTCGCCGAAGGCCTCGATGTTCAGTGTCGACAGACCGTAACGCGCGCCAGGCTCTCGGGCGGAAACCCTTACGCGGTAGACGCTGTGATCGTCGGCCAGCAGCTTGACGGCGCACACGACGGCGCCATCAAGCTTAATCTCGAGTTCGGCTTCCGATTCCTGCTGGGCAAGGATATCGAGAAATGCGCTGCCGACGCCGTCGACGGCGGCTGGCCGGGGGATCACGCCGTCGGCGGTCTCGCCATCGAACAGGCGCACCCGCGAGCCCTTGCCGACCTGACGTCCATGCACCAGCAGAATGTCCTCGCCATAGAGCTTGCAGCCGCTGGCGAACGAGACGTCCTGGCTGACGACCAAGTGCGCCTCGCCCTTGCCCGAGGGCTTCTGCACGCGGTAGAAGCTTAGATCGTAGGCCGGCGCCTTGAGCGCGGCGCGAACCGCGCGGCGGACATTCGTCGCGCCGGTGGCCAAGAGCGGCAGGGCTTCGCCATCCACCGCGATGGTCTTGGGGGCGGCGCCGGACCGCTGAACCACATGGACGTCCAGGCTCGCGCTCGAAAGGCCGGTGACGTCGAGCGCGCCCTCGTCCGCGACTGGACGATGGATCGCGATTGCATGGATGATCAAGTCCTTGCAGGACTCGGCCTGGGTGGCGATGTTCTCTTGCAGCACCCGGCTGAGGATCCGCGGCTCCGCGACGAGCAACGGCGCGGTGTGCTTGACGATCATCGCGTCGGCCAGCCTGCCAACCAGATCCGCGACCGCTTCGGCCGGTTCGGCGGCCAGCAGTTGAAGAGCGTCGCCCGAGAGTGGCTCGTTGTCGATCCAGTTGCGGATCAGGCGGTTGACCGCGAAGATCCGACGGTCGAGTTCCGGCGGTTCATGGGTCGGCGCGGCGGTCGCCGGCTGCTCGGCCACCTTCAACGTGCGCTTTCCGAGCACCCGCTCAAACGCGGTGTTCATCTGGCGAACATAGAGGTTGGGGCTGCTCATCCGGTTAGCCGCCACGAGCGCCTTGGCGGCCTGTCGTTCCCGCAGCGTCCTGGAGGCCAGCAGGGTTTCGATCGCCGCCGTGAAGTCTTCCGGGCTGTCGCCCACGAGGACGCCGTCCACATCCTCGCAGGCGCGCATGGCGATCGTCGTGGCCACGACCGGCGTGCCGTAGCAAAGGGCTTCGAAGGTCTTCACCGGCGCGCCGGCCCCTTCGAGAATCGGGATCACAACCACCCGCGCCGCCGCGTACAACGGGGCTAGGTCACCAACCCGGCCGATGAAGGTCAGGTTGGGATGCTCAGGCCAGCCGGCGATGTCGCCGATCGAACCGGCCACCATCATATGCACGCCCAACGGCGCGAGATTGGGCAGGAAGACATTCTCGAGGAACCAGCGCAGGCCGCCGACATTGGCTAGGTGGCTGGAACTCACGAACAGCAGATCGACGCCTGCCTTGTCCTGCAGGGCCGCCAGCTTTTCACCGGGGCCGCCGCGCAGCGTGGTCATCTGGAATTCGGGCCGCAGCGGCTGAGTGCTGGAAACCAGTTCGGCCACCGAGGTCACGCCGGCCAGGGCGTCAAGCCTCGCGGCTTCCACGGAGGGGAAGATGCCCGTGGTCACGATCGGCGTTCCAGGCAGGCGTTCGAGGACGAACTTGGTCTCGGTCGGGTTGAGCGAGATCAGCTGTTGGCAACGCCCCAGCAGCGCGAACTCCTCGTCTAGGTCGGCCTGGGTGACCGGCCGGTGGCCGTAGATCGCCTTCTGGAACGACTGCACGTCCAGCATTTCGCAGATCACGGGACCGTCGGTCAGGCCCAGCCGCTCGACCAGGGGAAAGCTGGTGATGTAGTTCAGCAACGTCACGTCGACGGGACGCTGGCGCAGGTGATCGACCAACTCGAGATGGACGTCGTAAGCCGCGACCTTCTCCAGTTCGTGGCGGATCGACGACTCGTGGCGATGGCGCCCCGCCTGCTGGCGAAGCACGTCGGTGGACAAGCGCCCGGGGGCCGCGACGAAGACCGCCTCGAGGTCGTGGGGCGCCATCTGACGAAGCAGCAGCCGAGTCCACGCCTCCATGGCCTTGGGCCCAGCCTCGGCGTCATTGGCCAGGAACAGGCCCACGACCTTATATCCGGCCTTCTTCAGGTACGCGAACTGGCTGCAGGCGACCTGACCCGCGCCGTTCTGCTGGATGACCGCGTCGCCGTTCATCACGACGAGCACGCGCGGGGCCTTGTCCACGCGTGCGGGCGGAGTTCTGAGCTTGGTGGACTTCAGCAGTTCGGCGACGAAATGATCGCCCGTCGAGGTTTTCAGCGCGGTCGCCGCGCGGGCCTTCGCGCCGGCGTCGTAGCGACTGAAATTCTGAACCATCTCCAGCAGAGCCGGACCAAGCTTCGAGCTGTCGTCGCACAAGACGGCGTTCTCGGCCGTGACTTGGGTCTCCATCCACGAGCCGCGGGTGGTGATCACCGGCTTGCCGGCCGACATCGCCTCTATCAGGACCCCGGAGCTGCGCGCGCGATAGCGGTCCGGATCGTAAGGGATGAGGACGGCGTCCGCATCGACGAGATGGTCGTAGTACGCATTGTGATCGAGCGGATTCATCATCAGCTCGACCTGACTGGCCGGATACTGGCCCAGCTTTTGGACGGCGGCCATGATCCCCGCTTCGCCGCCGACGCTGTTGAAGTTGGACTGCAGACGGAAACGGACCTTGCTCGCGGCGAGCTGCGGCTTCACGAACTCCAGGGCCGCGGGGAAGTCGCGATAACCCTTCTCCAGGCGCGCGTCGCCCAGATAGGTGATGACCAGGGGACTGCCCGGTTCGCGCGGGGCGGGCGACGCCAGCCGCTCGCGCAGGCGCTTCTGTTGGAAGGGGATCGGCAAGGTGTTGAAAGGCGTGCCGGTCAGCCGGGCGTACTCCGCCGACAGCAAGTCGGTGTCGGTGTGGAACACCACCTTGCGCCGGAGGTGCTCCGTGGCGTTGATCTTATCGAACAGCGAGCCGAACAGGTCGATGTTGATCCGGATGAGCTCCGGATCGTAGCGCAGCAGCACATGGATGAAGGGCAGGTCGTCGGAAACCGGCAGATCGATCAAATAGTCGAGAATGCAGCGCAGCTCGGCGAAACCGAGCGTATGGAACAGGACATGGTCGCCCGCGCGCGGCGGATTCGAGCGAGTTGCCTCGACGAACTCGTAGGCGATGTTGCCCGGCGCCCACAGGTGGAAGAAGATCTGCTCGGCTTCACCCCAGGTCTTGCTGAAAGCCGGGACGCCCTTGACGCCCTCGGTGTTCCAGTCGTCGTGGAAGCGGGTGTTTTCAAGAATGACGACGTCGAAGCCAGCCGCGCGGGCGCTCCGCGCGACGCATTGCGTGTAGGCGTAGTAGTGGCCGCTGATGGACACCGCGCTCTGCTCGGCGATATAGAAAACAGCCATGTAACTCCCGGGTCTTTATTGTTCCCGCCTGCCGTTTTAAAACGGCTAGCGTGCGCGCCATGCATCCAGAATTCGCTCGAGCGATGTCTCGAACGGCACCTTGGGTCGCCATCCCGTGGCCGCCGTCAAGGCGGCGCAAGACCCAGCCGCGCGAGGGATGCCCTGCGGTCTCAACCGGGCGGGATCCACCTCGATCTCCACGGGGGTGCGCGCCATGCCCTTGAGGGTGGCCAGCAATTCCGCAACCGGCCGGGTGACGCCGGAGCAGACATTGAAGACGCTGACAGGCGGAAAGTCGCCAGCATGCGCTAAAATTGCGTCATACGCTTCCACCAGATCCTGAATATCGCCGAAGTCGCGCTCGGCGGACAGATCTCCGACCCGGATCATCGGCTCGGCGACGCCCGATTCGATGCGGGCGATCTGCGCCGCGAAGGTGGCGGCCACGAAACGCTCGTCCTGACCGGGACCGATATGGTTGAAGGTCCTGAGGATGACCAAGCGGCCGTCCGGTCGATGGATATCGCGCAGAACCATCTCGCACGCGGCCTTGCTGCGCGCGTAGGGGTTGCCGGGCTGCAACGGCGCGTCCTCGGTGAGCGGCTCGCCGCTCAGGAACGACTGGCCATAGACCTCGGCCGAGGACGCATGAACAAACAGGGCGTCGGGCCGAGCGGCCTGGACGGCCTGGACCAACCCCACCACGCTCAGCATGTTCGCCGACCAGACGGAGATCGGATCGACCGCCGACTGTTGCACGCTGGACAGGGCGGCCAGATGAATGACGGTCGAGGGCGCCAGGCCGCCGATCAGGTCACGAACGCCCCGGGGATCGTTGAGATCGAGAACCGCCCCTTCGACGCCCTCCGGCAGGCGGGCGGGCCGCGATCGGCCGCCCGCCGCCACGATGCGGCGGTCACCGTATCGCGCGGCGAGAACCGGCAGCAAGGCCGTGCCTATGAACCCCGAAGCGCCCGTGAGGAGCACAGGACCCGAGACGTCGGCTGTCATTTGCCTGCGCCCTTGCCGTGGCGCGCCAGGTCCGCCTCGACCATCTCCGCGATCATGTCCTCGAACGAGGTCGAGGGCGTCCAACCCAGCTTGTCGCGCGCCTTGGATGGGTCGCCCAGCAACACGTCGACCTCGGCGGGGCGCATGAACTGCTCGGCTAGGCGCACATGGTCCTGATAGTCCAGGCCGACCTGGGCGAAGGCGAGGCGACAGAGTTCGCGCACCGAGATCGTGCGGCCCGTGGCGACGACATAGTCGTCGGCGACGTCCTGTTGCAGCATACGCCACATGGCGTCGACATAGTCCCGGGCGTGACCCCAGTCGCGGGTGGCGTCCAGGTTGCCCATTTCGAGCATGCTGGCCATCCCGAGCTTGATCCGCGCCGCGCCGTCCGTAACCTTCCGGGTCACGAACTCGAGTCCGCGCAACGGCGACTCGTGGTTGAACAGGATGCCGCTGGAGGCGTGAAGCCCGAAGCTCTCGCGATAGTTCACGGTCAGCCAGTGGCCGTAGAGCTTGGCCACCGCATAGGGACTGCGCGGGTAGAACGGGGTCTTTTCGTTTTGCTCGGCGGCCTGGATCAGGCCGAACATTTCCGAAGAAGAGGCTTGGTAGAAACGCGCTCCCGGCGCTTCCAGTCGAACGGCCTCTAGAATATTGGCGACGCCCGTGCCCGTAACGGCGGTCGTCAGCAGCGGCTGCTGCCAGGAAGCTTTCACGAAGGATTGCGCTGCGAGATTATAAACCTCGTCAGGTTGAAGCTGGCGAACCAGACGTGACAGCGACGAAAGATCTGTCAAGTCACCGTCATGAAATTCGACGTCATTTTCAACGCCCAGCCACTGTAATCGATGGAAATGGACCTCTGCGTGGCTGCTCCGACGCACCAATCCATGGACCTTGTAGCCCTTGGATACCAACAATTGAGCGAGATATGCTCCATCCTGACCGGTAATACCAGTGACCAAGGCTGTACGGGCCATAGAAATCCTTAGTTTCGCTTGATTGTTTTCCGGCTAGTAACACCCGGTATTTACTTTAACAAGTCGTCCCGGCGGGCTCAATCACACCGAGAGCCGGACCGAGGCGGCTCCCCCGCGACGCGCGCCCAGGCCACGCGGATTGGACGCCTTGACCGGCGTCAGCCGCCGGCGGCGGCGGCAACCGCTTCGGCCGTCACGCCGAATTCCTTGTACAGGCGCTCGTAGGGCGCGCTGGCGCCGAATCCGGTCATGCCGACGAACTTGCCGTCCTCGCCGATGAAGCGCTCCCAGCCCATGCGCACCGCGGCTTCCACCGCCACTCGGACAGGGGCGGCGCCGATCACCGCGGCCTTGTAGGCGGCGTCCTGCTGCTCGAACAGCTCCCAGCAGGGAGTCGAGACGACACGGGTCGGCTTGCCCTGGCCCTGCAGGATGTCGCGGGCCGCCGCGGCGACCGAAACTTCGGTGCCCGAGGCGAAGATCGTCACGGCGGCTTCACCGCCTTCGGCGGCCAGCAGCTCATAGGCGCCCTTGGCCGACAGGTTCTGCGCGGCGGTGTCGCGCACGCCCGGGACCTTCTGGCGCGACAGGCACATCACCGACGGGGTGGCGGCCTGTTGCAGGGCGAGCTTCCAGCACTCGGCGGTCTCGACCGCGTCGGCCGGACGGAAGACCAGCAGGTTGGGAATGGCGCGCAAGGACGCCACGTGCTCGACCGGCTGGTGGGTGGGGCCGTCCTCGCCCAGGCCGATGGAGTCGTGGGTCATCACGTGGATGACCTTGGCGCCCATCAGGGCCCCCAGACGAATGGCCGGACGGCTGTAGTCGGCGAAAGCCAGGAAGGTGCCCGAATAAGGGATGATGCCGCCGTGCAGGGCCATGCCGTTCATCGCCGCCGCCATGCCGAACTCGCGCACGCCGTAGTGCACGTAGCGGCCGGCGTAGTCGGGGGCGTCGAACGGCTTCATGCCCTTGACGAAGGTGTTGTTCGAGCCGGTCAGGTCGGCCGAGCCGCCGACCATGTCGGTGACGGTCGGGATCAGCTGGTCCAGCGCCGCGCCCGAGTGGACGCGGGTGGCGTTGCCTGGCTTGGTCCTGGCCGCCTCGGCGATGTGGGCGTCCAGGGCCTTGAAGGCGTCGGCCGGCAGCTGGCCCTTCATGGCCCGGGCGAAGTCCTCGGCCAGGGGAGAGGCGGCGACGGCGGCTTCCCAGGCCTTGCGGACGCGGGCGCCGCGGCGGCCGACGCTCTTCCAGGCCTTGGCGATGTCTTCCGGCACGGTGAACGGCTGGGCGTCCCAGCCCATGGCCAGGCGCGCGTCGCGGATCTGGTCGTCGAACAGGGTGTAGCCGTGGCTGTGGGGGTCGCCTTCCTTGGGGCCCGCGCCCTTGGAGATCAGGGTCTTGCAGGCGATCAGGGTCGGGCGGTCCTGCCGGGTGGCCCAGCGCAGGGCGGCGGCGATCTTGCCGTGGTCATGGCCGTCGACGGCCTTGACCGCCCAGCCGGCGGCCTTGAACCGGGCCAGCTGGTCGCCGGTCTCGGCGATGGTCGCCTCGCCGTCGATGGTGGTGTTGTTGTCGTCGAACAGCACCGTCAGCTTGCTGAGCTTCAGGCGGCCGGCCAGGCTGATCGCCTCGTGACTGACGCCCTCCATCAGGCAGCCGTCGCCGGCGATCACCCAGGTGCGGTGGTCGACCACATCCGCGCCGAAACGGGCGGCGAGGTGGGCTTCGGCCATGGCCATGCCGACCGACATCGCCAGGCCTTGGCCGAGCGGACCGGTGGTGCATTCAACGCCGGGGGTGTGGTGCACCTCGGGGTGGCCGGGGGTCAGCGAGCCCCATTGGCGGAAGTTCTCGATCTCCCGCATCGTCACGGCCTTGAAGCCGGTCAGGTGCAGCAGGGAATAGAGCAGCATCGAGCCGTGGCCGGCCGACAGCACGAAGCGGTCGCGGTCGGCCCAGTCGGGTTTGCTGGCGTCGAACTTCAGGAACTTGCCCCACAGCACCGTGGCCACGTCGGCCATGCCCATCGGCATGCCCTGGTGGCCGGACTTGGCCTTGTGGACGGCGTCCATGGAAAGGACGCGGATCGCGTCGGCCATCTTGACGGGCGAAACGGGCATGAATGATCCGGTTTTTTCTTGTTTTGCAGAGCTGCGCGAGGCGGCAGGTCGCACGACGACCCCCTGGGGGTCAACCCGCGAGCCAGCCCTCGAGGTTTACGGGGGCGGTCGCGTGGGCGCTATGCAACAACGTCGGCAGGCGTTATAGCTGGAGACAGCCTTATGCTCATTTTCAGCATAACCTTGAAAGGCCGGGTCTCTTGAGTTCTCCGTCGTTCTTCTCGCCCTATCGTCACGGCTTCGTCCGGGTCGCCACCGCCGTTCCCAAGGTCAAGCTGGCGGATCCCGCCGCCAACGCCCAGAGCGTGCTGGCCCTGGTGCGCCAGGCGCATGACGCCGGCGTCGCGGTGCTGGTCCTGCCCGAGCTGGGCCTGACCGGCTACACGGTCGACGATCTGCTGCAGCAGGACGCCCTGCTCGACACGGTCGAGACGGCGATCGCCACCCTGGCCCGGGAGAGCAAGGCGCTCTCGCCGCTGTTCGTGGTCGGCGCGCCGCTGCGCGACGCCGGCCGGCTCTACAACACCGCCGTCGCCATCCAGGGCGGCCAGGTGCGAGCGGTGGTCCCCAAGAGCTTCCTGCCCAACTATCGCGAGTTCTACGAGCGGCGGTGGTTCAGCCCCGGCGCGGGCGTGGTCGGCCGCACCCTGGACCTGGCCGGTCAGGCCGTGCCGTTCGGAACCGACGTGCTGTTGCGCAACCTCCCCAGTCCTGGGGGCCAGACCGCCTTCACCGTCGGGATCGAGATCTGCGAGGACGTCTGGACCCCGGCGCCGCCCAGCACCGCCCAGGCCATGGCCGGGGCCGAGATCCTGCTGAACCTGTCGGCCAGCAACATCACCATCGGCAAGTCCGAGACCCGCCGCCTGCTGTGCGCCAGCCAGTCGGCCCGGACGATCTCGGCCTATGTCTATTCGGCGGCCGGGGCAGGCGAGAGCTCGACCGACCTGGCCTGGGACGGCCACGTCGACATCCACGAGATGGGGAACCTGCTGGCCCAGAGTCCGCGGTTCTCGACCGGCCCGGCGATGGCCATGGCTGACGTCGATGTCGCCCGCCTGCGGCAGGAGCGGATGCGGGTCGGCAGCTTCGGCGACTCCACCACCCTGAGCCCGCCGCCGGCGCCTTTCCGGCTCGTGCCGCTGGACTTCGCGCCGCCGGCCGGCGACCTGGCCCTGGTGCGGCCGATCGAACGCTTCCCGTTCACCCCGTCCGACCCGACCAAGCTGGCCGAGAACTGCTACGAGGCCTACAATATCCAGGTCCAGGGCCTGGCGCGCCGGGTCGAGGCGACGGGCTCGAAGAGCCTGGTGATCGGGATCTCCGGCGGGCTGGACTCGACCCACGCCCTGATCGTCGCCGCCAAGGCCATGGACCAGCTGGGCCGACCGCGTTCGGACATCCGGGCCTACACCTTGCCGGGCTTCGCGACCTCGGACCGCACCAAGTCCAACGCCTGGGCGCTGATGAAGGCCATCGGCGTCACCGCCGACGAGATCGACATCCGCCCCGCCGCCCGGCAGATGCTGGCCGACCTTGGCCATCCGTTCGCCAAGGGCGAGCCGGTCTATGACGTGACCTTCGAGAACGTCCAGGCCGGCCTGCGCACCGACTACCTGTTCCGGTTGGCCAACCACCACCGGGGCATGGTGGTTGGCACCGGCGACCTGTCGGAACTGGCCCTGGGCTGGTGCACCTACGGGGTCGGCGACCAGATGAGCCACTACAATCCCAATTCCGGGGTGCCCAAGACCCTGATCCAGCACCTGATCCGCTTCGTCGCGGCCTCGGGCGATGTCGATGCGGCGACCGGCGACCTGCTGGAAGACATCCTGGCTACCGAGATCTCGCCGGAACTGGTGCCGGGCGAGGCGGTCCAGGCCACCGAGAGCTTCGTGGGCCCCTACGCCCTGCAGGACTTCAACCTCTACTACCTGACCCGCTACGGCATGGCGCCGTCGAAGATCGCCTTCCTGGCCTGGAGCGCTTGGCACGACGCGGCCGCCGGCGCCTGGCCGGCCGGGATCCCCGAGGCGGCCCGGCGGGCCTACGACCTGCCGGAGATCAAGCGCTGGCTGGAGCTGTTCCTGAAGCGGTTCTTCGCCAACCAGTTCAAGCGCTCGGCCATGCCCAACGGACCGAAGATCTCGTCCGGCGGAGCCCTGTCGCCGCGCGGCGACTGGCGCATGCCGTCGGATGCCACGGCGGATGCATGGTTGGCCGAGCTCCGGGCTGGAACGCCGGGCTGACGGAGGCAGGCGACAAAAAAGACGCCGCTCTCGCGGCGCCTTTCCTGACCTGGGCGCGACCTTGCTAGACGTTGGCGAACTTGGAGTTGCGGATCATCGTATAGCCGCGGATCAGCTCGGCGATGCCGGCGTCCAGCGTCCAGTCCGGCGTCCAGCCGGCCTTTTCGAGCTTCTCGTTCGAGACGATGTAGTCGCGCTTGTCGGGGTCCTCGCCGATCGGCGCTTCGACATAGACGAAATTCGGCAACTGCTTCTGGATCCGTTCGCACAGTTCCAGCTTGGAGAGGTTCGCCGACGACAGGCCCAAGTTATAGGCTTGGCCCTTCATGGCCTCGAAGTTGTCCATGGCGTGCACGAACGCCTTCACCACATCGCGGATATGGATGTAGTTGCGCTTGAAGTGGCCTTCGAAGATCAGCACGGCGCGGTCGTTGACCGCCCGATAGGTGAAATCGTTGACCAGTAGGTCGATCCGCATTCGCGGACCCATGCCGAACACCGTGGCCAGGCGGAAGCTGACGCCGTTGCCGTGCTCCAGCACCACCGCTTCGGCTTCGGACTTGGTCACGCCGTACAGCGAGATCGGGCGCAGCGGCGTCTCTTCGGTGCAGAACTTGCCCTGCTCGCCGATGCCATAGCCCGAATTGGTGGTCGGGTAGATGACTCGTTGGTCCTTGCTGGTGCGCTTGACCAGGGCCGCGACGGCGTCGCGGTTCAGGGTCACCGCACCGATCTGGTCTTCCTTGCAGAGCGGCGCGCCGACCAACGCGGCCAGCGGAATCAGCAGGTCGTGCTGCGGGACCAACTCGTCGAGCAAGCGTTCGTCGCGCGCGTCGCCCTTGATCGGCTTGAAGGTCGCGTATTGGCAGGCCGGGGCCAGCTCGGTCCCACCATGACGGAAGGTGTCCAGCACCGTGACCTGGTGGCCGGCCGCCAGGAGTTGAGGCACGAGGATCGAGCCGATGTAGCCGGAGCCGCCCGTGACGAGCACGCGTTGAGTCATGGTGTTTCCTTGATGGGCCTGGCTCAGCGCGCGACCGTCGCGGCCGCGACGTCTAATCGGTCAAACCAGGCAAGATGGTCCCGGCCGCCGAGTAAGTCTGCGGCAGGCCGATGTCAATGAATTGCGACCTGAACACCGTCGCCGCTAGTCGCCCGCGATGGCAAAGGCCCGGAAAGACTTCCCGTTCCAGCGAAACCACTTCCCCGGTCGGAATGGCGGCGAGCGCCGAACGCTCGAACAGATAGACGCCCGCGTTGATCGTTCCCGCGCCCGCCGCCGCCTGCTTTTCCACGAAGGCCAAAACGTGGCCCTGGTCCAGGGTGACAGCGCCGTATCGGCTGGTGTCGTCGACCTCGACTAGCGCTAGGGTGGCCAGGGCGTCGGCCGCCACGTGGGCCTCGATCAGCGGCTCCAGCCCCCATCGAAAGACGCTGTCGCCGTTGAGCGCCAAGACGCGACCGCCGCGCGTGGCGTCCAGGGCGTTGCGCAAGCCACCGCCTGTGCCCAACAATTCGGTCTCGACCACGAACTCCACCGGCAGGGGCGGCGGGTTCTCGCGATAGTGGGCGACGACCTTGTCGGCCATATGGCCGATAGCGAGCACGACCTTGCCGATCTGGGGAAAGCGGGCCAGTTGCGCCAGTTGATAGTCGAGGAAGGGTCGGCCATTCACCGGCGCCAGGGGTTTTGGCACGTCCGACACCACCTCGCGCAGACGCGTTCCGAGCCCCCCGGCCAGAATGATGGCGTCCAGACGATCGTGCGAAGCGGACATGCGGCGGCTCTCCTGCTGGCGAGAGCAATAGCGGCTGCTTGCGGACCGACGCAACCTCGGCGAAAAGCGCCTCCTTGGAGGTCCCGTTGGATAGTATTGACTGTGTGGTCGTGGGGGCGGGCGTCATCGGCCTGGCTTGCGCCAGGGCCCTCGCCCGATCCGGCCTGGAGGTGGTGGTGATCGAGGCGGCGTCGCTGATCGGCTCCGAGACCTCGTCGCGCAACAGCGAGGTGATCCACGCGGGCATCTACTACCCGCGGCGAAGCCTGAAGGCCGAGCTGTGCGTGGACGGCCGCCGGCGCCTCTACGACTACTGCGACGCGCGGCGTGTGCCCTACCGCCGGTGCGGCAAGCTGATCGTCGCCACCAGCCAGGCCGAGTTGGCGGTGCTCGACCGCCTGGAGGCCAGCGCCCGCGCTAACGAGGTGGAGGGCATGTCACGTCTGTCCGCGGCCCAGGCCCAGGCCCTTGAGCCGGCGCTGTCCTGCACGGGTGCGCTGCTGTCGGCGGAGACCGGCATCCTCGACAGCCACGCCTACATGCTGTCGCTGCGGGGCGAGCTCGAGGATGCTGGCGGCATGATCGCCTTCAACAGCCGAGTGACGGGCGGCGCCGTCACCGCCGAAGGGATCGTGCTTCATGTAGAATCCGGCGGCGAGCGCCACGACGTTCTGGCCCGCAATCTGGTGACCAGCACCGGTCTTGGTCAGGAAGTGCTGTTGCGGGCGATCGACGGCTTCCCAGAGGATCGTGCGCCACGCCTACATTTCGCCAAAGGCAGCTATTTCGCCTACCGCGGCCGCGCCCCGTTCTCGCGGCTGATCTATCCCGCGCCGGAAGCGGGCGGACTGGGCGTTCACGTGACGCTGGACATGAGCGGGGCCATGCGGTTCGGGCCGGACGTCGAATGGGTCGACACGATCGAATACGCCGTCGACGTGCGGCGGGCCGATGGGTTTTACGCCGCGGTGCGCCGCTACTGGCCAGGCCTTCCCGACGGCGCCATCCTGCCCGCCTATGCCGGCGTGCGGGCCAAGCTCGCCGGCCCGGCCGAGCCGGCGGCGGACTTCGTGATCCAGGGCCCGGCCGAGCACGGCGTCAATGGCCTTGTCAATCTGCTGGGCATGGAGAGTCCCGGCCTGACAGGATCATTGTCGATCGCCGAACGGGTGCGCCAAATTCTCAAGGAGACCCGCGCGTGACGATACCGCAGACCTACTGGCGCGCCTACGCGCGCCCGGGCGACGGCCGTCCGGCGTTGTTCCTCGACCGGGATGGCGTCCTCGTCGAGGAAGTCGATTACCTAGGTCAGGTGGAGGACGTGCGGTTGCTGGACGGGGTGGCCGATCTGCTGGAACATGCCCGGTCGCACGGCTTCGCGGTCGGCGTGGTCACCAACCAGGCCGGTGTTGGCCGCGGCTACTACGGCTGGGCCGACTTCGAGGCGGTCCAGGCCGAGATCGCCCGACAGATCGGGTCCGGCGACGCGCCGTTCGATTTCATCGCCGCCAGCGGCTGCCACCCGCAGGCCGTCACCCCGGAACTGCGGATCGACGGGCACCCCTGGCGAAAGCCCAATCCAGGCATGCTGTTGCACGCGGCCGACGCTCTGGGCCTCGACCTTTCGCGGAGCATCATGGCGGGAGACCACCTCACCGACATGCAGGCTGGAGCCGCCGCGGGGGTCGATACCCTGGTTCACCTGCGCACCGGCCATGGCCGCCGCCTGCGGCCGGACGTCGAGGCCTTCGGCGTCGGACGGCGTGATCTGCGGCTGGTTGAGGATTTGGCCGAGCTTCGCGGCCTCGGCGACTGGGCGCGGCTTGCGCAGGCCAGACCCGCCGGGTAACCAGGGCGCGAATTCTTCGCAGCTCTGGAAATCCGATGACGCGCGTTCTGCTGACGGGAGCTTCTGGCTTCCTTGGTCGCCATACCCTCCCCGTCCTTCAGAAGGCCTATGGCGCCGACAACGTCGTCGGCGTCTCGTCATCGGACTACGACCTGATGGACCGCTCTCAGGTCGAGCGCATGTTCGAAGAAGTCGAACCCGACGTCGTCGTCCACTATGCGGCCTATTCCGGTGGCATCGGCGCAAACCGCGCCTATCCGGCCGACTTCTACTTCCGCAACACGATCCTGACCGCCCTGACCTTCGAGGTCGCCGCGCGTCGCAAGGTCAGCAAGCTGGTCTACCCGATGGGCGGCTGCTCCTATCCGGCCGTAGCCACCAGCCCGATTGATGAGTCCCAGCTCTGGAAGGGCTACCCCCAGAACGAAAGCGCCGGCTATTCGACGGCCAAGATGATGGGCACGGTGGCGGCCAAGTCGTACCGCACCCAGTATGGTCTAAACGCCGTCGTCATTATCCCGGGCAACATGTACGGCGAGTACGACAACTTCTCGACGCTCGATAGCCACGTGGTGCCCGCCATGCTGCGTCGCTATTACGAGGCCGAGTTGAACGGCGCCAAGGAAGTCGTGATGTGGGGCTCGGGCAAGCCGACGCGCGATTTCGTCTACGCCGCCGATGTGGCGGCCCTGATCCCCTATTTCATCGACAGCTACGACAGCTACGAACCCGTCAACATTTCGGCTGGCAGGACCACTGAGATCAAGGAACTGGCGGAGACTATCGCCGAGCTCGTCAACTTCAACGGCGAGATCCGCTGGGACGCCGACAAGCCCGATGGCCAGATGTTCAAAATCTTCGCCACCGAGCGGCTGGCGGGCCTGGGCTTGTCTTGCGACACCCCGCTGCGTGACGGCCTGAAACGCACCATCGACTGGTTCGCCAAGAACTACGCCACCGCCGGCGACGGTCTGCGTCTCTAGACATTGTGGAAGGCGCGCCTGGCGCGGCTTCCAACCCTTGGCACATGGCGCCGGCGGGCGAGCGCTTGGAGTAGGCTCTCATGATCTTCATCATCGGCGGCGAAGGCTATGTCGGTTCGGCCTATCCCCGGCTGTTCCAGCACCTGGGGCTCGAGCATCAAGTGATCACCCGCGCCAACTACGCCGACTTCGTGGGCCAGCGCTGCGACGTGCTGATCAACGCCAACGGCAACTCCAAGAAGTTCATGGCTGATCGCGATCCCAAGTGGGAGTTCGATGCGTCCGTGCGCTCGGTCCTGCACTCGCTGGAGGACATCAAGTCGGATTGCTACATCCATCTGTCCACGGGCGACGTCTATCCCGAGACCCATTCGCCCGAAGTCTCGTTGGAAAGTCAGGACATCGATTCCCGACGGCAGAGCCGCTACGGCTTGCACAAGCACATGGCCGAACACCTGGTGCGGTCGTTGCATCCGCGCTGGATCGTGATGCGCATGGGCGGGTTCGTCGGGCCGGGCATGCTGAAGAACGCGGTCTTCGACATGCTCAACGCCCAACCTGTGTGGTTGACGCCCGACAGCGAGCTGCAGTTCATCAGCACCGATACGGCCGCGCGGCTGGTCTGGCGGCTATATGAAAACGGCGTCGGCCAAGAGACCGTCAATCTGGGCGCGCGCGGCGTGGTCAGGATCGGCGACCTCCACGCGCGCCTCCAGACTGGCTCTCCCTTCGCCGATCAGGCCCGCCGGATCCGCTTCGAAATCTCGACCGACAAGCTCGCCCGCCTGACCGGCGTGTCCCTGCCGAGTTCGGCGGACGAGGTCGAGGCCTTCTTCCTGACTGAAGGCCGCTAAAGTCGGAGTTTCGAGGGGTCTCAGACGCCGATCGCGCCCGGCTGCCCGCTACAAGCGCGCCGCCGGGCCACCGCCTCGCGCGCGTTCGAATACCACGTGATGGCGCCAGGCATGTGGAAGGTGAGCAGGTCCTCGGCGAAGGCCCGAGCCTCCGCCTTCTCGCGTTGCGGCAAGGGGGGGATATAGGTCGCGCTCAGGCTGGGCTTCATGCCCGCGGCCAGGCGCTTGCGCCAATCCCGTGGCAGGTTCACGCCGATAAAGCCCAGCAGGTCCCGCAACATAGACCGATCCAGCGAGATCACCTCGGAGAAGTCGATCAGAAAGACGTCCTGACCGTACCAGCCGATCATGAATTCGTGGAGAAACCTGGAAAACGACCCAACGGAGACGCCGTCGATATCATATCCGGTGACCAGCAGCGCCATGTACTGATGAAGAGTCAGATTCTCCCTTGCGAACACATAATCGTTTCGCGTTTCATTTGGGGCGAACGCCGCTCGGCTGAGCGAGACCAGGACATCAACCGGATCGCGGATCAGCAAGATCTGCGGCAAGCCTCGCGTGGCCAAAATGCCATCCACACACCAAGGCACGTGTCCGACAACAACCTGGCCCTCAGCGAGCGGAAAGGTTGTCGCGATATCGTCATACATCACGAACTGTTCGCGGCAGTTTTCGCCCACGAAGTGGGCTACGACGTTACGGAGAAGATGTGTACCCGCTTTCGGCGTGGAATTTATGAGTACAGACTGGCTAGGGTGGAGTGCTTCAAACTTTTCAAAGCTCTTCTTTAGGGAAATATTAACTTGTTTTTCCATTACACGATCTCTGCGCAGAACCTCTACACATCGGAATAATCCGGCGGCGGGCGATTTTTATTGTTTATGTACGACAATGCCCCCGAAGAAGACCAACCTTCGGGGTCAATTTGGCTCGGCCATTGAGTTGGGTTTCTGGCGGAGGAATAACGCCGCCGCAAGCGCATACAATGTAGGCGAGCAAAAACAACGTTGAATTGCCTCTCCCCCAAATGCGAAGATGCCGCGAAGGCAGCATGCGGCTGACCGCATGGAACGCGCCGCTTCCGACCGCGACCAAACCGCGGCTAGAGCATCGCGCGGAAAAGTGGATGCCGGTTTTCCGCAAAACGACGCGAAAACCAAAATCTAGAGCAGGTCGAGCGGTCCCTATGATCACGCGGCTTGCTCTAGGGTTCCTCATAGTCATGGAACAGCTCGTCGCAGATCACATCCATCTCTCGACTGGCCAGGTCGGTGTCCGAACTCGGACACTGGTCCAGTGGCGCGACATCTTCCACGACCCCGGCGGCGTCGACATACTGACGGCCGAAGACCTTCATGACCGCCTCGACACCCGCCGAGCGGACATTGCGCCGGTCGTCCTCGAAATAGGCGCCTGCGTGGGGTCCCGTGATGATCTCGTACGAGGGGAAATAGTCGACGTTTTCATGGACGTCGACCACCTGCTGGGCGGCGACCCGGAGAACGGATTTCGAATAGACGGTCGCGGGCAACACGTGGCCGCCGGTCGCCGTCGCAACGAGCGGCACCGGTGACACCGTGAGCAGGACCTTGGCGTCGGGGTTGACCGTGCGCAGCCGGGCGATGAACCGCGTCAGGTCGGCAACCACATCCGTCACCGACTGGTTGACGAAGACATACTTGTCAGGATCCCAGACACCCGCCACGGAACCGGGACAGGAAGGGAAGACCGCGCCGTCGGCGCGCGAAGCCCAAGTCTCGGTCAGGCCCAGGGTGAAGACCATCACATCCAGCGTTTCGAACATCTCGCGGATGGCGGCGAAGTGACGTTCGCGGTCGCGCTCGAACTCGCGGATTGTCGCGAAGCCCGCCGGAATCAGCGGCCGGAAGGGGTCGATATATTCGCCGCCCTTGCCGCGCCAAGGCTGTTCCTCCGGCACGAACGCGCCGTAGGCCCGCTCGAAAAGCTGGACAAGTTGCCGACCGCTATAAATGTTGCCGTAGCGGGCGGTATAGACGCCATAGTGGAAGTCCTCGGCAAACCGGACGACCTCGGCGTGGGGGCGCTCCGTCACCAGCGGATTGATGCCTACCTTGCGCAAATGCTTGGCGATATGCTGGGCGAAGCAGCTACCGGCGGTCGCCACCTTGGTCTTGGGAGAGATCCGGAAAGAGGGGGCGACAACCGGATCGACCTCGTCGGACGCCTTTCTCGAAATCGCACGCGACCAGAAAGCGTGCTGAGGGGCCGAAGCGTACGGATTCTTCATCGGCGCTGAAATTTCCTTGCGGCGGCGTTGCGGCAGGGCCCTTAACCCTGCTCCTCCTGCACACGATACACACGACGACTGCCGATGGGAACGGCTTGCACACCTTGTCCGGTCAACGATAAACATCCCGGCGCGCTTACCCGGCGCGAGGACCAACGGAGTATGGAATTGAAGGTTCAGGTTCTGGGTAGCAGCCACATTTACGCGATGCTGAAGGGGCGCATTGAAACCCGAAACACCTTCGAGTTCGAATATCTCGGCAACTATAATTCCGGCTCAAGGATCATCGTTCCCGAACACGGCGCGTGGGATGACTATGCCCTCCTGCCAGATCTGCGCGCCTGGCTACAGGCGCTGGAGGCCGAGCGCCTGCTGGTGACGATCTCGGGCAGCGACTGGCTGAACTACTGCCTCAGCAAACGCGAGGAGGAGTTCGACTTCGTCCTGCCGTCGCATCCGGATCTGCCGGAAATCGAGGACGCGCGCCTGATCCCCTACGCGGAGATCCGCAGCGAGCTGCGTTTGCACATTCGCCATGTGGTGTTGGGCCTTCGGGTCATCAGCGAAACCGCCTCCATGCCGATCGTCTATATCGAGCCGCCTCCGCCGATCGAGGACGACGCCCACGTCATGGAACACGCCCCGCCAGGCCTGAAGCAGCTTTGCCTAGCCCACGGCGTGACCAAGGCTCCGCTTCGTCATAAGATGTTCCTGTTGCATTCCGAGATCATCCGCGAGGAATGCGAGCGTTCGGGGGTCGAATTCTTCCCCGTGCCGCCCGACAACATCACGGAAGCAGGCTACATGCGCGCCGAACATATCAAAGATGACTCTATGCACGCCAACAACGCCTACGGCGCCGCGCTGCTGAGAGCACTTGACGACAAGTTTTCGTAATCGCGTCGCTGGCTCTTCAGGCGATTGGCCGCTAAAGCTGCGTCAGACCACCTTTCCGCGGGGCGACCGGAAGAGCGAAATTGATCTTGTATGTGCTCGAGCGTCCGCCCTGAGTTTTGGTGATCTGCGGCGCGCAGGGAGAAAACGTAGACCGAATGATCATTGTCCGCACACCACTGAGAGTGTCATTCTTCGGAGGCGGCACCGACCATCCGACCTGGTTCAAGCAGCATGGCCCGGGCGCGGTTCTTTCGACGTCGATCGATCAATACGTCTACATCACCATCCGTCCGCTCCCGCCCATCTTCAGCTTCAAGTATCGCGTCGTGTGGAGCCGGGTCGAGCAGTGCAACACGATCGACGAGATCCAGCACCCCGTCGTCCGCGAAGTTCTTCGCCATTTCGCGCCGAGCGGCGCCTGCGGCTACGAGGTGGTCTACCACGCCGACCTTCCGGCCCGATCCGGTCTGGGCTCGTCCTCGGCCTTCACGGTCGCCGCCCTGCACGCCATGTTCCGCTACCGCAACCAGGGCTGCGACAAGATGCGCCTGGCCCGCGAAGCCATTCGCGTGGAGCAAGAACTGCTGTGCGAGCCGGTGGGCTCGCAGGACCAGACGGCCGTGGCGTTCGGCGGCCTTAATCGCATCGACTTCAAGGCCGACGGTTCCCTGCTGATCGATCCCATCGACCTGGGCCGTCGCCGCAAGACCGAGCTCGATAGCCGACTGATGATGTTCTTCACCGGCTTCACCCGCGACGCCGGAGGCATCGAGAAGACCAAGATCGACTCTTTCAAGGACCGGACCGCCGAAATGGCGCGGCTCTATGAAATGGTCGATCGTGGACGGAAAATTCTGGAGAATCCCTTCGCCTCGCTCGACGATTTCGGCGCGCTCCTCCACGAAGGTTGGCAATACAAGAGAGCGCTGTCGAGCGCGGTCTCTTCAGGCCCGATCGACGCTCTGTACGCCGCGGCTCTGCGGGCTGGCGCCCTTGGGGGCAAGCTGCTCGGCGCGGGCGGCGGCGGGTTTTTGCTGTTCTTCGTGCCGCTCGACCGACAAGACGCGGTCAAACAGGCCCTCGCGGGCATCGGCGCCGGCGCGACCCACGTGCCGATGCACATGGAAGAGGAAGGCAGCACCGTCGTCCTGCATCGCCCCGATCTGACGATGAACTACGACCGTTCGCTCGACGAGAGCCGCCGACTCACCACCGTCTAGCGCGTTTTTAGCCTCTTCAGATTAACGTAAGCAGCCGGTCGGACCCGGCCGCCCAGGAGTTCGCATGACTGACCACGCCGAGGCGATCGCCACGTTCGACGCCTTCATCACCGACGCCCGACGCTGGATGTTCGAGGAGGCCCTCCCCTTCTGGGGCGAACAGGGCGTCGACCGACGGGTTGGCGGCTATGTGGAATCCCTCGACTTCGATCTGAACCCGACGGCCACATTCCGCAGGACGCGGGTCGTCTGTCGCCAGATCTACGTTTTTGCTCACGCTCACAAGCTCGGCTGGACTCAAGGCGCGGCGCTGTCGGACCACGGCTTCGCCTTTCTACGGGACAAGGCCTGGCTGGGCGACGATCGTGGCTGGGCTCGCACCCTGGACGCCGAGGGCCAACCGCTCGACACGACCCCGGACCTCTACGACCACGCCTTCGTGCTCTTCGCGCTGGGCTGGCGAAACCTGGCGCTGGGTTGCGAGGAATCCCTGGCCCTGGCGCACCGGACGATGGACTTCATCGACAAGCACCTGCGGCATCCCGGCGGGGAGGGCTTCCTGCACGAGCTGCCCGCCACCGGCTGGCGCCTCCAGAACCCGCATATGCACATGCTGGAAGCGGCCCTGGTGCTGTGCGAAGCGAGCGGCGAGCCCCGCTGGCGCGCCCTCGCCGACGAACTGGCCGACCTGTTCGCCCGCCGATTCTTCGATGGCCGGACCCTGGCCGAGTATTTCGGCGACGATTGGTCGCGCGCGCCTGGCGAACAGGGTCGGATAGTCGAGCCGGGCCACCAATTCGAATGGTCCTGGATCCTGGCCAATCATCGCCGCCTGAACGGAGCCGACGTCGCCGACCAGGCCTGCAGCCTGTTCGATTTCGCCGAGCGTCATGGCGTGGATCCCGGGACCCGCGCCGTCTACGACGTCGTGCGCGACGACGGCACGCCGCTCAAGCGCACCTCGCGCACCTGGCCCAATACCGAGCGGATCAAGGGCGCAGTGGCTATGCACGCCCTGCGGGGCGATGATCCCCGGGCGGTGATCGCCGACAGCGGCCGGGTGCTGCTCGATCGTTACCTGGCCCAGAAGCCGCCGGGCGTGTGGATCGACGTCTTCGACGAGACCCTGGCCCCGACCGCCAAGAACATCCCGACCTCGACGTTGTATCATGTGTTCCTCGCCTTCGCCGAAGCGCTGCGGATCGCCAAGGTGATCGCCGCCGACTGAAGCCGGCGCCTGAGAATCGGCCGTCAGGAGCGCGTTTACTTTTGATTGATAAGGTCCGGCGAACTCGGGGGCGTACAACCTAGCATCGCGACGCGTCGGCGGCGTTCCGCGCCATTGTTGTCACGCCCGGTCCGCGACCCCTTCTCAGCAGCCCCTTCATCGTAGAGGCACCATGGCCATCATCACCGGCACCGCGATCTCCGAGACCCTGCAGGGAACGGCCGGCGCCGACACCCTGCAGGGGCTTGGTGGCGACGACATCCTGATCGGAGGCGGGGGCGGCGATACGCTCGAGGGCGGAACGGGCGAGGATACGGCCTCCTACGCGACCGCGACCTCGCGGGTCCAGGTCTTCCTGACCGGCGGCGGCTCGCCCGTGGGCGACGCCCTTGGCGACACCTACAACTCGATCGAGAACGTCGTCGGCACCGCCTTCGACGACTACATCTCGGGCAATGGCCAGAACAACAAGCTGTACGGCGGCGGGGGAATGGACACCCTGTACGGCTTCGGCTCGGTGGGTTCGACGAGCCGGCTGTTCGGCGAAGCCGGCGACGACACCCTGGTCGGCGGGGCCGGCCTGGACATCATGGACGGCGGCGATGGGGAAAACACCGTCTCCTACATCCTGTCCACCAGCGGCGTGACGGTCTCCCTGGCCGACAACGGCCTCAACACGGGGGACGCGGCCGGCGACACCTACGCCAATGTCCACGACGTCATCGGCACCAACTTCAACGACGTCATCCGCGGCAACACCAACGCCTTGAACCTGAACCAGCTTCAGGGCCAGGGCGGCAACGACATCCTCTACGGCGCCGGCGCCTACACGGTGCTGATCGGTGGCGAGGGGGCCGACGAACTGCACGGCGGTACGGCGGGCAACGAAGTTGACTACGAAACCGCGGCGAGCGGCGTAACCGCCTCGCTGGCCAATACCGCGCTCAACACCGGCGACGCGGCGGGTGACACCTATATCGGCCTGCTCGGCGCCGACCTGGCTGGCTCACCCTTCAACGACGTGCTCTATGGCGACGCGGGCAACAACAACCTGCTCGGCGACCCGCTCCGCCTCGCCTATGGCGGCCTGTTCGGCAGCGACACCCTGCACGGCGGCGATGGCGACGACACCCTCGACGGCGGCGGCGGCGGCGACGCCCTGGACGGCGGCGCGGGTATCGACGCGGCGGCCTATAGCGACGCCCTGGCTGCGGTTTCGGCCTCGCTGGCCAACGCTGGCTCGAACACTGGCGACGCCGCCGGCGACACCTATTCGAGCGTCGAAAACATGGTCGGTTCGGCCTTCAACGACACCCTCGAAGGCGATGGCGCCTCCAACGTTCTTTTCGGAGCGGCTGGAGCCGACACCCTGCGGGGCGGCGGCGGCGAGGATTTGCTGGAAGGCGGTCTTGGGGCCGACGTCCTCGATGGCGGCGCGGGCTTCGACTACGCGATCTACAGTGAATCGACGGTCGGCCTGACGATCTCGCTGGAATTGCCCGGCGTCAACACCGGCAACGCCGCTGGCGACACCTACACCTCGGTCGAGGGCCTCATCGGCACGGCCTTCGCCGATCTGATCATCGGCGCGAGCTCGAACGACACCCTGCAAGGCGCCGGCGGGAACGACACCCTGATCGGCAACGCGGGCGACGACACTCTGATCGGCGGCGCCGGCGCGGACACCTTGTCCGGCAGCGCGGGCCACAACATCGCCGCCTACAGTACGGCCTCGGCCGGAGTCATCGCCTCGCTCGGCAACGCCAGCCTCAACACAGGCGACGCCGCCGGCGACACCTACGAATACATCCAGCAACTCGACGGCAGCAATTTCAACGACACGCTGTTCGCCAACGACAGCTATGGCGTGACCTTGCGCGGCCTGGAGGGGGACGACACGCTGCGCGGCGGTAACGGCGGCGGCAATACGCTGAACGGCGACGCAGGAAACGACACGATCATCGGCGGGACTGGCGACGACACCTTGGTCGGCGGCGCCGGCGCCGACAGCCTGGACGGCGGCTTGGGCGTGGACCTGGTCAGCTATGTGACGAGCGGTCCCGACGTCAACCTGGTGGCCTCGCTCGGCACGCCGAGCCTAAACGCCGGCGACGCCGCCGGCGACACCTACACGAACGTCGAGAACCTAGCGGGTTCGAACTACTCTGACTTCCTGTACGGCAACGCCGGCTCTAACGTGCTGTTCGGCTTGGACGGCGGGGACAACCTCATTGGCGGTGACGGCGACGACCTGCTCGAGGGGGGCGCCGGCGCCGACGCCCTGCGCGGCGACGGCGGCTTCGACTATGCGTCCTACACCGGCGCCCTGACCGGCGTCAGCGCGGCGCTGAACAACCCCAGCTCCAACAGCGGCGAAGCATCGGGCGACAGCTATGCGTCGATCGAAGGCCTGCTCGGCAGCAATTTCGGGGACATTCTGAGCGGCGATGCAACCGCCAACGTCATTCAGGGCTTCGCCGGCGACGACATCATCTTCGGCGCCGCCGGGAGCGACCTGATCCTGGGCGGCGACGGGAACGATTTCATCGCCGGCGGGGGCGACAGCGATCAGCTGACCGGCGGGGCTGGGGCGGACACCTTCATCTACTCCGCGGCCACGGACTCGGTGTCGACCGATACGATCGCGCCGGACGTGATCCAGGACTTCGTCAGCGGCGTCGACAAGATCGACGTGTCGGCCCTTTCGCCCAGCGCCTACACGATCGGCCAGGCCGACGGCTACACCACCCTGCAAGTGACCGCCGCCGGCGGCGCGGTGTTGACGGTGCGGCTGACCGCCTCGCTTCAGGCCGGCGACCTGATCCTGTCCAATCCAGGCCAGACCTATACGGGCGGCGCGGGCGCGGACACCCTGACCGGCGGCGCGGGCTCGGACACCCTGGTCGGCGGCGGCGGCGGCGACAGCCTGACCGGCGGCGGCGGCAACGACATCTTCAAATACACGGCGGCCAGCGACAGCAACCCGGACGCCTACGACATCATCGCCGACTTCACGACGGGCTCGGACCAATTGGACCTGAGGGGCGTGACGCCGACCGAGGTGTCGCTGGTCACCTCCGGCGCCGCGACCTTCGTGTTCGTCAACGCGCCCGGCGGCCAGATGACCATCGCCGCCAATGGTCAGGTCAACGGCTCGGACGTGCTGACCCACGACGGCCACGGCGTTTACATGATCGGCGACGGGGCGGCCAACACCCTGGTCGGCGGAGCCACCGGCGACGTCATCCAGAGCGGCGCGGGCGATGACGTGATCGTCGGCGGCGGCGGCGGCGACGTGATCTTCGGCCAGGCCGGAGCCGACACCATCAAGTATCTCTCGGTCCTGGATAGCAACGCCAACGGCTCTGACGGCTTGTTCGTGTTCGAAACCGGCGTCGACAAGATCGATCTGTCGGCGATGCATCCCGGTGAGGTCAGCCTGATTCGCTCGGGCGGCTCGACCTTCCTGTTCGCGAGCACGCCCCAAGGCCCGATGCAGCTGGCCACGGTCGGCTACGATCTCAACGGCCGCGATGTGATCACCGGCGACAATCACGGCTTCTACATGATCGGCGACAGCGTCAGCGACACTCTGATCGGCGGCTCGACCGGCGACGTGATCCAAGCGAACGCCGGCGACGACATCATCATCGGCGGTGGCGGCGGCGACGCCATCTGGGGCGGGGCAGGGGCGGACGTGTTCCGTTATCTGGCCGCCACCGACAGCAACAGCGCCGGAACCGACACCATTTTCGACTTCCAGTCCGGCGTGGACAAGATCGATCTGTCGGCCCTACGCACCGGGGCCAGCGACCTGCTGGGCGTCGTCAATTCCGGCGGCTCGACCTTCCTGTTCATCGACCTGCACGGCGACGGGGTGGGGGACATGACCATCCAACTGTCCGGAACCGCCTCCATCACCAGCAGCGACTACCTGTTCTAGAGGCGCCGCGCCGACTTGGCGACGAGGCCCGCCACGTTCGGCGCGTGGCGGGCCTCGATGCTGGACAGCACCTGATACGTGTGGTTGAAAACCTCAAGTGGAAGTCTTGAGGGTGGAACGTGGGGGCTTGGATTTCGGGGACCGCCACCGCGGGTGACGACAAGTATGTCGGCGACGCCGGCGTCGATATCGCGGACGGCCTGGCCGGCCAGGACGTTCTCGACGGCGGCCTTGGCGGAGACACGCTGAACGGCGGGGACGGCGATGATTTTATCGCCGGGGAAGGCGTAGGCGCCGACTATTACGCGGCCGGAGCCGATACGATTCACGGCGGAGCGGGCGACGACGTGATCTTCGGCGGCGGCGGCGCGGATCTCCTGCACGGCGATGACGGCGACGATTCCATCCTCAACGGTGCGGGAAATCCGAGCGCCAACGACGGCTATGTCGTCCAGACGAGCGCCTATGACTGGGGGGCGGACGTCATCGACGGCGGCGCCGGCCGCGACTGGGCCCATCTCAACTATCGCTATGCGAACCAGGCCGTCGTGCTGGACCTCAGCGACGCCGACGCCGTCAATGCGATAACGGTCGGCGGGATCGCCCACGGCTCGCTCACCCGCATCGAGGAGATCTCCTTCCTGGGCGGACAGGGTGACGATCGCATCACCGGCGGCGCCGGCAACGACATGATGAGCGGCGGCGACGGAAATGACTGGCTAGTCGGCGGCGGCGGCGGCGACCTGCTGCGCGGCGAACTTGGCCACGACGTGCTGATCGGGGGTCTGGGAGACGACATCTATAGCATCGACGACGTGAACGACACGATCGTCGAGAACCCTAACGAGGGCTTCGACCAGCTCACCATCGACTACGCTTTCAAGCTGACCTTCGACATGGCCGACTACGTCAATGTCGACGCATTCAGCTATGACGGGCCAACCGGCCTGCAAGTGACCGCCGCGGCCGGCGGAAGTTGGATCACCACCGGCAGCGGCGTCGACACGCTCCAAGGCGGCGCCGGCGACGACGCGTTGGTTGGCGGGGCCGGAAACGACACGCTCCGCGGTGGCGACGGCGGCGACATGCTCGAAGGCGGGCTGGGCGCCGACATGATGATCGGCGGACGGGGCGACGACACCTACAGCTTCTATGCCGGGGTCGATCCGAACGACGCGATCGTCGAGAACGCCAACGAAGGCGTCGACACCGTCCTGCTCTACGACGCCGCCACTATTTCGCTGGCGGACAATGTCGAGAACGTCTCGACAATGGACCGCGGCGCCGTCGAGGTGGTCGGCAACGCGCTCAGGAACCGCATGAACGCCGAGAACTCGACCTTCTTCGCGGTGGACTTCTCGGGAGGCGACGGGGACGACTGGCTGAGCGGCGGACAGATGGTCGACCATTTGCGGGGCGACGCGGGCGACGACGTCCTCGCCGGCAACGGAGGCGACGACACGCTGGAAGGCGGGGCCGGGGCGGACGTGCTGTACGGAGGCGCAGGGGCGGACACGCTCGACGGGGGCTCTGGGAACGACGAACTGCACGGTGGCGACGGAGACGATCACCTGGCCGGCGGCGACGGGAACGACATCCTCGACGGTCGCGTCATGACCGGCGGCGCGGGAGACGATACCTATCAAATCGACGAGGCGAGCGACGCGATCATCGAGGCCTCCGACGGGGGTTATGATCGGCTCGTTGTCGATGTCGTGTTCAAGCCGACGTTCGACTTGGCCGCCTACGCCAATGTCGAGGCCTTCAGCTACACCGGGTGGCTCGGCTTGCAGGTCACCGCCGCGGCCGGTGGAAGCTGGGTTTCGACCGGCGGCGGCGGCGATACCCTGCAGGGCGGCGCGGCAAGCGACACGCTTCTCGCTGGGTGGGGGGACGACATGCTCAGCGGCGGCGACGGAAACGACGTCCTCGATGGCGATATGGGCGCCGATACGATGGCGGGCGGTCGGGGCGACGACACCTACAACTTCCACCACCAGGTCGACGCGAACGACAAGATCGTCGAGAGCGCGGGCGAAGGCGTAGACACCGTCGTCCTTCAGGATCTCAACAGCCAGACCTTCCTGACGCTGGCCGACAATGTCGAGCATCTTTCGGTGCTGGGCGCGGCCCCCGTGGCGGCGGTCGGCAACGCCCTCGAAAACCACATGAACGGTCAGAACCAAGCCTTCGCGATGAGCTTCTCCGGCGGCGGCGGCGACGACACGCTGACCGGAGGAGACGCCGCCGACGTCCTGTGGGGCGAAGCGGGCAACGACATTCTTGCCGGAAACGCGGGCGACGACACGCTGGGCGGTGGCGATGGAGCCGATTACCTGGACGGCGGCGCGGGCTCGGACACCCTCGACGGCGGCGCCGGGAACGACATCCTGATCGGCGGGGGAGGCGGGGATTCCCTGACCGGCGGCGCGGGGAACGACACCTTCCGCTATGCGTACGTGGCGGACAGCAAGCCCGACGCTTATGACATCATCACCGACTTCACCGTCGGCTCGGACCTGCTCGACCTGATCGGCGTCCGGCCCGTCGAAGTCTCGCTGGTCACCTCCGGCGCCGCGACCTTCGTGTTCGTCAGCGCGCCCGGCGGCCAGATGACCATCGCCGCCAACGGTCAGGTCAACGGCATCGACGTGCTGACTTACGACGGCCACGGCGTCTACATGATCGGCGACGGAGCGGCCAACACCCTGATCGGCGGCATCGCCGGCGACGTCATCCAGAGCGGCGCCGGCGACGACGTGATCATCGGCGGCGGCGGCGGCGACGTGATCTTCGGCCAGGCGGGGGCGGACACCATAACGTACCGCTCGGCGATGGACAGCAACGCCAGCGGCTCGGACGGCCTGTTCGTGTTCGAGACCGGCGTCGACAAGATCGACCTCGGCAGCGTCTATCCCAAGGAGGTCAGCCTGATTCGCTCGGGCGGCTCGACCTTCCTGTTCGCCAACACCTCTTTCGGCCCGATGCAACTGGCTACAATTGGCTACGACCTCAACGGCCAGGACATCATCACCGGCGATAGTCACGGCATCTACATGATCGGCGACGAGACGGCGAACACCTTCATTGGCGGCGTCAACGCCGACATTATCCAATCGGGCGACGGCGATGACGTGATCATCGGCGGCGGCGGCGGCGACGTGCTGTACGGCCAGGCCGGGGCCGACGTCTTCAGGTACCTGGCCGCCAGTGATTCCACCGCCGCCAACACCGACTCGATCTTCGATTTCCAGTCGGGCGTCGACAAACTGGACCTGACCGCCGTGCGCACGGGCGCTTCCGACGTGCTGGGCGTCTACAGCACAGGCGGCTCGACCTTCGTCTTCGTCGACTTGCACGGCGATGGCGTCGGCGACATGACCATCCAACTCACCGGAACCGCCGCCATCTCCAGCGGCGACTACCTGTTCTAGCAGGCTGTCGAAGACGTCTGCCAGACGGCCGTTCGCGGAAACGGTTCGCCGCCTCATACGAGCGGTGGCGAGCCGTTCGCTGCTGGTCTAAAGGGGTACGCTCTCGAAAAGAGCGTGCCTAAGGGACCGAGTTCGCATGTCATCCACCGTACGGGAATTTCGTCGGACGCGTATCCTCGTCACGGGCGGGGCTGGCTTCATCGGTTCTCACCTATGCCGCCGCCTTATCGATCAGGGCCACGAGGTCCTGTGCGTCGATAATTTCTTTACTGGCGCGCGCGACAACCTGGGCGATCTTCTCAACCACCCGTCCTTCGAGCTCATGCGTCACGACGTGACCGTGCCGCTGTTCGTGGAAGTCGACCAGATCTACAACCTAGCCTGCCCCGCCAGCCCGGTGCACTACCAATTCGACCCCGTGCAGACGACCAAGACCAGCGTCCACGGTGCGATCAACATGCTGGGCCTGGCCAAGCGCGTGAAGGCGCGAATCCTCCAAGCCTCCACCAGCGAGGTCTATGGCGATCCCGTCGAACACCCCCAGACCGAGGAATACTGGGGCAATGTCAATCCGATCGGCTTCCGCTCCTGTTATGACGAGGGCAAGCGTTGCGCCGAAACCCTGTTCTTCGACTACTGGCGTCAGCATCAGGTCAGCATCAAGGTCGCCCGCATATTCAACACCTACGGCCCCAACATGCACCCGAGCGACGGTCGCGTGGTGTCGAACTTCGTGATGCAGGCCCTCCTGGGCCGCCCCATCACTCTGTTCGGTGACGGGCAGCAGACGCGGTCGTTCTGCTATGTCGACGATCTGGTCGATGCTTTGATGCGATTGATGAACTCGCCCGGGGACGTCACCGGCCCGATCAACCTGGGCAATCCTTCGGAATTCACCATCCGCGAGTTGGCGGAATTGGTGCTCGAACTGACAGGTTCGCGCTCGGAACTGGTCTTCAAGCCTCTTCCCCAGGACGATCCCCGCCAGCGCCGCCCAGACATCAGCAAGGCCAAAACCATGCTGGATTGGGAGCCGCGCGTGTCCCTTCGTCAGGGTCTGGAGCGCGCCATTCCCTACTTCGAGTCTGTACTGAAGCTTGGCTGAGACCCTGAGGCGGCGGTTGGGCATCCCTGCCCGCGAACCGACCGTCGCCTCATTTCCACCACACCAATCGCGGTATCGGATCCCCGCGAAATCCGCTCGCGCGCCGCCTCGGAAAAAGGGGCGAAGTTGGCCGAAAGCCGGTCGCGAGCGGGTCAATAAATAACAAATCCGATCACCTTGCCTTGATTGGGGGCAACCGCTAATAGCCAGGCCTTCCTGGGATTTCTGGGAAGGTCGGGACGTGCTTCAAGAACAGCCTGCAAGATCTTGGATTCATGGATTTGACCTTGATATCGCGACCGGACCTGACGTCGGTCGATACAAAACCTGGCTTGGCCTGGGTCGTAACAACACGCCTTGCGATCCGATCGTGAAGGCAGGCGAGACAATATGATTGCTCAAGTCAAGGCGGCGCTTTCCGATCTTCAAGCCAGCATCAAACTAGCGCCGCTCTGGGGCGCGATCGGATGGGATCAGACGCGATCCCGCTTCCAGAGAACCCTGCTTGGCCCGTTCTGGTTGTCGTCAGGCCTGCTGGGCATGGCGTTCGCCCTGAGCTTTGTATTCGGCGGACTGCTGGGATCTGACTGGACCAAGACCTTCGAGCATGTGATCTACGGCGTTCTGGCCTGGTCGCTGATGGGCGCGGCCATCGCCGAAGGCGCGAACGCGTTCATCGTGGGCGCCCCGATGATGATGGTCCAGAAGTTGCCGCTCAGCTTCCACGTCGTGCTTCACATGTACCGGATGGTGATCAACTACTTCTGCCAGTTCGTCGTCGCGGTGGTGCTGCTGATCGCCCTGGGCCTGTTCTCGATCCCGTCGTGGACGTTCCTTCCGGCGATTGTTCTGGTGACGATCAACACCTTCTTCCTCAGTTTCATCGTCGCCTTCCCCGCGACCCGGTTCCGGGACGTCAGCCACATGGCTGGTCTGGCGGCCAGCGTGTTGTTTTTCCTGACCCCGGTCTTCTGGCCTGCCGACAAGATGACGGGTGTGCGCCGGTTGCTGGTGGACTACAACCCGCTGGCCCACGAACTGGAACTTATCCGCCAACCCCTGATGGGCGTCGCCCCTGATCCGATGCACTGGATCTGGTCGATCGGAATCTGCATCATCGGTTTCATCACGACCGTGATCTTGCTGGCGATGTTCCGCAAGCGCGTCATCTTTTGGATGTGAGGAGCTTCATGCACACGCGCCTCGAACTCAATCAAGTCAGCCTCGACTATCCCATCTACACGCTCTCGGCCCGATCGCTGCGAACCAGCGTGTTCAACGCCACCGTCGGCGGCAAGCTGTATCGCAGCAACAATACGCCCCTGGTGCGCGCCCTCAGCGGCGTCAGCTTCACTCTCAACGAGGGCGACCGCCTGGCCCTAATCGGCCACAACGGTTCGGGCAAGACCACCCTGCTGAAGGTGATCGCCGGAATCTTCGAGCCGACATCCGGGCGGATCGCCTCCCAGGGTCACATCACCTCGACGATTTCGTTCGGCGCCGGCCTGGACATGGAAGCCAGCGGACTGAAGAACATCCGCACCCTAGGCATGATGCGCATGGTGTCCAAGAAGGTCGTCGAGTCGAAGATCGACTCGATCGTCGAATTCTCCGGTCTGGCCCAGTTCATCGACTTCCCGGTCCGCACCTATTCGGCCGGGATGATCGCCCGTCTGATGTTCGCCGTGACCACCGCGTTCGACCCCGAAATCCTGGTGCTCGACGAGTGGCTGGGGGCCGGCGACGCCGACTTCTTCTCCAAGGCCGCCGACCGGATGAGCTCGTTCGTCGACCAAGCCCGCATCGTGGTCCTGGCCTCGCACGATTACGGCCTGGTCCAACGGGTCTGCAACAAGGTCTGCGTGATGGACGGGGGCAAGGTGAAGTACTTCGGCGACACGCTGACCTGGTTCATGCGACAGGCCCAAAACGCCGCCTGACAGTCAAGACCTTCAAATCTGGTCGGCCGCCTCGCCGCGTGCCCGACGACGGTCGCCGCAGCGCGACCGCCAGGAGTGTCCCATGTACGAGATCGTCGAACTCAATACGTTCAAGAAGCGCCGCTTCGAAACCGAGTACGCCACCTCGAACTGGCATGGCTGGACCAGCCTGTCCCGAATGGCGGAAACCAACTACGCCAACACCCGGACCGCGTTCGTCGACAGCCCCGTGCATGAAGAAGACTTCCGGCTGTTCGGGAGCTTCGACGGCGAACCAGGACTGTTCGTGGATGTCGGCGCCAATATGGGCGCCTCCGCGATCTCGACGCGCAACGTCAACAAGAGCGTGAAGATTCATTCGTTCGAACTGGTGCCGCTGTTGGGCCGCGTCCTCGAACGGGTGGCCAAGGACGTGCCTGACTTCACCTTCAACACGGTCGGGCTGTCCGACCGGTCCAGCAAGACCAGCGTCTATGTGCCCGTGTTCCAGGACCTGCTGTGCACGGCCTGGTCGGCCCTGGACCCGGCGATCTTCGACCTCGAATCCCGTCTCCACGGCTGGCGGCAGATCACCGGGCGCGACAGCTTCGAACTGCTGCGCTTGGACGCCGAGATCCGCACCCTCGATTCCTTCAACCTGGCGCCGAAGTTCCTGAAGATCGACGTGGAAGGCGGCGAGCTGGGGGTGCTGAAGGGTGGGCGCGAAACCCTGGCTCGGTCCAAGCCCATCGTCTTGTGCGAACGCAGCGACACGTCCGAGGTCGTCGACTGGATGCGGAGCCAAGGATTCGGCGGCTACACCTACTTCCCGACCGAGAACCGGCTGCAACCGCTGGGCGGGCCGCTGATGTCAGTCAACTACTTCTTCCTCCACGATGACAGCGTGGCGGATGTCGCCGCCCACGGCGTCGTTTTCGGTTAGGCGATCGGCGCGAACCGGAAGGCAGGCTCGGGCGCGAAGGCTTCACTCCCCCGGGGAACTGTGGCAAAGACCAGCGGGGCTGGCGGATGGAAGCGCTGCGCGCCACGGTCGGGTTTCCATATCAGGCCAAGCTTGCTCAGGGGATGCGACTTTGCAGTTCTATTTTGACCTGACCACATCCGCGCGGTGGTCGGGCCATAGCGTTGGGATCGTTCGTGTTGAACGCGAACTAGCACGCCGCGCGATGGCCCATCTCCAAGGCGACATCGGCTACTGCGTCTATGTGAAGTCGGAGAACCGCTTCCGCATCCTGACCCCCGAGGCGGCGCTGGACATCATCGAAGGCCGAGTCGGGGTCAATTTCGATCAGGATGTCAGCCCTCTGTCGGAGACCGCGCCCGCCGTCAGCCTGCGCCGCCAAGTCCGCGACCTCGTGCTGAGGTTTCCACGGGTCTACCGACAGGTCCAACGCCTGCGCGGCCTGTCCTTCAGCCTGGAACAGATCGCGGAGATCCGAGCCCACGAGGCGCGGGGAAGACTGGATGTCACGTCAAAGCCGACCGTGCTGCCCCTTTCCCAGGTCTGCGACGGAGACGTGGTCCTGTCGCCTGACGTGACGGTGATTTCGGGCGGTCTCGACTGGGAACACAAGGACCTTCGCGCACTCTACCGGCTCAAGCAGAAGAAAAACTTCCGCTATGTCGCGATAGTCTACGACGTCATTCCGCTGCTGATGCCGCACTTCCTGGTGCCGGGCTATGTCGAGCTGCTGCACGATTATTTCGGCGAGCTGCTTTGGTTGTCGGACGGCTTCATGTGCATCTCGGAATCCACTCAGAGGGACCTGCTGGACCACTGCCGACGACTGGGCGTCACGCCGCCGCCGACGCGCAGCTTCCCGCTGGGTAGCGATCTGCCGCGCGCCGTCGACGCCGTCGCCAACGTTCCCGGCGCCCTGATCGGAAAACGCTACGCGATCTTCGTGTCCACGCTGGAACCCCGCAAGAACCACCGTGTCGCCTATCAAGCCTGGGCGCACGGGATCGAGACGGGTCAAATCGACCCGCAAACCTGCCGCTTGGTCTTCGTCGGCCGACCAGGATGGAATATCAACGAACTGATGCACGAGATCGGCGCCAATCCCGTCACCAGCGACACGATCGTGGTGACTGGCTCGGTGGACGACGCGACGTTGCGCGCGCTGTACCAGGGCGCCGATTTCGGCATCTTCCCCTCGTTCTACGAGGGCTACGGCCTGCCGGTTTCCGAACTGCTGGGCCATGGCAAGCCCTGCATTTCTAGTTCGGCGGGGTCGCTGCGCGAGGTCGGACAATCCTTCGTGGTCTACAAGGACCCGCTGGACATCTTTGGCTGGGCGGAGGCGATGGCGGCCTTCTTCAACGACCCGGACCTGCTGAACAAGCATCGAGAACGGATCGAGGCGGATTTCTCGCCCGTGACCTGGGACATGGCCTCGCGTCGGTTCTTCGAACAACTTCCCGAGCTGGTGGCGTGATGCCCGCGATCCTCAGCCTCACGACCTATCCGATCGCCGCGCCTCGCCATGGCGGCCAGCGACGCGTCGCGGCCTTCGGCGATTTCTATCGTGGACTCGGCCTGGATTTCCAGTCCGCCTCGATCTACCAGTCGCCACCCTATCAGGCGCACGAGGTCGGCCGGCATGACCTGAAGCTCGGCCACGTCGATCCGCGCTGGAACGGCGTTCCGTTCGTCGACGACATCCTCTCGGGCGATTTCGCGGCCACAGGCTCCGGCCTCGCCCACTTTCGACAGGTGATCGAAACCGTCCGACCCGCCGCGATCCAGTTGGACCATCCTTTCATGTGGCCGCTGGTGCGCGTCTTGCGCGACGAGGGCCTGCTGGCCGACGTGAAACTCTTCTACTCTTCCCACAACTGGGAGGCGCCGCTGAAGGTGGACATCCTTCGACGCAGCGGCGTGCCCGAAGCACGGGCCGCGGAGGTCGGAGAGCGGATCCTGGAACTCGAGCGCGACGTGATCGAGGCGTCGGATCTCATCGTCGCCGTCTCCGAGAGCGACGCGGCCCAATATCGCGCCTTGACCGACGACACCCCCGTCCACGTGGTGCCCAATGGCGTGCAGCGGTCGCCCGGCGACGCCGTCCTCACCCCGGCGCAGCGTAAAATCTTCGGCGACAAGCCGTTCGCGCTGTTCGTGGGCAGCGCCTATCCGCCCAATATCGAGGGTTTCTGCAATCTCGTCGCTGACGGGGGCCTCTACATGGCGCCGCCCGAAAAGCGCTTTGCCGTGTGCGGGGGCGTCTCGGACGGCATCTTCAATAGTCGCCAGTACCAGCGCTTCCTGATCGCTAACAGCGAGCGCCTGCACTTCTTTCCCGATATTTCCGACGACGACCTTTCAGCGCTCAAGGCCGCTTGCCATGTTGTCCTGCTGCCGATCCAGTTTGGCGGCGGCAGCAATCTCAAGACCGCCGAGGCGCTGGCGTCGAACAAGCACGTGATCGCCACGAGCACGGCGATGCGCGGCTTCGACGCTTTTCGCGATGCGCCGGGCGTGGTCATAGCTGACACCCCCGAAACCTTCCGTCGAGCGATCGCGCAGGTCTTCAAACAGCCATCGTTGAAGCTGAAGAAGAAAGATCTGCTTTTGCGTGAAACCGTGTATTGGGATCGAGGTTTCGCCGACAGCACCCTAGCGAACGATGTTCGCGCTCTGCTCAAGCTGGACCAAGCCGCATAATGCTCGTTGACCAGGAAATGGTAGTGCGCACGTTTCAACTGCTGAAGCCCTACAACATTGTCGGTCCCCACGACGATTGGCGGTTCCAAGCTTTGCCCGGCCACGACAAGTCGGCCCTGTTCAACCTGCTCCACAGGAATCGCGAGAACCTGCCCGTTTCCAAGGCCTTGTGCCTGGGCGGCGGCATTGGGACCGGCGCCTTTTCCATCCACGACAACTATCAGCAGGCGAGGATTTGGATTTCCGAGGCGTCACCCTCTCTGGTCGCCAATCTCCGTGAAACCTTCGCCCTGAACGGCTTGGACGACCGGATCGCCATTGTGACCGACACCTTCGGTTCAGGTCGCGAAGGCGGGACCACGATCGACGAGAGCCACGCGACGTTCGGCGACATCGATCTGATCGAAGCCGCCGTGCCCGTGGTCGAGGCGCTGCGGAGTCTGGAGGGGGCCCGGGCCTCGCTCGCCGCCAGCAATCCGCTCGTGCTCCTGCGCTTCACCGACGTCGAACTGGAAGCGAACAATCTCGAACTCGGAGAGCTCTTGGACCGCCTGGTCGCCCTGATCGGCGCGGTGGGCGTAGTCGACAGCCTGACTGGCTTGGTCAGCCCGCTCGATCCCGGTCAGGCCGGCGCGAAGCAACTACACAGCATCATGGGCGACCGCCAGGCCAGCTTCGAGTTAGTCAACAGGCTCGACACGGTGGCGCTCGACACTGCCCCACCCTGGGGCCGGCTCGAGGAACGCGCCCTTCGAATGGGGCAGGCCCGCTCGGTTCGCACCGAGGGCGTGATCATCGCCGATCATGAGATCGCCTGGGACTATTCCAACCACAGGCAGGTCTCGACCGCCGTGGTCGACTGGCCTTCGGGTCAGGCCGAGGAAGCGCCGCTGGTCACCTTCAGCGTGCCGAACGCCATAGTCTCCAGTTGCTATGTCAGCATCGACGCATTCAAGAACAGGCTGTTCCTGAACCAGATCTATGTCGACGCCGCGGCCTGGTTCAATCTGAGACCGCGCACGGACGATGGGCGCTACACGTTCGAGTCAGACCGGGTGATACCCCTCCCGGGAAAGCACGTCGTGATCGGCGGCCCTGTCGACAACGCTTACTATCATTGGCTCTTCAACTGGTGCCCGCGCCTTTTGGTGCTCGAGCGGCTAGCCCCCGAAGTGTTCCACGACCCCTCGGTCAAGTTCATGATCGACCATCGGGCGGCGATCGAGCCCTATCGCTCGTTCCTGCTGGCGCTTGGCGTTCCCCAGGAGCGGATCTTCTTCGCCGACGACGCGTATGACTACCAACTAGAAGAGGCGATCCTCGTCTCGTTCCTTCCGCAGACGAAATACTATCCCGAGATCGTCAGGGAATTCGCCAGCAAGGTGATGGCTGGCCTGACGTCGGACGAACCGACGGAAACGCGTCGGCGAAGGATCTTCATCAGTCGGCAGAAGTTCGACACTCCCAAGCGGCGCATCGCCAATATCGACGTGATCGAGCCGCTGCTGCTGACGTACGGCTTCGAGCCGGTCATACTCGAGGATCTCAGCGTCATCGAACAGATCCGCCTGTTCTCGCAGGCCGAGGCGGTCATCGGGGTGCATGGAGCCGGGTTGGCCAACATGATCTTCTCGCCGCCCGACTGTCGGATGCTGCTGCTCGAGAACCCTCGCAACATATCGGTAGGCCTGGCGCGGATGTTCTCGGAGTTGGCCGTGGTCTGCGGCCTACGCCACCAGGTGATCTCCGTGGACGAAGAGGTGGTCGAAGGCGTCGATTATTCTTCGTTCGGCAACGTGCACAACCGGGACATCATCGTCGATCCCGGCGCGCTGAAGATCGCCCTCGAGACCTTGTTGTCGGCCTGACGTCCGAGTGGGACCTACCGGTTCGGAAACTTGGATCCGATAGAGTGGATTGGAAATTTGATGAACGAGACCGGCGCCGAAACGCGTTTCCCGCAAGTCTGCGAAGACGAAATTTATCGCGGCTACGAGATTGAAGACCTTGAGCGCGTCGCGGCGCTCGGCGTGGCGGGCGAGGTTCGTCCGGGCTTTATCACCGACTTCTTTGGCGTCCACACGCGGGCCGACCGCATGGCCTGGGCGGCGCACCGGGGCGGCGAAGTGCTTACCCAGCCGCCGTTCCCTGACGACACCTATTTGGCTGAAGGCATCGAATACGCGTCGGTCGGCATCGCCCTGAAGGACGCCCTGGGCCCCGATTTCACCTTCATCGAGGTCGGCGCCGGCTGGGGTCCGTGGACCGCGCTGATGGCCAAGCTGGCCGAGCGCAAGGGCTTCGAGAAGGTCACCTCGATCGGCATCGAGGCGGACGAGAAGCGCTTCCTGGGGCTGCAGTCGCATCTTTTCGAGAACGGTCTGCTGCCGTCGGTCGACGCCACCACCGCCACCACCGGGACGGTCACCGTGCACGCCCTGCGCGCCGCCGGCTGGTGGCGAAAGGAGACCCTGTTCTTCCCGCGCAACGCCTCGATCGAGGACGCCGGCCTGGCGGTCACCCGCTCAGGCGGCGAGACCGCTGACTATCGTGGCCAGGTGTTCGACCACGAACGCGTGCCGGCGATCTCGATCCCAGACCTCTGCGCGCCCTATGCCGTCATCGACTTCATGCACATCGACATCCAGGGCGCGGAGTGGGAGCTGATCAGCAACGCGATCGACTTCTTCTGTTCCAAGGTCCGCTGCATGACCGTAGGCACCCACAACCGGAAGATCGAAGGCGACCTGATCGACCTGCTGATCCGGAAGAACTGGAAGCTGTTTCGCGAGAAGCCCTGCCGCTTCTATGGCATGGCCGACTCACCCACCCTGACCGGCCTGACCTACAAGGACGGGTCACAGCTTTGGCGAAACATGTCCCTGGCCTAGCCCCACGCCGCGACCCTCGTTCCGCGGGCGAGGGCCGCGCATTGCCGGGCGGACCCGTCGCGGCTAAGTTCCGCGCCCTTGCTCGCAGCCGCAAAGCTCTCGATGACCCTCGACATCACCACCATCCGTGCCGCCGCGGCTCGCCTCGCCGGCCAGATCGAGCGCACGCCGTGCCGCTATTCCCGGACCTTGTCGAAGATTACCGGCGCGGAAGTGTGGGTGAAGTTCGAAAACCTGCAGTTCACCGCCGCCTATAAGGAGCGGGGGGCGCTCAACAAGCTCATGCTCCTGTCGGACGCCGAGAAGGCCCAGGGCGTCATCGCCGCCAGCGCCGGCAACCACGCCCAGGGTTTGGCCTATCACGGCGCCCGCCTGGGCGTGCCAGTGACCATCGTCATGCCCAAGACCACCCCGTTCGTGAAGGTGCAGCATACGCGCGACTTCGGGGCGACTGTGGTCATCGAGGGCGAGACCTATGACGACGCCTCCGCCCACGCCCGCAAGCTGCAGGCCGAGCAGGGCCTGACCTTCGTCCATCCGTTCGACGACTACGACATCATGGCCGGCCAGGGCACGATCGCGCTGGAGATGCTGGAGGACGCGCCCGACCTGGAGGTGCTGCCTGTCCCGATCGGCGGCGGCGGCCTGATCAGCGGCGTGGCCACGGCGGCCAAGGCGGTCAAGCCCGACATCCGCATCATCGGCTGCGAGCCGGCCATGTATCCCTCGTTCACCGCCAAGATGCGCGGCGTCGCCGCCCATTGCGGCGGCCAGACCATCGCCGAGGGCGTCGCGGTCAAGACGGTCGGCGAGCTGACCTACGGCGTCGCCCGGCCGCTGATCGACGACGTGCTGCTGCTGGAAGAGCCGCACATCGAGCAGGCCGTGGCGCTCTACTGCAATGTAGAGAAGACGATCGCCGAAGGGGCCGGCGCGGCCTCGTTGGCGGCCCTGCTGGCCTATCCCGAGCGCTTCCGTGGCAAGAAGTGCGGCCTGATCCTGTGCGGCGGCAATATCGACACCCGCCTGCTGGCCTCGGTCCTGACCCGTGAGCTGGTGCGCGCCCAGCGGCTGGTGTCCCTGCGCATCGTCGGCGACGACCGCCCGGGCCTTCTGTCCACCGTGGCCAGCGTCATCGGCTCGATGGGCGCCAACATCATCGAGGTGAACCACAACCGTCTGGCCCTGGACGTGCCGGCCAAGGGCGCGGAGTTCGACATCACCATCGAGACCCGCGACGCCCAGCACACCCAGGACGTCATGGACGCCCTGCGCGAGAAGGGCTACCCGCCGCGGGCGGTGTAGCCGCTCGCCTCAGACCGGCGGATAGCCCAGCCGGGCGTGCAGCGCGTTGAGGCCCAGGTCGCGCAAAGCCTGGCGGACCGCCTCGTCCAGATACGGCTCGGCCCGCGTGCGGCCGCTGGACAGGGTCTTGGTCTCCCGCCCCATGACCTGGGTCGTCAGCAGCGTCTCCAGGTCGTCCTCCGCGCCGAGGTATGCCGCCAGGTCCCGCAGGCGGGCCGCACGGTGCTCGACGCCATGATCTCCCGCCAACTCCTCGAACGAGATGGCGAACAGGTCGGGCTCGTCCAGCCAGCCGATCATCGGCCTATAGGCCAGGTCGAACAGGTAGCCGCTGTGATCCTTCAGGAAGCCCAGGACCTGGGCCGGTGAAGGCTGCATCGACGCCCAACAGGCCTGGGGGTCGGCGCGCCCCGTGTCGATGAAGAATCGCAGGTGCGACAGCGTCGCGTCGACCAGGTCGCGATAGAGAAACACCTTCTTGAAGCCGATCAGGGCCCGCCGGGCGTCGTCGTCGAGCCGCAGGTGGCCGACCAGGAACTGCCCATCGCCGACCAGTTGGGCGCTGGCGCCGATCGGCAGGGCGTAGTTGCGCTCGGCAAAGCCCCGGCCGCGCTTCTCGGCGATCGACAGCCGCCGGTAGTCGGTCAGGAAGGCCTGGGACACGTGCAGCTCCGTGTCCTGGTAGCCCAGGCGTTCGAGCAGCAGGGCCATCAGGTAGGTGCCAGCCTTGGGAATCGAGATGATCGCCACCGGCGGACCGTCGCCCTGGCGGGGATTGGCCAGCAGCCGGCCGTCCTGGCCGTGGAACACGGGCAGGCGGCGGTTGGCGCTGCGGTCCAGCAGCCACCCCTCCGCCGTGTCTCCCCACAAAGAATCAGCCACGCGCGGCCTCCGACCAGCCGTCCCGGGTTCACCAGTCCAAGACTCCCCTCCGGGTAGAATATGGCTCGACACTCTCGTTGCAAGATGTCTTATGGTGAAGTTCGCGTGAAAGGGGGACCCGCCGCCTGACCCGCTCGGCGTCCCATTAGCCCAAAAGAGGACCGCTGAATGACCATCTCCAAGATCAAGTCATGCTTCCTGGGGGCGCTCGTCGCCGCCACGCTGATCGGCTCCAGCGCCCATGCCCAGGCGACCAGGACCTGGGTTTCGGGCGTCGGCGATGACGTCAACCCCTGCAGTCGCACCGCGCCCTGCAAGACCTTCGCGGGCGCCATCTCCAAGACCGCGGCCGGCGGCGAGATCGACGTGCTCGATCCGGGCGGCTTCGGCGCGGTGACCGTCACCAAGGCGATCACCATCAACGGGCCGGAAGGCTATGGCGGCATCCTCAACGCAGGCACGAACGGCGTGACGATCAACGCCGGCGTCAACGATGTCGTGGTTTTGCGCCGCATCGGCATCCAAGGCGCCGGCACCGGCGTCAACGGGATCCGCTTCCTGGCCGGCGCGGCGCTGATCGTCGACCAATGCGACATCGCCGGGGCCAACGCCGGGTTCGGCATCGACTTCTCGCCGGCCGGGGCCAGCGTGCTGCACGTGATCGACAGCAACATCACCAACAACGGCACCATCGCCACGACCACCGGCGGCGGGCTCATCGTCCGCCCGACCGGCGGGACGGGGTCGGCCAATGTCACGATCACCAACAGCCAGTTCACCCGCAACACCTTCGGGATCCGCGGTGAAGGGGCCACGGCCGCTGCGGCCGGCGTGAAGATTACCGTGACGGGCGGCAGCTTCGTCAGCAACGGCTTCGGCGGCGTGATCGCCCTGACGACCACCGCCTCGCCGGTCGCCATCATGCTCAATCAGTCGATCGCGGCCAACAACGGCACCAACGGCCTGAACGCCAACGGCTCGACGGCGTCGATCATCTTCGGCTCGTCGACCGTCACCGGCAACACCACGGGCCTAAACCCGCAGAGCAGCGGGCAGCTGATCTCGTACGGCAACAACCAGGTCGACGGCAACGTCAACAACGGTGCGCCGACCTCGACCACGCCGCTGAAGTAGCCGCCTTTCGTGGGACTCTCGATCGGCCGCGAGGCCGACGAGGGTCCTACAGCAGCCCCTTGATCATCGTCCGCGCCGCGTCGGCCAGGTCCGGACGCTTCAGGGCCAGGGCGACATTGGCTCGCAGCAGGCCGATCTTGTCGCCGCAGTCATAGGTTTCGCCCTCGTACTCCAGGGCGTGGAAATCCTGGCTTTCCAGCAGGGTCAGCATCGAATCGGTCAGCTGGATCTCGCCGCCGGCGCCCTTGCCCTGCTTCTCCAGCAGGTCGAAGATTTCCGGCTGCAGGATGTAGCGGCCCGAGATGAACAGGTTCGAGGGCTCGGTCCCCTTCGGCGGCTTCTCGACCATGCCCGTCATGCGGTTCAGGCGGCCGTCCTGGCCGTCCAGCGCGACGATGCCGTACTGGTGGGCCATGCCTTCGGGGGCGGGCTCGACCACGACGATGTTGCCGCCCTTCTGGTCATAGGCCTCGATGGCCTGGGCCAGGGCCGGCTTGCTGGCCGACATCACCATGTCGGGCAGCATCACCGCGAAGGGCTCGTCGCCGACGATGTCGCGGGCGCACCACACCGCGTGGCCCAGGCCCAGCGGGGCCATCTGGCGCACGAAGCTCATCTCGCCCGGCCGGGGCAACTCGCCCAGCAGCTCTTCGAGCAGGGCGGTCTTGCCCTTGGCGGCCAAGGCGGCCTCCAGCTCGACCTGGTGGTCGAAATAGTCCTCGATCGCGCCCTTGTTGCGCCCGGTCACGAAGACGAAGTGCTCGATGCCCGCGGCGCGGCCTTCTTCGACGATGTACGACAGGATCGGCCGATCGACGACGTTCAGCAGCTCCTTCGGGGTCGTCTTGGTGCCCGGCAGGACTCGGGTGCCGAAGCCTGCGACGGGAAGGACGGCTTTGCGGACGGGTTTCATGAAGGCCTCGTGAGCGGTCACTGGTGCGGACGGTTTCTAGGGCGCGCTGCGATCGGGCGCCACCACTGTTCTGTGACTGCGCGTCTCAAACTCCGGCCAAGCTTGTGGCTGCCGAAAATCGGCGCGCGGACGAGCGCGAATTGGTCTAGCACGGACGAATGCTCGTCGGAGTCCGCCGTCCCATGGTCCGCCCCCTAAGCTTCGTCCTCGCCGCCATCGCCCTCGGCGCCGCCCTGGCCCTGTCGGCCTGCGGCCCCAGCAAAAAGCAGCAGGAAAGCCTGGCCGCCGCCCAGGCGTTCATGGCCCAGAACGCCAAGCAGCCCGGCGTCGTCACCCTGGCCGACGGCCTGCAGTACAAGGTCGTCCGCTCCGGCCCGCCCGGCGGGGCCAAGCCGGCGCCGACCGACGAGGTCAAGGTCAATTACGAGGGCAAGCTGGTCGACGGCACGGTGTTCGACAGTTCCTACGAGCGCGGCGTGCCCGCCTCGTTCCCCCTGCAGGGCCTGGTGCCAGCCTGGAAGGAAGCCCTGGTCATGATGCGGCCCGGCGACGAATGGACGCTCTATGTCCCGCCGGAACTGGGCTACGGCGCCGAGGACAAGGGCCCGATCCCCGGCAACAGCGTGATGATCTTCCGCATCGAACTGATCGACGTCCTGCCCACGAAGATCCAGGCCCCCAAGCAACGCCCGCCCGCCTAGGGGCGGTCCCCTTCACACCTTGGGCACGGCCATGCCGCGTCGCACAGCGGCCCGCTCACCGACCCGCTCCAGCCAGGCGCGCACCGCCGGCAGGGGCGGACGGTCCGGCTGGATCTTCTCCAGGGTCTCCAGCGCCGCCAGGGTCCAGGCGAAACTGGCGATGTCGGCGATCGAATAGTCGTCGCCGGCCAGGTAGCGGACCTTCTCCAGCCGCCCTTCCATCACCCCCAGCAACCGCCGCACCTCGTCGGCGAAGCGGTCGATGGCCAGCTCGACCGGCTCGGGGGCGCGCAGGGCGAAATAGCCCAGTTGGCCCGCCATCGGCCCCAGCCCGCCGACCTGCCAGAAGGTCCATTCCAGCGCCGCCACCCGGGCCCGGCCCGAAGCCGCCAGCAGCTTTCCGGTCTTCTCGGCCAGATAGACCAGGATCGCCCCGCTCTCGAACACCGACTGCGGCCCGTCCCCCAATCCACTTGGCGGGTCATGGTCGACGATGGCGGGGATCTTGTTGTTGGGCGAGATGGCCAGGAAATCCGGCGCGAACTGCTGGTTCTGGCCGATATCGACCGGGTGCGTGCGGTACTCCAACCCCAGCTCTTCGAGCGCGATGGGGATCTTGCGGCCGTTCGGGGTGGTCCAGGTGTAGAGGTCGATCATGGCGCGTCTCCGCTTGTCGTCCAGGCATTAGAACGCGAAACTGCTCGCCTGGACCAGGCTGCCGGTAGGCGCGCGCCGGCCGCCGGGCTAGGGTCGCGCCATGGTTCGTTCCCCGCAGATCGCCTCGTCCGAAGTCCTGGCCGCCCGCGCCGTCGACATCCTCGCCACCCTGGTGGCCTTCGACACCACCTCGCGGCTGTCCAACCTGGCCCTGGTCGAATGGGTCGAGGCCTATCTGTCGGATCTCGGCGTCGCCTCCCGGCGAGTGCCCAATCACGACGGAACAAAGAGCAACCTGCTGGCCAGCATCGGCCCGACGGTCCCGGGCGGCGTCGTGCTGTCGGGCCATACCGACGTGGTGCCGGTCGACGGCCAGCCTTGGAGCAGCGACCCGTTCGTCCTGACCCCCCGCGACGGCCGGCTCTACGGTCGCGGGACCTGCGACATGAAGGGCTTCCTGGCCCTGGCCCTGGCCGCCGCGCCCGACCTGGCCCAGGCCGCCCTCGACCGCCCCGTCCACCTGGCCTTCTCCTATGACGAGGAAGTCGGCTGCCTGGGCGCGCCGGACATGATCGCGGTGATCGCCAGCGAGCTGCCCCGCCCCGCCCTGGTGGTGGTCGGCGAGCCCACCGACATGGTCGCGGTGCGCGGCCACAAGGGCATCGCCAGCTTCCGCGTCACGGTCACCGGCCGCGAGGCCCATTCCAGCCTGACCCACCTGGGCGTCTCGGCCAACATGGTCGCCATCAAGTTGATGAACCACCTGGTCGAGCTGTCCGAGCGGCTGGAGCGCGAGGCCGACCCGGCCTCGCCGTTCACCCCCAAGGGCGCGACCCTGACCGTCGGCCAGGTGAACGGCGGCACCGCGGTCAACATCCTGGCCCGGGAATGCGTGTTCATCTTCGACCTGCGCGTTCCCGCGGGCCTGGAGCCCAGGGAGATCCTGGCCGACTTCTTCGCCCTGGCCGACGCGCTGGACGGCCAGGTCAAGGCCAAGGCCCCCGAGGGCGGCGTCGTGGTCGAGACCCGCTCGATGACCCCGGCCTTCGCCCCCGAGGTCGACGGGGCGGCCGAGACCTTCGCCCGCCGCATCGCCGGCGACAACGGCCCGCCGCGCGTCGTGCCCTACGCCGCCGAGGCCGGCCAGTTCCAGGGCGCGGGCTTCTCGACCGTGATCTGCGGCCCCGGCTCGATCGACCAGGCTCACCAGCCCGACGAATATGTGGAGGTCAGCCAGATGGAGCGCGGCGCGGCCTTCATGCGCCGGCTGATCGAGGACCTTTCACGGGCGTGACCGGTTTCGGCGACCGGTGGCGGCGGATGACGATCCGCCGGCCGACAAAGGCCGCCGGATCGATGGCCATGGCCCGCAGGATGGCCCAGGACCCGACCTTGCGACCGGCCTGCAGTTCACGCCGCGAAGCCAGGATCGGGCTCAGCGCCTGGCGCTGGAAGGCGGCTCGGATCCCGCGCACCACCGGACCGGCGTCGCCCCGCCGCCAATGCAGCAGCAGCAGGCCGGCCGTCACCGCCACGTGCAGAGGCGTCGTCAGCCACAGCAAGAGCGGCGGGGTGTTCTTGATGAAGGTCCAGACGCGGTTGCGCGAACCGTGGAAGATCGCGAAGTCCGACCGCACTCCCGTGCTGGCCGAGCCCACATGCTCGACCACCGCCGTCGGCAGCAGCAAGGTCGGCTCGCCGGCCAGCCGCAGGCGATAGCCCAGATCGACGTCCTCGCAATAGCAGAAGAACCGCTCATCGAATCCGCCCGCGCCCAGGAACAGCTCGCGATCGATCAGGGTCGCCGCGCCGCAGGCCGAGAACACCTCGCCCTCCGGCAGGTTCGGCGGCCGGCGCCGCCGATAGCCGCCCCGGTACGGGATGCCGGCGGAGGTCATCACATCGCCCGTTCCGTCCATCAGGCCCGGCTCGTCGGCCACCATCTGCAGCGACGTGAAGCAGCGGACCTCGGGATGGCGCGCGGCGCCCGCGAGCAGGGCCTCCAGCCAGTCGGGCCGAGCATAGGCGTCGGGGTTGAGCAGCACCAACCAGCGCCCCTTGGCCTGCCGGACCGCCAGGTTGTTGCCGGCCGCGAAGCCGAGATTGACGCCGGGCTGCAGGAAACGCAGGGTCGGATCCGCCGCGACGGCGGCTTGGGGCGCGCCGTCGTTCGAGGCGTTGTCGACCAACAGGATCTCGAAATCGGTGAAGGTCTGGGCCCGCAACGCCTCCAGGCATCGCGTCAACGTCGGACCGCTCTGATACGAGACGATGATCACGCTGACGAGCGGCGGCGAACCCATGGACACGACTGTTCTATTGAAGCCAAGCGGAGGAACTGGCTAACACAGCTCGACCCGTCTCAGGTACAGTGATCGTAATGAAATATCTCCGCGACCTGACTTGGCGCCATGCGCCGGCGTTCAGCCAGGCGGTTTCGACGCGCCTGCCCGCGCTCAGGGCCTACCGCCTCTACGGTTGGCGCCGCCGCGCGCGGCCGCCGCGCGTCGCGCCGATCACCGTCGCCGGTTTCCACGGCGCCGTCCTCGGCCTGGGCGAGGCTGTCCGTTCGACGACCCTGGCCTTGAGCGACGCCGGCGTGGGGGCGGGAGCCTGGGACATTTCCGAACTGATGGGTCACGCGCGACGCCTGTCGGCGGGCGATCCGACTCCGCCCGCGCCGGGTCCAGGCATGCTGATCGCCCAGATGAACCCGCCCGAGCTGATTCGCCTGATCAGCACGACGGGGGCGGCGGCGTTCGAGGGCAAGTACGTCATCGGTTATTGGGCCTGGGAGCTTTCCGAGATTCCGGCCCTGTGGAAGCCGGCGTTCCGCTATGTCGACGAGGTCTGGGCCCTCTCGGAATTCACCGCCGACGCTGTCCGCCGGGCTGCGCCGCGGCGGGTTAAGGTCCGCGTCATGCCCATCGCCGTGCCGCTGAACGATACGCCCGCGGCTCGTGGGCGCTTCGGATTCGGTGACGAGACCATCGTCCTGTGCGCCTTCGACTTCCGCTCGACCATCGCCCGCAAGAACCCGCTGGCGGCTCTGGATGCCTTCCGGCGCGCCAAGGCCCGTGCGCGGCGACCCGCGACTTTGGTGTTCAAGACGGTCGGCGGCGCCGACGCCCCCGAGCCGCTGCGCCAACTGAGGGACGCGATCGGCGACGACGGCGACGTGGTGCTGATGACGGAGACGCTGAGCGCCGCCGAGCGCGACCAACTTCTGGCCAGTTGCGACATCCTACTGTCCCTGCATCGTTCGGAGGGCTTCGGGCTATTTCCCGCTGAGGCCATGGCCGCCGGCAAGGCCGTGGTCGCCACCGCCTGGTCCGGGAACCTGGACTTCATGGACAACGACTGCGCCGTCCTGGTGCCCTACGAACTGCGGGCCGTGGAGGACGGCCAGGGCATCTATGCCGGCGGCCTGTGGGCCGAGGCCGACACCCAGGCCGCCGGCCAGGCCCTGATCGAGCTGATCGACGACCCCGGCCGGCGCGCGCAATTGGGCGCCAAGGCACGGGCCATGATCCAGCGCCGCCTCGCCCCGACGGTCGTCGCCGCGCGAATGTGCGACGCCCTCGGCCCCGCCGCGGCCCCGAAAGAGCTGAGCACGGAAGACTGAGCCGCTTTCCAGTCTCGACGCCGCCGATCAAGTCAGCGGCCGATGACAGGTAGCTCGGCTTCAAGACGCCCTCGTCCATTCGGCCTGGACCTCAGGAGCCTGCTCGGCCGCCTCGGCCGCCAACCGCGCGAAGGCCGCCGGGTCCAGCAGCCGCCGCGCCGCCCAAACGGCCGCGCCGCGCACGGTCGGCGAGGGATCGGCCAGTCGCGGCTCGACCGCCGCCATCAGCGCCGCGTCCCCACTGTTGCCGATCGCGTAGAGCACGTTGCGCACGAAGCGGTCGCGGCCGATGCGCTTGACCGGGCTCTTGCTGAACAGGGCGCGGAACAATGGGTCGTCCAGCCCGGCCAGGTCCGCCAGGGACGGACCCTTGAGGGTCTCGCGGGCGTGGAAGGCCATCTCGCCGGACAGACGGGCGAACTTGTTCCACGGACAGACGGCCAGGCAGTCGTCGCAGCCATAGATGCGGTTGCCCAAGGCCTCGCGGAACTCGACCGGGATCGGCCCCGACAGCTCGATCGTCAGGTAGGAGATGCAGCGCCGCGCATCCAGCCGGTTCGGCGCGGGAAAGGCCCCCGTCGGGCAGATGTCCAGGCAGGCGCGGCAGGAACCGCAATGGTCGCGCTCGGGCGGATCGGCCGGCAGGTCCAGGGTGGTCAGCACGCTGCCCAGGAACAGCCACGAGCCGAACTGCCGCGACACCAGGTTGGTGTGCTTGCCCTGCCAGCCCAGGCCGGCGCGCTGGGCCAGGGGCTTTTCCATCAGCGGTGCGGTGTCGACGAACACCTTCACCTCGCCGCCGAACCGGCCGTGCATCCAGCGGGCCAGGGCCTTCAGCCGCTTCTTGATCACCTCGTGATAGTCATCGCCCTGGGCGTAGACACTGATCGCGGCGCGGGTCGGGTCTTCCAGCGCCAGCAGCGGGTCGTGCTCGGGACCGTAGTTGACGCCCAGCACCACCGCCGTCTTCGCGTCGGTCCACATGGCGGTGGGATGGGCGCGGCGGTCCAGCGTCTCCTCCATCCAGCCCATGGCCCCGTGGAAGCCCTCGGCCACGAAGTCGCGCAGCCAGCCGCCGTTGGGCCAGGCGTCGCTGGCGCTGGCGAAACCGCACGCGTCGAAGCCCAGCCGCAGGGCCTCGGCGCGGATCTCGTCCCGCAAGGCTTCATTGGGGTGGAGGGGATCTGGGAACACTCGGCTGACCGATCTGTGGACCGCCCTCGTCCTTCGACAGGCTCAGGAGGAGGGATACGCTCCAACCGTCTTACGCGCCGGAACGCCTAGAAGTCGAGATCGTCATAGTGCGCGACCGGCGCCAGGCCCGGCCAGCGATCGGCCAGGATGGGTCGGAAGGCGGGCCTGGACTTCAGCTTCATGTACCAGGTCTTGGTCGCCGGGAAGTCCTTCCACGGTACGTCGCCGAAATAGTCGATCACCGACAAATGGGCGGCGGCGGCGAAGTCGGCCAGGCTCATCCGCCGGCCAGCCAGCCAGTCACGGGTGTTCAGCAGGCCTTCGACATAGTCCAGGTGCTGGCGCAGGGCGTCGCGGCCCCGACGCAACGACGACAGGTCCGGCGCGCCCAGCCGCAGCAGGCGCTTCTCCATCTTCTCGTGCAGCAGGAAGCCGTTGACCTCGTTGTCGAACTTGCGGTCGAACCATTGCAGCAGGCGCCGGGCCTCGGCCCGCTCGCCCGGCTCGCGACCCAGCAGGGCCGGTTCGGGCTCCTGCTCCTCGATGTGCTCGAGGATGGCGCGGCTCTCGGCGATCACCAGGGTGCGCTGGTGGCGCGTTTCGACCAGCACCGGCGGCACGCCCGACGGGTTGAGCTTGAGGAACTCGGCCGGCCCTTCCCAGTAGCGCACCTGCGCCTCGACGAACGGCAGGCGCTTCTCGCCCAAGGCCAGGCGCACCTGGCGCGAGGCCGGGTCAAGGGGGAAATGGTGAAGGGTTCGTTCGACGCTCATGCCCACGCGCATTCAGGCTGCATCGTTCGATCGATGCGCCGCTTTGCTTAACAACAGCTTGCTGAACGCCGGTCATCGGCCGAGTTCGCGGCCGAATTAAGGGAATTCGTAAGGTTTCCCGGCGCCGCGACCGATCGAGCACGGATCAGGCCTTGGCGTTCATCCGGCCGATCAGGTTGGTCGTGCTCTGACCGGCCTTCAGCTGGGCCAGCACCACCTTGCCGCCATAGCCCAGCACCACGTCCGAGCCGACCACGGTCTCGACCGTGTAGTCGGCGCCCTTGACCAGCACGTCGGGCCGGAAGGCCTGGATCAGGGTCAGCGGGGTCTGTTCGTCGAACAGCACCACCAGGTCCACGGCCGACAGCGAGGCCAGCACCGTGGCGCGGCCGCTCTCCTTCTGCACCGGCCGGGTCGGACCCTTCAGGCGTTGGACCGAGGCGTCGGTGTTCAGGCCGACGATCAGCCGGTCGCACGCAGCCTTGGCCTGGGCCAGCAGCGACACGTGGCCGGGGTGCAGCAGGTCGAAGCAGCCGTTGGTGAAGCCTACCTTCAAGCCCCGGGCCCGCCAACCGGCGACGACGGCCAGGGCTCCGTCCAGGTCGGCGATCTTGTCGGCGACCGGATCGGCGTGCTCGCCATGGGCCAGCCCCACCAGTTCGTCGGCGGTGACCACGTCGGTGCCCAGCTTGGCCACGACCAGGCCCGCCGCCAGGTTGGCCAGGCGGGCGGCGTCCAGCGGACGCGCACCCTTGGCAAGGGAGAGCGCCAGGGTCGCGGCCACCGTGTCGCCGGCCCCGGAGACGTCGAACACTTCCAGGGCGGTGGCGGGCAGGTGGACCGGGGCTTCGCCGCGCACGGCCAGGGTCATGCCCGCCCCGCCCCGGGTGATCAGGGCGGCGGCCAGGTTGGGCGCGCCGGCCAGGATGGCGTCGGCGGCCTCGGCGGCGGCCTCGTCGCCGGCGCCGGTCACCCCGGTGGCCTCGGCGGCCTCGCGGCGGTTGGGCTTGATCAGGGTGGCGCCGTCATAGCGGGCGAAGTCGCGGCTCTTGGGATCCACGATCACCGGCTTGCCGGCGGCGTTGGCGGCGGCGATGGCGGCCTTCAGCACCACCGGGGTCAGCACGCCCTTGGCGTAGTCGGACAGCACCACCACGTCGACCTCGCGCAGGTGGGCGTTGAACGCCGCCAGCAGGGCCTGGCCGTCGGCCTCGCCCCGGTCCTCGCGGTCGGCGCGCAGCATCTGGTGCGAGCCGGAGATGTAGCGGGTCTTCTCGGTGGTGCGGCGGCGGGCGTCGACGATCAAGGCCGAGTCGAGGCTGGGCTCGCGGTCGATCAGGCCGGTCAGGACCCGGCCGGCGTCGTCGTCGCCGACCACGCCCACCAGCACCGCCCGCCCGCCCAAGGCCGCGACGTTGCGGGCCACGTTGCCGGCCCCGCCCAGCATCACCGCCTCGCGCTCGACCGTGATCACCGGCACCGGGGCCTCGGGCGAGATGCGGTCGACCGCGCCATAGACGAAGCGGTCCAGCATGACGTCGCCCAGCACCAGCACGGTGGCGCCCGAAAAGGCTCGCGGCAGCTTGGCCAGGGTGTCGTCCATCAGGCGGGTCGCTCGTTGTCTTGCAAGATGCGCCATTTGGCCCTGCATGGGCTTCTGGGCAAGCCTTAGGTCCCACCGGCCTTCAAACGCGGAGCGTGGCCCTCGTCCTTCGACAAGCCCAGGATGTGGACCAATGTCAGGGCCGTAGCGGTAGAAACCTCATCCTGAGCCTGTCGAAGGACGAAGTTTCGTGTCCGAGGCCGAGTGTGGTCAACCCTAGAATTGCTCGACGTCGCCGAACGCCCCGCCATGCGGCTCGGCCACCCCGCGCGGGTCGGGATGGAGCAGGATGTCGGCGGCCGGGAAGGCTTCCAGCATCCGCGCCTCGGCCTCGACCATCAGGGTGTGGGCCAGGGCCAGGGGCGTCTCGGCGTCGAAGTCCAGATGGGCCTGGACGTGGACGAACGGTCCGGAGGCCCGGGTGCGCAGCTGGTGCACGCCCATGACCCGGGGGTCGGCGGTCAGCAGGGCCAGGATCCGGGCGCGGTCGTCGTCGGGCAGTTCGTGGTCCATCAGCTGGTGGCTGGCCTCACGGAACACCCCGACCGCGCCCCAGACCAGCCAAGCGGCGACGATCAGGCCGGCGGCGGCGTCCACCCAGGTCAAACCGAGAAAGCCGGCGGCGGCGATGCCGACCAGGCTGACAGCGTTGGACGCCAGGTCGGCGGCGTAGTGGGCCTTGTCGCCCGACACCGCCACCGAGCGGGTGCGCCGGGTCACCTCGCCCTGGGCGCGAATCAGGGCCAGGGTCAGCAGGATCGAGACGACCATCACGCCAATACCCAGCCCCTCGGCGGCGATCGGCCGGGGATGGAGCAGGCCGCGGATCGCCTCCTGGCCGATCAAGGCGCCGGACGCGAACACCAGGCCCGCCTGGGTCAGGCTGGAGAAGGCCTCGGCCTTGCCATGGCCGAAGCGGTGCTCGGCGTCTGGCGGCGCGGCGGCGTAGCGCACGGCGAAGAAGGTCACCAATGAGGCGACCAGATCCAGACCGCTGTCGGCCAGCGAGGCCAGCATGGCCACTGAATGGCCGGCCAGCCAGGCCGCGCCCTTGATCGCGATCAGCACGGCCGCCACGCCCACCGACAGGGCGGTGACCCGGCGGGTCAGCACCAGGGATTCGGCGGCGGTCAGGGCGGGGGCGGACATAACGGCCTTTTAGCAAGGCCGAGCGCACAGCCACAGCGCGAACGACTCGCGAGAGCGGTGATGCGGACGGGGACAGGCACATGTGCCTGTCCCCAACTCGTTCTCTACGCCGCCGCCTTGGTCCTCGGCCCCACATAGACCGACTGTGGGCGCACCAGCTTGCCGGTGGCCAGCTGTTCGCGGGCGTGGGCGATCCAGCCCGCGGTGCGGCCCATGGCGAACACGCAGGTGAACGACGCGGGCGGCAGACCCAGGGCCTCCAGCAGCACGGCGGTGTAGAACTCGACATTGGTGTCCAGCGGCCGGTCGGGCTTGTGGTCGCGCAGGATCCGCAGGGCGGCCTGCTCCACCGCCTCGGCGAAGGCCAGGCGGCCGGGGACGGCGTTCGAGGCCAAATTAGTCCGAGATTGGGCCAGTTGGCGGATCGCCGCCTTCAGGGCGTCGGCGCGCGGGTCTCGGACCCGATAGATGCGGTGGCCGAAACCCATCAGCCGGTCGCCGCGCGCCAGGGCTCCAAGAAGCCAGGTCTGGGCGTTGTCGGGCGTTCCGATGGCGTCCAGCATCTCGATCACCGGGCCGGGCGCGCCGCCGTGCAGCGGGCCCTTCAGGGCCGAGATCCCGGCCAGCACGGCCGAGGTCAGGCCGGCGCGGGTCGAGGCCACCACCCGGGCGGCGAAGGTCGAGGCGTTCAGGCCGTGGTCGCAGACCGTGACCAGATAGGCGTCCAGCGCCCTGGCCTCCCCGTCCGTGGCCGGAGCACCGCGGGTCATCGCCAGCATGTCGGCGGCGTGCGACAGGGTCGGGTCGGGGGCCACGGGTTGCTGGCCTGCCGCGATCCGCAGCACGGCTGGGGTGAAGACGGCCGGGGCGGCGATCAGCAGCAGGGCCGTGTCCAGGCCGTCGCCGTCCGGCAGGCGGGCGATCAGGGCTCGGACGGCCTCGACCGGATCACGCCGGGCCAAGCCCTCGTCGAGCGCGGCGACCTCGGCGAAGGCGCGGACCCGGGCCGCGCCGAGGGCCGGGGCCAGGTCCGACGGCATGGCGTCGAAGAAGCCGTCCAGCAGCAGATGGGCGACGTCCTCGAAGCTGGCCCGATGGGCCAGGTCCTCGACGGCGTAGCCGCGGATCGTCAGGCGGCCGGCCTGGCCATCGACGTCGGAGAGCACGGTGTGGGCGGCGACAACGCCTTCCAGGCCTTCGGCGACGGGGCTCGCGGCGGGAACGGCGGAAAGACCCTTGGACATGGATGAGGTCTCCTTTCGACCCGCAATCCACGCTTCCGAGGCTTGATCGTCAATCTTGATCAATGTAATCAATATAAATGGCCGACTGGATCGACGCGGAACAGGCGATGGCGGCGCTGGGGGTGCGGGCCCAGACCCTCTACGCCTATGTCAGCCGGGGTCGAGTGGGCGCGACGGCCCATCCCGACGATCCGCGCCGCAGCCTCTATCGCGCCTCCGACGTCGCGGCCCTGGCGGCGAAGAAGGCTCGCGGCCGGCGGGCCGCCGACGTGGCGGCCGAGGCCATCGCCTGGGGCGAGCCGGTCCTGCCATCGGCGATCACCACGGTGGAGGGCGGCCGACTGTTCTATCGCGGTCAGGACGCCGTCGACCTGGCGCGCATGCACAGCCTGGAGCAGGTCGCCCGCCTGCTGCGCGGCGGCCACGGCGCGCCGCTCACGGGGCCCGAACCTAAGAAGCCTAAGAAGGGCGAGACGCCGCGCGCCCGACTGTTCTCGACCTTGGCCGTCCGCGCCGGGATCGACCCGCCGGCCCGGGGCCGCGCGCCGCTGGCCCTGGCGATGGAGGCCGCGGGCCTGCTGGAGGCCGCCGCCGACGCCGTGGCCGGATCCCTTGGCGAGGGTCCGATCCACCAGCGCCTGGCCGAGGCCTGGGCGCTGGACGCCTCGGGCGCCGATCTGGTCCGCCGGGCCCTGGTGCTGCTGGCCGACCACGAACTGAACGCCTCGACCTTCGCGGTGCGGGTCGCCGCCTCGACAGGATCCTCCCTGGCGGCGGCGTCCCTGGCCGGGCTGGCGGCGCTGTCGGGGCCCCTGCACGGCGGCATGGCGGCGCGGGTGGAGATGTTCGTCGACGAGGCCGAGCGGCGCGGACCGGCGCGGGCGGTCGCCGAGCGCCTGGCCCAGGGCTCGGCCATGCCCGGCTTCGGCCACCCGCTCTATCCCGACGGCGACCCGCGCGCGGCGGCCCTGCTGGACGCCTTCAAGGTCCCGGCGATCCTGGCCGAACTGCGCGGCGAGACCGAAGCCGCCACTGGCCTTCCGCCCAATATCGACTTCGCCTTGATGGCCATGGCCAAGACCCTGGCTTTGCCGGCCGACGCTCCGTTCAGCCTGTTCGCCGTGGGGCGCATGGCCGGTTGGCACGCCCACGCCATCGAGCAGTTGCAGACCGGCAAGCTGATCCGCCCCCGGGCGCGCTATGTAGGGGCGGAACCGGGCAGGCCGGCGCCCGAAACGGTCCCGTCCCGCCGGTCCTAGAAGAGGATGTCGCCGGCCTGGAGCGAAGCGGTGTTGGTCAGCTGGATGGTCATGTCGCCGACGCCGTCGCCGCCCAGATCGACGAAGACGAAGGTCGAACCGCCCGAGGACAGCACGCCATAGACATCGCTAGCCCCTGTGCGCACCCCGGTCAGATCCAGCCTGTCGACCCCCGACTGGAAGTCGAAGATGCTGTCGGTTCCGGCGCTGGTGCTGTCGCTGGCCGCCGCATACTTGAAGACGTCGGCCCCGGTCCCGCCCCAGATCGCGTCTCCGCCATCGCCGCCGCGCACGACGTCGCCGCCGCCGCCGGCCTGGATCACGTCGTTGAGCGCCCCGCCGACCAGAGTGTTGGCCGTGTCGTCGCCGATCATGAACACGCCTCGCGTCAGGCCCAGCAGATCGGCCCCGTTCAGGTCGTAGCCCACGGTCGCCAGCTGCATGGCCCCGCCAGGCGTGTTGGCGAACAGGAAGGTCGAGCCGCCGCTGCGGACCAGCGACACCTCGGTCGGCGCAACGGCCGCCAGGTTGATCTTGTCGACGCCGGTCTCGAACCCATAGATCCCGTCCGGTCCGGCGCTGTTGGAGTCGCTCGCGGCCAGGTACTTGAACGTATCGGCCCCGGCCTGGCCGAAGATCACGTCGCCGCCGCCGCCGCCGACGATCACGTCGTCGCCCGCGCCGCTCTGGATGACGTCGCCCGTGGCTCCGCCGACCAGAGTGTTGGCCGCCCCGTCGCCGATCATGTAAACGCCGTGGCCGTCGTGGGTCAGCACGTCCGAGCCGTTGACGTCGCCGTTGGCGGCGATGGTCATCGGGCCGCCGGGCGCGTTGACGAACACGAAGGTCGTCTCGCCCGAACGGACCAGCGACACCTCGGTCGGCTGGACGCTAGCCAGGTCCAGCTGGTCCGCTCCGGTCTTGAAGTCGGTGATGATGTCGTAGGCGTCCGGCTTGCTGTCGGAAGCGACCGCATAGACGAAGATGTCGCCTCCAGCCCCGCCGGTCAGCGTGTCGGCGCCCCCGCCGCCCTTCAAGGTATCCTCGCCAACACCGCCGGTCAGCGTGTCGGCGCCCGCCGTGCCCGTATAGGTCTCGCCCGGAATGGACAGGATCAGGTCGGAGTCCTTGACCTGACCCGCGACCTTGATGCTCATGACGCTACCCAAGAGCGTGATATCGACGAAGGTGAAGCCTCCCGCCGTTCCGATCCTGTAGTTGGTGACATCGAGGTCGGATAGATCGATCTTGTCGACGCCGGTCTGGAAATCGGTGATGAAATCCTGGCTGCTGAGGGTGGAGTCCGTGACCTTGTAATAGCCGAAGGTGTCGACCCCCGCGCCGCCGGTCAGGGTGTCGGCCCCGGCCTCGCCCAGGATGAAGTCGTCGCCCGCCCCGCCGCGAAGCGTGTCGTCGCCGCTGTCGCCGAACAGGATGTCGTCCCCGTTGCCGGCCGCAAAGATGTCCCCTTGGGTTGATCCCAGCAGCAGGTCGTCGCTCGCGGTCACCCCGACGGCGCTGTTCAGATAAGCCGAAGCCTGCAAGCCCCCGCCGGCGAGCTCGGTGAAGATCGCGATGACATCGCCGCTCGAGTCGTAGGCGACGATGGCGTCGACCACGCCGGCGGGGGGGGCCTTTTGCGAAGTCGGACCGGGCACGAAGGCCGCGCCGTCCGAGGGGAAGAAGCCAATATAGCTGGCGCCCCCCGACGAGAAGTTCAGCTTTATAATCCACGACGACGACGTATTGGCGTTAATCGTATAGCCGCCAGTAAGCACCGACTTCAGGAAATTGTTGCTCGACGAACCTTCGGCGTCGAATTTGAATTGCTCGTATAACTGCACAACCGCCATGAGTTAAATCCCCCTACTGATTGTTTCACTTCTCGAAAATGGTTGTATTTCGCGACGCAAGATTGAAGCGAACCGTCTGCTCAAAACAGAATGTCCCCGGCCTGGAGCGAAGCGGTGTTGGTCAGCTGGATGGTCATGTCGCCGACGCCGTCGCCGCCCAGATCGACGAAGACGAAGGTCGAACCGCCCGAGGACAGCACGCCATAGACATCGCTAGCCCCTGTGCGCACCCCGGTCAGATCCAGCCTGTCGGCCCCCGACTGGAAGTCGAAGATGCTGTCGGTTCCGGCGCTGGTGCTGTCGCTGGCCGCCGCATACTTGAAGACGTCGGCCCCGGGCCCGCCCCAGATCGCGTCTCCGCCATCGCCGCCGCGCACGACGTCGCCGCCGCCGCCGGCCTGGATCACGTCGTTGAGCGCCCCGCCGACCAGAGTGTTGGCCGTGTCGTCGCCGATCATGAACACGCCTCGCGTCAGGCCCAGCAGATCGGCCCCGTTCAGGTCGTAGCCCACGGTCGCCAGCTGCATGGCCCCGCCAGGCGTGTTGGCGAACAGGAAGGTCGAGCCGCCGCTGCGGACCAGCGACACCTCGGTCGGCGCAACGGCCGCCAGGTTGATCTTGTCGACGCCGGTCTCGAACCCATGGATCCCGTCCGATCCGGCGCTGTTGGAGTCGCTCGCGGCCAGGTACTGGAAGACATCCGCACCGGCTTGGCCAAACAGCACGTCGCCGCCGCCGCCGCCGACGATCACGTCATCGCCCGACCCGGCCTGGATGACGTCGCCGGTGGTCCCGCCGACCAGGGTGTTGGCCCCGCCATCGCCGATCATGTAGACGCCGTGGCCGTCATGGGTGAGCACGTCACTGCCATTGACGTCGCCATTGACGGCGATGGTCATCGGACCGTCCGGCGTGTTGACAAATACGAACGTCGCCGTCCCCGAACGCACCAGCGACACTTCAGTGGGCGTGACGCCCTTCAGATCGATGCCGTCGACGCCGGTCTTGAAGTCGGTGATCAGGTCGTAGGCGTCCGGCGCGCTGTCGCTCGTGGCCAGATAGCGGAACGTATCGTTGCCGTAGCCGCCCGTTAGGGCGTCGCCGCCGCCGCCGCCGGTCAGCACGTCCCAACCGCCGCCGCCCTGCAGGTTATCGCCGCCGCCGCCGCCCGTCAGACTCTGGGACGCCGCGCCACCGAAGACCAGATCGCTATACGCCACCTGCCCGGTGAGGTGGATTTCCATCGCCTCGCCGGGGGCGTAGGCGTTCAGGACGGTATGGACGCCATCGCGCGAGGACAGCTCCACCGCCAGGACGCCGTTGCCGTCCTGGAGTTCGACCTTGTCGACGCCGGTCTGGAAGTCGGTGATCAGGTCGATTCCATCGACCCCTCCCGCCAGGCTAGAGTCGCTGATCCCATCGTATAGGAAGACGTCGGCTCCCGCGCCGCCTGTCAGCCGATCGGCGAATCCGCCGCCCGCCAGCACGTCGTTTCCGGCCCCGCCGATCAGAATGTCAGGGTTATTCCAACCGCCCAGCACATCGTCGCCGTCGCCGCCGTCCAGGGTTCCGTTGGACGCGCGGCCGAAGGCCAGGCTGTCATTTCCGGCCCCGCCTTCCACGACCACGGGGCCGCCGGACATTCCCATCAGGACGTCGTCACCCGAACTGCCGATCAGCCGCTCGATGCCTTTTGCATCGTCCTGGCCCACGACCTCGCCGGCGGCATCGAACTTCACGATGCTGAACCCGGTCCCATAGCCGTTAATCGAGATGCGACCGGTATGCCGGCTATAGTCGAGCGTATCGCTGTCGCGACCGGCCAGAAAGTCATCGCCCCGGAACTTGTCGTCGCCGCGGAAGCCGCCATAGATCAGGTCGTCACCGGTCCCACCCTCGACGGTGTCGCCGCCGCGACCGCCGGTGAGGATGTCGGCGCCGTCGCCGCCGATCAGGTGGTCGTCGCCCAGGCCGCCGGTCAGGATGTCGTCGCCGCCCGCGCCATCAAAGGTGACCGGACTGAAGTCGCCGCCGATGTTGGCGTCGGTGCCGCCGCCCGCCACGGGCGTTTCGAACCACTCGTTGGCGGCCGAACCCGTCACCGTCCCGACGCCGGCCAGGATGAGGTGCTCGATGGAGCTGTAGCTGTCCGCCCCGCCCCCGCCATCGGTCCCCGTCCCCGTGGTCAGGTTGATCACGGTTTCGCCGAACAGCGAGCCGGTGATCACGGTGTCGTAACCCGCGCCGCCGTTCAGGGCGTCGTTGCCGTCGTCGCCTTGCAGCGCGTCGTCGCCGGCCCCGCCGTCCAGCGTGTCGGCGCCCTCAGCGCCGAAGAGGAAGTCATTGCCGTCGCCGCCCTGCAGCGTGTCGTCGCCGGCCAGCCCGTACAGGACGTCGTCGCCCGCCAGCCCGCTGACTGTGTCGTTTCCCGCGCCGCCGAACAACTGGTCGTCAGCCGAAGTCCCGCTCACCACCGCCATGACGATCCCCCGATAAGCTGATCGAAAGCTCGTACGCTGCGCGACGTCTGCAAGTCAAGATTGTGGGGCGGCCTGACCAAGCGGCCGCCCCGTACGCCCGACCTGTCAGGCCCGCTCGTGGACCGTCTCTTCCGCCGCCAGGGGCTGGGGCAGGCGCGCGACCATCTCCTTCGGGCAGACCTGCCAGAACAGGTCGCGCACCCGGTCCCAGTCGCGCAGCAGGCTCTCGGCGAAGGCCGAGTCCGTCTCGCGGGCGTGCTCGGCCACCAGCGAGCGCAGCACGCCTTCCCAGTAGGGCGAGGCCAGGCGCTGGACCAGGATGCTGTCCGGGTTGACCAGGGTCTCGAACCGGCCGTGCTGGTCCAGGACGAAGGCCATGCCGCCGGTCATGCCGGCCCCGAAGTTGCCGCCCGTCGGGCCCAGGATCACCACCTGGCCACCGGTCATGTACTCGCAGCCGTTGGCCCCGCAACCCTCGACCACCGTGGTGGCGCCGGAGTTGCGGACCGCGAAGCGCTCGCCGGCCTGGCCGGCCGCGAACAGCCGGCCCGACGTGGCCCCGAACAGCACTGTGTTGCCGATCAGGGTGTTGGTCTCCGGCGCGGCCAGGCCGCGGGCCGGCTTGATGACGATCGTCGCGCCCGACAGGCCCTTGCCGACATAATCGTTGGCCTCGCCGGTCAGCTCGATGCGCAGGCCCTGGACGGCGAAGGCCCCCAGGCTCTGGCCGGCCGAGCCCTTGAGCTGGACGGTCAGGTGGCCCGACGGCAGGCCCTTCATGCCGAACTTGCGCACGATGTGGCTGGAGGTGCGCGAGCCGATCGAGCGGGCCGTGCTGCGGACCGTATAGGTCAGCTGCATCTTCTCGCCGCGCTCCAGCAGGGGCGCCGCGTCGCGGACGATCTGGGCGTCCAGGGTGTCGGGCACGGCGTTGCGGCCGCCCTCGACGGTGCAGTAGGGCTTGTTCTGGCCGGGATCGGCGCGAACCAGCAGCGGGTTCAGGTCCAGGTCGTCCAGGTGCTCGCCGCCGCGGCTGACCTGGGCCAGCAGGTCGGTGCGGCCGACGATCTCCTGCAGGCTCTTGAAGCCCAGGCCCGCCAGGATCTCGCGGACTTCCTCGGCCACGAAGCTGAACAGGTTGATGACCTTCTCCGGCGTGCCGGTGAACTTGGCGCGCAGGGCCTCATCCTGGGTGCAGACCCCGACCGGGCAGGTGTTGGAGTGGCACTGGCGCACCATGATGCAGCCCATGGCCACCAGCGAGGCCGTGCCGATGCCGAACTCCTCGGCCCCCAGCATGGCGGCGATGACCACGTCGCGGCCGGTGCGGATGCCGCCGTCGGTGCGCAGCACCACCGAGTGGCGCAGGTTGTTGAGGGTCAGCACCTGGTTGGCTTCCGACAGGCCCATCTCCCACGGGCCGCCGGCGTACTTGACCGAGGTCTGGGACGAGGCGCCGGTGCCGCCGACATTGCCGGCCACCAGGATGACGTCGGCCTTGGCCTTGGCGACGCCGGCCGCGATCGCGCCGATGCCGGTGGCCGCCACCAGCTTGACCGTGACCCGGGCGATCGGGTTGATCTGCTTGAGGTCGTAGATCAGCTGAGCCAGGTCCTCGATCGAATAGATGTCGTGGTGCGGCGGCGGGCTGATCAGCATCACGCCGGGCGTGGCGTGACGCAGGCGCGCGATCATCTCGGTGACCTTGAAGCCGGGAAGTTGCCCGCCCTCGCCGGGCTTGGCGCCCTGGGCGACCTTGATCTCGATCTCGCGGCACTGGTTCAGATATTCGGCCGTGACGCCGAACCGCCCCGAGGCCACCTGCTTGATGGCGCTGTTGGGGTTGTCGCCGTTCGGCAGGGGCTTGTAGCGGGCGGAGTCCTCGCCGCCCTCGCCCGACACCGACTTGGCGCCGATCCGGTTCATGGCGATGTTCAGCACGCCGTGCGCCTCGGGGCCCAGGGCGCCCAGGCTCATCCCCGGCGTGACGAAGCGCTTGCGGATCTCGTTGACGCTCTCGACGTCGTCGGTCGAGATCGGATTGCGGTCCGAGCGCCAGTCCAGCAGGTCGCGCAGCTGGATCGGCTTTTGGGTCCGTAGACCGTTGGACCAGCGACGGTACAGCTCGAAGTCGCCGGTGTCGCAGGCGCTCTGCAGGGTGTGGATCAGCCGCGCCTCGAAGGCGTGGGCCTCGCCCGAGCGGCGCAGCTTGTAGAGCCCGCCGACCGGCAGGGTCACGGCCGGCTCGCCCCAGGCCTTGCGGTGCAGCTCGACGGCCTTGCTCTCCAGGCCGGCCAGGCCGATGCCTGAGATGCGCGAGGGCATGCCGGGGAAGAACTCGGCCGCCAGGGCGCGCGACAGGCCGACGGCTTCGAAGTTGTAGCCGCCACGGTACGAGGAGATGACGCTGATGCCCATCTTGGAGATGATCTTCAGCAGGCCGCCCTCGATGGCCGTCTTGAAGTTGATGCAGACGTCGCGCAGCGACTTGTCGCCGATCAGGCCGCGCTCCAGCCGATCCTGGAAACTTTCCTGGGCCAGGTAGGCGTTGACCGCCGTGGCCCCCACCCCGACCAGCACCGCGAAATAGTGGGTGTCCAGGCACTCGGCCGAGCGGACGATGATCGAGACGTACGAGCGCAGGCCCTTGTTGACCAGGTGGGCGTGGACGCCGCCGGTGGCCAGGATCATCGGCAGGGCCACGCGGTCGGCCTGGCTGCCCTCGTCGGTCAGGACGATGGCGCCGCAGCCACGCAGCACCGCGTCCTCGGCCTCGGCCCGGATGCGGTCGAGATTGGCGCGCAGGGCGTCGCCCGGACGCGCCTCCTCAGCCGGCAGCGGCATGGTGCAGTCGATGACGGCGACGTTCTTCTGGCCCAGCAGGCCGTGGATGCGCTCGTACATGCCGGTGGTCAGAACCGGGCTTTCCAGCACGTAGACGTCCGCTTGGGCGGCGTCCTGGGCCAGGATGTTGCCGAGGTTCTTGAACCGGGTCTTCAGGCTCATCACGCCGGTCTCCCGCAGGGGGTCGATCGGCGGGTTGGTCACCTGGCTGAAGTTCTGGCGGAAGAAGTGGCTCAGCGGCCGGTACTTTTCCGACAGCACGGCCAGGGGCGCGTCGTCGCCCATCGAGCCGACGGCTTCCTTGCCCTCCTCGACCATGGGCGCCAGGACCATCTCCAGGTCTTCCAGCGAGAAGCCGGCGGCGGCCTGGCGGCGGGTCAGCTCCTCGCGGCCGTACTTGCGCGGCTCAGGGCCAGGGCCGATCTCCTTTTCGAGATCGACCATGTTGCCCAGCCAGTCGGTATAGGGGTGGCGGCCGGCCAGCTCGTCGATGATGGCGTCCTCGCCATAGAGCTTGCCCTCGGCCAGGTCGATGGCGATCATCCGACCCGGCGAGATCGCCAGCTTGCGGGTGATGCGGCTTTCCTCGACGCCGCACATGCCGGCCTCCGAGCCCATGATCACCAGGCCGTCGTCGGTATAGGCCACGCGCAGCGGGCGCAGGCCCGAGCGGTCCTTGCCGGCCACGACCCAGCGACCGTCGGTGGCGCACAGGGCGGCCGGGCCGTCCCACGGCTCCATCACCGCGTTGCAGTAGCTGTAGAGGGCCTTGTGCGAGGCCTTCATGTGCGGGCCATTGGCCTCCGGCACCAGCAGGGTCTTGGCCATCGGCGCGTCGCGGCCGGCCCGGACCAGCACCTCGAAGGTGTTGTCCAGGTTGGCCGAGTCCGAGCCGCCCGGCTGGATCACCGGCTTCACGTCGTCCCCGAACTCGCCGAAGGCGTCGGCCGCCATCTTGATCTCGTGGGACTTCATCCAGTTGATGTTGCCCTTGATGGTGTTGATCTCACCATTGTGGGCCAGCATCCGGAACGGCTGGGCCAGGCGCCATTCGGGGAAGGTGTTGGTCGAATAGCGCTGGTGAAAGATCGCCACCGCGGCGCTGAAGCGTTCGTCCTTGAGGTCCGGATAGAATTCGTCGATGTGCTCGGCCAGGAACATGCCCTTGTAGATCAGGGACTTGGCCGAGAACGAGCACAGGTAGAAGCCCGAGAGGTTCTGGGCGTGGACGCGCTTTTCGATGCGCTTGCGGCATAGGAACAGGGCGCGCTCCAGCGCCTCGCCCTCCAGGCCGGCCGGGGCGGCCAGCATGATCTGCTCGATCTCGGGTCGGGTGGCGTTGGCCTTCTCGCCGATCACGGCGGTGTTCACCGGCACCTGGCGCCAGCCATAGATGTAGAAGCCGAAGCGCAGGGCCTCGGCCTCGACGATCGTGCGGCAGGCCTCCTGGGCGCCCAGGTCGGTGCGCGGCAGGAACACCTGGCCGACGGCGATCGGGCCCTGGCGCAGGGCATGGCCCGTGCGGCGCACCTGGTCGACGAAGAAGTCCTGCGGCACGCTGACCAGCACCCCGGCCCCATCGCCGGTCTTGCCGTCGGCGTCGACCGCGCCCCGGTGCCATAGGGCCTTGAGGGCCTTGATCGCCAGTTCGACGACTTCACGGCGCGGCTGGCCGTCGATGGCGCAGACCAGGCCCACGCCGCACGCGTCGCGCTCGGTCGAGGGGTCATAGGCGTGGCCGTCGATCAGGGCCTGGCGGTTCTTCAGATAGAGCTCGGTCTGGGTCAGCATCGGTTGGTCGGTCATGTCTAAACCCTCAGCCGGGTGGGCCAGCCGACACGGACCAGGGTCTGGTCAGGGTCGGACAGCGCGAATTCATACATTCCCCAGGGCTTGGCCTCGGGGGCCTTGGTCTTGCCGATGATCTCGTCGCCGAGGCGCGCGGCCATGCCGTCGACGTCCTCGATGTAGAGATAGAGGCCGAACGGGTTGCGGCCCGGGACCAGCCAGTCCTCGACCGCGTCGGTCAGGTGCAGGAAGCCGCCCTGGCCGTTGCTCAGCATCCGGTAGGTGTCGCCCGGTTCCTTGTCGGCCTCGGGGCGCACGAAGCCCAGACGCGCATAGAAGGCTTCCGAGGCGTCCAGGTCATTGCACGGCAGGATGGCGGTCAGGGCGCCGGAGGGCGAGGCGGCCATGGCCCCTACTCCGCCGCGATCAAGGTCGAGGCGACCTTGGCCGTCAGGTAGCGGTGCATGGCGTCGGCGGCGTCGCGGCCGTCCTTGATGGCCCAGACCACCAGGGAAGCGCCGCGCACGATGTCGCCGGCCGCGAACACGCCGTCGAGATTGGTCATCTGGTGGCGGACGTCGGCCTTGACCGTGCCCCAGCGGGTGACCTTCAGGTCGGGCGCCGAGAACAGCTCGGGCAGGTTCTCGGGCTCGAAGCCCAAGGCCTTGACCACCAGCTGGGCCGGACGGTCGAAGTCGCCGCCCTCGATCTCCTCGGGGGTTTGGCGGCCGGAGGCGTCTGGCGCGCCCAGGCGCATGCGGATGGACCGCACGCCGGTCACGCCCGAGGCCTCGCCCATCACGGCGCGCGGGGCGGCCAGCCATTCGAAGATCACGCCCTCTTCCTCGGCGTTGGCCACTTCGCGCAGCGAACCGGGCATGTTGGCCTTGTCGCGACGGTAGAGGCAGGTGACCGAGGTCGCGCCCTGGCGAATGGCGGTGCGCACGCAGTCCATGGCGGTGTCGCCGCCGCCGACCACGACCACGTCCTTGCCCTCGGCGTTCAGCACGCCGCTGTCATAGGCTGGCACGTCGTCGCCCAGCGTCTTCCTGTTGGAGGCGATCAGGTAATCCAGGGCGGGCACGACACCCGTGCTGCCCGCGCCCGGCGCGACCAGGTCGCGCGCGGCGTAGACGCCGACGGCGATCAGCACCGCGTCATGCTGGTCGCGCAGCTGCTGCAGGGTGGCGTCGCGGCCGACCTCGAAGCCCAGCTTGAACACCACGCCGCCCTCGGCCAGGCGCCGGGTGCGGCGCTCGACCACGTCCTTTTCCAGCTTGAAGCCGGGGATGCCGTAGATCAGCAGGCCGCCGGCCCGGTCGTGGCGGTCATAGACGGTGACGGCGTAGCCTTCCTCGCGCAGCTTCTCGGCGGCGGCCAGGCCGGCCGGGCCAGCGCCGATGACGCCCACCGACTGGCCGCGGTCGGCCTTGGCGGCCAGCGGTTTGACCCAGCCCATCTCCCAGGCCTTGTCGGTCAGGTAGCGCTCGACCGACCCGATGGTCACGGTGCCGTGACCCGACTGCTCGATGACGCAGTTGCCCTCGCACAGCCGATCCTGGGGGCAGATTCTACCGCAGACCTCCGGCATGGAGTTGGTGGCCTGCGACAGCTGATAGGCCTCTTCCAGCCGGCCCTCGGCGGTCATCCGCAGCCAGTCGGGGATGTTATTGTGCAGCGGGCAGTGGGTCTGGCAGAACGGCACGCCGCATTGCGAGCAACGCGAGGCCTGCTCGGTGGCCTTGGCGTCGATGAAGTCGGCGTAAATCTCGTGGAAATCACCATTGCGCTCGCTCGCCGCCCGCTTTTCGGGCGTCGTGCGGGCCACGGTCGTGAATTTCAGCATGCGTTCGGCCATGCGACTTCCCTCGTCCCCGCTTCCAGGGAAAAATTTGCGTGCGGGGGCCTCATACGGACTCTTGGCGGCAAGAAGAATGCGTCAGTCAAAAATATAGACGAATATCTCCATGATGAGCGGCAACCTCTTGCGAGAGACTCGCAGAAGGCGCCCTAATTCGTCTAATTAATTGACTATGGTCATTTTGAGCCCAAAATCGCGGTCAAGCCCCGGCGTTGCCGCGTCATCGTCGGCCGGCCCGGATTGCCTTGGATCGGCGGCCACTCTAACACAACGCCTTCGCGTCCCTCCGGCCCGGCCCCCGCGCCCGCGCCCCGCCTCGGGAGAAATCGTCACGAGCCCCGGATAGTCCTGCCGACAGGCCAGCCCCCAGGCTTGGCAAATCGGCGCGAGTCCTGAATCGTGCGCGCCGCCTCCGCCCGCCCCTCAACAGCCGAAATGTGAGTGATGTTCTCCAAGCCCCGCGCCGACCTCGTCCCCAACACGGCCGCCTATGAGAATGAGCCCCTGGTCAAGGCCACGGGCTTCCGGGAGTACGACGCCCGCTGGCTGTTCGGACCGGATATCAACCTGCTGGGCGTCCAGGCCCTGGGCCTGGGTCTGGGGACCTATATCCACGAGCTTGGCCAATCGCGGATCGTGGTCGGCCACGACTTCCGGTCCTATTCGAGTTCGATCAAGACCGCCCTGATCCTAGGCCTGATCAGCGCCGGCTGCGAGGTGCACGACATCGGCCTGGCCCTGTCGCCCACCGCCTATTTCGCCCAGTTCGACCTGGACATCCCCTGCGTGGCCATGGTCACCGCCAGCCATAACGAGAACGGCTGGACCGGGGTGAAGATGGGCGCCCAGAAACCCCTGACCTTCGGTCCCGACGAGATGGGCCGCCTGAAGGCGATCGTGCTGGGCGGCGCCTTCGTCGAACGCGACGGCGGCAAGCTGATCCGGGTGCAGGGCGAAGCCGAACGCTACATCGCCGACGTCGCCAAGCGGGCCCGGATCACCCGCCCGCTGAAAGTGATCGCCGCCTGCGGCAACGGCACGGCCGGCGCCTTCGCCGTCGAGGGCCTGCGGCGGATGGGCGTCTCCGAGGTGATCGGCATGGACACCGACCTCGACTACACCTTCCCCAAGTACAATCCGAACCCGGAAGACGCCGAGATGCTGCACGCGATGGCCGACGCCGTCCGCGAGCACGGCGCCGACCTGGCGTTCGGCTTCGACGGCGACGGCGACCGCTGCGGCGTGGTCGACGACGAGGGCGAGGAGATCTTCGCCGACAAGATCGGCCTGATGCTGGCCCGCGACCTGGCCCCGCTGAACCCGGGCGCGACCTTCGTCGTCGACGTCAAGTCGACCGGCCTCTACGCCACCGACCCGATCCTGGCCGCCCACGGCTGCAAGGTGATCTACTGGAAGACCGGCCACAGCTACATCAAGCGCAAGAGCGCCGAGCTGGGCGCCCTGGCCGGCTTCGAGAAGAGCGGCCACTTCTTCATGAACGGCGACCTGGGCTACGGCTACGACTGCGGCCTGACCGCGGCGGCGGCCGTCCTGGCCATGCTGGACCGCAATCCCGGCGTGAAGCTGTCGGACATGCGCAAGGCCCTGCCCGTGGCCTTCACCTCCCTGACCATGAGCCCGCACTGCGGCGACGAGGTAAAGTACGGCGTCGTCGACGACGTGGTGAAGGAATACCAGGACCTGTTCGCCGCCGGCGGGTCGATCCTGGGCCGTAGGATCACCGAGGTGATCACCGTCAACGGCGTGCGGGTGCACCTGGAGGACGGCTCGTGGGTGCTGGTCCGCGCCTCGTCCAACAAGCCCGAGATCGTCGTGGTGGTCGAGAGCACGCGGTCGGAGGACGACATGCGCGCCCTGTTCCGTCAGGAGGTCAAGCCGCGCCTGGGCGACCGGGTCGGCAGGTACAACCAGGAAATCTGATCCGGTTTCCCGCCGCCGCCAGGCCGCCCGCTTTTCGGGCGAGGCGGGCGCGGGCGGACGCAGGATCGACACGAAATCGGGCCAGGACGGTCCTGGACGGCCGCCGGCGCAGCCTCCGCGGTTCCGCGGCGCGGCCGCGCGGATAAACCGGTGTTCACCCCGCCCGGCGCGCCCGGGCGGGCTTTGGTACGGCCGCGCGCCTGGAGGCCCGGCCCTTGAGAGGACTGACGATGCCGGATTGGCTGATCGCGATCGTGCTGGGCCTGGTCGAGGGCCTGACCGAATTCATCCCCGTGTCCTCCACGGGGCACCTGCTGCTGACCAAGATCGCCCTGGGCCTGACCGATCCCACCTGGGACACCTTCATCGTCCTGATCCAGCTGGGCGCGGTGCTGGCCGTGGTCGCGGTCTATTTCCAGCGCCTGTGGCAGGTGGTGGTCGGCCTGCCGACCAAGCCGGAAGCGCGTCGGTTCGCGCTGAGCGTGATCATCGGCTGCATCCCCGCCTTCGCCGCCGGCCTGCTGCTGCACGGGGTGATCAAGCACTTCTTCGAGAACCCGTTCCTGCCGCAGGTGATCTGCGTGTCGCTGATCGTCGGCGGCTTGCTGCTGCTGTGGGTCGACCGCTCCAAGCTGCCGGTGCGCGAGGAGGACGGCATGGCGCTGAGCCTGAAGACGGCCTTCCTGATCGGCCTGTTCCAGTGCCTGTCGCTGGTGCCGGGCGTGTCGCGCTCGGGCTCGACCATCGTCGGCTCGATGCTGCTGGGGGTCGAACGCAAGGCCGCGGCCGAGTTCAGCTTCTTCATGGCCATCCCGATCATGGTCGGGGCCTTCGCCCTGGACCTGCTCAAGAGCTACAAGGACATCGACCCCAGCCACGCCGGCACGATCGCGATCGGCTTCGTGGTGTCGTTCCTGTCGGGCCTGGTGGTGGTCAAGACCATGATCGCCTTCATCGGCAAGCGCGGCTTCACCCCGTTCGCCTGGTGGCGGATCGTGGTCGGGGTGATCGGCCTGGGGCTGATCTACATGCCGCGCTGAGGCGCGGCGAAGGTCCTCATCCTGGGGGCGGGACTACCGCATGGCTCATTGGCGCTGTCATCCCGGAGAAGCGCACAGCGCGTTGATCCGGGATCACAGGCTCTTGGCTGGGGACAGGCGCATGCGCCTGTCCCCGACCGTGAATTCCTAGAACGCCCCCGCCGGGACCTCGGCGTACTGGCCGCCCTTGCGGTAGCGGTAAAGGTAGGACGGGACCACCGACTCGACGGCGGTCGGGACGACGCCCGCCTCGGCCAGGCCCGGCAGGCCATGATCGGCGACGTTGTCGGTCCTCAGCGACTCGACCTGGTCCGAGGTCAGCGGCGGGGCGATCGGCGACAGGTCGCCGACCTTGCCGATCAGGCCGGCCGCGAAGAACGGGATCGGGGCCAGCAGGCGGTTGCGGCCGGTCTCGCGCAGGATCAGCTCCATCAGCGCCTTGAAGCTGTAGACGGCCGGGCCGCCCAGCTCGTAGGTCAGGCCCTCGGCGGCCGGGCTGGAGACGGCCCTGGCCACCACCGCGGCCACGTCGCCGACATAGACCGGCTGGAATTTCGTCTCGCCGCCGCCGATCAGCGGCAAGGCGGGGAACAGGGCGGCCATCTGGCCGAACTTGTTGAAGAACTTGTCCTCGGCGCCGAACACCACCGATGGCCGGATCACCACCGCGCCCGGGAACACGGCGCGGACGGCCGCTTCGCCCTCGGCCTTGGTGCGCTGGTACTTGGACGACGAGTCGACGTCGGCGCCGAGGGCCGAGACCTGCACCAGGCGCTTGGCGCCGGCCCCCTTGGCCTGCTCGGCGATCGTCCGGGCGCCCATCACGTGCAGGGTCTGGAACTTCTGCCGGCCGCTTTCCCACAGGACGCCGACCAGGTTGACCACGGCTTCCGCGCCATCGACGGCGCGGGCCACCGACGGAACGTTGCGGACATTGGCCTGCACCACCTCGATCTGGCCGACGTCGCCCAGCATCCGCATGCGGTAGGCGAGGTTCGGATTGCGCACCGCCACCCGCACGCGATGGCCCGCCTTGGCGAGCGCGCGTACGACCTGGCCGCCGACGAAGCCGGAGCCGCCGAACACCGTGACCAGACCTTGCATAATCAACCTCGTCCTAAACCCGTGGGCCGGGGGATAGACGACCGCGAGCCCAATCGCAACGAAATGCGCAACTAAGCGATTGACGCGGTCAAAACCTTTGCATAAACGTCCCGGCCTCGCGGCGATCCACGGATTGCTTCGCGGGCCCAGGTGGCGGAATTGGTAGACGCGCTGGCTTCAGGTGCCAGTGACTGAAAGGTCGTGGAGGTTCGAGTCCTCTCCTGGGCACCACCCCCTACCAACCTTCGAAAGAAGGTCGGGGTGGCGCCGAAAGTTTCGAGACTTCGAAAACTTTCCTGACATTGAAGGCCGTCCAAGCTCAACCGAGGGCTGGCGATGGTCGTGACCAGCGGATAGATATCCTTCCCATCCGGCCTATAGTGTCGGCGCCCACATCAGGCGTGTCGGAATTCGCAACGTCCCGTGCGACGAGACCGAGGCGCGGAGACGAACAGACTTGGCCAACTTTCTGCATGAAGGCGACCTTCCGGACGGCGCTTTCGCCGGCGCGACCGCGGTCGCGATCGATTCCGAGACCATGGGCCTGCGCCTGGGCCGCGACCCGCTGTGCGTGGTCCAGCTGTCGTCGGGCGACGGCGACGCCCACGTGGTGCGCCTGGACCGCTCGACCTACGACGCGCCCAACCTCAAGCGCCTGCTGACCGATCCGGCCGTGGTGAAGCTTTTTCACTTCGGCCGCTTCGATATCGCCATGTTCCTGCTGCACCTGGGGGTCATGACCGCCCCCGTGTACTGCACCAAGATCGCCAGCAAGCTGGCCCGCACCTACACCGACCGCCACGGCCTCAAGGACGTGACGCGCGAGCTGGTGGGGGTGGAGCTGTCCAAGGTCCAGCAGAGTTCGGACTGGGGTGCGGCGACGCTGTCGCCCGAGCAACTGGCCTACGCCGCGTCCGACGTGCTGCATCTGCATGCCCTGCGCGAGCGTTTGGACGCCATGCTGGTCCGCGAGGGCCGCATGGAGCTGGCGAAGGCCGCGTTCGACTACCTTCCCCACCGCGCGGCCCTCGACCTGGCCGGCTGGGAAGACGTCGACATCTTCGCGCACAGCTGAAGGCTGGAGGCATGACCACCCTCGAGGCCGACCGGGCGGGCTACAGACGGGACTTGCGCCGTTGGCGCCGGCGTTCGCGTCGCGTCAAGTTGGCGCGCGTGGTGCTGCCCGTCGCCATGGTCGGCATCCTGGCCACGGTCGGCGGCCAGGTGGCCTGGCGGTCGTTCACCGCCGGCGACCGGCGACCCGCCGAAAACAAGGCCCAGATCCGGATGGTCACGCCGCGTTTCTACGGCCAGTCCAGCGACGGGCGGCCGTTCATCATCACCGCCCGCTCGGCGGTGCGCGACGAGAACGATCTGAAGCGGGTGTTCCTGGACGCCCCGACCCTGACCCTGGGCGTGGGCAGCCCGGCCCCGACCCGTTCGACCGCCGACCGCGGCGTCTATCGCGAAGACACCCTGAAACTCCAGCTTTACGGCAATGTCCGCATGGACGACGGCGCCGGCTATCGCTTCGCCTCGGACGAGGCCATGGTCGACACCCGTAACGGCAACACCACCGGCGAAACCGAGCTTCAAGGCGAAGGTCCAACTGGACAGGTGCAATCCAACGCCTACTCCGTATATGACAAGGGCGACCGCATCATCTTCCGGGGCGGCGTCAAGACACGGATCGACCGGAAGACGGGCCAAGCGGTCCCGGAACAAGGGACGGCTCCCGAATAGACATGAGGACCTGGTTGATGAATCGATGGATGGCGCCGACGGCGATCGCCTTCAGCCTGTTGAGCGGCCCGGCCCTCCTTGTGGGTTTCGGGGGCGCAGCCATGGCCCAGACGCCGGCCGCCAGCGGCAGCAATTCCAGCGCGCCGGTGGACATCTCCGCCGACGAGCAGGAGGTCATCAACAGTCAGTGCAAGACCATCTTCCGCGGCGCGGTCGAGGTGTTGCAGGACAAGGCCCGCATGCGGGCCGCGACCATGACCGTCTACAACCGCCGCAAGACGCCGGGCAAGACCTCCTCGCCCACCGGCAACAACGACTGCGGCGACGTCGACCGCGTCGAGGCCGACGGCAACGTGTTCTACGTCACGCCCGAGCAGACCGTGCGCGGCGACCACGCCGTCTACACCTATGACAACGACACCATCATCGTCACCGGCGACGTGGTGGCGGTCCAGGGCCAGGACGTGGCCCGCGGCGACCGCATGACCATCAAGACCAAGACCAACGACGTGAAGATGGAATCCAACGCCACGGGTCGCGGCAAGACGCGTGTGCGGGCGGTGCTCTATCCCTCCGACAAAGACAAGAAGCCCGCCGGCAAGCCGTAGGAACCCATGGCGTTTTCGATGCAATCCCTGGGCGTCAACCGCGACGCGGCCTCCGAAGGCCTGTTCGTCGACGCGGTCGGCAAGTCGTTCGGCGACCGCCCCGTCGTCAAGAGCGTCTCCCTGCGCCTCAAGCGCGGCGAGGTCGCGGGCCTGCTGGGCCCCAACGGCGCCGGCAAGACCACCTGCTTCTACATGATCACCGGCCTGGTCGCCGCCGACTACGGCTCGATCTATCTGGACGGCGAGGACATCACCAGCCAGCCGATGTTCCAGCGCGCCCGCATGGGCGTGGGCTACCTGCCGCAGGAAGCGTCGATCTTTCGGGGCATGACGGTCGAGCAGAACGTCATGGCCGTGGTCGAGATGCGCCAGAAGAACCAGCGCAAGGCGCGCGAGCAGGTGACGCAGATCCTGGAGGAGCTGCACATCACCCACATCCGCAAGTCGCCGGCCGTGGCCCTGTCGGGCGGCGAGCGGCGCCGGGTGGAAATCGCCCGGGCGCTGGCCAGCGAGCCGTCGTTCATGCTGCTGGACGAGCCGTTCGCCGGCATCGACCCGCTGGCCATCTCCGACATCCGCGAAGTGGTCAGCTACCTGAAGAACCGCGGCATCGGCATCCTGATCACCGATCACAACGTCCGCGAGACGCTGCAGATGGTCGATCGGGCCTCGATCATCCACGCCGGCGAGGTGCTGTTCGAAGGCTCGCCCCAGGAGATCGTCGACAATCCCGAGGTACGCCGCGTCTATCTGGGCGACAGCTTCGACGAACGCTGAGGCGATCCGGAGCGAAATTTTTAATCGCTCGGCGCCCGAAGCCCGGCAGAATTTGACGACCCGCGCGCCGGTTCCAGGGCCCGCGCGGGTTTTTTCCTTGGTGGGCCGCCGCTGATTTTCTGAACGCTTTTAGGTGCTTGCCCTGTCGCGGCGAGAAAAACGCTCGTCTCTGCGGGCGGAGTGTCGCACTGGCCCGCTTTTTGCTGGCGTTCGCGCCCCGTTAACCAGACTGCCCTTCAATGGCGATCAACAGGTTCGTTGATTTGCCCAGGAGGGCGACTTGGCTCTCGGCCACAGATTGGAGCTTCGGCAAGGCCAGGGCCTTGTCATCACGCCGCAGCTCCAGCAGGCGATCAAGCTGCTGCAGCTGTCGAATCTCGAGCTCGACGCCTTCGTCGAGGCCGAGCTCGAGCGCAATCCCCTGCTCCAGCGTGACGACGGCCCGGTCGAGACCGAACGCGCGGCTCCAAACGAGGGCGAGGCCGAGCGCCCCACCGAGAATCTCGGCCTGGACGCAGTGTCCGACAGCGCCGCCAGCCAGCAGATGGACGCCACACCCGACGACGTCTCGCCCGGCGAGCGCGCCACCGGCGACGGCGCCGAGTCCGGGGCCGAGCAGGCCGGTGGCCAGATCGACTGGTCGCGAACCGGCGGCGGCGGCAGTTTCGAAGGCGACGGCCATTACGAAGAAGCCCTGACCCGCGCCCCGACCCTGGTCGAGCACCTGACCGAGCAGCTGGCGGTGGCCGGCCTGTCGCCGGCCCAGGTCGTGGTGGCCGGGGTGCTGATCGACGCGGTCGACGACGCCGGCTACCTGCGCGCCGACCTCGATGAGGTCGCCGGGCGTCTGGGCTGCGACCTGGCCTTCGTCGAGGGCGTGCTGACCGTGCTGCAAGGCTTCGAGCCGGCCGGGGTCATGGCCCGCGACGTGCGCGAGTGCCTGGCCCTGCAGCTGAAGGACGTCAACCGCTACGACCCCTGCATGGCCGCCCTGCTCGACAATCTGGACCTGCTGGCCCGCCGCGACATGAACGCCCTGCGCAAGGCCTGCGGCGTCGACGACGAGGACCTGCGCGAGATGGTCGCCGAGATCCGCGCCCTGACCCCCCGCCCCGGCGCGGCCTTCCACAGCGATCCGCCCCAGACCCTGACGCCCGACGTCCACGTGCGCGAGACGCCCGGCGGCCTGTGGCACGTGGAGCTGAACACCGACACCCTGCCCAAAGTGCTGGTCGACCAGCGCTACCACGCCCGGGTCAGCAAGGGGGCGCGGACCGACCAGGAAAAGACCTTCGTCTCCGACAGCTTCGCCACCGCCAACTGGCTGGTCAAAAGCCTCGACCAGCGGGCCAAGACCATACTGAAGGTCTCCAGCGAGATCGTCCGCCAGCAGGACGGCTTCCTGGCCTATGGCGTCGAGCACCTGCGGCCGCTGAACCTGAAGACCATCGCCGACGCCATCGGCATGCACGAATCCACCGTCAGCCGGGTGACCTCCAACAAGTACATCGCCACCCCGCGCGGGGTGTTCGAGCTGAAGTACTTCTTCACCTCGGCCATCCAGGCCACCGAGGGCGGCGAGGCCCACTCGGCCGCCAGCGTCCGCCACAAGATCAAGGCCCTGGTCGAGGCCGAGCGCACCGAGGCCGACGTCCATTCCGACGACCGCCTCGTCGAGATCCTCAAGGAAAGCGGCGTCGACATCGCCCGCCGCACGGTCGCCAAGTATCGCGAGGCCTTGCGGATTCCGTCGTCGGTCGAACGGCGGCGCTTGATCAAGGAAACCGCCTGACCGATGGTCCGGACGCTCGCGGTCCGCGTTGATAGACACGCGAATCAAGGCTGAGCATGACCATCCAGAGTCTATCCGACGTGATCGAGGGATTCGGCGAGGACGAGCGTCCCGTCCTGACCGTGGGACAGATGCTCGAGCAGTTCGACAGCCGCGCCTTCGGGGCCATGCTGCTGGTGTTCGGCCTGCTGAACTGCCTGCCCCTGCCCCCGGGCTCGTCGACGATCCTCAGCCTGCCGATCCTGTTGCTGGCCCCGCAGATCGCCTGGGGGTCCGACGTCCCCTGGCTGCCGCGGAAGCTGGTCGATCATCCGCTCAAGCGCGACGACCTGCGCGGACTGTTCCGTAGGCTGACGCCGATCGTCCGGCGGATGGAGCTGGTCACCCGTCCCCGGCTGAAGATTCTGTTCGGCCCGATCGGCGAGCGGCTGATCGGCGTGGTCTGCACCCTGCTGGCCCTGGTGCTGGTGCTGCCGATCCCGCTGGGCAACCTGGCGCCGGGGGCCACGGTGGCCGTCCTGGCCCTGGCCCTGCTGCAGCGCGACGGCCTGCTGGCCCTGCTGGGCTACCTGATGGCGGCGGTTAGCGTGGGTCTGCTGGTGCTGAGCGCGGGGGTGGTGGCGGCCGCGATCGAGCGGTTGCTGCATATGATTCCGGGGCTGTTTTAAGTCGCTTTTGCGACGCTTGACACCAGGCGCGGACGGGCGCGTTGATAGGCCATGCAAGTCCAAATCTCCGGCAAGCATGTCGACGTTGGTGAGGCTCTGCGAGCGCGAGTCTCCGACGAAATCACCCTGAGCATCGGCAAGTATTTCGACCGCGGCGGTGACGCCGAGGTCGTGATCAGCAAGGAGGGCTTCGCCTTCCGGGTCGATTGTTCGGTCAAGCTGGCTTCGGGCCAGCAGCTGATCAGCCATGGGTCGGGCGGAGACGCCCACGCGGCCTTCGACGCCGCCCTGGCCAAGATCGAGACGCGCATCCGCCGCTACAAGCGGCGGCTGAAGAGCCACTCGATCGCCGCCAACGCCAAGCAGGCCGAGAACGCGGCGATGTACGTGCTGCGGGCCCCCGACAGCGACGAAATCGACGACGACGACTGGACGGCGGAGGACGACCACCCCACCGGCGCGCCGTCGGCCATGATCATCGCCGAGAGCCAGGCCTCGCTGAAGACGATGACTGTTTCCATGGCGGTCATGGAACTGGACTTGACCGAGTCCCAGGCAATCGTGTTTAGGAACGCCGCCCACGACGGTTTGTCGGTGGTCTACAGGCGGCCTGACGGAAATATCGGCTGGATCGACCCCGAACGCACCAAGTCGCTGAACGGGCACGCTCCGGCCGCGAACTGATCGAACCTCGGATCGGTCGGCGCGTTTCGGTAGGCCCCCGTCTCGGCGAGAGACGGCGACGAGGCGCGACGACCGACTGCGAGCGAGTTTCCCGACCATGATCATCGGCGATCTACTGGAGCCCGGCGCGGTCACTCTGAGAGTCAGCGCCGCCAACAAGCGTCAGGTTCTCGGCGTGATCGCCGACGTGGCCGCCCGGGCCTTCGGCGTCGACGCCCACGAGGCGCTGGAAGGCCTGATCGAGCGCGAGAACGCCGGCTCCACCGGCGTCGGCCAGGGCGTGGCGATCCCGCACGCGCGCCTGTCCGACATCGACCGGGTCCGAGCCGTGTTCGTGCGCCTGGAAACGCCGGTGGCGTTCGGCGCGGTCGACGACAAGCCGGTCGACCTGCTGGTGGCGCTGTTCGCGCCCCGCGACGCCGATTCCAGCCACCTGCGGGCCCTGGCCCGCATCTCGCGGATGATGCGCCAGCCCGACCTGCGCGAGCAGCTGCGCAAGGCCCGCTCGGCCGACGCCGTGCACGTGATGCTGACCCACGCCCACCAGAGCAAGCCCACCGCGGCCTGAGGGGTTTCGGATCAGTTTCTAACCGCGCTTCCGACCGTTGAAGTTGTCATCCCGGAAAGCGCGCAGCGCTTGTCCGGGATCCAGGTGAACCGCAAGGCCTTCGCCCGTCACCTGGATCCCGGACAGCCTCTGCGAGGCTTCCGGGATGACACCCTTTGGGAGCCGTTCTCGGATGGCTTTAGACCCGCTTCATGCCGATGATCTTCACCGGCGGGTTCAGCATCTGGCCTTTCATGGCCGGATACAGGGCTGGCCCGTCGGCCTTCAGGGCGAGGATCGTCTTGACCACGTCCAGCCCCTGGACCACGCCGCCGAACGCCGCGAAGCCCTGGTTGTCGCCCATTTTCGCGGCATTGGCCGCCCCGGGATGGGCGTCCAGATAAGGCTGGGGACTGGCGCAGATGAAGAAGTCGCAGGTGGCCGTGCCGGGCGCGTTGCGGGCCATGGAGATCGTCCCGGCCCGGTGCTTGATCCCGGTGGTCCGGGTGCTTTCGTGGGCGATGGGGGCGAAGCGGCGCACCCGGTCGGGCGGCCCGCCCTGGATCGAGCCCGCGCCCTTGACGCCCTTGGTCTTGGAGGCCCGATAGAAGGTCCCGCCGTCGTACTTGCGGGCGTCGACATAGCGCAGGAAGTTGGCGGCGGTGATCGGGGCCTTGCCGCTCTCCAGCTCGACGACGATCGTCCCGTGGTCGGTCTGGATCGCCACCCGGGGCTTGGGGGCCGCGGCCCAGGCGGGGCCCGCGATCAACAATCCGGCGACGCCCAACAGCCCCCGGCGTCCGATCCCCGTCTCGCTCATTCCGTCGTCCTCGCCCTGTCGTCGGTCGAGACTTCTTACCCCGCGTCGACAGGGCGCGTCGACAAGACCGAACGGCGCGGCCGTCCTCGTCCTTCGACAGGCTCAGGATGAGGACGAATTCGACGGCGGTTCAGTGGAAATCCTCATCCTGAGCCTGTCGAAGGACGAGGATTTCCCTCTCGCACAAGAACGGGCCGCACAAGGACGGGAACGACGGCCGCAGTTGAAAATGCGGCCAACGATCATGGACTCAGTGTACCGAGACCGGCGCCAGCTCGTGGGCCAGGGCGGCGGCGATAGCGGAATCCTTGTCGGTCAGCACCGCCAGGCGCGCGCCGTCGGCGCGGCACACCGCGTACAGGGTCTGGTCCGGCGACAACTCCACCTCGTCGGTCACGCCGACCGGCACGTCGGCCAGGATCTCCGCCGCCTTGATCGGGCGCACATAGACCAGGTCCGGGGCGCCCAGGGCCGCGAAGGCCTCGGCGGTGAAGAACGGTGTAGCGGGGTTGGGTGTCATAAGACCACCTCCTTCAAAAGAGGAACGCCCCGTGCCGCGTCTGGGTTCAGACCGCGGCCATGGGGTCATCAAGCGAGGGCTTGGCGGCGGGCGATCAGCCCACCGAGCGGATCGGGATGCGGCGGACCAGCCGTTCGGGCTCGGGACGGGCCAGGTCGACGTGCAGCAGGCCGTGCTCGAGCGTGGCGGCGGTGACCTCCATGCCGTCGGCCAGCACGAAGGTGCGCAGGAACCCGCGGGCGGCGATGCCGCGATGCAGATAGGCCTTGTCGGCCTCGGGCTTGCCCTCGGCGTCGCGCCGCCCCGCCACCACCAGCTGGCCGCCTTCGACGGTGACCTGCAGCTGGTCGGGCGAGAAGCCGGCGACCGCCAGGGTGATGCGCACTCCGCCGTCTTCGGCCTGCTCGACATTGTAGGGCGGATAGCCTTCTGCGGCGGCCTTGGCCGCGCGCTCGATCAGGTCTCTGGTGTGCTCGAAGCCCAGCAGGAAGGGGCTGTCGAACAGGATCGTCCGGGTCATCGCGAAGTCCTCGCTCAAGCGACTTCGTTCGCGAGGACCGGGCCCGAAGTCGGCGCCTGGGCCTCGCAACGTGACATCTAGGTGGCGACTCGCGAGGGCGGGTTCAAGAGGAACCCAAGGTCCTCCCCCTGTGGGGGAGGTGTCGCCCGACGGGCGACGGAGGGGGGAGCGGCACGGCGTCGACCGTAGTCGCTGTCGCCTGCAGACTCCCCCCACAGGCCTTCGGCCGCCTCCCCACAGGGGGAGGACCAGCCTTGGCCGTTCGCCTACTTCTTCGTCCAGCCGCCGTTCAGCGGCTTCCAGTACTGGCCGGGCGCCAGGCGGCCGTAGAGCTGCTTGGCGGTGGCCTGGCCGGCGGCCTCGGCGGTGACGCCGGTCTTGGCGGCGGTGTCCTTGTAGACGGCCGCGCGGCCGGCGTTGATCTCGGCCATGGCGGCGCGGAGGGCGGCGTCGCCGCCCGAGACCACGCCGAGGAAGCCGTCGGCCTGTTCGCCCACGACGCCCGCGGCCTTGCCGGCGTCGACGGCGGCCTTGGCGGCGGCCGACTGGGCCAGGGCGGGTAGGGCCACGAAGCTCACGGCGGCGCCCAGCGAAGCGGCCAGGGCCAGGACCGTCATAGTCTTGCGGATCATGTCGGTTCCTCTCTTAGAACAGGTTGGGGTTTTGCTGGATCGCGGACTGGACTTCCTTGTCCAGTTGCACGCGCACATTGGCGTCCAGCTTGGCGTAGATGTTGATCGGGTCGACCTTCACCCGCACCGTCGGTGTGCACGCCGCGAGGGCGCCCACCGCGAGGAGGGGAAGGATCAGGGCGCGCTTCATGGCGGGTGTCTCCAGTTCTCGGGGAATTTGCGGCTTCAAGGCTGAACCGTGCCTGAACGCGGCGGCGGGGTCGGCGTAAGCTGAGGCGTAGGCGACGTAGAGGGTGTAGGCGGGGTCGGAATCGCCGCCGAGGCCGCGGCCGCGCGAGCCTGGGCTTCCTCCCAGGCGCGCTTGGCCGCCGCGATCAGCTCGTCGAAGTTTAGCGACGTATCCAGGGTCAGGTCGACCGGCGTCTTGGCGGGCAGGGGGATGCGACGCTGGAAGGCGCTGCCGTTCAGCAGCTCCATCAGGCCGATCCGGGCCTTTTCGGCCACCTTGGGGTCGTGCTCGCCCTTGATGTGGAACAGCACGCCCAGCCGCCCTTTTTCGGTGCTGTTGACCCCGGCTTCCAGGGTCTCGAAATGCAGGTTCTCCATCGCCTGGTAGGCGAAGTCCTGGATGGCGTTGATCGGCACGGCCTTGGGCGCGGTCAGCGGGTCGGCCGGATCGATCGTGCCCTGGCCCGCCTCGACCCCGGTCAGGGCCTCGCGGGCGATCGACAGCCGGCCGGGGCCGGTGGCGTAGACCTTGCCGTCGACGAAGCGGAAGCCGTCCGGGCTGGCCTCGAACGGCAGGCGGCCGTCGACGATCGCCTCGATCTTGACCTTGTCGGACAGGGACGAGCCGGCGACCAGCTGGCCCAGGTCCAGGCCGGCGATGTTGACCACCCCCTTCATCGCGCCCTTGCCGTCCAGCGGCACGTCGAACGGCTCGATATTGATCTTGCCCTGCGAGGCCTCGAAGGTGGTCGCCTGCAGGTGCAGGGCCTCGGCGCCGAGGCCGAAGCTGGCCCGGATCGACTGGATCGGCACGACGGCGTCGATGCTGTCCAGGGTCACGACCTGGCCGGGCGCGGCGGTCAGCGGGGCCAGGCTGTCGAAGACGATCTCGCCCTTCAGCCGGTGGGCCGGGCCCAGCGGGCTCTTGAAATCCAGCCCCGGGGTCGACGCCCGGCCTTCGCTGGTCATGATCTCGTCGTGCCAGGCGAAGCGGCCGGTGAACACGACAGGGCCCTCGGCGTCGCGGGCGACCACGGCCAGGGGCGTCAGCTCCAGCGGCTGCAGCCCGCCCTTGGCGAAGGTCAGGGTCGAGGCGTCGATGTCGGCTTGGCCGCGGCCGCTGGCCACGTCGTGGCGGATCGTGACCCGGCCCAGCGGCCGGCCGTTCAGGGTCTTGCCGTCCAGGGCGCCGGTCCACTGGCCGCGCGCCAGGTCGACCTCGCCGGTCGCGGCGATGGTCTCGAAGCGCTTGTCCTCGGTCGAGGCTTCGACCACGCGGCCGCCGGTGACCTTGACCTGGGCCGTGTCGAAGCCGCGCCCGCCGCCGACGAAGCTGGCCTCGACCCCCTCCAGCCGCGCCTGGGCGACATTGACCATGGCCGCGCCGTCGCGGACCAGGGCCGAGGCGCGCCAGAGCCCGCCGCTGGCGGTGATCAAGGGCTGGGCGGTCGGGCACAGCCTGAACGTCACGTCGCTGATCGGCGGCTCGCCCATGGCGATGGCCTTGGCGGTCATCGGCGTGCAGCCGTTCAGTCGGATGCTCAGCCCGCCGCCGGCCAGCTGAGCCCGGCCGGCCAGGGTTCCGCCCACGCCGATGAACGGCGGCACGTCCACGGCCCCGGCCACGATCACGTCGCTGGTCAGGCCCGAGGCGTTCGAGCGCCAGCTGGGGACCTTCAGGGTGATCTCGGGCAGGCCGCCGCCGCCCAAGGCGACCGCCGCCCGGCCGCTGGCCGTCTCACCGCGCGCCGCGACCAGCGGGCCGCCGGGCGCCTCCAGCACCACCTTGGCGCCGCTGGCGGCGGTCAGGGCGACGGGGCGGGGCAGGGACAGGGTCGTCTGGCCGCCGGTGATCCCCAGCTTCAGGGCCGGGGCGCTGAGGGCGAACCGTGACAGGGCCCGGGCCGCGGCCTGGGCGTAGTCCGGATTGGGCAGGGCCTCGGCGACGCGCTGGGCGTCCGGCCCGCTCATGGCCCCGTCGGCGTCGGCGCGGGCGTCCAGGGCCAGGGCGATCCCGTCGGTCCCGGCCGAGAACCGGCCCCGGCCGTCGGCGGTCAGGTCGGACAGCACGACCCCGCCCATCGCCGCGCGGCCGCTGCCGATCGTCGCCGTCAGCGGTCCGCCGATCGTGCTCCGCGCCTTGTCCGAGACCAGGGTCAGGCTGGAGGACTGGACCTCCAGCGCCGTGCGCGACAGGGCCGCCCCGCCGGCCACCGCCCGCTCGGCGTTGGCGGTCAGCCGCGTGCGGGCCGAGCCGCGCAGGCCGTTGGGATCGTAGGTCAGGGCCAGGTTCGACAGGTCGAGGTCAGCGACCACGTCGCGGCTGTCCAGGCCCTGAGCCGTCAGGCGTTCGCCTCGGGCGTGCAGGGTGGTCTTGCCGACTAGACCGCCGCGCCGCAAATCGCCGCTCAGCAGGCCCGACACCGCCAGGTTGGCCTCCAGCCCGCCCAGGCTGGCGGCCTCGACCTCGGCCCCGCGAGCCGTCAGGGCCAGCCGCGCCTCGGCCGGGCCGATCATCGACAGCTGCTTGAGGTCCGGATAGGTCAGGTCGGCCTGCAGGGTCCCCTGGGCCTCGGTCAGGTCCAGCTGGCCGGCGCTGAAGGTCTTCAGGCCCAGCTGGACGTCGACGGTCAGGCGGTCGCCGCGCTTGCGGGCCTTGACCAGGGCGCCGTCGGCCTCGAACGACAGGGCCGGCGTCGCATAGCGCATGGCCGCCAGCCGGCCGTCGAAGCGCAGCAGCTTGCCGTCGTCCAGGCTGGCGTCGCCGGTCAGGCGGGCCGGGCCGCCGGGGGTGCGCAGCAGCACCCGGGCGTCCTCGATCAGGATCGCCGGCCCCGGCGCGGACGGTTCGGCCGGCGACTTCAGCGCCTCGTCGATCAGCGGCTGCAGGATCCCGAAGTTCAGGCCGTTCTGGTCGAGCCGGGCGTTGACCCGGGGCCGCACCAGCCGCACGGCCCTCGTGTTGAGCGCGAACTTGCCGCCCGTCCACGGGGAAGCCAGGTCGTAGGCCACCTCGATCCGCTCGGCCGAGAACACCGGCGCGTTCTTCGGGCCCAGGCGGATGGCGCCGGCGAAGCCGGTGGCGTCCAGGTCGTCCAGGTCGACGCTGGCCTCGACGCCCTTGTCGTTCAGCCAGGCCAGGGCCAGTTCGCGGCTGATCTCGCGGCGGCCGGCATAGGCGGAGAAGCCGATGGCCACGAAGGCCAGGGCGGCCAGGCTCATCGCCTCCAGGCCGGCGTCGACCAGCGCCGCGCGGCGAAACCGCGAGGGTGAGGACGGCTTGGCGTCGGCTTGGGGCTCTGGCGGTGGGGTCTCGGCCATCAGGGGGCACAATGCCGCAAGCTGCGGCGATTGTTAGGCCTTAGTTTTCGAAACCCAGCACGTCCTGCATGTCGTAGAGCCCGGGCGGCCTTCCCTTGACCCACAAGGCGGCGGCGACCGCGCCCCGCGCGAACAGGCCCCGGTCGGTGGCCGAGTGCGACAGGGTCAGCACCTCCTCCTCGCCGGCGAAGATCACGCTGTGCTCGCCGATGATCCCGCCGCCGCGCACCACCGAGAAGCCGATGGTCCCCGCCTTGCGCGGGCCGGTCATGCCGTCGCGGCCGCGGTCGGCCACCTGGCCCAGGCCAACGCCGCGCCCGTCGGCCGCCGCCTGGCCCAGCATCAGGGCGGTGCCGGACGGGGCGTCGATCTTGCGCTTGTGGTGGGCCTCGTGGACCTCGACGTCCCAGTCGGCGGCGGGCAGGGCGGCGGCGGCCTGGCGGACCAGGCCCATCAGCATGTTGACGCCCAGCGAATAGTTGCCGGACTTGACGATCGCCACCCTGGTCGCCGCCGCCACGATGCGGGCGTTCTGGTCGTCGGAAAAGCCGGTCGAGCCGATGACCAGGGCCGGGCCGCCATTTCCCTTTTCGGAAAGAAGGGCCGCCGCCTCGGCCAGGGCCACGGACGCCTCGGGAATCGTGAAGTCGATGGCCACCTGGGCGGCCGCCAGGGCCGCGTCGCGCTCGACCAGGCCCTCGCCGACCGCGCCAGGACGATCAAATCGCGCCACGACCACCGCGTCGACCCGCCCGTCCAGCGTCTTGGCCAAGGCCTGGCCCATCCGGCCGAGCGCGCCGGCCAGGGCGATGGTAACGGTACCTTCCGAGGCGCTGGACGGCGCGGCTAAGTCGTTCTGGCTCAAGGCGATCTCCCGGGAGTGGCGCGGCCGGTAGTCTCCCGACCAGCCCCCTCAGGTCAAGGAAAACAGCGGCCAGATGACAACGCTGGACAGGCGCAATCCCAAGCAGAACAAGCGTTTGCGTCAAAAAACTTCAGGCGCCCGAGGTTGTTACGCCCCCGCCCGGTCGCTACGGTGCGGCCCCATAAGGGCGCGTCGCATCGTTCGGCGCCTCCAGCATGTGTGACTGCAGGACATCAGGACAGGGGAAACGCGCCAATGAGCGACGCGGAAAAGAAGACCTTCACGGACGAGGAAGCGCTGAACTTCCACCGCTATCCCACGCCCGGGAAGATCGGCGTCGTCGCCACCAAGCCGATGGCCACCCAGCGCGACCTCTCCCTGGCCTATTCCCCCGGCGTCGCCGTGCCCGTCCACGCCATCGCCGCCGACCCCGACATGGCCTACGAGTACACCTCCAAGGGCAACCTGGTGGCGGTGATCAGCAACGGCACGGCGATCCTGGGCCTCGGCGACCTGGGCGCCCTGGCCTCCAAGCCGGTGATGGAGGGCAAGTCCGTCCTGTTCAAGCGCTTCGGCGACGTCGATTCCATCGACATCGAGATCAGCTCCAAGGACGCCGACGAGATCATCACGGTGGTCAAGAACATCGGCGTCACGTTCGGCGGCATCAATCTGGAGGACATCAAGAGCCCCGAGTGCTTCCGCATCGAGACCGAGCTGCAGGAGCTGCTCGACATCCCGGTGTTCCACGACGACCAGCACGGCACGGCGATCATCTGCGCCGCCGGCCTGATCAACGCCTGCCACATCACCGGCAAGAACCTGGCCGACGTGAAGGTGGTGCTCAACGGCCCCGGCGCGGCCGGCATCGCCTCGATGGAGCTGATCAAGGCCATGGGCGTGCGGCCCGAGAACGTCATCGCCGTCGACAGCAAGGGCGTGCTCTACCAGGGCCGCACCGAGGGCATGAACCAGTGGAAGAGCGCCCACGCGGTCGACACGCCGCTGCGCACCCTGGCCGAGGCGGTCAAGGGCGCCGACGTGCTGCTGGGTCTCTCGGCCAAGGGCGCGTTCACCCCCGAGATGATCGCCAGCATGGCGCCCAATCCGGTGATCTTCGCCATGGCCAACCCCGATCCGGAGATCACCCCCGAAGAGGTGCACAAGGTCCGCAAGGACGCCATCATGGGCACCGGCCGCAGCGACTATCCCAACCAGGTCAACAACGTCCTGGGCTTCCCCTACATCTTCCGCGGCGCCCTGGACGTGCGGGCCCGGCGGGTCAATCACGAGATGAAGATCGCCTGCGCCAACGCCCTGGCCATGCTGGCCCGCGAGGACGTGCCCGACGAGGTCGCCGCCGCCTATCACGGCCGCCAGCTGAAGTTCGGCCCGCAATACATCATCCCCTCGGCCTTCGACCCGCGGCTGATCTGGTACGTGCCGCCGTTCGTGGCCCAGGCGGCCATGGACACCGGCGTGGCCCGCCGGCCGATCGCCGACATGGACGCCTATCGCGCCAGCCTCGCCCAACGCCTGGACCCCACCGCCGGCTTCCTGCAGAAGATCAGCGGCGCCGTCCTGGCCAACCCCAAGACCATCGTCTTCGCCGAGGGCGAGGACCCGTCGGTGATCCGCGCCGCCTACGCCTACCAGACCGGCGGCTTCGGCAAGGCCATCCTCTGCGGCCGCGAGAACCTGGTGCACGAGAACATGCGCGTCGTCGGCCTGGACCCCGACACCGCGGGCCTGGAGATCCACAACGCCCGGCTCAGCGACCGCAATCCCGACTATGTCGACTATCTGTACAAGCGCCTGCAGCGCCAGGGCTACCTGAAGCGCGACGTCCAGCGGCTGATCAACCAGGACCGCAACAGCTTCGCCGCCTCGATGGTCACCCTGGGCGAGGCCGACGGCATGGTCACCGGCGTCACCCGCAGCTTCGACCAGGCGCTGGAGGAGGTGCTGCGCGTCGTCGACCCGGCCCCGGGCGGGCGGATCATGGGCATGTCGGTCGTCCTGGCCAAGGGCCGCACCGTGTTCGTGGCCGACACCAACGTCACCGAGCTGCCCGACGCCGACGAACTGGTCGAGATCGCCTGCGAGGCCGCCCGCGCCGTCAGGCGCCTGGGCTTCAAGCCGCGCGTGGCCTTCATGAGCTATTCCACCTTCGGCAACCCGATGGGCGAGCGCTCCGACAAGGTGCGCGAGGCCGTGGCCATGCTCGACGAGATGGACGTCGACTTCGAATACGAGGGCGAGATGCCGCCCGAGCTGGCTCTGGACCCGGAAAAGCGCGCCAACTACCCGTTCATGCGCCTGACCGACAGCGCCAACATCCTGGTCATGCCGGCCATCCACTCGGCCTCGATCGCCACCAAGCTGGTGCAGTCGCTGGGCGGGGCGACGGTGATCGGCCCGGTGCTGCTGGGCCTGGGCAAGCCGGTCCAGATCGCGCCGTTATCAGCGTCGGTGTCGAAGATTCTGAACATGGCGATGATGGCGGCGTACGAGGGGGCGGGGGATTTGTCGGCGGCGGAGTAGGGTTGGGGGGGGGGGGAGGAATAATCGCTAATCTATGTCTAAGAAGGACCGGCTGTTCGATACTGCTCCCGAAGGTGTACCGCCGTCTGATCTATGCTTGGATACACCGTAGTGGCGTTTATATTAATTCTGTCTAGTTGATCCAAAATGTGGCGCTTGTCGGTGATCGTCACACGGGCGATCTCGATACCCTCCTGGCCAGACTCTGGCAGAGCAGCCTCGTGTCCGAAAAGCAAAAAGGCGCCCGACTGTGATTTGATACGAGTGTTGTTTCGTTTTGCCTTCACGCAAATGATTGATCCCAGATCATCAGGAACAATACGTCCCTCAAAAAACCCTTTCTCGGATTTTATATGATGCAGAAGCTTTTCCGCGACTTGAGTTTCATTAAATTGAGTTACATCTAGGTTTAGATCTAGATCATTTTTTTGATCGTATGATAAATTTGATAGGTTTGAAATACAACTAACGGTATCAGAGTCGTAATATTTAACTTTATCTGCAGAAACCGTAAAAATAATAACTTCGGCCTCCAAATCGGCACGTTCCGGCCCGCCGTGGCAGGCAAAAAATAGAGCAATCAGGGGATTTCCCGAAATGTCGAGCAATCGGGTCGGTAGGCCATAGTGCTGCATACGAACAAGGCGATCAAAGCAGTATTGATCACTTTGAAATTCATCATAATGCGCGATCAGAAGCTCCTTGCAAAGTCGATCCTCGGTTGGCATGAACTGCCAACCTCCTTCTGGCCACTTTCGCAATAGAGACGGCGTTAGTTCGAACCTCGCATCATCGTGCCCACGGAAGAAAGTCTCGGTCGCCTCCTTGGCTGGCGAGCCATACAGCAGCTGAAGAAACACCTCCACGCTACCCGCAACACCAAGCGTATTCTTGGTACGCGGCGGCAGTTCGACTACCTCATCACCTACATTCGGCACCTCCTGTCCTGAGATTGCATGCGCTGCTTCCGGCTTTAGCTGCGCCAACCTCGCCAAGATCGCCTGCACATTGCCATCTCTGACAGCCCAATGTGTCCGGTAGAGTTGAAATGGGTCCGCGCAAAAAACATCGCGCGCCGCCTCAATATTCTCGAATTTGACCTCTCCGAAATCAATCACTGTAGTGAAATTAGTCGAGACTTCCTTTCGGTCAGCGACCGTGTTCCCGATACGGCCGTATTTTACGACCATTGCGGCTGCGTCATCCGTACGCCAGATTTCGCTGCAAACGAATGTTGGGAGAGTCTCCAGAAATGTAATCGAAATCGCTTCTAGGGATTCCAATCTCTTTTCTAGGTCGATGGCTGTATATTCAAACATACGGCCGCGGTTCATAGCGATGCTGTCGGTAATCCCCTCAACATATTCGCGACTACCAAAAGAGATATAGTTGAAGTTTTCCGGCATCACCCTCGACCTTTCACGCCGTAGCGGATGACGCCACGTCCTGAAACCCTTGGTGGAATGGGAGCTCTGGGGTCTGACCGTGTCAAGGATCGCCCCAAGGGGCGCTCTGGGGCGACCGCGTCGCGGGGGCTCGGAGAGCCCTCCTTGACACGGTCAGACCCCAGAGCAGGCTCGCCACCATGGATTTCAGGGCGCGGCCTGGCCGCCGGGGCGGTCCGGCCGGGCGAGGGGGTGGTTGGCGCACCCTCTCCCGGAGGGGAGAGGGAGGGGCCCGCGCGAAGCGTGGGAGGGAGAGGGGTGACGCCCTGTCCGGTTTCTCACGAACGCCCTGCCGGCGCGCCGGCCGGCGGTTTACGCCCTCACCCTCCCACCGCTGCGCGGCGGGCCCCTCCCTCTCCCCACGGGAGAGGGTTCGAGATGACTTATGCTCGGCGTTCAGCCAACAAAGTCTCGCGATTTCAACACCCTGAACTTTCTCGACCCGATTTGGTCCTCACCCTCCCAGACCGCCCTTATCCTGATCCCACCTCGACGCAGGGAAAGGGCGCATGGCCAGCGACCGATGCGGCGGCGGGGGGCGATCGAGCGGGAAGCTCCGTCGGCGGTCCTTCGGGACCAAACCTCGCGTCTCTGGAGCCGGTCGGGCCTGGAACACAAAAACGACGTGGCGCGAGGGCTGGCGGAGCAACAGGCGGGCGGTGACGCGCTCGCGGTCCGGGACCGGGGTTCGTTGACCTGGCCCGCCCGTCGGAGGCTTCAAGGCGGCGAGGCCCCAACAGGGCTCAGCGCCGCGGGCTTCCGGACAACGACCGCGCGGAGCGATCGGGCTTCGTCGAAAACGGTTACTACTCAAACACTCCGGACGATGTCCGGCGCTCCGCGACCCTTTCCGATAGCTCAGCGAGAGATCGCGTGAGGACGAGAGATCGTGCCACCAAACCCCCTCGGTCGCTTCGCGACAGCTCCCCCAGAGGGGGAGCATCTGCACCACATAGATCCTCCCCCTCTGGGGGAGGTGGCCCGGAGGGCCGGAGGGGGATCCGCCGCGAAATCAATCCACTGCGCGAGATTGCCCCATCGACAGCCGCTGCAACCTGAGCAAGATGGCGCGCCCGCACGAACGAGCCGAGCAAAGGAGCGCGATGGCCGCGCGATCGCCGACCGAGATTGAGGAGGCCGCCCAGAACGCCCCGGAGGACGCGCCGTCCCCGGCGGCGGCGCCCCCCGTCTCGCCCAGCGTCACCACCGCCCTGAAGCACGCGCCGATGGGCATCGCCATCTTCGACGACCAGATGCGCTACCTGGCCGCCTCGCGCCAATACCTGACCGACCAGGGCATGTCGCCCGACACCCCGCTGCTGGGCCGCCGCCACTACGACGTCTTCCCGGAGATCCCGCAGTTCTGGCGCGACAAGCACGCCCAGGTCCTGGCCGAAGGGGTCGAGCTGCGCGAGGACGAGGGCGACCGCTATGTCGACGGCGAGGGCCGCGTGCACTGGGTGCGCTGGTCGATGGCCCCCTGGCGCACCGACGACGGCCGGATCGGCGGGCTGGTGCTCTATACCGAGATGGTCACCGCCGCGGTGCAGGCCCGCCAGCGGCTGCAGGCCGCCGAGGCCCGCTACAGGGCGGTGTTCGACCAGGCGGCGATGGGCGTGGCCCGGGTGTCGGGCAGCGGCCGGTTCCTGGAGGTCAACGACAGGTTCTGCGCCATCACCCGCCGCGACCGCGAGACCCTGCTGGCCTCGACCTTCATGGACATCACGCCGGGCGACGACAATGTCGCCACCGCGGTCACCCAGGGCCTGGCCCTGCTGGCCGGCGAGATCGACACCTATGCGCTGGAGCGGCGGGTCGACGGCCGCGACGGGCCGGTCTGGGTGCATGTCACCGCCTCGCGGGTCGATCCCGGCGACGGGCGGCCCTACCTGGTGGTGATCATCTCCGACATCACCGCCCGCAAGCAGGTCGAGGCCGAGCAGCAGCGCTACCAGGGCCAGCTGCGCCTGCTGATCAACGAGTTGAACCACCGGGTGAAGAACACCCTGGCCACCGTGCAGTCGATGGCCAGCCAGACCCTGAAGACCGAGCCCGACCCGCTGACGGCGTTCGAGAAGTTCGAGTCGCGGCTGCTGGGCCTGTCGCAGGTGCACGACGTGCTGACCCGCGAGAGCTGGCACGGGGCGGGGCTGCGCGACGTGGCCGAGCGGGCCCTGGCGCCGTTCACCCCGCCGACGCCGGGCGCCGAGCGCCTGACGATCGACGGCCCGCCGGTCTGGCTGGCGCCGGGCGGGGCCCTGACCATGGCGCTGATCTTCCACGAGCTGGCCACCAACGCCCTGAAGTACGGGGCGCTGTCCAGCGGCGAGGGGGTCAGCGGCGAGGGCCGGGTGGTGCTGAGCTGGACCTATGACGCGGCGACCCGCGACCTGGCCCTGGCCTGGACCGAAACCGGCGGCCCGCCCGTGGCCCCGCCCCGCCGCCGCGGCTTCGGCTCGCGCCTGATCGAGCGCAGCCTGCGCGGCGAGCTGAAGGGCGCGGCGACCATGGACTACCGGCCGGAGGGCCTGGTCTGCACCATGCGCGCGACCTTGTCGGACCCGGTGGAGGGGGCGGGGCCGCTGGGGGCGGGCTGACCCAAGATCCTCCCCCCGTGGGGGAGGTGTCGGCGCAGCCGACGGAGGGGGGAATATTCGGAAGGCGGCCGGATCCAGGATCGACGGTTCCATCACTCCCCCCACCGGCCTTCGGCCGCCTCCCCCACGGGGGGAGGACCTTGCATGGGCGGTCGCGACGCCGTACCTCCCCCCCCATGACCACCCAGGCCAAGATCTGCGGGCTGTCCACGGCCGAGAGCGTCGCCGCCGCCGTCGATGGCGGGGCGGCCTATGTCGGCTTCGTCTTCTTCGCCAGGAGCCCGCGCAACCTCGAGCCCGAGGCCGCCGCCCGCCTGGCCGCGCCGCTGCGCCAGGGCCCGGTCAAGACCGTGGCCGTCACCGTCGATCCCGACGACGCCCTGGTCGATCGGCTGATGGCCACGCTGGAGCCCGACCTGATCCAGGTGCACGGCAAGGAGACCCCGTCCCGGGTCCGCGAGATCGCCCAGCGCTCCGGCGCCGGGGTGATCAAGGCCTTCTCGGTCTCGTCGGCCGCCGACGTCGACCAGGCCCGGGCCTTCGACGGCGTCGCCGAGCACCTGATGTTCGACGCCCGACCGGTGGAAGGATCCACCCTGCCCGGCGGCACCGGCGCAAGGTTCGACTGGAGCCTGCTGGATGGCCGGCGATTTTCTCGCCCGCATTTCCTGGCCGGCGGGCTGGATCCGTGGAACGTCGCCGAGGCGGTCCGGGCCTCCGGCGCGCCGCTGGTGGACGTTTCCTCTGGCGTCGAGCGGGGTCCCGGCCTAAAGGACCCGGCTCTGATCACGGCGTTCCTGGACGCCGTCAAACGCGCCTGACGTCTGGAACGAGCCCGTGAACGCTTCGGTGAAACCTAACGACTGGTCCGCCTATCCGGACGCCAAGGGCCGCTTCGGCGACTACGGCGGCCTCTACGTGGCCGAGACCCTGATGCCGCTCGTGCTCGAGCTGGACCGCGCCTACACCGAGGCCAAGAACGACCCCAGCTTCCAGAAGGAGCTGGCTGGCTACCTGACCCACTATGTCGGCCGCCCGTCGCCGCTCTATTTCGCCGAGCGCCTGAGCCGCCATCTCGGCGGCGCGAAGATCTATTTCAAGCGCGAGGAGCTGAACCACACCGGCGCGCACAAGATCAACAACTGCATGGGCCAGATCCTGCTGGCCCAGCGCATGGGCAAGACCCGGATCATCGCCGAGACCGGGGCGGGCCAGCACGGCGTCGCCTCGGCCACCGTCACCGCCCGCTTCGGCCTGCCCTGCGTCGTCTACATGGGCGCCGTCGACGTGGCCCGGCAAAAGCCCAACGTCTTCCGCATGAACCTGCTGGGCGCCGAAGTCCGCCCGGTGACCTCGGGCGCGGCGACCCTGAAGGACGCCATGAACGAGGCCATGCGCGACTGGGTCACCAACGTGGCCGACACCTACTACATGATCGGCACCGCCGCCGGCCCGCACCCCTATCCGGCCATGGTCCGAGACTTCCAGGCGGTGATCGGGACCGAGGCCCGCGAGCAGATCCAGGAGGCCGAGGGCCGGCTTCCCGACGCGGTCGTGGCCTGCGTGGGCGGCGGCTCGAACGCCATCGGCCTGTTCCACCCGTTCCTGGCCGACGAGAGCGTCAAGATCTTCGGCGTCGAGGCCTCGGGCCACGGCCTGGAGACCGACAAGCACGCCGCCTCCCTGACCGGCGGCCGCCCGGGCGTGCTGCACGGCAACAAGACCTACCTGCTGCAGGACGACGACGGCCAGATCCTCGACGCCCACTCGATCTCGGCGGGCCTGGACTATCCCGGCATCGGGCCGGAGCACGCGTTCCTGCACGACGTCGGCCGGGCCCAATACCTGACCTGCACCGACGACGAGGCGCTGAAGGCCTTCCAGCTGTGCGCCGAGCTCGAGGGCATCATCCCGGCCCTGGAAAGCGCCCACGCCCTGGCCAAGCTGCCGCAGCTGGCCAAGGAGATCGGCGAGGGCGGCGTGATCGTGCTGTGCCTGTCGGGCCGGGGCGACAAGGACATCTTCACCGTGGCCGACGCCCTCGGGCGGACGATCTAGGGCTAGAGCGACTTTGACCAAAGACCGTATCGACCGCCGGTTCGCGGCGCTGAAGGCCGAGAACCGGGCCGGCTTCGTTTCCTACGTGATGGCCGGGGATCCCGACGCCGCCACGGCGCTGGCGATCCTGGAAGGCCTGCCGGCCGCCGGAGCCGACCTCATCGAGCTGGGCTTCCCGTTCTCGGACCCGATGGCCGAGGGCCCGACCATCCAGCGCGCCAGCCAGCGCGCCCTGGCCCAGAAGATGACCCTGAACGGCACGCTGGACCTGGTCCGCGCCTTCCGCCAGGGCGATGACGACACCCCGCTGATCCTGATGGGCTACCTGAACCCGCTGATGAACAAGGGCTTCGAGACCTTCGCCCGCGAGGCCGCCCAGGCCGGGGTGGACGGCCTGATCGTCGTCGACTGCCCGCCCGAAGAGGCCGATCCCCTGGCCGACGCCCTGGAGGCCCACGGCGTCTCGCTGATCCGCCTGGCCGCCCCGACCACCGACGACGCGCGCCTGCCGGCCGTGGTCCGCCGCACCTCGGGCTTCCTCTATTACGTGTCGGTGGCCGGGGTGACCGGCGTCAAGTCGGCCGACGCCGGCGACGTGGCCCCGGCAGTGGCCCGGCTGCGCGCCGCCTCGGGCCTGCCCGTGGCCGTGGGTTTCGGCATCCGCACGCCCGAGCAGGCGGCCGCCGTCGCCCGCATCGCCGACGCCGCCGTGGTCGGCTCGGCCCTGGTCGATGAAATCGAGTCCGCGGCCAAGATGAACGAAAACGTGACCGAGAAGGTTCTTCTCAAGGCGTCGGAGCTGGCTAAGGCTGTGCGGTCGGCGCGACTCGAATTGGCGTGAGGCTGAAGGCTATGGCGATGGCTGAACCCCAGGGGCCCAAGAAGGGCGACAAGACCAAGGTCGCGACCGAGCGGCGGGGCGGCTGGCTGTCGCGGATCGCGCCCGGCGTGCGCGGCGCGTTCGCCAAGCGCGAGACGCCCGAGAACCTCTGGGTCAAGTGCCCGGACACCGGCGAGATGATCTACCGCTCCGACCTGGAGGCGGCCCTGTGGGTCACCCCGGCCGGACGCCACATGCGCATCGGTCCCGAAGCGCGGTTCAAATACACCTTCGACGGCGGCGCGCACGAGGTGCTGCCGACCCCGGCCGTGGTCGAGGACCCGCTGAAGTTCTCGGATGGCAAGCCCTACAAGGACCGCCTGGCCGCCGCCCGCAAGGCGACCGGCGAGCAGGACGCCATGGCCATCGGCTTCGGCAAGGTCGGCGGCGTCGATGCGGTGGTCCTGGTCCAGGACTTCGCCTTCATGGGCGGTTCGCTGGGCATGGCCGCGGGCGAAGGCTTCATCGCCGCCGCCGAGGCCGCGATCGCCCGCCAGGTCCCGCTGATCGCCTTCACCGCCGCCGGCGGCGCGCGGATGCAGGAAGGGGCGCTGTCCCTGATGCAGATGGCCCGCACCACCCTGGCCATCAACGAGATGAAGGACGCCGGCCTGCCCTATGTGGTGGTGCTGACCGACCCGACCACCGGCGGCGTCACCGCCTCCTACGCCATGCTGGGCGACGTGCACCTGGCCGAGCCAGGCGCCCTGATCGGCTTCGCCGGTCCGCGGGTGATCGAGCAGACCATCCGCGAGACCCTGCCGCCGGGCTTCCAGCGCTCGGAATACCTGGTCGAGAAGGGCATGGTCGACCGCGTGACGCCGCGCAAGGACCTGCCGGCCGTGCTGGGCTCGATCCTGGGCACGCTGATGATGGGCCGGGCGCTGAAGGCGGCCTGATTCAGAGCTCTTGTCCCTTCTCCCCTTGCGGGAGAAGGTGGCCAGCGAAGCTGGTCGGATGAGGGGTCGCGCCGCCCTTTTCATCAAAACGCCCATCGGCAAACGCCCGTCGACCCCTCATCCGTCGGCTATGCCGACACCTTCTCCCGCAAGGGGAGAAGGAAGGTTCATCAGATGACCGACCACCTCCGCGCCCACGACGCCGCGCTGGCCCGGCTGCAGGCCCTGCATCCCAAGCTGATCGACCTGTCGCTAGACCGCATGGTCCGGCTGTGCGCCGCCCTGGGCGATCCGCAGAAGAGACTGCCGCCGGTGATCCACGTGGCCGGCACCAACGGCAAGGGCTCGACGGTGGCCTACCTGCGGGCCATGGCCGAGGCGGCGGGCCTGAAGGTCCACGTCTTCACCTCGCCGCACCTGGTGCGCTTTGCAGAGCGCATTCGCCTGGCCGGAACGCTGATCACCGACGAACACCTGGCCCAGGTGCTCGATCGCGTCGAGGCCGCCAACGCCGGCCTGCCGATCACCTTCTTCGAGATCACCACCGCCGCGGCCTTCCAGGCCTTTTCCGAGGTTCCGGCCGACCTGTGCCTGGTCGAGGTGGGGCTGGGCGGGATCCTGGACGCCACCAACGTGGTCCTGCCCGCGGTCAGCGTCATCGCCCCGATCGATATCGACCACCGCGAGTTCCTGGGCGACACCCTGGCGGCCATCGCCCAGGAGAAGGCCGGGATCATCAAGCCCAACACCCCCGTGGTCTCGGCCCGCCAGCAGGAGGAGGCCGAACGGGTGGTCGAGCGCGAGGCCGACCTGTTCGAGGCGCCGCTGACCCTGATGGGCCGCGATTTCGACGCCTGGAACGAGCGCGGCCGGCTGCTGGTCCAGATGCAGGACCGCCTGCTGGACCTGCCGGCCCCGGCCCTGCCGGGCGAGCACCAGTTCGCCAACGCCGGCCTGGCCGTGGCGGCGCTGCTGGTCCTGAACGATCCGCGCATCGACGAGGCGGTCATGGCCCGGGGGATCGCCGGGACCACCTGGCCCGCGCGGTTCCAGCGGCTGACGGCCGGACCACTGGCCGAGCGCGCCAGGGCGGCCGGCGCCGATCTCTGGCTGGACGGCGGCCACAATCCCCACGCCGGCCAGGCGGTGGCCCGGGCGCTGGGCGACCTGGCGGCCCGCGACGGCCGGCCCGTGGCCCTGGTCTCGGGCCTGCTGGCCAACAAGGACGCCACCGGGTTCTTCGCGCCGTTCGCGCCGCTGAACGCCAAGGTCTTCTCGGTGACGTTCGAGGGCCACGCCGCGGCCAGCGCCGCCCAGACCGCGGCGGCGGCCGAGCTGGCTGGGCTGCGGGCCCAGGCCTGCGACAGCGTCGAGACGGCGCTCGACAAGGCGCTGGCGCTCGAGCCGACGCCGCACGTGCTGATCTGCGGCTCGCTCTATCTGGCGGGAGAAGTTCTGGCGATGAGTCCGGAGACCTGGCCGGTCTAGGCTAGACGAGAATATTCAGCAGCGAGCCCGGGCGCAGGATCGTCCGCGGCTGTTCGGCCGGCTGGGCGAACGGGCGGACCGGCGGCTGGCGCTGCGGCTGGGCCTGGGTCTGGAGCTGGACGGCGATCGGCGGCGCGGCGGGCCGGGCTGCGGCGGCGTCGCTGACGGCCGCCTGGAAGAACGCCGCCGCGCGCGAGCCGCCAGCGCCCGTCGAGGCCTGCGACGAAGCGGGTCTCTGCGGAACGGCCGGCAGGCCTGTCGGGCGGATCGTGCTCATGGACGCGACTCTATCATGGTTAATGCAAGGTCGGCGAGCATGGTCAACGCGCGGTTAATGGTCGCGGCTCCGTTCGACAAAACACGGCCAAAACCGGACGCCAACCTGAACGCCAGATGAAAGTCGGGTTGTCGACGCCGTTCAGGCGGCGGGGCGTAGGGTGTCCTCAAGATCGACCGGATCGGGGGCCGGTCGGACATGACTTTGAACGGAAAGGGACACCCGATGCGTACCGCCACCAAGACCACCGTTTCGATGATCGCCGCCGCCACCGCCGCCCTGAGCCTGGCTTCGGCCCCGAGCTTCGCCTCGGCCCACGACGGCTATTATCGCGACCATCACCGCTATGAGTCGCGCTATGACAGCCGCTACGATCGTCGCTACGACCGCCGTTATGACCGCTATGAAAGCTGTCGCACCGACCGCAAGCACGGCAAGGCGACCGGCGCGGTGATCGGCGCCCTGGCCGGCGGCCTGCTGGGCAACTCGGTCTCGAACGGCAACCGCACCCCCGGCACCCTGCTGGGCGCGGGCGTCGGGGCCTATGCCGGCAGCCAGATCGGCAAGGGCCACCGCTGCTAACCGCCTGATCGCCGAACAGACCAAGGGCCCGGACCGCGAAAGCCGTCCGGGCCTTTTGGCGCCCAGCTAGCGCAGTTTCCCGAGCATCTCCTGGACGTCGTCGTCGGTCAGGGGGCCGCTGTGCTTGGCCAGGATCACGCCGTCGGCCCCGACCAGGAAGGTCTCGGGCACGCCGGTGACGCCGAACTCGATGCCGGCCCGGCCGTTGCGGTCCATCAGCTTGACGGCGAACGGGTCGCCCAGCTCGGCCAGGAACGCCTGGGTGCGGGCCGGCTCGTCCTTGTAGGCCACCCCGACCAGGGTGACGCCCCGGGCCTTCAGCGCCATCAGCTGCGGCGCCTCGACCCGGCAGGGGGCGCACCAGGAGGCGAAGAAGTTGATCAGGCGGGGGCCGGCCGGCGCGTCGCGCACGGCGACCATCGCTCCCGTATCGAGGTCGGGCAGGCTGACGGCCGGGACCGGCTTGCCGACCAGGGCGTGGGGCTGGACATGCGGATCGTGCTTGAGGGCGTAACCGGCGAACAGCACGCCCAGGCCCAGCAGCACGACCAGCGGCGCGAAACCGATCCAGCGCCTCACGGCTTCCTCGCGTCCCGCTGGGCCTGAAGCCGTTCGGCCTCGCGCCGCCAGCGGCGGGCCGAGGCTAGGCTGTCGGCGATCATCCAGACGAAGGCGCCCGCCGTCAGGGCGAAGGCCGGCCAGACATAGATCGCGTACTTGCCGGCGTCGAAATCGAAATGCATCGGCTAGCCCCCAATTCCTAGTTTTCAGCCTGCTGCAGGGCCAGGGCGCGGGCCTTGCGCCGCCAGACCAGGGCGCGGATCCGCACCAGCCACAGCGACCCGAAGGCCGACAGATAGGCCAGGCTCATCACCAGCATCGGCCAGGCATAGACCGCCGGCAGGCCGTTGCCCGGCTTGGCGAACAGGGTGGAGCTGCCCTGGTGCAGGCTGTTCCACCATTCGACCGAGAACTTGACGATCGGCAGGTTGATCAGGCCGACCAGGGCCAGGATGGCGGCGGCCCGGGCCGCCTTCTGCTCGTCCTCGAGGGCCGAGCGCAGGGCTAGGTAGCCGAGGTAGAACAGCAGCAGCACCAGCACCGAGGTCAGGCGGGCGTCCCACACCCACCAGGTGCCCCACATCGGCTTGCCCCACAGCGAGCCGGTGGCCAGGGCCAGGGCGGTGAAGGCCGCGCCCAGCGGGGCGCAGGCCACGGCGGCGGCGTCGGCCAGGGCATGGCGGAACACCAGGGCCAGGAAGCTGGCGGTCCCCAGGCACAGATAGACGAACAGCGACAGCGAGGCGGCCGGCACGTGGATGAACATCATCCGCACGGTGTCGCCCTGCTGGTAGTCCTCCGGCGCGATGAAGGTCAGCACCAGGCCGATCGCGGCCAGCACCGCGGCGACCACGCCGAACATCGGCGCGGCCCAGCGGGAAAAGGCCATGAACCGCTCGGGGTTGGTCAGGAAGTCCAGGGGATGATGTGGATCGCGGGCGCCCATGTCCGAGCCTTAGAAGACCTGAAGGGCGCCCGCAATCGTGGAGGCGACCTCGCCGCGCTAGTCGGCCTTGGGGGGAGCCAGGCGCGGGCCGTCCGGACCGCCCCCGAGGTGACGGAATTCGACCCGGCGCATCATCGGGCCGGGACCGCCGGCCATCGGGCCCAGGGCGTCGAAGGCCTTCTTCTGGCTGGGCGACAGGGCGGCGTAGAAGGCGCGGGTGGCGTCGATCCGGGCCCTGGCGCGGTCCAGGTGCTCGGCTTCGCGGTCCAGGCGTTCGGGCGTGGTCGGGGGTTGGCGCGGGGCGTCGACCGCTTCGCGCTTCGGGCGATCCTTGGTCCAGTCCTTGGGGGCGGCGGCGTCCAGATAAGCCTTCAGGGCCCCGTCCTGGTCGGCGCGCAGCTGCAGCACGTCGCGCAGATGCTGGGCGTGGGCTTCGGGGTCGAGGCGGTGGTGGCGCATCATCGCCGGCGGTCCGCCAGGACCGCCGGGACCTTCGTCGGCCATGGGCGGCGGCCCCGGCGGCGAGGCGTCTTGGGCGACGGCGACCGCCGCGGTGGTGAGAGTCAGGGCGGCCGCGGCCATCAAGGCGAGTCGGCTGGGTTGCAGGCGCATGGTTTGCTCCAGGGGATCGTTCCTGGAACGGACCCTCGATTCGGCGTGTAACCCGGGAATGTCAGGATCGCCGGCGAATGTTGCAGAACTGACGGACGCCGCGATGCATAAACACCTCGCCGCCGCGACGCAGTCCCGCGGCCGCCGTCCAGGGAGACCCGCGCGATGCTGTACCTGCTGGCCAAGGCCGCGATTTCGGGCGTGATCATCGCCCTGGTGTCCGAGATCGCCAAGCGCCAGCCGGGCTTCGGCGCCCTGGTCGCCTCGCTGCCGCTGATCTCGATCCTGGGCATGCTGTGGCTGTGGCGCGACACCCATGACGTCAAGCGGATGGCGACCCATGTCGAGGCCACCTTCTGGTATGTGCTGCCGTCCCTGCCGATGTTCCTGATCGTGCCGGCCCTGCTGCGGCGGGGCGTGAACTTCTGGGCGGCGCTGGGGGCCGGTTGCGTGGTCACCATCGGCCTCTATCTGACGATGACGGCGATCGGACCGCGTTTCGGGCTGAAGCTCTAGCGGCTCATGGGCCGCCCTCGTCCTTCGACAAGCTCAGGATGAGGGCTACTCTTGCGGTGGTGGCGTTCGAATTCCTCATCCTGAGCTTGTCGCCAAAGCAAACTGGGGACGAGGAATTCGCCCCCTAGCGCTCGATGTTGACGCAACTCGGCACGAATACGGTTAGAAGCCCGGCCATGAATCGCTCCAACAAACGCATCGCCTTCCTCGCCCTGATCGTCTCCGGCCTCTGCTGGGGCCTCGGCTTTCCGCTGGGCAAGCTGGTGCTGCGCGAGACCGACTCCGCCCACATGGTGCTGCTGCGCTTCGTGGTGGCGGCGGTGGTCGCCGCGCCGTTCGCCCTGCGCGGCGCCGAAACGCGGGCCCTGTTCCGCTCGCCCGTCGTCCTGTTGGCCGGCGCGCTCTATGGCGTCGCCTTCATGGTGCAGTTCGAGGGCCTGGCCCATGTCAGCGTCACCCTGGCGGCCTTGCTGGTCGGGGCCATGCCGGCCCTGATCGCCATCGCGGCCAAGCTGCTGGGCGAAAAGGTCAGCCGCGCCTCGTGGGCCGGGGTCGCCGCCGCAACCCTGGGCGCCGCCCTGATCGCCGGCAAGCCCGAAGGCGCCGGCTCGCCGCTGGGCGTGGCCCTGTCCCTGGGCTCGCTGTTCATCTTCCTGGCCTGGCTGACGGTGCTGCGCCGCGCGCCCAAGGCGCCCAACGAGATGGCCATCCCGGCGGTGACGGTGATCGTCGCCGCCGTCACCGTGGCGCCGATCGCCTTCCTGATGCACGGCCCGCCGAGGCTGGACCTCAGCCCGGTGGCCTGGAGCGGGATCCTGGGCCTGGGCGTCCTGAGCACCCTGGTGGCCACCGCCGCCTGGCAGTTCGGCTCGGCCCGGGTCGACAGCGCCAGCGCCGGGGTGTTCATCAACATCGAGCCGCTGATGGGCGCCTGCGTCGGCGTCATGCTGTTCGGCGACCGCCTGACCTGGGCCCTGGCCGCCGGCGGGCTGATGATCATCGCCGGCAGCTTCGCGGTGGTGCTGGGCGAGCGCCGGAGCCAGCCCGTCTGCGCCAGCGCGGGGCCGATTTAAAACCCTCTCTCTTTGAGAGAGGGAGGGGCCCATGGCGAAGCCATGGGAGGGTGAGAGGTTACACTCTCACCGGATAGATCGCTGTCGTTCAGCGGATACTCCGATCGCGCCCCTATCCATAGCGGCGGTCGTCGTGCGCCTTCTTGCATCTGGAAGCGTTGTGGAACCCCTTGGAACTACCGGCCAGCGGTGAAACCTCTCACCCTCCCACCGCTTCGCGGCGGGCCCCTCCCTCTCTCCATGAGAGAGGGTCTTGGTGGGCGCTCAATCCAGCGCATTCCGACACGCCGCCGCCATGGCGATCGGGCCCAGCGCGACGGCCGCCGCCGAATAGGCCAGCAGCAGGAACAGGCCGCCGGTCCACGGCAGGCCGCCGGCCAGGGCGTCCAGGGCGCCGGCCCCGAAGATCACCGGCGGCACGTAGAGCGGCAGGACGATCACCGCCACCAGCAGGCCGCCGCGCTTGGACCCCAGGGCCAGGCTGGCTCCCAGTCCGCCCAGGAACGAGAAGGCCAGGCCCCCGGCCAGGGCGCAGGGAATCAGCAGCGGAATGATGACTGGCGACGCCCCCAGGGCCAGGGCGGCGACCGGGGCGGCCAGGGCCAGGGGCGCGCCGGCCGCCAGCCAGTGGGCTAGGCACTTGGCCACGGCCACGACCTCGAGCGGGGCCGGACCCAGGGCCAGCAGGTCCAGCGCCCCGTCCTCGAAATCGCGCTCGAACAACCTTTCCAGGGAGAGCAGCGCCGCCAGGGCCAGGGCCAGCCAGGCGATGCCGGGGGCCAGCGACGCCAGCCGCTCGGGCGCGCGGCCGGCGGCCAGGGGCAGCAGGGTGACCACGCAGGCATAGAAGGCCAGGGCCAGCAGCGGCCCGCCGCCCTTGCCCCAGGCCAGGGCCAGCTCGCGGCGCAGCAGGACGAGGAAGGCCTTCATCCTCCCACCTCGACGACCTGGCAAGGCACAGGCAGGGGATCGTGCACGGCGGCCAGCACCATGCCGCCGCCGGCCAGGTGCTCGGCCATCAGGACGCCGAAGCCCTCGCGATGGCCGGCGTCCAGCGGGGCCATCGGCTCGTCCAGCAGCCACAGCGACCGGGGGCTGGCCAGCAGCCGCGCCAGGGCCACGCGCCGCCGCTGGCCGGCCGACAGGCGGCGGACCTCCAGGTCGAGCAGGCGGTCCAGGTCCAGCCGCGCCGCCGCGTCGCGGGCCGAGGCTTCGGACCCGCCCGTCCAGCGGGTCTGGAACAGCAGCTCCTCCCAGGCCGAGCGCGTCGACTTCAGCCCGTCGTGATGGCCGACCAGGTGCAGGGCGTCCGACCGCGCGACCTCGGCCTCCAGCGGGCCGGCCTCGCCGTCGAAGCCGATGACCCCCTGCGACGGCCGCAACAGTCCCGCCACCGCCCGCAACAGACTGGTCTTGCCCGCGCCGTTACGCCCCGTCAGCGCCACCGCCTGTCCGGCCGAGATCTCCAGATCAAGACCCGAGAACAACCGCCGTTCGCCGCGAACAAGACTTAAGTCCTTGATGCGAATAGTTCTCAACATAGGCCGCAAGCCCTCAAGACCCTGCCCTGTGCATGGACGTTGCCCACGGCGACGGCTAAGAAGCCCTCGGCCGTCACCCTCCGCATTGGATGGGGCGTACGCGGCGCGAGGATGGACGCTGTGGGTCCGCCTCGATCGCGCGATCCCTGGAGAGGTTTTCCGGCGGCCGTGGACAGAGAAGGGATCCTTCGAAATGGCGTCTATAGACAGCCTCAAAACCCGCCGCGAACTCGTCGTCGGCGGCAAGACCTACGTCTATTACAGCCTTCGCGCCGCTGAGGAAGCCGGTCTGGCCGACGCCAGCAAGCTGCCGGTGTCGATGAAGGTGCTGCTGGAGAACCTGCTGCGCTACGAAGACGGCGTGTCGGTCAACGAAGCCGACCTCAAGGCCGTGGCCAACTGGCTGAACAACAAGGGCAGCGTCGAGCACGAAATCAGCTTCCGCCCCGCCCGCGTGCTGATGCAGGACTTCACCGGCGTTCCGGCCGTCGTCGACCTGGCCGCCATGCGCGACGCCATGGTGTCGCTGGGCGCCGACCCGGCCAAGATCAACCCGCTGAACCCCGTCGACCTGGTCATCGACCACTCGGTGATGGTCGACAACTTCGGTTCGCCCAAGGCCTATGACGAGAACGTCGCCAAGGAATACGAGCGCAACATCGAGCGCTACCGCTTCCTGCGCTGGGGCTCGTCGGCGTTCAACAACTTCCGCGTCGTGCCGCCCGGCACCGGCATCTGTCACCAGGTGAACCTGGAATACCTGGCGCAGACCGTCTGGACCGCCGCGGTCGACGGCGCCGAAGTCGCCTATCCCGACACCGTGGTCGGCACCGACAGCCACACCACCATGGTCAACGGCCTGTCGGTCCTGGGCTGGGGCGTGGGCGGCATCGAGGCCGAGGCGGCCATGCTGGGCCAGCCGATCCCGATGCTGATCCCCGAAGTGATCGGCTTCAAGCTGACCGGCGCCATGCCCGAAGGCGCGACGGCCACCGACCTGGTGCTGACCGTCACCCAGATGCTGCGCAAGAAGGGCGTGGTCGGCAAGTTCGTCGAGTTCTTCGGCGACGCCCTGGCCAACCTGACCCTGGAAGACCAGGCGACCATCGCCAACATGGCCCCGGAATACGGCGCCACCTGCGGCTTCTTCCCGATCAGCGCCTCGACCGTGGCCTATCTGAAGGGCACCGGCCGCGACGCCGCCCGCGTCGCCCTGGTCGAGGCCTACGCCAAGGAGCAGGGCCTGTGGTGGGAGCCCGGCGTCGCCGAGCCGACCTTCACCGACACCCTGGAGCTGGACCTGTCGTCGGTGCTGCCATCGCTGGCCGGCCCCAAGCGTCCGCAGGACCGCGTGCTGCTGACCGAGTCCGCCGGCAAGTTCGCCGAGTCGCTGGCCGGTGAATTCGGCAAGGCCGAGGCCCCCAACGCCCGCGTGCCGGTCGAGGGCGAGACCTTCGACGTCGGCCACGGCGACGTGGTCATCGCGGCCATCACCAGCTGCACCAACACCTCCAACCCCTCGGTGCTGATCGCCGCCGGCCTGCTGGCCAAGAACGCGGTGGCCAAGGGCCTGAAGGTCAAGCCGTGGGTGAAGACCTCGCTGGCCCCCGGCTCGCAGGTGGTCACCGACTACCTGCTGAAGGCCGGCCTGACCAAGCACCTCGATGCTCTCGGCTTCAACCTGGTCGGCTACGGCTGCACCACCTGCATCGGCAATTCGGGCCCGCTGCCCGAGAACATCAGCAAGGCCGTCAACGACGCCGACCTGGTGGCCTGCTCGGTGCTGTCGGGCAACCGCAACTTCGAGGGCCGGGTGAACCCGGACGTCCGCGCCAACTACCTGGCCTCGCCGCCGCTGGTGGTGGCCTACGCCCTGGCCGGCTCGATGAAGATCGACCTGACCACCCAGCCGCTGGGCCAGGACAAGAAGGGCAATGACGTCTTCCTGAAGGACATCTGGCCCTCGAACGAGGACATCGCCGCCCTGCAGCGCAAGTCGGTCACCGAGAAGATGTTCGCCAGCCGCTACGGCGACGTCTTCAAGGGCGACAAGAACTGGCAGGGGATCAAGATCACCGGCGGCCAGACCTACGCCTGGGAAGGCGACAGCACCTACGTGCAGAACCCGCCCTACTTCCCCAACATGTCGATGACCCCGACTCCGGTCACCGACATCGTCGAGGCCCGCGTGCTGGCGGTGTTCGGCGACTCGATCACCACCGACCACATCAGCCCGGCCGGTTCGATCAAGAAGACCAGCCCCGCCGGCCAGTACCTGATCGACCACGGCGTCGACCCGCTGGACTTCAACGGCTACGGCGCTCGTCGCGGCAACCACCAGGTAATGATGCGCGGCACCTTCGCCAACATCCGCATCCGCAACAGGATCACCCCGGACATCGAAGGCGGCGTGACCAAGCACTTCCCCTCGGGCGAGGTGATGTCGATCTATGACGCGGCCATGAAGTACCAGGCCGAGGGCCGCCCGGCCGTGGTGTTCGGCGGCAAGGAATACGGCACCGGCAGCTCGCGCGACTGGGCCGCTAAGGGCACCAAGCTGTTGGGCGTCCGTGCGGTGATCTGCGAAAGCTTCGAACGCATCCACCGCTCGAACCTGGTCGGCATGGGCGTGCTGCCCCTGCAGTTCGTGCAGGAAGGCTGGCAGAAGCTGGAACTGACCGGCGAAGAGATCGTCTCGATCCGCGGCCTGCAGGACCTGTCGCCGCGCAAGCAGCTGATCGTCGAGCTTTATCGCCCGACCGACGGCCGCATCGCCCGCTTCCCGGTCCGCTGCCGCATCGACACGCCCACCGAGCTTGAATATTTCAAGAACGGCGGCGTGCTGAACTACGTGCTGCGCAACCTGGCCAAGGCCGACTAAGGCCCCGGTCAGGGCGCCTTCAGCGCCGGACGAGATCGAGCCGGGCCCGAAAGGGCCCGGCTTTTTCTTTGCCCGGGGCCGTCGCGCACCCTGCAGTTGACGGTTTTTGCGTGGAAAGCTCGCCTTCACGGCCTCGTGAACGGTCATCGTCCGCGATCTTGGCTTAAGTGCCCCGCACATGCGTCAGGCCTTTCTCACTCTCCTCGTCACGACTCTCGCGAGCCTTTCGGCCGCGCCGGCGCTCGCCGCGAAACCGCCGGTGGTCGTCGAGTTGTTCACCGCCCAAGGGTGCTCGTCCTGCGGCAAGGCCAACCAGGTCGTCGCCGACATGGCCGACGAGAAGGGCGTTCTGGCCCTGACCTATTCGGTCGACTACTGGGACTATCTGGGCTGGACCGACACCTTCGCCAAGCCGGCCTTCGCCGCCCGCCAGCGCGCCTACGCCACCCGGTTCTCGCTGCGCGACGTGCCGACCCCGCAGGTGGTGGTCGCCGGCCACCAGCAGGCCTCGGGGGCCAAGGCCGAGGCGGTCGAGACCCTGGTCAAGGAGGCCGCCAAGGCCCCGTCCGACTCGCCGGACATGGAGTTCGTCGGCGACGGCCGCCGCGTCGCGGTCGGTTCGGGCCCCGCGCCGCGCGGCGGCGGCGAGGTCTGGCTGGTGCGCTACGACGCGCGCGAGCAGGACATAGCCGTCAAGCGCGGCGACAACCGCGGCCAGACCCTGGTCCACCGCAACGTCGTGCGCGAACTGGTCCGCCTGGGCCCCTGGACCGGCCGGCCCAGGCTGTACCGCCTGCCGCCCCCCGTCGACGAGACGCTGAAGACCGTGATCATCGTCCAGGGCGCCAAAGGCGGCCGGGTGATCGGCGTGCTGCAGGAAGCCCCGGAGAAATAGAAGATCCTCCCCCTGTGGGGGAGGTGTCGGCGCAGCCGACGGAGGGGGGAGTTGTCGGATCGTCGATCCGTAAAGCCGCCCTCGTAGCACTCCCCCCACCGATCGCTTCGCGATCGCCTCCCCCACAGGGGGAGGACCCGCGCCCAAAAAAGAAAAGCCCGCGCGGGGAGGGGACACCGCGCGGGCCTCTTAGGGGAGGGGAATGTTAGACCGTCGGCCAACCGAAGCCCGGGTCGGAGGGCTGGGGGGCAATCAGGGTCCGAGCCAGGACGTCCGATCAGCCGACACTGCTCTTATGACGGGCCAAGCCGGCGCTGGAAGGGCGCGAACAAGGTCGTTTCACGGCCGTTCGTGTCGGGGATGTGTCCGCACTTCCGCGGCAGGTACAGCGCGCACGCGAAAACCCCGCGTGGAGAGGGGCGCCACGCGGGGTCTCGAGCGGGTATCGAATAGAGGGGTCGTCTGTCGGCCGACCGGCCCACGATCAAGGGGGCTGGGGGGGCTGTTCAGGATCCTGAACCGCAGGATGTCCGATCAGCCGACACCCTCAAGATGGCGGGGCAAGCGGGCGGCGGCGGGTCCAAATTAAGGTCATTTCGTGACCGGCGGCGGCGGGCCGGACATTATCAAGCGCGACTGTAGCGTCGCCGCAACGCCGGCAAGGAGCGTGCACGGCGCCGCTCGCGTCCGGGCCCGATTTGGGTTTAGGATTCGTCCGATGGCCCTGGATTCCCGCCCCGCCGCCGGCGTCGTTTTCTTCGAGCGTCGCGAGATCGACCAGCTCCTGCGGCTGTATGGCCGGATGGTCGCCGCCGGCGAATGGCGCGACTACGGCATGGCCGGGACGATCGACCACGCGGTGTTCTCGGTGTTCCGCCACGCGGCCGAGTCCCCGCTCTATCGCATCGAGAAGCGTCCCGCCTTGGCGCGCAAGCAAGGCGAATGGGCGGTGATCGGCCAGGGCGGCCTGACCCTGAAGCGCGGCCACGACCTCAGCCAAGTGCTGCGGATGTTCGACAAGGGCCGGTTCAAGGTGGTGGATTGAGGATTGCCCTGCGTCCTTCGAGGCCCGCTGCGCGGGCGCCTCAGGATGAGGGCCTCTGTTGTTGCTGAATTCCTCATCCTGAGGTGCGTAGCGAAGCGAAGCCTCGAAGGACGCAGGGCCGCCCAAAACAAAAGCCCCTGCGGTTTTCCGCCGGGGCTTTCGCGTTTCGGGTTCGAACCCGGATCTAGCGGCGCGAGCCGAAGATGCTGAGCAGGAATTGGAACAGGTTGATGAAGTTCAGATAGAGGTTCAGCGCGCCGTAGTTGGTGGCCACGGCCATCGAGTTCTGGTCGCCGCCCATCTGGTAGTAGCTCATCTTCAGGTTCTGGGTGTCGTAGGCGATCAGGCCCGCGAAGATGAACACGCCCAGGATGCTGATGATGAAGCTCAGGCCCGGCAGGTGCAGGAACATCTGGACCAGCGAGGCCAGCACCAGGCCGATCAGGCCCATGATCAGGAAGCTGCCGAAGCCGGTCAGGTCCTTCTTGGTCGTGTAGCCGAACAGGCTGAGGCCGCCGAAGGCGATGGCGGTGATCAGGAACGTCGTGAACACCGACTGGATCTGGTAGACCAGCAGCCACAAGCCCAGGCCCGCGCCGATCGAGGCCACCAGCGCCCAGTACAGCGCGCCGGAAGAGCGGGCGGTCGGGTTGCGCATGGCGAAGATCGACACCAGGATCATGGCTAGCGGCGCGAAGCGCAGCACCATGCCCAGCACCGTGAAGCCGACAAGGCGGCCCTCAGGGGTCTGGACGTAGAGCAGGCTGGCGACCGGCGCGTAGGCGGTCGTCAGGAAGGCCAGGGCGGCGGAAAGCAGAAGACCCAGCGCCACCTTGTTGTAGACGCCGAGCATGAAACTACGCAGGCCGGCGTCAACCGACATGTCGGCGCGATCCGCCGGGATCGAGCGCGCGTAGCCGCGGTTGAAGTCGTTCATCGGGTTAAGGCCCTTCGAAAAAGCAGCGCGCCCATCTTGGGCGCCTCCCGAATATCGGGGCCCGGCGAGTATCATGCAAGATGTTGCGCTTTCCGTGGCGCGCGCCGCCCTTAAGATGGATCCGGCACATCCTTGAAAGGGGCGACATGGACTACGTCGAACTCGGCCGGACCGGCATCCAGGTCTCGCGCTGCTGCCTGGGCACCATGACCTGGGGCTCGCAGAACAGCGAGGCGGAAGCCCACGAACAGATGGACTACGCGCTCGCTCAGGGCGTGACCTTCTGGGACACCGCCGAGATGTACGCCAGCCCGCCCAATCCCGAGACGCAAGGATCGACCGAGCGCCATATCGGCTCGTGGCTGAAGAAGACCGGCAAGCGTCAGGAGATCGTCCTGGCCTCCAAGGTGGCCGGCCGCGGCGCGGCGTTCGGCGGCCTGTCGTGGATGCGGCCGGACGGCGGCTCGACCCGCCAGACCAAGGCCCAGATCGACTACGCTGTCGAGCAGTCGCTGAAACGCCTGCAGACCGACTATCTGGACCTCTACCAGCTGCACTGGCCCGACCGCCCGGTGCGGGTGTTCGGCGGCCAGACTTTCAAGGACTACGAACAGGACTTCGAGGCGTTCGGCGACATCCTCGAGGCGCTGGACGCCCATGTGAAGAAGGGGACGATCCGCTCGGTCGGCGTCTCCAACGAGTTTCCGTGGGGCGTGATGCGCTTCCTGGCGGAGTCCGAACAGCGCGGCCTGCCGCGCATCGCCTCGATCCAGAACGCCTACCACCTGGCCAACCGCACCTTCGAATACGGCCTGGCCGAGATCGCCATGCGCGAGCAGGTCGGCCTGCTGGCCTATTCGCCCCTGGCCCAGGGCGCCCTGACCGGCAAGTACCTGGACGGCAAGCTGCCGGCCGGCTCGCGCAAGGCGCTCTACAACCGCATGCAGCGCTACGAAGGTCCCGGCGCCGAGGAGGCGATCCGCGGCTATGTCGAGCTGGCCGGCCATTTCGGCGTCGACCCGGCCCAGCTGGCCCTGAAGTTCTGCGACACCCGCGAGTTCGTCACCGCCACCATCATCGGCGCCACCTCAATGGTGCAGCTGAAGACCAATATCGCCGCCTTCGACCTGGCCTGGACCGAGGAGATGGAAAAGGCCGTCAACGCGTTGCACGCCCTGCAGCCGAATCCGTGTCCCTAAATCCTCCCCCTGTGGGGGAGGCGGCCGAAGGCCGGTGGGGGGAGTTGTAGGGTCGTCAATCCGAGTTGTGGTCGCCTTCCGACCATCCCCCTCCGTCGGCTTCGCCGACACCTCCCCCACAGGGGGAGGATCGGCTAAAACCTCTCCCATGATCCGCCTGTTCACCGCCATCGCCATCCCCGCCGAGCTCGGCGAGCACCTCCTGCCGCGTCAGCACGGGATCGAGGGCGCGCGCTGGCGGCCGCGCGAGGCGTTCCACGTCACGCTGAAGTTCATCGGCGACGTGCAGGAAACCACCGCCGCCGACCTGGACGAGGAACTGCGGGGGATCCAGGCCCCGGCCCTGGACCTCGAACTGCAGGGCGTCGGCCATTTCGGCGAGGGCGTCGAGATCCACGCCGTCTGGGCCGGGCTCGCCGAGAACCCCGACCTGCGCCACCTGGCCAAGGCCAACGAGAGCGCCGCCCGCCGGGCGGGCCTCAAGCCGGAAACCCGGGTCTACACCCCGCACGTCACCCTGGCCTATCTGAAGCGTCCGGCCGTCCCCGAGGTCGCTGCCTGGATCCAGGCCAACAACCTGCTGCATTCGCCGCCGTTTCGCGTCGACCGCTTCGGCCTCTATTCCAGCTGGCGGACCAGCGAGGGCTCGGCCTATCGGCTGGAGGCCGAGTATCCGCTGGGCTGAGGCCGTGCGTCCTTCGAGGCCGCTTCGCGGCGCCTCAGGATGAGGAGCGTCTTGCTGAAATCCTCATCCTGAGGTGCGAGGCGTAGCCGAGCCTCGAAGGACGCAAGGCGTCGGTCAGGGCCGAAACGTCCAAGAACGCCGTTCGCTCTTGCGGTTTGATCCCGCGGCGCGGCAGATGACGGCGGCGCTTGAACGTCCGGAGACCCGCATGTCGCTCTATCTGTTCGCCTTGCTGATCGGGGTGGTCGCGGGCCTTCGCGCCATGACCGCTCCCGCCGCCGTCGCCTGGGGCGCGCATCTTGGCCTGGTCCCGCTCGAAGGCACGCCGTTGGCCTGGCTGAGCGGGACGATCGCGACCTGGACGTTCACCGCCCTGGCCGTCCTGGAACTGGTCGGCGACCAGCTGCCCAAGACCCCCAGCCGCAAGGTCCCGGTGCAGTTCGGCACGCGGCTCCTCGGCGGCGCGTTTTGCGGGGCGGCGGTCTGCATCGCGTCGGACGCCTGGATCGCGGGCGCGGTGCTCGGGGCGATCGGCGCCGTAGTCGGGACCCTGGGCGGGGCGGACGTCCGCGGCCGCCTGGCCAAGGCGTTCGGCCGCGACCTGCCGGCCGGCCTGCTGGAGGACGTGGTCGCCGTGGGCGGCGCGGCCCTGGTCGTCTCGGCCCTCTGACCATGGCGGCTCAACGCTTCGACGCCATCATCATCGGAGCCGGTCAGGCGGGGCCGTCGCTGGCCGGCCGCCTGACCGGCGCCGGCTGGACCGTCGCCCTGGTCGAGCGCAAGGACTTCGGCGGCACCTGCGTCAACACCGGCTGCATGCCGACCAAGACCCTGGTGGCCAGCGCCTACGCCGCCCACCTGGCGCGGCGGTCGGCCGAGTACGGCGTCGTCCTCCAGGGCGAGGTCGCGGTGGACATGAAGCGGGTCCACGACCGGGCCCGGGCGGTCACCCTCAACGCCCGCGGCAACCTGGAAAAGTGGCTGGGCGGCATGAAGGGCTGCACGGTCTTCCGAGGCCACGCCCGCTTCGAGAGCCCCGACATCGTGCGGGTCGGCGACGCGCTGCTGACCGCCCCGAAGATCTTCCTCAATGTCGGCGGCCGCGCCAATGCGCCGGACATGCCCGGGTTGGCCGACATCGCGTACCTGACCAATGTCGGCATGATGGAGGTCGAGACCCTGCCCAGGCACCTGGTCATCGTCGGCGGCAGCTATATCGGCCTGGAGTTCGCCCAGATGTACCGGCGGTTCGGGGCCGAGGTCACCGTGGTCGAGATGGGCCCGCGCCTGATCGGCCGCGAGGACCCGGAAATCTCCGACGCCGTGCGCGAGATCCTGCAGGCCGAGGGCGTGAACATGCGCCTCAACGCCGAATGCATCGCCTTCGCGCCCGGCAAGAAAAAAGGAGGCGAGGAAGGCGTCTGCGTCCACGTCACCTGCGAGGACGGCGCGCCGCAGGTGATGGGCTCGCACGTGCTGCTGGCCATCGGCCGCAAGCCCAACACCGACGACCTGGGCTTGGACAAGGCCGGCGTCGACCTCGACCCGCGCGGCTACGTGGTCGTCGATGACCAGCTGAAGACCAGCAACCCCGGCGTCTGGGCGATGGGCGACTGCAACGGCAAGGGCGCCTTCACCCACACCGCCTACAACGACTTCGAGATCATCGCCGCCAACCTGCTGGACGACGATCCCAGGAAGGTCAGCGACCGTATCCCCTGCTACGGCCTGTTCATCGACCCGCCCCTGGGCCGTGTCGGCCTGACCGAGGCCCAGGCCCGCGCCGCCGGTCGGCCGCTGCTGGTCGGCCAGCGCCCGATGACCCGCGTCGGCCGCGCGGTCGAGAAGGGCGAGACCCAGGGCTTCATGAAGGTGGTGGTCGACGCCGAGAGCAAACAGATCCTCGGCGCGGCGATCCTGGGCCTGAACGGCGACGAGGCGGTCCACGGCCTGATCGACCTGATGTACGCCAAGGCGCCCTATACGGTGATCCAGCGCGCGGTGCACATCCACCCGACCGTGTCGGAGCTGATCCCGACGATGCTGGGCGAGCTGAAGCCGCTGGCCTGATCCCTCCGGGGACATGCACTCGTGCGTGTCCCCAAGTTCGCCATGAAAACCGTCGGAGCGAACCGTTCGTACATCGATGGGGACACGCACAAGTGCATGTCCCCGGCGGCTCACGCCACCGCGTGGTCCTTCAGCACGCCCAGCGGCACCACCGCCAGCATTTCCTCGTGCGTTGCCTCCAGCACCACCTGCGGGGCGACGCCGGCGTCGAGGGCTTCCTTCCAGCGGCCGGCGCACAGGCACCAGCGATCGCCGGGCAGCAGGCCGCGGAAGGCGAATTCCGGGCGCGGGGTCGACAGGTCGTTGCCGGTGGCGGCCGAGAAGGCCAGGAACTCCGCCGTCATCACCGCGCAGACGGTGTGCAGGCCCAGGTCGTGCGGCCCGGTCTCGCAGCAGCCGTTGCGGTAGAAGCCGGTCACCGGGTTCAGCGAGCAGGGCTGCAGCTCCTGGCCCAGGACGTTCTTGGCGGTGTCGTCGTAGCGCGTGGTCATGGCGCCGAGCTTAACCCCATTCCGGGGAATGTGGCCGGGGAATCTGGCTTACAACGCGTGACGGCTTCCGGCGGCGGCGTTCCGGTGCTTAAGAGGAAGGACGACAGCAAGACGTCTCGCGGGAGCCTCATGTCCGACCTCGCCCGGCCGCGCCGCAGCGCCCTGTACATGCCCGCCTCCAACGCCAAGGCGGTGGAGAAGGCGCGCACGCTGGACGCCGACGTGATCATCCTGGACCTCGAGGACGCCGTCGCCCCGGAGATGAAGGACGCCGCCCGCGAGGCCGCCGTGGCGGCGGTCAAGGCCGGGGGCTTCGGCCCGCGCGAAGTGGTCGTGCGGACCAACGGCCTGGACACCCCCTGGGGCGAGGCCGACCTGAAGGCGCTCGCCGAGGCCGGCCCCGACGCGGTGCTCGTGCCCAAGGTCAACGACGCCGCCGACGTCCACGCCTACCAGGCCGCCCTGCATGCCGCCCCGGCCCACACCCGGCTGTGGACGATGATCGAAACCGCCAAGGCCGCCTTCCACCTGTGGGAGATCGCCGCCGCCGCGCGCGCCACCCGGCTTTCCGGCTGGGTGATGGGAGTCAACGACCTGGCCAAGGAGATGCGGGCCCGCCAGACGCCCGGCCGCGAGGCCTTCCTGCCGATCCTGTCGCTGTCGGTCGCCGCCGCACGGGCCCACGGCCTGACTATCCTGGACGGGGTGCACAACGACATCGACGACCTGGACGCCCTGGACGCGGTCTGCCGTCAGGCGGTCGACTTCGGCTTCGACGGCAAGACCCTGATCCATCCCAAGCATCTTCCGATCTGCAACCGCGCCTTCTCGCCCACCGCCGACGAGATCGCCTGGAGCCGGGCGGTGATCGCCGCCTTCGCCGCCTCCGAGAACGCCGGCAAGGGCGCCCTGCGGGTCGAGGGCCGGATGGCCGAGCGGCTGCACCTGGTTCAGGCCGAACGGCTGGTGGCGGTGGCCGCCGCCATCGCCGAACGCTCCGCCGCCTAGACCCGAAAGACCGACCCAGCCCCTCATGCGCGCGCTCCTGATCTCCCTGCTGGCCCTTTCCGCCGCTCCCGTCCTGTCCTGGGCCCAGGAGGCGCCGGTCGTCACCGCGCCGGCGGCGAGCGCGCCCGTTCCGCCGGCGCCGGCCTCCAGCCCGCCAGCCCAAGCCGCCCCAACCGCCCCGGCCGCCAGCCCGGACGCCATCCCCGTCGTGGCCGCGCCGCCGGCCCCGGATACCGCGGTCTCGGCCGACCAGGCCGTCGATCCCCTGGCCGACCTGATTTCCCAGAGCGGCCCGCAGACGACCGACGAGGAAGAGGACGCGCCCCAGGCGCCGGCCCCGCCGCACAAGCCGACCATCCTGCCCATCCCCGCGCCCGATCCCGACGAACTGCCCGGCCACGCCATCCCGCAAGGCGGCTATGTGCCGGTCGCCGAAGCCTACGACCTGCGGGTCAAGGGCTCGATCCTCGCCGCCCAGGGCCTGCAGGGTCCGCTCGACGGCGGCTGGTCGATCGAGGGCCCGGGCGGGGCGGGGCTGTACGTGCTGCAGCTGGTCGACAGGGTCGGCGGCGGCGGTCCCGTGGAAGGCGCCTGGCGCGACCCGCGCCGCGCCGGGGCGGTGGGCTCCACCGGCCTGATCGACCTCGTCGACCGCTCCGACAGCGGCTTCCTGGCCCGGTTCTCGCCGCGCGCCGGTCAACTGGCGACCCTGGACCTGACGCCGCGCGGCGACGGGTCGTGGACCGGCAAGCTGAACGAGAACGGGACGCAGATCCTGGTCACCGCCCGCCGCCTGGCCCAGGCGACGGTGCCGGCCGGCTATGTCCCGACAGGCCGCGGCCCCGTCGTCTGGGGCGCGCGTCCGGCCCCGCCGCGCATCGTGGCCGCCGCCCCCGCCAAGGCGCCGGCCTGCTCGACCCGGGGCAAGAAGGGCAAGGCGCTGAAGGCCGCCAAGGCCAAGTGCGCCGCCGCCGCCCGCAAGGCCGGCAAGGGCAAGGCCACGGCGGCCAAGGGCAAGAAGGGCGGCAAGGGTAAGGCCGTCACGTCGCGCAAGGGCGCCAAGGGCAAGGCGGTCAAGGGGTCGAGCCGGAAGAAGCGCCGATAGTTCTAGACGGACAGCGCCGCCTTCGCCGCCGCGATCGCCCGCTCCAGCGCTTCAGGCCCATAGGCCTCGCCCGGCGAATGACCCCAGACCGGCCCCGGCCAGGCCGGATCGCCGGCCCGGCGGCCCACGACATGGACGTGCAGCTGCGGCGTGACATTGCCAAGGGCGCCGACATTGAGCTTGTCGACCGCCAGGCCCAGCGCGCGCCCCACGGCGCGGACGGCGGCGCCGGCCAGCACCGTCTCCTCCACCAGCCGGGCGCGGTCGGCGGGGGACAGGTCCTCCAGTTCGCGCAGCCCGGCGAGGCGTGGGATCAGCACCACCCACGGATAACGGGCGTCCAGCTGCAGGCGGACCTGGCACAGCGGCAGGTCGCCGAGCAACGCCGAGGTGGCCACGAAGGCCGGATCGAGGACAAACTCAGCCACGCCTGGGAACCGCCGCCCAATGGTCGAAATCGAGGATGACGCCGGGCGCGTGGGCCCCGGTCTCGTCCTTGTCGGGGAAGTCCGCGCAAAGCCGGTCCACCGTCGCCACGAGCCGCAGTCGCAGGGCCCCGACGCTTGGCGACAGCTCGGCCTTGTCCAGCACCTGCGACCAGGCGAACACCGTGCCGCCGGCGAAATAGGGACTGACATGGCGGCCGCCATTGATGGCCAGGATCAGGCCGGTGTTCTGCAGGCCGTTGAACGACAGGGCCTTGGCGGTCGAGATCACCACCCCGCCATAGACCAGCCGCCGGCCCGAGGGGTCCTTGCCGCGCTCGAACTGGTTGAAATGGACCTTGGCGGTGTTCTGCCACAGCCGCGTGGCCATTTGCGCCTCGGCCTCCTCGACCACCATGCCGTCGACATGGTCGATCTTCTCGCCGATTTCGTAGTCCTCATAGCTGTGCGGCGCGCCGGCGTGGGCGAAGTCGTAGCGCCTGAAATCCAGGCCCGGCGGCGGGGTCAGGTCGCCGGCCGCCACGGCCTCGGCCAGTTGCGGAACCGACGACGCCTCGACCCGTGCGGCCGGGTCGCGCTTTCGCACCATCACCCAGCGCACATAGCTCAGCACCGCCACGCCGCGCTGGTTCACGCCGGTGGTGCGCACATAGACCACGCCCGTCTTGCCGTTGGAGTTCTCCTTCAGCCCGATCACCTCGGACCGGGCCGACAGGGTGTCGCCCGGATGCACGGGCGCCAGGAATCGGCCCTCGGCGTAGCCGAGATTGGCCACCGCGTTCAGGCTGATGTCCGGCACGGTCTTGCCGAACACCACGTGGAAGGCGACCAACGGATCCACCGGCGCAGTCTCCAGCCCGCAGTCGCGCGCTAAGACGTCGGACGAGAACAGCGCGAAGCGCGGGCCGTAAAGCGCCGTGTACAGCGCCACGTCGCCGGCGGTGATCGTGCGCGGGGTGGCGTGGACGATCACCTGGCCGAGCTTGAAATCCTCGAAGAAGTTCCCCGGATCGGTCTTGCTCATCCCCGCTTCTCCCAATGGCGGCGCGAGCCGTTGTTCATGCAGTCTTGCCGCACCGCGGCGAAACGGGAAAGGGGGCTTGAGGCCGAGCGATTGCGGGCGTAGACCGCGCCCGACATTCTCGTCCACAGCCTTGACGGAGACCCCATGGCTCGCGCGAAGATCGCCCTCATCGGCGCCGGCATGATCGGCGGCACCCTGGCCCACATCGCCGCGCGCGAGGAGCTGGGCGACATCCTGCTGTTCGACATCGCCGAAGGCACACCGCAGGGCAAGGCCCTGGACATCGCCGAAGCCTCGGCCGTGTTCGGCAAGGACGTCGCGCTGAAGGGCGTCAACGACTATGCCGACATCGCCGGCGCCGACGTCTGCATCGTCACCGCCGGTGTGCCACGCAAGCCGGGCATGAGCCGCGACGACCTGCTGGGCATCAACCTGAAGGTCATGAAGGCCGTCGGCGAGGGCATCAAGGCCCACGCCCCCGACGCCTTCGTCATCTGCATCACCAACCCGCTGGACGCCATGGTCTGGGCGCTGCAGCAGTTCTCGGGCCTGCCCAAGGAAAAGGTCATCGGCATGGCCGGCGTCCTGGACTCTGCCCGCTTCGCCTACTTCCTGGCCGAGGCCACCGGCGTGTCGGTGGAAGACATCCACGCCTGGACCCTGGGCGGCCACGGCGACGACATGGTGCCGATGGTCCGTCACTCGACGGTCGGCGGCCTGCCGCTGCCGGAACTGGTCAAGCAGGGCTGGCTGACCCAGGAAAAGCTGGACGCCATCGTCGACCGCACCCGCAAGGGCGGCGGCGAGATCGTCGCCCTGCTGAAGACCGGCTCGGCCTTCTACGCCCCGGCGGAATCGGCGATCGCCATGGCGACCTCGTACCTGAAGGACAAGAAGCGCGTCCTGCCGTGCGCCACCTTCCTGACCGGCCAGTACGGCCTGGACGGTCTCTATGTCGGCGTGCCGGTCGTGATCGGCGACGGCGGCGCGGAAAAGGTCATCGAGTTCGAAACCAACGACGCGGAAAAGGCGATGTTCGCCAAGTCCGTCGAGTCGGTGAAGGGCCTGATGGAGGCCTGCAAGGGCATCGACAGCACGCTGGTCTAGGCGGGCTTCGAGCTTCGGATACGGAAAGGGCGGCTCCGAAAGGGGCCGCCCTTTTCTTTGTGCGGTGAACACTTGCCCCCTACGGATCGCTTCGCGATCGTCTTCCCCCGGAGGGGGAAGAGCCTTATGCGCGAAGGCTCCGCCCCCTATGGGGGCGGACAGGCGACGAAGTCGCCAGGTGGGGGCAAGTCCGGGCGCTAGTGGGCCGCCTCGCCGCCTTCAGCCGAGATCTCCTCCAGCGTCTTGCCCACCTGCTTGGCGCCGTAGTCCTTGGCCACGTCGCCCAGCGACAGGATGCCGGTCAGGTTTCCGGCCTCGTTGAGCACGATCAGGCGGCGGATCTGGTGGCTGGCCATCTTGGCGGTTGCGTCGGCCAGGACGTCGTCCTCCTTGACGCTCTGGACTTCGCCCTCGCTCATCGCCTCGGAGATGGGGCTGTCGAAGCTGCGGCCCTCGGCGACCACGCGCAGGACGATGTCGCGGTCGGTGACCAGGCCCACCACCTTGCCGTTCTCGACGATCGGCACGGCGCCGGTTTCGACGTGGGCCATCACCTGGGCGACCTTGCGCACGGTGTCGGTGGGGGCGGCGGTGGAGACCTGGCTGGTCATCGCGTCGCTGACTTTCATCGGGAAGCTCCTTGAGGGAGTGAATTGAACCCCCGAGAAACCCCGCGCTGACGCGCCCGTTCCGTTGCGGCCTAGCTGAAGGCCGCCCGGTTCGCCTCCAGGAACGCCGCGACCGAGACCGGCGGCTTGCCCGTCAGGGTCTCGACCACGTCGGTGACGATGGCCTGCTGGCCCTCGCCGGCGGCGTGGTCGAAGCTGGCCAGGATATCCGCGTAGAACGGCGGCAGGCCGGCGGCCACCAGGCCTTCGCGATAGGCCGCCAGCGGCAAGTCCTGGTGCTTGACCGACTTGCCCGAGAGCCGGGACAGGAGGGCGGCGACCTCGTCCTGGGTCACGGCGGCGGGGCCGGAGACGTCGAGGATCTGGCGGCCTTCGCCCTTGACCAGGGCCGCGGCGTCGGCGCGGGCGCAGTCCTCGCGGCCGACATAGGCGCGGCCGGCGCCGGCGGTGGCCGAATAGAGCGCGCCGCTGGCCACGGCCTGGGACGCGCCCATCAGCAGGACTTCGGCATAGATGTTGTGGCGCAGGATGGTCCAGCCGGGGATGGCGCTGGCGGCCAGGGCCTGCTCGGTCCAGAAGTGGTCGTCGATCACCCCGCCGCCGACCTGGGGCCGCGCGCCCGGCGCGGAGGTGTAGACCACGTGCTTGACCTTGGCCGCTTCGGCCGCGGCGATCGCGGCGCGGTGCTGGCCGATGCGATGGCCGGGCTCGCCCATGCTGTCGGTGCTGATCAGCAGCAGGCGCTCGACGCCGGCGAAGGCTTCGGCCAGCGAGGCCGGGTCGTCGAAATCGACGCGGCGGGTCTCGACGCCGCGCGCCGCCAGGTCGGCCAGCTTGGAAGGATCGCGACTGGCGGCGACGAGGCCGGGAACGCCGGCTTCGAGCAGCAGCTCGACGACGCGACGACCCAGCTGGCCGCCGGCGCCGGTGACCAGGAGGCGGAGAGAGGAGGCGCTCATGGGTTTCGTCCTTTTCAGTGGTCTCGAAATGAGACCACGTGTAAATGTGAGACTGGATCGCCGCCGTAAAGACGGCAGTTTAACGGGAGATAGGCAGCTTGAGGGAACCGCCCGCAACGAACCCGCCCACCGCCGCGGCGGCCAGCCTGGTCGAGGGCTTCCAGGGCTGGATGTCGTCGAACGACCTCAGTCCGACCGGCTGTCCGGTGCGCGACGTGCTCGATCACCTGGGCGACAAATGGAGCACCCTGCTGCTGATCGCCCTGGCCGATGGGCCGCGTCGATTTGGCGTCCTGCGCCGCACGGTGCCCGACATCTCCCAGCGCATGCTGACCCAGACCCTGCGCGACCTGCAGCGCGACGGGCTGATCGGCCGCCAGGTGTTTCCGACCAAGCCCCCCAGCGTCGAATACAGCCTGTCGCCGCTGGGGACCTCGCTGCTGGAGCCCCTGGCCGCCCTGGTGGCCTGGGCCGAACGCAACCACGCCGACATCCGCGAAGCCCGGGCGCGCTACGACGCCGAGGACGCGGCGGCCTGATCGCATCGATTTGTCGGCGTCATCCGCCCCGACGTGTTCGGGGCGAGGGTCGCGCGGCGCTTCCACCCCGTCGCGACGCAGCCTAAGACCACCCGACATCTCTCCCGGAGCCTTCATGACCCTCACCATCCACCAGGCCAGCGTCCCCGTCTTCGTCCAGGGGCTGAAGGGCCTGAAGGGCGTGCTGACCAAGGCCGCCGCCCATGTCGAGACCCGCAAGCTGGACCCCGACGCCCTGCTCAAGGCGCGATTGTTCCCCGACATGTTCCCGCTGCTGCGCCAGGTGCAGATCGCCACCGACTTCGCCAAGGGCTGCTGCGCGCGCCTGGCCGGCGAGGAGGTTCCGGCCTGGGACGACGCCGAGACCACGTTCGAAGCGCTGATCGCCCGGATCGACCGCGCCGTCGCCTATGTCGAGGGCCTGGACCCGGCCAGTTTCGAGAACGCCGAGGACCGCGACATCACCCTGACCCGCCGCGGCGAGACCAGCGTGGTCAAGGGCCTGGCCTATCTGCAGGGGCAGGCCCAGCCGAACTTCTTCTTCCACCTGACCACCGCCTACGCGATCCTGCGCAAGAACGGCGTCGAGATCGGCAAGAAGGACTATCTGGGCACGGCCTGAGGCCTCGCGGCGGCGACCCTCAGGGCCGCCGCCGGAACGCCCAGACCAAGGTCGCCAGGGCGGTGAACACCCCCGCGACCGCCGACAGAATGATCGGCAACTGACTCAAAAGCTCCTTGTCCATGACCGCACCCACTGACCCGCCAACAGCGGCGGGCTACGCGGCAGAATGACTCCCGGCCACGTCGAGTCCGGACGTATGTTCGCTTTTTGTTCCTGTTTCAGGATGCTCTCCCTGGGTCAGCCTCGCCTGCGGATCAGCTCTAAAAACCTGTCATCCCGGACAAGCTCGGCGGAGCCGAGCGCCGATCCGGGATCGCCGCAAACTCTGAGTTCACGCCCCGGTCCCGGATCTTTGCGCGCTCGTCCGGGATGACAGCCATTTTTGGTCACCGGCCCGCGACCTCAAACCACGCCCCGACCCCATCAGAGTAAACGCCCCTTAACCCTCTTGGGGCAAAACAGCGGGGTCTACGAGTGCAAGGTGACTTCTGATGGCGCGAGCGGCGCGACGATCGAGCGTTGAACTGGTCTGGGACGCGGTGCGCTACGGCTGGGCCCAGCCCTGGTCGGCCCGGTTCCGGGGCGGGGTGATCTGCGTGGTCGGCGCGGGGCTGCTGCTGTCGGTGGCCACCTACAACGCCGCCGATCCCAGCCTGAACGCCGCCACCGGCCTGCCGGCCACCAATGCGCTCGGCGGAGCCGGCGCGGCCCTGGCCGACGTCGTCATGCAGTCGATGGGCCTGGCCGGCTGGATGGCCGCGGCCCTGATGCTGGTGTTCGGCCTGTCGCGCGTCACCCAGCCCGACCCCGCCGCCCACCGCCGCGACCTGCGGGTCCGCGCCGCCGTCGGCGGCCTGGGCCTGCTGGCCCTGGCCGGACTGCTGGCCGCCCCGCCGCGTCCCGCCGCCTGGCCGCTGGCCAAGGGCCTGGGCGGGTTCTGGGGCGACGGCCTGCTGAACCTGCTGGCCGGGCTGCTCGGCTTCGCCCGCCTGCCCGGCGCCCACCTGATCGCCGCCGTGCTGCTGGCGATCGGCGCTGCCGTGGCCCTGGGCTACGCCATCGGCGTGCGCCGCATCGATCCCGAGGCGATCGGCGACCTGGTCCATGGCCTGATGCAGCCGCGCGAGCGCCCGGCCGCGCCGGTCCCGGCCCCCCAACCTGAACCCGCCGCCCGTCCGAAGGCCCCGCGCAAGGCCGCCGCGCCGGTCATCGAGATCGAACCTGAAGCCGCGCCCCGCAAGCCCGCCAAGTCGGCCAAGGCCCCGCCGCCGCCAGTCGAGGACGACGACGCCTTCGAGCCCAGCTTCGAGGTCCGCCCCCTGGCCATCGCCCAGCCCAAGGTCCCGGGCAAGTCCAACACCCGAGAACTGCGCGAGCAGCAGAAGGCCTTCGACTTCGAGGACGAGGGCGGCTTCCAGCTGCCCGAGCTGGCCATGCTGGCCAAGCCCAAGCCGCGCTCGGCCGAGTTCGACGAGGAGGCCCTGCGCCAGAACGCCCGGTTGCTGGAAAGCGTGCTGGCCGAGTTCGGCGTGCGCGGCCAGATCGACCAGATCCGCCCAGGTCCCGTGGTCACCATGTACGAGCTGGTGCCGGCCGCCGGCACCAAGACCGCCCGGGTCGTGGCCCTGGCCGACGACATCGCCCGCTCGATGAGCGTGATCTCGTGCCGCGTCGCCGTGGCCCAGGGCCGCAACGCCATCGGCATCGAGATGCCCAATTCGCGGCGCGAGACGGTCTATCTGCGCGACCTCTTGTCATCGTCCGACTACGACAAGGCCACCCACATCTTGCCCATGGCCCTGGGCGAGACGATCGGCGGCGAGACCTACATCGCCGACCTGGCCAAGATGCCCCACCTGCTGATCGCCGGCACCACCGGCTCGGGCAAGTCGGTCGGCGTCAACGCCATGATCCTGTCGATCCTCTACAAGCTGCCACCCGAGAAGTGCCGCTTCATCATGATCGACCCGAAGATGCTGGAGCTCAGCGTCTATGACGGCATCCCACACCTGCTGGCCCCGGTCGTCACCGATCCCAAGAAGGCGGTCGTCGCCCTGAAGTGGACGGTGCGCGAGATGGAGGACCGCTATCGGCGGATGTCGAAGATCGGCGTGCGCAACATCGGCGGCTTCAACGAGAAGGCCGTAGAGGCCCTGGAGAAGGGCGAGCACTTCGAGCGGACAGTCCAGACCGGCTTCGACGACGCCGGCCGGCCGATCTACGAGACCGAGAAGATCCGCCCCGAGCCGATGCCCTACCTGGTGGTGGTCATCGACGAGGTCGCCGACCTGATGATGGTGGCCGGAAAGGACATCGAGGGCGCCGTGCAGCGCCTGGCCCAGATGGCCCGCGCCGCCGGCATCCACCTGATCATGGCCACCCAGCGCCCGTCGGTCGACGTCATCACCGGCACCATCAAGGCCAACTTCCCGACCCGGATCAGCTTCCAGGTCACCAGCAAGATCGACGCCCGCACCATCCTGGGCGAGCAGGGGGCCGAGCAGCTGCTGGGCCAGGGCGACATGCTGTACATGGCCGGCGGCGGGCGGATCACCCGCCTGCACGGGCCGTTCGTCAGCGACGGCGAGGTCGAGGCGGTGGCCAAGTTCCTGCGCGACCAGGGCATTCCCAACTATCTGGAGGAGGTCACGGCCGGCGGCGACGAGGAGCAGGAAGAGGCCATCGAGGGCGCCTTCGCCGGCGAAGGCGGGGCCAACGACCTCTACGACCACGCCGTGGCGGTGGTCACCCGCGACCGCAAGGCCTCGACCAGCTACATCCAGCGCCGCCTGCAGATCGGCTACAACCGCGCCGCCTCGCTGATGGAACGGATGGAGAAGGAGGGCGTGGTCGGCGCCGCCAACCACGCCGGCAAGCGCGAGATCCTGGCCCCGCCGCCCCCGCCGATGTAGCGGCCGCCGCGGACGATGTCGGGGACAGGCGCATGCGCCTGTCCCCAGCCGTCGATGAACGCCGCTTCATCACAGCGCCGGAAAATGGTCGCGCCGCGGCCTTTCGCTCGTCGCAAGGGCAGGGCAAAGGTTGAGGCCTAGGAGATCGCATGACCACCACGACGCCGACCCGCCGCCTGATCCTCGCCACCGCTGGCTTCGGCCTGGCCGCCGCCCTGTCGGGCCAGGCCCTGGCCGCGTCCCGGCCCGCCGCCGCGCCGCTGACGCCCGAGGAGCAGGCCCAGGTCGACAAGGCTGCCGCCTATATCCAGACCCTGGGCTCGGCCAAGGGCCGCTTCGTCCAGACCGACGCCCGCGGCGCCCAGACCCAGGGGACCTTCTACCTGCAGCGCCCCGGCAAGGCCCGGTTCGCCTATGACGGTCCGGGCGGCCTGCTGGTGGTCAGCAACGGTAGCGCCGTCAACATCTTCAACAGCCGGCTGAAGACCTTCGAGAGCTATCCGCTCAGCCGCACGCCGCTGAACCTGCTGCTGGCCCGCGAGGTGCGGCTGGACCGCGGCGTGGTCATCACCGGCGTGCGCAAGCTGGCCGACGGCTTCACGATCACCGCCGTCGACGCCAAGCGCCAGACCCTGGGCCGCATCGCCCTGAACTTCAGCAACACGCCGGCCCTGACCGGCTGGACCGTCACCGACACGAAAGGCGGGGAGACGCGCGTGCGGCTGGTCGATTTCGAGAACACCGCCGGCCTGGACCCGAAACTGTTCGTCCTTACCGATTCGCGCCGCCGGGTCGGCAAGCCGTAGTTGCATAAAGCGCCGCCGACGCAGTCGAAATGCGACAATTTCACAACATGCAAGATGTTAACGCGATTGTTCTTGACTTAGATTCTCGCCGTGGCAGATTTGACACGCATGGCGATGAGCGCCCGACCCGCTCTTCGCAACCGTGCCGGACCTATCCCCTCCCGGCGGCGGCATGAGAGACCCGACTTTCGCCCAGGCGCTCAGCGTCTGGGCGTTTTTCGTTGTGGTCCGGCGGTCCCCGGCCCTAGAGGAAGGTCATGCGCCTCCGTATCGCCACCTGGAACGTCAATTCCGTCCGCCTGCGCGCCGAGCAGGCCGCCCGCTTCGTCGACGAGCAGGCCCCCGACGTGCTCTGCCTGCAGGAGATCAAGTGCCAGGAGGGCGAGTTCCCCCGCGAGGCCTTCGTCGCCATGGGCCTGCCGCACATCAAGATCATGGGCCAGAAGGGCTGGCACGGGGTGGCCATCGCCTCGCGCCTGCCGTTCGAGGACGTGCCCACGCTGATGAACTGCCGCGAGGGCCATGCCCGCTGCGTCGCGGTCAAGGTGGCCGGCGTCGACATCCAGAACTTCTACATCCCGGCGGGCGGCGACACGCCCGACCGCATCGGCAACCCGAAGTTCGACCACAAGCTCGACTTCTATGAGACCCTCACCGCCGCCCTGAAGAAGCGTGATCCCAAGGCGCCGCTGATCGTCACCGGCGACCTGAACATCGCGCCCGGCGAAAACGACGTCTGGAGTCACCGCCAGATGCTGAAGGTTGTCAGCCACACGCCGGCCGAGCTCGAAGCCTTCGACGCGATGATCAAGTCGATGGACCTGCTGGACCTGCCGCGCCTGGCGACCCCGGAGCCGGAGAAGCTGTTCAGCTGGTGGAGCTACCGCGCCGCCGACTTCCGCAAGTCCAACCGCGGCCTGCGCCTGGACCACATCCTGGCCAGCCCCGGCCTGCGCGACGCGGCGATCGTCGACGGCAAGGTCTCGTCCAAGGTCCACGACACGGTGCGCGAATGGGAACGGCCAAGCGACCATGCGCCGGTGACGGCCGATCTGTTGGTCTAGGCCGACTCGGGACGGACGCTTCAGTCCAGATAGCCGAGGCTCAGCGACGTGCGATCCTCCTTGCCGAAGTAGAAGATCAAGGCCCGCTGCTTCGGGGCGGTGACCACCAGCGCCGGATTTCCCGCCGCGACATCGAACGGCCGGCCGCAGGTCGGCTTCACCCGGTAATCCGGACACCGCACGTCGTCGCCGCGCCGGCTTTCCAGACGCATTCCTTTCGTGGATTCGTCCAGGTGCACGGCCATCGGCGTCAAGAGCCGGCCGCCGCCCAGGTCTACCCTCAGCACCAGCGACTCCTGCCCTAGATCGGCGACGAGTTGCGCTCTGTCGACGCGGCCGTCGCCGTCGAAGTCGGCGGCGACCTCGCTGACGACGTTGGGCGAGGCCCGGAAATCGGGCAAGGGCGCCGCCCCGGCGGGGAAGCCGCTCAAGGTCAGGACGAAAAGAAGCGGCGCCCAGCCCGGCCGCCTAGAACGGCGTGAAGTCATAGCCCATTCCCGAAAGCGTGGTCTGATTAGGTACCGCGAAATAGGCGTAGTCGGCCAAGCCCATCGCGAAGGTGTTGGCGTCGGCCTCGGCCGTGGCCGAACCCGCCCAGCCGCTGTCGGCGGCGACAGCGTGGCCGATCTCGTGGAACAGCAGGAAGTTCATCCCCGACGCCCCCAGATTCTGCATGGCCGCGGCGCTGGCATGGTCGACATCGATATAGACCACATACTGCACGCCCCCGCTCGAGTCCGTGTATTTCGTGGTCTTCGCCGAGACCTCCTGACCCTGGAACACGACGGGATCGGTCTGGAAGACGAAGGTGGTCTTGTTCAGGACGTCCAGCAGCTTGGTCTCCGCCACGTCCTTGGTTCCGGCGCCGTCGATCGTCGTCTTGCTGCCGAACTGCGTGTTGAAAAACAGGCCCTTCAGCGCCTGCTGCCCCTGGTCGTACCAGGCCTTCTGCTTGGGATCGTCGAGGTTCAGGCCCGAGCCGGTCTTGACGCGAGCGGCGGCGTAGGTGGTCGCCGCCGGCTCTAGGGTCACCGGCGGAGGACCGCCGGGCGAACCGGGAGGCGGCGGGCCGCCGCCCGGGGACGGCGTATAGCCGGGCACTTCCGGCGACGGCTGGTAGGGGGGATTACCGATGACAACGATCTCTTCGACTTCGTCAGACATGTTTCACTCCCGCAATTTATACGTGCAAGGTACCGGCTCCATTTGAGATTGTGGAAGTGGAATCGCACGCACCCCGTGAATTTGGTCGAACAGACGTACGTTCGTTATGGGGATGCGGGGGCGCGCACTCTCGGCAACGGCTGGTGGTTTCGCACCGAGCGCCGGGTGAGCGCGTGTTCCCAAAGTCGAATGCTGAAGGTGAGCACACGCAAGAGCGTGTCCCCAGGCGGTTATGCTCGGCGTTGAGCAAGCGAACCCCAGAAAAATCAACGCTCTGAACTTTCTCGACCCGTTTTGATCCTCACCCTCCCAGACCGCCCTTATCCTGACCCCACCTCGTCGCGTGGAAAGGGCGCATGGCCAGCGACCGATGCGGCGGCGGGGGGGCGATCGAGCGGGACTGGGCTGGAGGGGGTTACTCCAGCGTGTCCGGGGAGCCTGGCGTTGCAGGCCCCGCCCGCCGTCGGCGTCGACCGGGGACAAAGCGCGAGTATGCCCATAGGCCCGCGCCCCCGGCGTCCGGTTTCTCCCGAAAGGGATCGAGACCGGGTCCGGCTAAGCCTCAACAGGGCTGCCCACCGGACGCTGGCGGAAAACGACCGCGCGGAGCGAGCGGCTTCGTCGAAACGGTATTTATCAAAGCACTCCGGACGATGTCCGGCGCTCCGCGTCCCTTTCCGATAGCTCAGCGAGAGATCGCGTGAGGACGAGAGATCGTGCCGGTGAACACTTGCCCCCACCTGACCGCTTCGCGGTCTGTCGCGGCGGGGGGGGGGGGGCGGAGCCTTCGCACCGGAGCGCTCTTCCCCTCCGGGGGAAGACGACCGCGAAGCGATCCGTGGGGGGCAAGTGATGGAGGCGCAAACGCGACCGAACTCAGCCTTCCGCGACCACCACGCCCACGCCGAACTGGATCCAGACGGCCTTGTCCTTGAGGTTCTTGCGCACGAACGCGGTGTGGATCTGGCGTTCTTCCTCGGTCGAGCGCGGGGCCAAGGGCCGGGGGCGGGCGCCGTACGAACCTTGGCGGGCGGCGGAGATGGCGTTGACGGCGACCACCGCCGTCAGCTCCAGCGCCCGCTCCTTGCCGCCCTGCAGCTCCAGATAGACCTCGGCCAGCAGGTGGGCGTCGATCAGGGCCCCGTGCTTGTCGCGGCTGTCGAGGCTGATCTTGAAGCGTTTGCACAGCGCGTCGAGCGAGTTGTACATACCCGGAAAGCGCTTCTTGGCCATGGCCAGGGTGTCGACCCAGCGGCTTTCCGGCAGCGGGCCGCGATTGCACTTCTCCAGCTCGAAATTGACGAAGCTGCGGTCGAAGGCGGCGTTGTGGGCGATCACCGGGCTGTCGCCGACGAACTCCAGGAAGCGGTCGGCGATCTCGTGGAACTTGGGCTTGCCGGTCAGGAACTCCGACGACAGGCCGTGCACCTTCTGGGCCTCGGCCGGCATGTCGCGCAGGGGATCGCAATATTCGTGGAACGACCGGCCCGTGGGCATGAAGTCGACCACCTCGATGCAGCCGATTTCGACCAGGCGGTCGCCGGTCTTGGGGTCGAAACCGGTGGTTTCGGTATCGAGGATGATTTCCCGCGCCATCGGCTTTCAATGACCCTGTTCGTCGCCGCCTTCAAGCGCGGCCGGGGCTCGCAGGCGAGTCAGGATGTCGCGGACCTGGTCGCGAGCGGCGTCCAGACCCTGGCCGGTGTCGATGACGAAGTCGGCCCGGGCGCGCTTCTCGGCGTCCGGCGTCTGGCGGGCCAGGATGGCCTCGAACTTGGCCGGATCCATGCCTGGCCGCGCCAGCACCCGCTGGCGCTGCAGGTCGGCGGGGGCGGAGACGACGACCACCTCGTCCACCTTCCTCTCGCCGCCGGTCTCATAGAGCAGGGGGATGTCGAGCACGACGATGTCGGCCCCCTGGGCCCGGGCGTCCTCGAAGAAGCCGATCCGGTGGGCGCCGACCAGCGGGTGGACGATCGATTCCAGCACCGCCAAGGCTTCGGAATTTCCCATCACCGCCGCGCTGAGCCGGGCGCGGTCGATGGCCCCGTCGACCACCACGCCGGGAAAGGCCGCCTCTACCGGGGCGACCGCCGCTCCGCCGCTGGCGTAGAGCGCATGCACCGCCGCGTCGGAATCATAGACCGGCACGCCCTCGTCGACGAACATCTGGGCCGTCGTCGACTTGCCCATGCCGATCGAACCGGTCAGGCCGACGACGATCATCGGGCCGCCTCGCTCAGTTGGGCCAGGGCCAAGGCCCGAACGTCGACCCCGGCCGGCGGCGCGACGCCGAAGAAGGCCTCGAAACTGGGAACCGCCTGGCGCAGCAGCATCTCCAGCCCGTCCACGGTGCGGCGACCGGCCGCCTCGGCCCGGCGCAGGAACTCGGTACGCAGCGGCTTGTACACCATGTCGACCACCACGGCGGTTTGCGGCGTCAGCTCCAGGCGGGCGGCGGGACCGGCGCCGCCGCCCAGCCCTAGCGAGGTGGCGTTGATCACCAGGCCGGCCTGGGTCAGCAGGGCGTCGAGCTCATTGTCCGACGCGGCCTCGACCACGCCGCCGATCGAGCGGGCGATAGCCTCGGCCCGCGCGAAGGTGCGGTTGACGAGGCTGACGCGGGGCGCGCCGGCCAGGGCCAGGGCGGCGGCCGCGCCCCGGGCCGCGCCGCCGGCTCCCAGGATCACCGCCGGCGAGGCGGCCAGGTCGAAGCCCGGCGCCTGGACGGCGACGGCGTCCAGCAGGCCCGGGCCGTCGGTATTGTCGGCGGTGATCGTCCCGTCGGCCTCGAACACCAGCAGGTTGGCGGCGCCGGCCAGCTTGGCCAGGTCGCTGCAGCGGTCGGCGCAGGCCAGGGCCTGCTCCTTGAAAGGAATGGTGACGTTGAGGCCGCGGATCGCCCCGCCGCGCAGGCCCTCGACGAAGGTCTCGAAATTGTCCTCGCCCGGGGCGAACGGCACGTACGCGGCGTTCAGCCCGGCCGCGGCGATCCAGGCGTTGTGGATCACCGGGCTCATCGAATGGCGGATCGGCTGGCCGCACACGCCCGCCACAATGGCCGCACCCGTCACGCTCATGTCTCGAGGGCTCCATGCAGACGCAGGAAATCGAACAGGCCGACGACCGGCAGGCCCAGGATGGCGAAATAGTCGCCGTCGATGCGGTCGAACATCTGCACGCCCTCGCCCTCGAGGAAGTAGCAGCCGACCGAGGACAGGACGTCGGGGGCGTTGCGCGCCAGATAACCGTCCAGCCAGGCGTCGCTGAAGTTGCGGACCGACAGTTTCGTGGTCTCGACCACCCGCCAGATCGGTTGGCCGTCGCGGGCCACGACCACGGCCGAGTGCAGCTTGTGGACCTTGCCGCGCAGCTGGAGCAGCCGCTCGCGGGCGGCCTCGACCGTATCGACCTTGTCGAACAGCACGCCGTCCAGGTCCAGGGTCTGGTCCGAGCCGATCACCAGGCCCGGACGCTTGGTCGAGACCTTGAACGCCTTCAGCTCGGCCAGGGCGTCGGCGACCTCGCGCGGCGAGGCGCCCTCGGCCAGCAGGCCGGCCTTGGCGGCGTCCTCGTCAACGCCCGAGCCGACCGCCTCGAAAGTCACGCCGGCGTGGCGCAGGATCGCCTGGCGGGCCGCGCTCCTGGACGCCAGGGTGACGGGGGTGCGGAGTGAGGCGGTCATCCCAGCACCTCGACCTGGCCGCGGCCGCCCGACAGCAGGTTGATGATCGCCGCCGCCGTCTCCTCGACCGACCGGCGGGTGACGTCGATGATCGGCCAGCCCTGGCGCTCGAACAGCCGGCGGGCGGCGATGATCTCCTGCCGCACGGCGTCAGTGTCGATATAGTCGCTCTCTCGGCTTTCCTTCAGCGACAGCAGGCGGTTGCGGCGGATCTGGATCAGCCGCTCGGGCGAGGTCATCAGGCCGACGATCAGGGTGTTCTTCAGGGTGAACAGCTCGTCGGGCGGCGGGCGGCCCGGCACCAGCGGCACGTTGGCGGCCCGAACGCCGCGGTGGGCCAGATAGATGCAGGTCGGGGTCTTGGAGGTGCGCGACACCCCCACCAGGATGACGTCGGCCTGGGTCAGGTCCTGGCCGCCCTGGCCGTCGTCATGGGCGATGGCGTAGTCCAGCGCCTCGATGCGGTCGAAATAGTCGTTGTTCAGGGCGTGCTGAGCCCCGACCCGGGTCGAGATCCGCGCGCCCAGATAGCGCGACATGGCGCTGACCACCGGGTCGAGGGCGGCGATGCAGGGCATCTCCAGCCGCCGACAACCTTCCTCCAGCGCCGTGCGCAGGTTGGGGTCGATGATCGTGTGCATGACCACGCCCGGCGCCCCGGCGATCTCCTCCAGAGCTCGGTCCAGCTGGCGCGTGGACCGCACCAGGGCGTAGATGTGTTCGATCGGCAGGATGTCGGTGAACCGGGCGCAAACCGCCCGGGCCATGGCGTTCAGGGTCTCACCCGTGGAGTCCGACACCAGATGGATGTGGAAGTAGGTCGCGAAGCGCGGCGCGGTCCTTTCACCCTCGAGGGCGCCAGCTTCCTGTGGATCATCCGTTAACGGTTGCTTAACCACTGGCCTGGCCCCTGGGGATGAGCGGGGGTGAATCCCGGCTCGTTACGGTGCGTCGAACTGCCCCTGTGTTAAACGGTCGCGTTGATCGCGGACAATCCCCAGTCTCGGATCGTCTTCACAGCCCGTGCGAATTCGATTCCCCCAGACCGGGGATGAGCGAACGCTCATGGTTACGGCGCGGTTCACCATCTTAACGTTTCATTAGGAATTTCGAAGCTCTAGCGGGCTATCCCCAAAGTTCACAGGCTCGCGCCCACATGTGGACCGAGCTTGGATGGTTCTGTGACGGGCAGGTGACAGGCAGCGTCGCAAACGGGTTTTCCCCGTTAGGCACTTGCTCACCATCTCCTACAATCTTCCTTAAAATCTTCTTAAAGAATGAAGGAAGAAGGGAAGAAGGCCTCCGGGGCGATACGGGCTTGAGCCCACGGCCCTGACGGGATTTAAGGCCAGCATGACCTTGCTCGAAAAGCCCAAGCTCCTTTCCGTCCTGGACGGCCATACGGCCGAACACCCGCCCGTCTGGTTCATGCGCCAGGCCGGTCGGTACCTGCCGGAGTATCGGGCGGTCCGGGCGACCGAGCCGACCTTCATCGATTTCTGCCTGAACCCGGAAAAGGCCGCCGAGGTGACCCTGCAGCCGATGCGGCGGTTCTCCTACGACGCGGCCATCGTCTTCGCCGACATCCTGCTGATCCCCCAGGCCCTGGGCCAGAAGGTGTGGTTCGAGGCGGGCGAGGGCCCCAAGCTGGGCGAGTTGCCGTCGATCGAGTCGATGCGCGAGCTGACCGGCCAGGCCGGCCAGGCGCTGGGCGCGGTGGGCGAGACGCTGAGCCGCGTTCGCTCGGCCCTGGAACCCGAGCGGACCCTGATCGGTTTCGCCGGCGCGCCGTGGACCGTGGCGACCTACATGATCGAGGGCGGCTCCAGCGACCGCTCCGGCGCGCGCACCTTCGCCTACCAGAACGCCGACAAGCTGGACGCCTTGATCCAGGTGCTGGTCGACGCGACGATCGACTACCTGGCCATGCAGGCGGCGTCCGGCGCCCAGGTGTTGAAGCTGTTCGAGAGCTGGGCCGAGGGCTTGTCCGAGCCGCTGTTCGAGCGCCTGGTGACTCGGCCGCATACCGCCATCGTCGAGGGCCTGCGGGCCCGGGGCGTGACGACGCCCGTGATCGGCTTCCCCCGCGGGGCCGGAACCCTGGTCGAGACCTATGCCAGGGTCGCGCCCGTTCAGGGCGTGGCGCTGGACACCCAGGCCTCGGCCGCGCTGGGCCAGGCGATCCAGAAGACCAAGGCCATCCAGGGCGCGCTCGACCCGCTGCTGCTGCGGGCCGGCGGCGACGCCCTGCTGGCGCGGGTCGACCAACTGCTGGAACAGTGGGGGCAGGGACCCTACATCTTCAACCTGGGTCACGGCATCCTGCCCGACACGCCGATCGCCCATGTCGAGGCGGTGCTGGCGCGGGTCACCGGCAAGTGACCAGCCTGACGGGAAAGAGGCGCAAGATCGCCGTCGTCCTGTTCAATCTGGGCGGCCCGGACGGTCCGGGCGCGGTGCGCCCGTTCCTGTTCAACCTGTTCCGCGATCCGGCGATCATCGGCCTGCCGGCCTTACTGCGCTACCCGCTCGCCGCCCTGATCGCCGGGACCCGCGCCAAGCTGGCCAAGGAAAACTACGCCCTGATGGGCGGCGGCTCGCCCTTGCTGCCCGAGACGGAGAAGCAGGCCAAGGTGCTGGAGGCGGACCTGGTCGCGCGTTTCCCCGACGCCGAGGCCCGCTGCTTTATCGCCATGCGCTACTGGAAGCCGCTGACCGACCAGACCGCCAGGGCCGTGAAGGCCTTCGCGCCGGACGAGGTGGTGCTGCTGCCGCTCTATCCGCAATATTCGACGACCACGACGGGGTCTTCGCTGAAGGCCTGGCGGCAGGCCTACCGCGACGGTCCGGGCCGGGTCTCGACGGTCTGCTGCTATCCGGTGGACGAGGATCTGGTTCAGGCTCATGCCGACCTGATCAAGGCGGCCTACGGGAAGGCCGGACGACCCGGTCCGGCGCGCCTGCTGTTCTCGGCCCACGGCCTGCCGGAAAAGGTGATCATGGCCGGCGATCCCTACCAGGAGCAGGTCGAGGCCACGGCCGCGGCGGTGGCCGCTCGGCTCGGAGAGGGCTGGGACTGGCGGGTGACCTACCAGAGCCGCGTCGGGCCGATGAAATGGATCGGTCCCTCGACGGAGGACGAGATCCGCGCCGCCAGCCAGCAGGGTCTGGCCCTGGTCGTGACCCCGATCGCCTTCGTCTCCGAGCACATCGAGACCCTGGTCGAGCTGGACCACGAGTATCGCGAGGTCGCGGCCAAGGCGGGCTGCCCGGCCTATGTCCGTGTCCCGGCCCTGGGCGTCGCGCCCGATTTCATCCGGGGCCTGGGCCGCGCCGTTCAGGCGGCGGTCGGCGCCCGGGATCGGCTGGTCACGACCTGCGCCTGGCGCTGCGACACTGACCGCACGCAATGTCCGAACACGCAGGGAGCTTGCGCATGATGGATTTCCTGGCCGGTCACTTCGACCTGATCCGCGGCCTGCACATCATCTTCGTCATGGCCTGGATCGCCGGCATGCTGATCCTGCCGCGACTGTTCGTCTATCACATGAAGACCGAGCCCGGCTCGGAGATGGACGCGGTGCTCAAGCTGGCCGAGCTGCGGACGCTGCGGATCATCATCAATCCGGCGATGATCCTGGCCCTGCTGATGGGGCTGCTGCTGGCGATGATCGACACCCAGCGCCTGGGTCACGACTTCTATCTGAAGCCCTGGGCCCTGACCAAGATCGCCGCCCTGGTCTTCTTGTTCGCCTGGCACGGCTTCGTCTCCAAGGCCCGCCGCCAGTTCGCCGCCGGGACCAACACCCGGTCGGAGAAGTTCTGGCGGATGACCAACGAGCTGCCGTTCCTGGCGGCCATCGTCATCGTGCTGTCGGTGACGACCAAGTTCCTGGGCCATTAGGCCGGCCTCGTCGCCAGCGGCTTCGCTTGACCGGCGGGGCCGCTTGTGGTTCCCATCCGGGAGACATGTCGCCTCGCGGCCTGTTCCCGCCTCTACGGACCGGCGCTCGTCCTGACGCGCCCCCGGAGCTGTCGCTTCGAAGGTCTGTCCCCCGATCGATACGCGCCGTCGTCATGGCGCGACCCGCTCGCCGCCTCACCGCGACGAGTCCGTTCTAGAACCAAGGCCCGGCTCGCATCTTCGCGGGCCGAGCGACGTTGAGTGTCACTATGACCGACCAAACCGAAAACCAACCTGGCCTCGAGCTGGAACCCGTCGTCGACACGACGGTCGAGGCCGCCGAGACCCCGTCCGCCAATGGTGATGACGGCGACGACGACTCCGAGATCAGCGCCGCCGTCGCGGCCATGGGCCTGAAGACCATGTCCCTGCAGGAGCTGAAGGAGAAGTCCCCGGCCGACCTGCTGGCCTTCGCCGAGACCTTCGAGGTCGAGAACGCCAACTCCATGCGCAAGCAGGACATGATGTTCGCGATCCTGAAGACCCTCGCCGAAGAAGGCGTGGAGATCTCGGGCTCGGGCACCATGGAAGTGGTGCAGGACGGCTTCGGCTTCCTGCGCTCGCCGGAGGCCAACTATCTTCCGGGCCCGGACGATATCTACGTGTCGCCCTCGCAGATCCGCAAGTTCGGCCTGCGCACCGGCGACACCATCGAGGGCGCCATCCGCTCGCCGCGCGAGGGTGAACGCTACTTCGCCCTGACCGGCGTCTCGAAGATCAATTTCGAAAGCCCGGACAACGTCAAGCACAAGGTCCACTTCGACAACCTGACGCCGCTCTATCCTGAAGAGCGCCTGCACATGGAACTGCCCGATCCGACCATCAAGGACCGCTCGGGCCGGGTCATCGACATCGTCGCGCCGCTGGGCAAGGGCCAGCGCTGCCTGATCGTCGCCCCGCCGCGCGTCGGCAAGACGGTGATGCTGCAGAACATCGCCAAGTCGATCGAGACCAACCACCCCGAATGCTACCTGATCGTCCTGCTGATCGACGAGCGTCCGGAAGAAGTCACCGACATGCAGCGCACGGTGAAGGGCGAGGTCATCGCCTCGACCTTCGACGAGCCGGCGACCCGCCACGTGCAAGTGGCCGAGATGGTCATCGAGAAGGCCAAGCGCCTGGTCGAGCACAAGCGCGACGTGGTCATCCTGCTGGACTCGGTCACCCGCCTGGGCCGCGCCTACAACACCACCGTCCCGTCGTCGGGCAAGGTGCTGACCGGCGGCGTCGACGCCAACGCCCTGCAGCGCCCCAAGCGCTTCTTCGGCGCGGCGCGCAACGTGGAGGAGGGCGGTTCGCTGTCGATCATCGCCACCGCCCTGATCGACACCGGCAGCCGCATGGACGAAGTGATCTTCGAAGAGTTCAAGGGCACCGGCAACTCGGAAATCGTGCTGGACCGCAAGGTCGCCGACAAGCGCATCTTCCCGGCCATCGACGTGCTGAAGTCCGGCACTCGCAAGGAAGAGCTGATCACCCCGCGCGACCAGCTGCAGAAGACCTACGTCCTGCGACGCATCCTCAACCCGATGGGCGCTTCGGACGCCATCGAGTTCCTGCTGGAGAAGATGCGCCAGTCGAAGACCAATGGCGATTTCTTCCAGAGCATGAACACTTAAGCTTGGTGTTTCACGTGAAACACGAGGGGCGGCTGGAGCGATCCAGCCGCCCTTTGTTTTTTTGGCTCCTCCCCCTGTGGGGGAGGCGGCCGAAGGCCGGTGGGGGGAGGTTTGGGGTCGTGGATCGTAGGCTTGGCCGTCGTCCTATCACTCCCCCCTCCGTCGGCTTCTCCGACACCTCCCCCACAGGGGGAGGATCTGGACACAGGGCTTTGTCGCCTTTCGGGATCGCCCGAAAGGAGGGAGTGGGGAGGCACGGAGCGGTCCGGGCCTGGCCCGGATGACCGTGGGTTTGGAGTGTGCGTTTCGGCTAGACCTGACCGCTCCGCGAAACCGTTTGTCTCGAGGGACGGCGACTGAGGGCCTATTTCATCCCGATCGACGTTTCCCCTCGGGCGGGCAGGATCAAAGTCGCCCGGAAGGGGCCGTCGGCGACTCCGACTGATCCTCGAACAGGCCGGTTTGAACTCCCGGCCCCGTCGACCCGCCTGTCCCGCCATCGCCCCCGCCGGGCCTTGGAGCCTTCTGAGCCCCGCCGCCCGCCGCGATCCGATCGCCAGGCCCAGGCGGCCCCGCTCGGTTCCATCCCCATCGCCTGCTTGGGCCGGTACCAAGAGCCCTCCCCCCCGATGGAGACGAGATCAGTATGGAACGGGTTTGAGGTCCGAGGACTTGTGACGCTGATTATTTTTCAGAGCATTGGAAAGACTGGGGTTCTTTGCGTCGCCGGCGGGGATAGAGCGCCGTCTATCCTCGTGAAACGCGTCGCTATCGGACGTTCGCCTCTGCGCCCTGGAACCCCTCTCTCTTTGAGAGAGGGAGGGGCCCGCCGCGAAGCGGTGGGAGGGTGAGAGGTTTCACTGCTGGCCGGCGCGCCGGCAGGGCGTTGGTGTGAATCTGCGAGGGTGTAACCCCTCACCCTCCCACGCCTACGGCGCGGGCCCCTCCCTCTCCCTCTGGGAGAGGGCGAAGTTTAGGAGCGCCGTACCTCCGGACCTACGGAACCAACAGCGTCGCCCCGGTGGTCCGCCGTCCCTCCAGCGCCTCGTGCGCCGCTCGGGCCTGGGACAGGGGGAAGGTCTGTCCAACCTCGATTTTCACCGCGCCCGACGCCAGCACCGCGAACAGGGCCGCGGCGCTGTCGTCCAGTTCGGCTGTCGTGGCGATGTAGTCGAACAGGCGCGGCCGGGTCAGGAACAGCGACTTGGCGCCCAGCTCCAGCGGCGCGATCGCCGGCGCCGGGCCCGAGGCGTTGCCGAAGGTCGCCAGTACGCCGCGCCGGCCCAGGCTCTTGAGGCTGGCCTCGAAGGTGTCCTTGCCGACCCCGTCATAGACCACGGCCACGCCCTGACCGCCGGTGATCTCCGCGACCTTGGCCGCGACGTCCTCCTGGCCATAGAGGATGACATGGTCGGCGCCATGGCCGCGGGCGAGGGCGGCTTTCGCCTCCGAGCCGACCGTGGCGATCACGGTCGCGCTCAGGGCCTTGGCCCACTGGACCAGGATCGACCCGACGCCGCCGGCCGCCGCGTGAACCAGGACGGTCTGACCGGGTTCGACCCTGTGGCAGCGGCGGACCAGGAACTCGGCGGTCATGCCCTTGAGCAGGACGGCCGCTGCGGTCTCCAGGCTGACCCCGTCGGGAACCCTGACCGCCCGGTCGGCCGGAACCACGGCGGCCTGGGCATAGGCGCCAAGCGTGCCGTTATAGGCGATGCGGTCCCCGGCCTTGAAGCGGGTGACGCCGTCGCCCAGCGCCTCGACGACACCGGCGGCTTCCAGGCCAAGGACCGCCGGCATCTTCATCGGATAGAGGCCGCTGCGGTGGTAGGTGTCGATGAAGTTCAGGCCCACGGCCTGGTGGCGGACCAGGACCTGGCCCGGGCCTGGCGTGGGCACGGGGATGTCGATGGTCTCCAGCACCTCGGGGCCGCCGGCGCGGACGGCTTGTATGGCCAGCATGACGGTCAGCCCAGGTTGGACTTGAAGAAGGCCAGGCTGCGGGCGTTGGCCGTACCGGCGTCCGCCGCGTCGTAGTGCGCCCCGCCGATCCGGGCGAAGGCATGGTCGCGACCGGGATAGGTGTGGATCTCGATCTGCGGATGATCCTTCAGCGCGTCGAGGATCAGCTTCTGGGCCTCCTTGGGCACGAACTGGTCCTCCTCGGCGATGTGCATCAGCAGGGGACGGGCCAGCTTCTCGGCCTCGGCCAGGTGTTTCTCGGTCCCAACGCCATAGTAGGAGACGGTGGCGTCGGCGTCCGTGCGGGTGGCGGTCAGGAAAGCCAGTAGGCCGCCCAGGCAATAGCCGACCGCCCCGACCTTGCCGTTGACGCCGGGCAGCTCGCGAACGGCGGCGATGGTCGCGGCGATGTCCGAAACGCCGGCGTCGACGTCGAAGGCGTTATAGAGCTCGAACGCCCGCTTCCATTCGGCGTCGCTCTGGTCGGTGATGTCGATGCCCGGCTCGATGCGCCAGAACAGGTCGGGGCAGACCGCGACGAAGCCCTGGGCGGCCAGGTCGTCGCAGATGTCGCGCATCACCTTGTTGACGCCGAAGATCTCCTGGATGACGACGATGGCCGGGGCGGAGGTCGCCGAGGGCCGCGCCACGTAGGCGGAGAAGGCCCCATCGGGCGTGGTGATCGTGAGGGTCTCGGACATGGGGCTCTCCGTATCGCTGGCGGATCTTTTGGCGTCGATGGGACTTTCGACCGAAGCGCTCTAACCTGCGCCGACGCGGTCAGGGCATAACAATATCGTGCCTCCGCGGCAGGGAACCCTAGATCATGAAGATGACCATTGAGATCGACTGCACGCCGGTGGAGGCTCGCGCCTTCCTGGGCCTGCCCGATGTGAGCGCCCTGAACGAGCATTTGGTCAAGGAAATGCAGGATCGCATGACCTCGAACATGGCCATGCTGGCGCCCGAGGAGCTGATGAAGAACTGGATGGCGTTCGGGGCCGGGGCCCAGGACCAGTTTCGCAAGCTGATGACAGCCGCCGCCGGGGCGGCGGTCGGCGGCATGGGCGGCAAGACCGAATGAACGACACGATCTACGCGCCGGCCACGGGTGCGGGCAGGGCGGCGGTGGCGGTGGTCCGCATCTCCGGGCCGCGCTCGGCCGACGCCGTAAGGGCTCTGGCCGGCGACTTGCCCAAGCCGCGCCGCGCCGCGCTGCGCCAACTTGTTCAAGGCGGGGTCGCCCTGGACGACGCACTGGTGCTGTGGTTCGAGGGGCCGGCCAGCTATACCGGCGAGGACGCCGCGGAGTTTCACGTGCACGGTGGCAGGGCCGTGGTCGAGGCGCTGCTCGAAGCGCTAGCCGCCGAGGGCCTGCGCCTGGCCGAGCCCGGCGAGTTCACGCGGCGCGCCTTCGAGAACGGCAAGCTTGACCTGACCCAGGCCGAGGGCGTGGCCGACCTGATTGACGCCGAGACAGAGGCCCAGCGCCGCCAGGCCCTGGGCCAGCTGGGCGGGGCGCTGAGCCAGCGCTACGACGCCTGGCGCGAGCTTCTGGTTCAGGCCTTGGCCATGCTGGAGGCGGCGGTCGACTTTCCGGACGAGGAACTGCCGGAAGACGTCGCGGCGCGGGCGCGGCCGGGACTGGCGGTCCTGGAGGCCGAGATCGCCGCCGCCCTGGTCGACGCCTCGCGCGGCCGCCGCGTGCGGGATGGCTTCCGCGTCGCCCTGGTCGGAGCCCCCAACGCCGGCAAGAGCACGTTACTGAACGCCCTGGCCGAGCGCGACGCGGCGATCGTCACGTCGACACCCGGCACCACCCGCGACGTCATCGAGGTTCCTCTGACCCTTGGCGGCTACAAGGTCCTGCTCGCCGATACGGCGGGCTTGCGCGAGACCGAGGACGCCATCGAGGCCGAGGGCGTCCGCCGGGCGCGCGCCTGGGCGGCGGAGGCGGACCTGCGGCTGTGGGTGATCGACGCGGCGATGTTCCACGTGAAACAAGACAACGAACTGTCGGCGCTGCAATCCGGCGACTGGGCGGTGGTCAACAAGATCGACCTGGTCGATGCCTATCGGCTGGAGGAATTGCGCGAGGTTCTTGCGGCCCAGGGCCTGAAGGTGGTCGAACTGGCCGCCCGCAAGCCGGGCGGGGCGGAAGAGGCGAGGGCGGCTTTGACGTCCCACGTGGAGGAGGCCCTGTCCGGGGCCGAATTCCCGGCGGCGACGCGGATTCGCCACGCGGAAAGCCTCGTGGAGGCCCGGTCCTATATTCAGCGGACCCTTTCGGACGTCGGACTGGAGGTCGAGCTGGCCGCCGAGGACGTTCGGCTCGCCGCCCGGACCTTGTCGCGGATCACCGGGCGGATCGACCCAGAGGATGTGTTGGATCGCGTGTTTTCAAGCTTCTGTATCGGCAAGTGATGTTTCACGTGAAACACCGGCTTGAAACATCCACAGGCTGACCACAGATGTCTGGTCGCTGTTTCACGTGAAACACGCCAGACCGACTCGCCGATCGGTGGGGTTCCACGTATAAGGTCGATCACGCCCCCGCCGCGACGGGGGCGTTCGCATTGAGGCGCGTCTTGTCCAACACCTGGGATGTCATTGTCATCGGCGGCGGTCACGCCGGCTGCGAGGCGGCGGCCGCGTCGGCGCGCACGGGCGCGCGCACCCTGCTGCTGACCCACAAGCGCGAAACCGTGGGCGAGATGTCGTGCAACCCGGCTATCGGCGGCCTGGGCAAGGGCCATCTGGTCCGCGAGATCGACGCCCTGGACGGCCTGATGGGCCGGATCGGCGACAAGGCCGGCATTCAGTATCGGCTGCTGAACCGCTCGAAGGGCCCGGCCGTGCGCGGTCCGCGCTCGCAGATCGACCGCAAGCTCTATCGTCAGGCCATGCAGGCCGAGCTGTTCGCCTATCCGAACCTCGACGTGATCGCCGCCGCGGCCGAAGACCTGGTCGTCGAGGACGGCGCCGTGGCCGGCGTGGTCGACGGGGAGGGCGGCGTCTACCGCGCTTCACGTGTGGTGCTGACCACCGGAACCTTCCTGAAGGGCGTGATCCACCAGGGCGAGACCCGGATTCCGGCCGGCCGGGTCGGCGACGCGCCGTCGATCGGCCTGTCGGACCGCCTCTACGCCCTGGGCTTCGACATGGGCCGCCTGAAGACCGGCACCCCCGCGCGACTGGACGGCCGGACCATCGCCTGGGAGCGCCTGGAAATGCAGGCCGCTGACGCCCAACCCGAGCCGTTCTCGTTCCTGACCTCGCACGTGGACGTGCCGCAGATCCAGTGCGGCATCACCTATACGACGGCCGAGACCCACAGGATCATCGCCGAGCGCCTGGACGAGTCGGCGGTCTATGGCGGCCGCGCCACCGGGATCGGCCCGCGCTACTGCCCGTCGATCGAGGACAAGGTCGTCCGCTTCGCCGACAAGACCAGCCACCAGGTGTTCCTGGAGCCCGAGGGCCTGGACGACGACACGGTCTATCCGAACGGCGTCTCGACCTCGGTCTCGGCCGAGACCCAGCTGCTGTTCCTGCGCACCATGCCGGGCCTGGAGGCCGTCGAGGTCATCCGGTACGGCTATGCGATCGAGTATGACTATGTCGACCCGCGCGAGCTCTACCCAACGCTGGAGACCAAGCGTCTGCCCGGGCTCTACCTGGCCGGCCAGATCAACGGCACGACGGGCTATGAGGAGGCCGGGGCCCAGGGGCTGATGGCGGGGCTCAACGCCGCGCTGGCGGCGCAGGGCAGGGAGCCCGCCGTCCTGGCCCGCGACGAGGCCTATATCGGGGTGATGATCGACGACCTGGTCACCCGGGGCGTCACCGAGCCCTATCGGATGTTCACCAGCCGGGCCGAGTTCCGCCTGATCCTGCGGGCCGACAACGCCGACCAGCGCCTGACCGACAAGGGCCTTGCCCTGGGCGTGGTCGGCGCGGTGCGCGCGCAAGCCTGGGCCGCCAAGAAGGCCGAGCTGAAGGCCGTCCGCGCCTTCGCCCGCTCGGTCACCCTGACCCCGGCCGAGGCCAATCGGGCCGGGTTCAAGGTCAATCACGACGGCCAGCGGCGTGACGTCCTGGCCATGCTGGCCCTGCCGGACGTCAGCCTCGACCGGCTGGCCGCGGTATGGCCAGAGATCTCCACGTGGAGCGCCATGGCCCGCGAGCAGATCGAGATCGAGGCGGCCTATGCCGGCTATCTCGACCGCCAGCGCAACGACGCCGAAGCCTTCCGCAAGGAAGAAGACCTGCGCCTGCCGGCCGACTTGGACTACGGCCTGGTCGGCAGCCTGTCCAACGAGGTGCGCGAGAAGCTGGCGCGGGTGAAGCCGCTGACCCTGGGCCAGGCGGCGCGGATCGAGGGCGTCACGCCCGGCGCCCTGACGGCGCTGCTGGCCCACGTCCGCCGCGCGAAGGCCGCCTGATGTCGACCAGCGCCGCGCCCCTGGTCGTCGAGGCGCTCGACCCGGTCGACGCCGCCGCCTTCCAGCGGCTGACCGGCTGTTCGGACGCGCAGCTGGCCGACCTGACGCGGTTCCAGGCCCTGCTGGCCGAGTGGAACGCGGTGATGAACCTGGTGGGCCCGGCGACGATCGCGCCCTACTGGAACCGCCACGCCTGGGACAGCGCCCAGCTGCTTCGGCTGGCGCCCGACGCCAGGACCTGGGCCGACCTGGGGGCCGGCGCCGGCCTGCCGGGCGTGGTGCTGGCCATCCTGCTGAAGGACACGCCCGGAGCCAAGGTCCATCTGGTCGAGAGCATGGCCAAGCGCTGTCGCTTCCTTCGGGCCGCGGCGGACGAGCTGGGCCTGCCCGTCGAGATCCACAACGCCCGCGCCGAGGACCTGGACCTGAAGGTCGACGTGGTCACCGCCCGGGCCTGCGCGCCGATGGTCAGACTGCTGGGTTACGCCCAGCCCTACCTGAAGCGCGGCGCGGTCGCCTGGTTCCTGAAGGGACAAGATGTCGCTTCTGAACTGGCCGAGGCCGCTACCCATTGGAAATTCGAGTCCGACCTGCGGCCATCCCTGAGCGACCCGCGAGGCCAGATCGTGCAAGTGAAGGGGCTTAAGAGTGTCCGTAAAGTCTGACCAACCGCTGCGCGTCCTGGCCATCGCCAACCAGAAGGGCGGGGTCGGTAAGACCACGACGGCGATCAACCTGGGCACGGCCCTGGCGGCCTGCGGCGAACGTGTGCTGCTGATCGACGCCGACCCGCAAGGCAACTGCTCGACCGGTCTGGGCATCACCCGGATGCAGCGCAAGACCACGCTCTATGACGTGCTGATGGGCGAGAAGCCGGTGGTCGACGCCGCGGTTCGCACAGAGCTTCCCGGCCTGGACGTGATCCCCGCCGACGCCGACCTGTCGGGCGTGGAGATCGAGCTGGGCCAGCAGGCGCGGCGGTCCTACCGCCTGCGCGACGCCCTGGAGCCGCTGCGCACGAGCGGGGAATATAGTTATGTGCTGATCGACTGCCCGCCGTCGCTGAACGTCTTGACCGTCAACGCCATGACCGCCGCCGACGCGGTGTTCGTGCCGCTGCAGTGCGAGTTCTTCGCCCTGGAAGGCCTGACCCAGCTGATGCGGACCATCGAGCGGGTACGCGGCAGCCTCAATCCCAAGCTGGAGATCCAGGGCGTGGTGCTGACCATGTACGATCGTCGCAACAGCCTGTCGGACCAGGTGGCGCGGGATGTCCGGCAACACTTCGGCGACAAGGTGTACGACGCGGTCATACCCCGCAACGTCCGGGTGTCGGAGGCCCCGTCCTTCGGTAAGCCCGTGCTGCTCTACGACCTCAAATGCGCCGGCAGCCAGGCCTATCTGCGGCTGGCGCGCGAGGTCATCAGCCGCGAGAAGTCGCGGCTGTCCCAGGCGGCCTGATCGCCGCCTGAGGAAAACCCTACAAGTCATTGTCGAAGTTGAGTGTTGAGTGCGTGAAGGAGTCGGTCGTGGCAGGAGAGCCGGGGATGTCTGAAGGTCGTCGTGGTTTGGGTCGCGGCCTTTCCGCCTTGCTTGGCGAGGTCGAATCCGCCCCCGCCCAGGCGCCCGGTGACGCCACCGGCGGCTCGCGGGAAGCCCCGATTGAGCTGATCCGCCGTAATCCCGATCAGCCGCGCCGGACCTTCCGCGAGGAAGACCTGGTAGAACTTTCGGACTCGATCCGCGAGAAAGGCGTGCTGCAGCCGATCCTGGTCCGCCCCGCGCCGGGCGCGGCGGGCGAGTACCAGATCGTCGCCGGCGAGCGCCGGTGGCGGGCGGCCCAGCGCGCCGGCCTCAAGACCCTGCCGATCATGGTCCGCGAGCTGGACGACCTGGCGGTGCTGGAAATCGGCATCATCGAGAACGTCCAGCGCGCCGACCTGAACGCGATCGAAGAAGCGTTCAGCTACAAGGTGCTGATCGAGAAGTTCGGCCAGACCCAGGAAGTGATCGCCCAGACCGTGGGCAAGAGCCGCAGCCACGTGGCCAACACCCTGCGGCTGCTGTCGCTGCCGGACTCGGTGCAGGGCTACGTGGCCTCGGGCGAGATGACGGCCGGCCACGCCCGGGCGATCGCCACGGCGCCTGATCCGGCGGTCCTGGCGCGCGAAGTCATCGCCAAGGGCCTGTCGGTGCGCGACACCGAAGCCCTGGCTCGCCGGACGCCGAACGCGGCCGGCGAGGTGCGAGCCCGGTCGAGCGGCGGTCGGCCGCCGAAGTCCAAGGACACCGACACCCAGTCGCTGGAAGCCGACCTGTCGTCGCTGCTCGGCCTGGACGTCGAGATCGACGATCGCGGCGGGGCCGGCGCCCTGACCATCCGCTACGCCACGCTCGAGCAACTCGACGACCTGTGCAACCGCCTGACGCGGGGCGGCTGAGGCGCCGAAACGGGGTCCTCTGTGGCGCATAGAATCCGGCCTGGCCGTGGCGCTGTCCGTCCGATGTTCGACAGAGCGCCGCCGCGGATCGACGATTTTACCTCAAGTTCTTGATATCTAGGTAGAAATCGCGTTTCCGAGCTCGGATTCGAATGACTTCGAAGATCGCGATTTCCACAGGAAATATCGGAGCCGGCCGCTACGCGCTTTGACAGGGTTCGCGACTCACGATCGCGAACCCTTAGCCGATCTAATCGCTCGAACCCAGCCATCGTCGAACCGTTCCCAGGATCACAGCGCCGATGGTCTTCGGGGGAGCGGGTCGGCTTGCCGCCACCGCCGGCGGCCGGACCGTCGTTCCGGCCCTGACGCCCGGGATCTCCGGGGCGATGTCGAGGGCGTGACCGAACGATCCCGCCGCCTCGAACACGCCCTTCACCCGGAAGGCCTTCAGGTCGGCGAGGTCGTGAGCGTCACGCGGCAGAAAGGGGGCGCCCAGGTCCTCGAACAGATGGACGTCGCCCTGCAGCGCGCCGCACTCCGAGCAATGGTTCGCCCAGTAGGAGTCGCGAGTCGCCTGGTTGAACGCTCGCCGATAGCGCGGCGCCCGCATGATCGCCTGAGCGGCGATCGGGGAGGGCAGGGCGTCGATGTGGAAGGCGAAGCACCAGCTCTCGCCGCCGCCCCATCGGCCCTGGCCGTCGAGGTCGTCTTCCCAGACGCTGAAGTCCTCGAAGCCGGGGGCCATCAGGAAGCCGGCGACGGTGGTGGTCTGCTCGCAGCTCCAGCACCGCCGAGGCGCGGTGACCACATAGGTTTCCGCCGACCGCAGGTTCGATCCAGGAAGGCTGGAGGTCTGCTCGGGAAGCCAGCGCCGAAAAGGCTGGAGATCAAGGCCGTCCGGAACATACCAGCAGCGCCGCGAGGGCTCCCAGAGCGCGCCCAGCGCCTCGGCTTGGTCCCTCTCCGCGTAGGGCACGTTAAGGTCCATGACGCCTCGTACTGGCTCTTCAACGCCTAAGATAGACGAAGCGCGTCAATTCCAAAGCTTGGCCTTGCGTTAGAGTCCCAGCCGCCGCGCCTTGCCGGCGATCTGCAGCGCCAGGCGCTCGGAGATCAGTTGGTCCGGCGAGCCGGAGGTCTTGCAGGCCTTGTCAGCCGCCAGCACCTCGGCCTGGACCAGGAGCAGCTGGTCGAGGGTCCAGGCCCGGGCCTGGCGCAGGAACTCGCGCTCGCTCTTCCAGAACACGCCCGAGGCCTTGGCCGCCGCCGCCAGGTCGACGCCGTTCTTGTGCAGGGTCAGGGTGCGGCGCAGGCGGCCCAGGTGATAGCCCATGGCCCGCACGGCCGCCGGGCCGCCTTCGCCCTCGGCGGCGGCGCGGCGCAGGCCGGCCTGGGCGGGGCCCACACGGCCTCCGAACGCGTCGATCGCGGCGTCGCCCAGGGAAGCCTCCGGTTCGACCCCCAGGAAGTCCGTCAGGTCGGCCGGCGTCGCCACCACGCCGCTGCCGGGGCCCAGAAAGAGGGCCAGGCGCTCGACCTCCGCCCGGGCCACGCCGCGCTCCTTGGGCAGGCGCGAGACGAACAGGTCCAGGGCCTCGCCGTTCAGGCTGACCTTGTCCTTGGCCAGGGTTTCGCGGGCCAGGCGGGCCAGGTCGCCGGCCTCGTCCTCGTAGCAGGGGATGACCGCCGCGCCGGCGGCCTTCTCGGCCGCCTTGCGCAGGGCGGAGTCGCGGCCCAGGGCGCCGGCCTCGATCAGGAAGAAGGCGTCGGGGTTCAGTTGGCCCTCGACGTGCCGGACCAGGGCCTCGGCGGCCTGCTTGTCGGGGCCGCCCTTCTCACCGGTCAGGCGCAGGCGCACCAGGCGTCGGCCGCCCATCATCGACAGGGCCGAGAGCTCGTCCTCGAGCTTGCCGGCCTGGCTGTCCAGGTCGCTTTCGGTCAGCTGGGCGGTGTCGAACGGATCGTCGGGGCGCGCGAACAGCTTGTTGGCCAGCTGGTCGGCCCGGTCGCGCACCACGCCGCGGTCGCGGCCATAGATGACCACGGCGCGGATGTCGGCGGCCGGGTCCCGCAGGAAACGTTCGATATCCGGTCGTTTCGACAGGATCATGGCCAGCCTATTCGAGCGACGTGGACGCCAATGCGCGTGAGAAGGACGCGCGAGAACAAGGCCGGGCCCCTACGCCTTGGCCTTACCGGCCAGCCAGGCGGCCAACTCGAGCTGGATGCGGCGGGCCAGCTCGGTGGCGGCGCGTTCCTGGCTGTCCTGCTGGGCGGCGATCGAGGCGTAGGGCTGGTCGGCCGAGTCATAGGTCACCGCAGCGCTGGTGGATCCTGCCCGCACCTGCTGGCCGCTCTTGATGTCCAGGAGTCGCCATTTGGCCGTCAGGTTCAGCTCGTAGCGGTTGGCGACGTTGTCGACGCGAACGCCGCGCGCATAGCGGCGCTCCTCGATCGTGTAGACCAGCCGGTGGGACGGCAGCCGGTTGACGTCGCGCGCGAAGGCGTCGTCGAGCTTCTCGCGCAGCAGGTAGCCGGCGCGACCGTCGGCCGCCACCACCTCGATGGTGCTGAGCCCCTTGGTGACCGACTGGTCGCCGTACAGGGGCGTGAAGCCGCAGGACGACAGGGCCAGGGCCGCCACGGCCAGGAGGACGGCGGGAAGGGTCTTGGAGAGCGGAAAGCGCTTCATGGATCAGCCGGCCACGATGTTGACGATACGGTCTTTCACCACGATCACCTTGCGAACGGTCAAGCCCTCAAGGTGGGCCAGGACGGCGGCGTCCGCCAGTGCGATTTTCTCGACATCGACCTCGGCAGTGCCGGCCTTGACCTTGATCTCGCCGCGCCGCTTGCCGTTGATCTGGATCGGCAGCACCCGCTCCTCGTCGGCCGCCAGCAGCGGGTCGGCCTTGGGCCAGGGAGCGTCGACGACCATGCCGGTCTTGCCCAGCCGCGCCCAGGCCTCCTCGGCCAGGTGGGGGGTGAAGGGCGAGATCAGGCGGGCCAGGATCTCCAGCGCCTCGGCGCGGGCGGCCAGGACGCCCTGGGAGGCGTTCTCGGCCGGCGCGGCCTTCAGCATGTTCAGGAATTCGTACAGGCGCGCCACGCCGCTGTTGAAGCGGAAGCCCTCGATCGAGTCGGTGACGAAGCCGATCAGGCGATGGGCGCCCTTGCGCAGGGCCAGCGCCGCGGCGTCGGCGTCGTCATGGGCGAAGTCGCCGGCGGGCTGGCTGTCGAACTCGTTCCAGACCCGGTGGGTGAAGCGCCAGGAGCCTTCGACGCCGCTGTTGGTCCACTGCACGTCGCGCTCGGGCGGGCTGTCGCTCATCACGAACAGGCGGGCGGCGTCGACGCCATAGGCCTCGAAGATGTCCTCGGGAGCGACGACGTTCTTCTTGGACTTCGACATCTTCTCGATGTCGCCGATGACGATCGGCTCGCCGGTCGCCGCATGGCTGGCGCTGCGGGTATTGCCCTCGACCGTGATGCGGATGTCCGACGGTTCGACCCACTCGCCGGCGACGTTCTTGTAGGCCTCGTGGGTGACCATGCCCTGGGTGAACAGGCCGGCGAACGGCTCCTCCACCGAGACCAGGCCCTCGTCCTTCAGGGCGCGGGTGATGAAGCGGGCGTACAGCAGGTGCAGCACCGCGTGCTCGACGCCGCCGATATACTGGTCGACCGGCATCCAGTGGTCGGCGGCGGCCTTGCTGATCGGCTCGGCGGCGGTCGGGTCGGTGAAGCGGGCGAAGTACCAGGAGCTGTCGACGAAGGTGTCCAGCGTGTCGGTCTCACGCTCGGCCTTGCCGCCGCAGCTGGGGCAGGTGGTGTGGCGCCAGGTCGGATGGCGCAGCAGCGGGTTGCCCGGCTTGTCGAAGCTGACGTCGTCGGGCAGCACCACGGGCAGCTGGTCTTCGGGCACGCCGATCGGGCCGCAGGCCTCGCAGTGGATCACCGGGATCGGGCAGCCCCAGTAGCGCTGGCGGCTGACGCCCCAGTCGCGCAGGCGATAGACGGTGGCGCCCTGGCCCTGGTTCATGGCCTCGATGCGGTTCACCGCCTCGGTCTTGGCCGCCTCGATGTCCAGGCCGTCCAGGAATTGCGAGTTGAAGATCGACCCGGGGCCGACATAGGCCTCCTTGCCGACCTGGAAGGTCGCCGGGTCCTCGCCCGGCGGCAGCACCACCGGCAGGACGGGCAGGTCGTACTTGCGGGCGAAGTCCAGGTCGCGCTGGTCGTGGGCCGGGCAGGCGAAGATCGCGCCCGTGCCGTAGTCCATCAGGATGAAGTTGGCGATCCACACCGGCAGGGTCTGGGTCGGGTCCAACGGGTGGACGACGCGCAGGCCCGTGTCGCGGCCCAGCTTCTCGGCGCCCTCGATGTCGGCCTCGGAGGTGCCGCCCTTGCGGCATTCGGCGACGAAGGCGGCCACGGCGGGGTCGGCCGCCGCCAGTTGCTCGGCCAGGGGGTGCTCGGGGGCGATGCCGACGAAACTGGCGCCGAACAGGGTGTCGGGGCGGGTGGTGTAGACTTCCAGGCCGTCCTCATGGCCGGCGGGGGCGTCACCGTCGAACTTGAACGTGAAGCGCAGGCCCTTGGACCGGCCGATCCAGTTCTCCTGCATGATCCGGACCTTCTCGGGCCAGCGGTCCAGGGTCTTCAGGCCATCGATCAGGGCGTCAGCATAGTCGGTGATGCGCAGGAACCACTGGGTCAGCTTTCGCTTCTCCACGGTCGCGCCCGAGCGCCAGCCCTTGCCATCGATCACCTGCTCGTTGGCCAGCACGGTCATGTCGACCGGGTCCCAGTTGACCGAAGCCTCCTTGCGATAGACCAGGCCGCGCTTCAGCAGACGCAGGAACCAGGCCTGCTGTTGGCCGTAATAGGCCGGGTCGCAGGTGGCGAACTCGCGCGACCAGTCGACCGACAGGCCCAGGGCCTTCAGCTGCTCGCGCATGGCGGCGATGTTGTCGTAGGTCCAGCCCTTGGGGTGGACGCCGCGCTCCATGGCGGCGTTCTCGGCCGGCATGCCGAAGGCGTCCCAGCCCATCGGGTGCAGCACGTTGAAGCCCTGGGCGCGCTTGTAGCGGGCGACGACGTCGCCCATGGCGTAGTTGCGCACATGGCCCATGTGGATGCGGCCCGACGGATAGGGGAACATCTCGAGCACATAGTACTTCGGGCGACCGTCCGGCTGGATCGGCGTCAGGAAGGTGTCGGCGTTCGCCCAGGCGGCGCGCCACTTGGGCTCGGTGTCTTTGGGGTTGTAGCGGGCCATGAAACCAGATCGTTGGTACGGGGCGTCCAGGACGCGCTCCGCGGAAGTCATAAGCGGTTTCGGCCTGGGCGCGCTTCTATAAAGTGCGGACGGGAGCCGTTTGTCGCGCCGACAGACGGCTCCCGCGAAGAACTTCGGGAAAGCCCTAGTTCTTGATGTTGGAAAGTCGAAGCTGACGGGCGCGGGTCAGGATGGCGTTCTCGATGTCGGTCGCCGTCTGCTCGGTGGCGGCGGTGTCCGTCCAGGCGCCGCTGGCGTCCTTGACCTGCTTGAAGATCGTGACGTTCAGGCCGTCGGCGCGCAGGCGGGTGTCCAGGATGTAGACGGTCGCCTTGAAGCGCTCGTCCGGCTTTTCCGGATTGGTGTACCAGTCGGTGACGATCACGCCGCCGTAGGGATCGGCCGAGGCCAGGGGCATGAAGGCCAGGGTGTCGAGGCTGGCGCGCCACAGGAAGCCGTTGACGCCGATCACGCCGGCCTGGGACGTGGACTTGCCGCCGCCGCGACCCCCGAACAGCTTGAAGCCCGGCTCGTCGTTCTGGGTCGTGAAAGTACCCCCGCCCTTGTTCCCGCCGCAGGCCGAAACCCCGGTCAGGACGGTCAACGCCAGAACGCCAGCGGCGACGCCGCGCAACACCGACCCACGCTCAAACGCCATAGTACCTCGCTCCAATGTCTCGCCGACGCGTTCGCGCATCGCTGGCGCGCATCTCGGGCGCGCCCCCGCAGCCGGAAGCCGGTCTATAGCATGGTCGCGCTGCGTCAAAACAGGAATCGCGTGGCAGGACCGCCACAGGCGCCGCTTGAATCGACTCCTGCGACCTCTTGCCTAATCCAACCGTGGTTGACCGCGTTGTACTCAGGCCTTTAATCGATAATCAGGGAGCCCGCTCCTATATAGGGTTATTGAGGCGCGGGTTGGGGATTGGGTTCGAGTAACATGTTCGCCGCACGGTATTTCATGGCAGGGGCCGCCACGCTGATCCTTCTGGGATCGGCTTCGGGCGCCTATGCCCAGAGCAAGCCGCGCACGACCACGCCTGATTTCGCCGTCAAGAACGACTTCAGCAATCCGACCCCGATCGCGCCGTTCAACCCGCAGCAAGGCCCGAAGAAGTCCCTGAAATGGGACGACAAGAAGGGCAAGTGGGGTCTCAAGCTCGATCTCGACCAGCCCGTGGGCCGCGAGATGGAAGCCAAGGACGTCCAGGCCGGCGCCTATTACAGCGTCACCCCGTCGATCCGTGTCGGCGGCGCCGTGGCCCTGGGCGACCAGAACCCGGCCCTGGCCGCTCGCCGCAACGAGATCCAGGAGCCCGCGCCGCGGGTGAAGCTGGAAACCGCGTTCAAGTTCTAGAACGCGATCAGGCGCCCAGAGGGGCGCTCAGCGCCTCCACCGCCGCGATCCCGACAATCCCCGTGCCCAGCAGCCGCGCGACCGTGTCGGCGCGCACGCCGCCCAGGGCGTAGACCGGCGTCTCCACCGCCTCGACGATCCGTTTCAGGCCTTCCACGCCCAGCGGCGCGCCCGCCGAGAGGCTGCGGCTGGGGAAGACCGGCGACACCACCAGGGCGTCCGCGCCCGCCATGACGCCAGCGTGGGCCGCCTCCAGGCCGTGGGCGGCGACCGTGACCAGCCAGTCCGGATGGGCCTCGCGCAGGTGGGGCAGGGTGGAGGCCAGGCGTTCGGGCAGGTGAAGGCCGTCGGCCTCGACCGCCCGCGCCAGCGCCGCGTCGGCCCCGACCAGCAGCAGCAGGCCCCGCCGCCGCGTGATCTCGCGCAGCCGCGCTCCCCGCGCCGCCGCGTCCGGCGCGCCGAACGCCCGGAACACCACCGCCGCCCCGGCCGGCAGGCGCTCGGCGACACTTTCGGGATCGGGCGTCCGCTCGGGATCGGTGAAGAACAGCAGGTTCGGCAGCGGCTTTCCGCGCACCAGCCATGGGCGAAGGCGCGCCGCCGTTCTAGACAGGGCTTCCATCTGGTCGCTCACGTGCTTGAAGCCATGTCTGAAGTCTACGCCTCGATCCAAAACCGCATCCGGGCCGCCGCCGTGGCCGCCGGCCGGCCGGCCGACGCGGTCACCCTGGTGGCGGTGTCCAAGCTGCAGCCGTGGGACCATATCGCGCCCATTCTCGACGCGGGCCAGCGGGTGTTCGGGGAAAATCGTGTCCAGGAGGCCATGGGCCGCTGGAGCGAACGACGGGACCAGGTCGAACTGCGCCTGATCGGGCCCCTGCAGAGCAACAAGGCCCGCGACGCGGTGGCCTTCTTCGACGTGATCGAAAGCCTCGACCGCGAAAAACTGGCCCATGTGCTGGCCGCCGAGATCCAGGCCCAGGGCCGGGCCCCTCGCCTGTTCGTCCAGGTCAACACCGGCGAGGAGCCGCAGAAGGCCGGGATCGCGCCCGACGAGGCCGACGGCTTCATCGCCCTGTGCCGGGGCCTGGACCTACCGGTGGACGGCCTGATGTGCATCCCGCCGGCCGAAGGTGATCCCACCCCGCATTTCCGGTTGCTGGGCCAGATCGCGGCCCGGAACGGGCTGACCAAGCTGTCCATGGGCATGAGCGACGACTTCGAGACCGCCATCGCCTGCGGGGCGACGTCGGTGCGGGTGGGGTCGGCCCTGTTCGGAAGCCGCGCCTGACCCTCGCTTCCGTCGAGAGAGGGCTATCGCCTATCGCTTCGCGCAGAAAATTGTCATCCCGGACAAGCCTGGCGAAGCCAAGCGCCGATCCGGGACCGCCACAAGCGCCGCGTCCACGCCCCGGTCCCGGATCTTCGCGCTGCGCGCTCGTCCGGGATGACAACGGCCTTTGGTCATAGGCGACAACCCTGCCCGCAGGGGGAGAAGGATCAGGCCAGAATTTCCACCGCATCCCCTGGCTTGGCCGCCGCCAGGAGCGCCTCGACGTCCTCGCGCGCCAGGGCCACGCAGCCTTCGGTGCCCGGATAGCCGTCGCGGGCCAGGTGCAGGAAGATCGCCGAGCCCAGGCCGGGGACGGGCGGGTCGTCGTTGTGGCCCAGCACCACCACCAGGTCATAGACGGGATCGTCGCGCCACAGCCGCTCGGCGCTGGCGGGGTAGGGCAGCTTGACGGGCCGGTTATAGGCCGGGTCGCCGGGCGCGTCGCACCAGCCGTCATCCGGCGCCATCGGCCGGGTCGCCAGGGCCGTCGCCGGGCCGTGCGGATAGACGTCGGGCCTGTAGAGGACGTAGCGGATCGGCCAGGCGCCGGCCGGGCTACGGTTGTCGCCCTCGCGCTTGTCGGCGGCGGCGATGACGCCGACCTTGCCGAGCGCCGCGCGCGCCGACCCTCCATCCCACTCGATCCGGCCGTTCCAGGGGCTGGATCCGTCGGGGCGGGCGCGAAAGATCGTCAAGACACGGTCTCCAAGGGCGTTGCGGCGCCGGGAACGAGAACCGCCCTTGGCGCCGGGGGCCGCAGCGGTGCATGTTCCCGCCCATGGCGCAACGCAAAACCCTTCTTCTGGTCGACGACGACGATGATCTGCGCGGGGCCCTGGCCGAGCAGCTCGCCCTCCACGAGGAGTTCGCGGTCGCCGAGGCGCCCACGGCCGGCGAGGGCGTGCGGATGGCCCGGGAGCTCAAGCCCGACCTCGTCCTGCTGGATGTCGACCTGCCCGACATGGACGGCCGCGAGGCCTGCCGCCTGATGCGCAAGAACGGCGTCACCGCGCCGGTGATCATGCTGACGGCGGCGGCAAGCGACAGCGACACCATCCTGGGCCTGGAATCCGGCGCCAACGACTATGTGACCAAGCCCTTCCGCTTCGGCGTGCTGTTGGCCCGCATCCGCGCCCAGCTGCGCAGCTACGAGGCCTCCGAGGACGCCCTGTTCCGGATCGGCCCTTACGAGTTCCGGCCGTCGGCCAAGCTGCTGATCGACGAGAAGCAGAAGAAGGTCCGGCTGACCGAGAAGGAAACCAACATCCTCAAGTACCTCTACCGAGCCGGGTCCAAGCCGGTGTCGCGCGAGGAGCTGCTGACCGAGGTCTGGGGCTACAACGCCGGCGTCACCACCCACACGCTGGAGACCCACGTCTACCGCCTGCGCCAGAAGATCGAGCCCGACCCGGCCGTGGCGCGGATCCTGATCACCGAGATGGGCGGGTATCGGCTGCAGCCTTGATCACGGTTGGGGACAGGCGCATGCGCCTGTCCCCATTCCAGCAAAAAGCCCCGGCCGCTTGGAGCGACCGGGGCTTTTGTCATTCAGCGCTCAGCTCGTGATCAGGCGTTGCCGACCACGACGCCTTCGGCCTGGGCCTTGCGGGCGGCGTAGACGCCGGCGAAGTCGATCGGGTCGATCAGGAAGGGCGGAAAGCCGCCTTCGGTGGTGACGTCCGAGACCAGGCGACGGGCGTAGGGGAACAGGAAGCGCGGGCACTCGATCAGCAGCACCGGCTCCAGCTGGTCTTCCGGCACGCCGGAGATGTGGAACAGGCCGCCGTACATCACCTCGACGTGGAACACCGGCTGCTCGTCGCGGGTGGCGCGGGCCGACAGCTTCAGGTCCACCTCGAACAGGCCGTCGGGACGGCCGCGGGCGTTCATCTCGACGCCCATGTCGATGGCCGGCGGGGCGCCGCCGGTGCGTAGGGAGTCGGGGGCGTGCGGGCTCTCGAACGAGAAGTCGCGCACGAACTGGGCGATGATGCGGATGCCGGTTTCGCCGGGCGCGCCGTCTTCGGAAGCGGCGGGCGGAGCGGCGGTGGTGTCGGTCATGTGCGATAAATCCGTATTCGGCGTCGAAATTGGCCGCTAGGAGAGAGCCGGGCTGCTAACACGGGGGCGGCTGGCGCGCAACGCCAGGCGCCTGACGCGCGAGCCCGTTATGGCCTATATAGGTCCGATAAGGCGCGTCGGCCGAACGAGCGGAAAATATCGTGTTTGAATGGATTATCCTCGCGGCCCTGGCCGCGGTCGTCCTCTACCAGCTCTACGCCACCCTGGGTCGCCGGGTCGGGCGTCAGCCCGAGGACGCGCCGCAGCCCGTTCCCGCCAACGCCCCGGCGCGCGACCTGAAGACCGTCGAGGCCCCGCCCGAAGCCCTGTCGGGCATCGCCGCCCTGCGCGCCCGCCAGGCCGACTTCGACATCGGCCATTTCCTGAGCGGCGCCCGCCAAGCTTACGAGATGATCGTCAAGGCCTTCGCCGCCAGTGACCGCGAGACGCTGCGGCCGTTGCTGTCGCCGGACGTGATGGCCAATTTCGAAACCGCCATCGCGGCCCGCGAGGCCCAGAACCGCACCGAGAAGGCCGAATTCCTGGTCCCGCCGCGCACCGACCTTGACTCCGTCTCCGTCGAGGGCGACGTCGCCAAGGCGGTGGTCCGCATCCTGGCCGAGATCCGCACCCGCTCGACCAGCGCCGAGGGCGAGGCCGTCGACGACCGTCGCACCGCCGACCTGTGGACCTTCCAGCGCGACCTGAAGAGCAGGAACCCGAACTGGACCCTGGTCCGCGTCGACGTCGCGGAGGCCTGATGCTCCGTCAGGGTTTTGTCGCCGCCTTCGCCCTGCTGGCGCTGGCGGCCTGTACGACCGCGCCGGTCCGGCCGGCGGGCCCCGTCACGCCGGGGACAACCCCGCCGCCGGTCGCCCACACCGCCCCTTCGACGCCCGTGTCGTTCAACGACCTGGCCGGCTGGTCGCAGGAAGACCACCTGGGCGCCCTGGACGCCTTCCGCCAGGGCTGCGGCGCGGCCAAGGATCCGGCCCTGGTCGAGGTCTGCCGCAAGGCGCGGGCCGAGCGGGTTGGAAATGACGACGACGCCCGACGCTTCCTCGAGGCCAATTTCCGCCCCGAGGCCCTTCCGGGCCAGGGCCTGCTGACCGCCTATTTCGCCCCGGAATACGAGGCGCGGATGTCGCGCTCGGCCGAGTTCAGCGCCCCCATGCGCGGCAAGCCGGCCGATCTGGTCACCCTGGACCTCGCCCAGTTCGATCCGGGCCTGACGGGCAAGAAGGTCGCCGGCGAGATCGAGGGCGGCCAGGTGCTGCCCTATCCCGACCGCGCCGCCATCGAGGCGACGCCGGAGACCCGTCCGCTGGCCTGGCTGCGGCCGGAGGACCTGTTCTTCCTGCAGATCCAGGGCTCGGGCGTGCTGGTCCTGCCGGACGGCCGCCGGGTCCGCGCGGCCTTCGCGGCCCATAACGGCCGGCCGTTCGTCGGCATCGCCACCCCGATGCGCGACCGCGGCCTGCTGGCCGACAACAACACCTCCGGCGACGCCATCCGCGCCTGGCTGGCCAATCATCGCGGTCCGGAAGCCGACGCCATCATGCGGCTGAACCCGCGCTACGTGTTCTTCCAGACCCTGCCGGACGACGGCAGGCAGGCGGTGGGCGCGGCGGGGGTGCCGCTGCCCCCCGGCCGGGCGATCGCCGTCGATCCCGGCAGGCACGCGATGGGCGAGCTCTTCTGGCTGGACGCCAGCGCGCCCAAGCTGGCGGGCGGCTTTCCGACCTATCGCCGCCTGGCGGTGGCCCTGGACGTCGGCGGGGCGATCAAGGGCGAGGTGCGGGCCGACCTCTACACCGGCACGGGGGCGGCGGCCGGAGCCGAGGCCGGGCGCGTGCGCCACGACCTGCGCCTCTACCGCCTCGTCCCCCGGGGCTGATCATGAAGCGCCCCCCTCGCCAGGACGAACTGCGCCTGTGGGGCATGGTCACGGCCACGGTGAAGGCCAAGACGGTCCAGAAGGCCGCCGGCTGGACGCCGAAGGCCCAGAAGTCCCTGGTCCAGCCGACCAGCCTGCAGCCGATGGCCCCGCTGCTGGTCGATCCCAAGACGATCAAGCCAGCCGGCGCCAAACGCCCTCCCGGGCCCCTGGAGGGCATCGAACCCAATCGCAAGCGCAAGATCGCCCGCGAGCACGCGCCGCTCGACGCTCGCCTAGACCTTCACGGCCTGGACCAGGATCGCGCCCGACCGGTGCTGGAGGCCTTCCTGCGCCGCGCCTGGGCGGACGGCCACCGCGCGGCCCTGGTGGTCACCGGCAAGGGCAAGCTGGGGGTGGGCGTCCTGCGGGCCCGCACGCCCGAATGGCTGGCCGACCCGGCCCTGCGTGACATCGTGGCGGGCGTGTCGCCGGCCGACAAGCGGCACGGCGGCGACGGGGCCCTGTACGTGGCCCTGAAGCGGCGTCCGCCGAAGGTTTAGCGCCCGCTCATCCCGGCGAATGCCGGGACCCAGATCCCAGAGCGGTGTGGTGGAAAAGCTCAACGCTCCTGGCGTCAGCCTCAAAGCCATTCCATCTGGGTCCCGGCATTCGCCGGGATGAGCGGAGTTTTGTAGCTTCGCCGCGCCCTCGCCATGATCTCGGCGTCAAGCTTCGCCGCGTTCGGAGAGGCGAGATGGACATCGAGATCGGGGCCGAGGCCAAGGACAAAAGCTTCAACCGGCGGGTGGCGATCACCGTCGTCGCCCTGTCGATCTTCATGGGCCTGTGCGGGGTCAAGGACGGCAACATCGTCCAGGCCATGCAGCAGGCCCAGTCGAGCGGCGTCGACGCCTGGGACCAGTACCAGGCCAACAAGACCAAGCTGCACATCGACGAGACGGCGCTGGCCCAGACCCGTTTCCTGGCCTTGTCGGGCGATGCGCGGGCGGCGGCGCCCGAGGCGGCCGAGATCGCCCGTCTCGGCGCCGAGATCGCCAAGTACAAGGCCGAGGTCCCGGCGCTGAAATCCCGGGCCGATGGCTTCCAGGCCCAGTATGACGCGCTCAACGTCCACGACGACCAGTTCGACGCCGCCGACGCCCTGAACTCCATCGCCGTATCGATCGCGGCCGTGGCGGCGCTGGTCGAGATTCCGGCGGCGCTGTGGGCGTCCTGGGCGTTCGGCGCCCTGGGGATCGTCATGGGCCTGGCGGGCTTCCTGGGCTGGAGCCTGCACTCGGCGTTCCTCAGCAAGCTGCTGAGTTAGCTCCGTGGGGACAGGCGCATGCGCCTGTCCCCGGCTCAGGAACCGCCCCGCGACGCCTTCTCAGCCACGCCCGACGTGCCCTCGCGCGCCGCCAGTTTCTCGGCCACCGCGTCGAGCGAGACGCCCGAGGCGGCCATCAGGGCCAGCCAGTGGTACAGCAGGTCGGCGCTCTCGCTGGCCAGGGCGTCAGGTCCTTGGGCGACGGCGGCGATCACCGTCTCGACGGCTTCCTCGCCCAGCTTCTTGGCGGCCAGGGCCGGGTCGTTCAGCAGCCTGGCGGTGTAGGAGGTCGCCGGATCGCCGCCCTTGCGGGCTTCGATCGTCGCGGCCAGGCGCTCCAGGACTTCGAACAGCGTGCTCACGCGGCCCCCTTCAGGTCGTCCAGGCGCACGGGGATGCCGGCCTGCGCCATGGCCCGCTTGGCCTCGCCGACGCTGATCTCGCCGAAGTGGAAGATCGAGGCGGCCAGCACGGCGGCGGCGTGGCCATCGCGGGCGGCTTCGACGAGGTGGTCGGTCTTGCCGGCCCCGCCCGAGGCGATCACCGGCACGGTCACCGCGCCGGTCACGGCCTTCAGCAGGGGGATGTCGTAGCCGATCCTGGCCCCGTCGCGGTCCATCGAGGTCAGCAGGATCTCGCCCGCCCCGCGCTCGACGACCTTGGCGGCCCAGTCGACCACGTCGATCCCGGTGTCCTTGCGGCCGCCATAGGTCCAGACGTTCCAGCCCGAGCCGTCCGCGCGGGCCTTGGCGTCGATGGCGACGACCACGCACTGGGCGCCGAAGGCGTCGGCCCCGGCCGCCACCAGGTCGGGGTTCTCGACCGCGGCGGTGTTGACCGAGACCTTGTCGGCCCCGGCCAGCAGCAGGCGGCGCATGTCGCCGACCTGGCGCACGCCGCCGCCGACCGAGACCGGCATGAAACAGACCTCGGCGGTGCGGGAAATCACGTCCAGGATCAGGCCGCGGCCCTCGCTGGAGGCGGTGATGTCCAGGAACATCAGCTCGTCGGCCCCGGCCGCATCATAGGCGCGGGCCTGCTCCACCGGGTCGCCGGCGTCGCGCAGGGCCACGAAGTTGACCCCCTTGACCACCCGGCCGTCCTTGACGTCCAGGCAAGGAATGATCCGGGTCTTCAGCATCAGGCGGCCGCTATGGTCAGGGCTTCGGCCGGCTTGATCGTGCCGGCGTAAAGCGAGCGGCCCAGGATGGCGCCGGCGATCTCGACCCCCGGGCGGGCCTTCAGCCGCTCGATGTCGGCCACCGAGGCCACGCCGCCCGAGGCGATCACCGGGATCGACACCGCGTCGGCCAGTTCGCCCACGCCCTCGACATTGACGCCGGTCAGGGCGCCGTCGCGGCTGATGTCGGTGACGATCAGGGCGGCCACGCCCACGTCCTCGAAGCGCTTGCCCAGGGTGATGGCGTCCAGGTCCGACAGGCCGGTCCAGCCGTCGACCGCCACCTTGCCGTCGCGCACGTCGACGGCGACGGCGATCTGTTCGGGCCACAGGCGGGCGGCCTTGCGGACCAGGTCGGGGTCATGCACGGCCACGGTGCCCAGGATCACGCGGCTGACGCCGGCCTCGATCCAGGCCTCGACGCCTTCCAGGGTGCGGATGCCGCCACCCAGCTGCACCGGGATCGAGATCGACTCCAGGATCGACTGCACCGCGGCGGTGTTGACCGACTTGCCCTGGATGGCGCCGTTCAGGTCGACCACGTGCAGCCAGGAGAAGCCGTCGCGCACGAAACGTTCGGCCTGGTCGGCCGGGCTGGTGTTGAAGACCGTGGCCTTCTCCATGTCGCCGTGCAGCAGGCGCACGCACTGGCCGTCCTTCAGGTCGATGGCGGGATAGAGGATCATGGGCGCCATTCCAGGAAGTTGGCGAGCAGGGCGAGCCCCGCGGCTTGGGATTTTTCGGGGTGGAACTGTACGCCCGCCACGTTGCCCTTGGCCACAGCGGCCGTGAACGGACCGCCATGGTCGGTGGTGGCCAGCACGTCGGCCGGGTCGGCCGGGGTCAGGGCGAAGGAGTTGGCGAAGTACATGTGGGCGCCGTCTTCGACGCCCTTGAACAGGGGGTGAGCGCGCGTGAAGGCGATCGCGTTCCAGCCCATGTGCGGAATGGTCAGGGCCGGATCGTTCGGCTCCAGCTTCTTCACCTGGCCGCCGATCCAGTCGAGGCCCGGCGTGACGCCGAATTCCAGACCTTCGCTCGCCAATAGTTGGTGGCCGACGCAGATGCCCAGGAACGGCGCGCCCTTGCCATGCACGGCCTGGTTCATCGCCTCGTAGACCCCGGACGCGTCCAGGCCCGCGCGGCACGAGGCGAAGGCCCCCACGCCGGGCAGCACCACGCGGTCGGCGGCGGCCACGATCGAGGGCTCGGCGGTGACAACGATGTCAGCGTCGATGCCGTGGCGGCGGGCCGCCTCGCGCAGGGCTTTCTCGGCCGAGCGCAGGTTGCCCGACCCGTAATCGATCAGGGCGACGGTCTGCATGAAATCAAATTCCCTACAGCACGCCCTTGGTGGAGGGGGCATGGCCGCCGGTCTTGGGGTCGATCTCGACCGCCTGACGCAGCGCCCGGGCCAGGGCCTTGAACCCGCTCTCGGCGACATGGTGGGTGTTGTCGCCGTACAGGGTCTCCAGGTGGACGCACGCCCCGCAGTTCATGGCGAACGCGTGGTGGAACTCCTTGAACAGCTCGGTGTCCATCTCGCCGACCTTGGGCCGCTTGAAGTCGACCTTCCAGATCAGGTAGGGCCGGTTGGACAGGTCGATGGCGCAACGCGTCAGGGTCTCGTCCATCGGGATATAGGCGTGGCCGAACCGGCGAATGCCCTTGAAGCCGTCCAGCGCCTTGTGGATCGCCTGGCCCAGCACGATGCCGGTGTCTTCCACCGTGTGGTGCATGTCGATGTGCAGGTCGCCCTTGGTCTCGACCTTCAGGTCGAAGCCGCCGTGGCGCGAGAAGCTCTCCAGCATGTGGTCGTAGAACCCGATGCCGGTGGAGATCGTCGAGGCGCCGGTCCCGTCGAGATCGATCCAGACCCGGATCTGGGTCTCCTTCGTCTCGCGGACCACTTCAGCGGTGCGGGCCATGGCTTGGTCTACAGTCCGTTCTTGTCCTAGAGGCCGTTTCGGGCGGCCAGCGCGCGCAGGGAGACCTGCGGACGCGGACCATAGTGGTCGATCACCTCGGCGGCGGCTAGGGAGCCCAGCTGGCCGCAGACCGGCAGCGGACGGCCCTGGGCCAGGCCGTAGAGGAAACCTGCGGCGTATTGGTCGCCCGCGCCGGTCGTGTCCACGACTTTTTCCACCGGATAGGCCGAGATTTCGTGTAAGGCCGCGTGCGAGGCGACGATCGAGCCCTTGGCGCCACGGGTGACCGCGGCGATCTCGACCAGGCCGGCCAGGGCTTTGACGGCGGCGTCGAAGTCGGTCGTCTCGAACAGCGAGCAGATTTCGCTCTCGTTGGCGAACACCACGTCGCACTGGGTCTCGATGAAGCCCAGCAGGGCGCCGCGGTGGCGGTCGACCATGAAGCTGTCGCTCAGGGTCATGGAGATCTTGCGGCCCGCGCCGTGGCTCAGGGCCGCGGCCTTGGCGAAGGCGCGGCGAGCTTCGGGCGGGTCGAACAGATAGCCCTCCAGATAGGAGAATTGCGCGGCCTCGATGATCGCCGGATCGACGTCGGCCGGGTTCAGCTCGACGCACGCGCCCAGATAGGTCGACATGGTGCGCTGAGCGTCGGCTGTGACGTTGATCAGGCTCTGGGCCGTGGCCGGGCCTTCCGCCAGCGGCGGGGTGGAGAAGTCGCAGCCGATGGCCTTCATGTCGTGGCGGAACACGTTGCCCAGCTGGTCGTCGGCGACCTTGCCGATGAAGGCGACCTTGCCACCGAAGCTGGCGACGCCGGCGGCGGTGTTGGCGGCCGAGCCGCCCGAGGCCTCGATGCCCGCGGCCATCACTTCGTACAGGCTGGCGGCGCGCGCCGGGTCGATCAACGCCATTGAGCCCTTGACCAGGCCCTCCCGCTCCAGGAACGCGTCGTCGCACTGGGCGATGACGTCGACGATGGCGTTGCCGATGGCGGCGACGTCGTAGAGAGCGGTCATGAAAGGCCTTATTCCGAAAAGCGCGACGCGCGCGGAGTACCGGATCGAGGGCCGCAAGGCAACGCGAGCCTTGCTCGCGGGCGCGCGGCGTTCTACCGCCAGGGCATGACCCCAGCCTCGACTGACGTCCTGATCCTGACCCCCGCGCCGGACGAGCCCCGCTTCGCCAGCACCTGGTCGCCAATTTTCGAACGCCTCGCGGCGCCGCTGCGGGCTCGCGGGCTGACCGTCGAGCCCGCCAGCTGGGTCGACGCCGAAACGCCTGGCGCCCGCGTGGTGCTGCCGTTGCTCGCCTGGGGCTACCATCTGCGGACCCAGGCGTGGTTCGCGCGGCTCGACGCCCTGGAGGCGGCTGGTGTCCGCCTGGTCAATCCCGCCGCGGTGCTGCGCTGGAACACCACCAAGACCTATCTGACGGAACTGGCCGCCAAGGGCGCGCCGGTGGTGCCGACCCACGCGGTCGACCGGTTGACGATGGCGGCGCTGGACCACGCCCGCGACGTGTTCGGCGTCGACGTGCTGGTGACCAAGCCGCAGATCTCCGGCGGTTCGCAGGACACGGTCAAGCTGCGCCACGCCGACGGCCTGGCCGGCTGCACGACGGGACCGGCCCTGATCCAGCCCTTCCTGCCCGCCGTCGGCGAGGAGGGCGAACTGTCGCTGTTCTATTTCGACGGCCAGTTCAGCCACGCGGTGGCCAAGGTGGCCGTGGCCGGCGACTTCCGGGTCCAGCCGCAGTTCGGCGGCCAGGTCAGCGGCGTCGCGCCCGAGCCCGAGGCTCTGCGCGCGGCCGAAATGGTGCTGAAGGCGGCCGGTCCGCCCCTGACCTACGCCCGCGTCGACCTGATCCGCGGCCTGGACGGGACGCCGCAGCTGATGGAGCTGGAGGTCATCGAGCCGGACCTGTTCCTGGAGCACGCCCACGACGACGGCGCGGCGTTCGCGGCGGCGGTGGAGCGGGCGCTCTGAGTTAAGACCCTCCCCCCGTGGGGGAGGTGTCGGCGAAGCCGACGGTGGGGGGAGGTGATCGGCTGGTCGCCAGATCCTGGATCGACGACCCCAAAACTCCCCCCACCGATCGCTTCGCGATCGCCTCCCCCACGGGGGGAGGGTCTAGCCTCCGACGAACAGCTCCCGCGACGGACACAAATCCGCGATCCGGCAGATCTCACACTTGGGCTTGCGGGCCACGCAGACATATCGCCCGTGCAGGATCAGCCAGTGGTGCGCCCGGGTCTTGTAGCGGTCGGGCACGATCCGCATCAGGTCGTCCTCGACCGCGTCGGGCGTCTTGCCGGCCGAGAGCTTCAGGCGGTGCGAGACGCGGAACACGTGGGTGTCGACGGCGATGGCCGGCTCGATGTCCAGCTCGTTCAGCACCACGCTGGCGGTCTTGCGGCCCACGCCGGGCAGGCTTTCCAGCGCCGCGCGATTCAGCGGGACCTCGCCGCCATGGCGCTCGACCAGGATCCTGGCCGCGGCGATGACGTTCTTGGCCTTGGTCCGGTAGAGGCCGATCGAGGCGATATATCGCGTCAATTCCTCCTCCCCCAGCTCCAGCATCTTGGCGGCGCTGTCGGCGACCTGGAACAGGGGGCCGGTGGCTTTGTTGACCTGGACGTCGGTCGCCTGGGCCGACAGGGCCACCGCCGTCACCAGGGTGTAGGGGTTGGAATAATGCAGCTCGGTCTTGGGGTGGTGCTCCAGGCTCTCGAACCGAGAGAACAGCACCTCGACCCGCTCGCGCTCGGCCGGCGAGACTCGCTCGGCGGCGGGACGCTTCTTGGCGAGGGACTTGGGGGGCTTGCGCGCGGGGAGGACCATGGGCGGCGACCATGCCGTGATGCGCCCGGTTCGCCAAGCCGGGCCTCGCCAAGCCGCTCCGCCAGGCCTAAATCACCGCCATGGCCGCGCCGCTGTACATGGACGCCGTGATCAAGCCGAACCGCTCGATGAGCCGGCGCGGCCTGCACGTCGTGCTGGGCGTGATGATCGCCTTCAACCTGATGGTCGCGGTGTTCCTGCTGGTGCTGGGCGCGCCGCCGGTCCTGCCGTTCCTGGGACTGGATGTGCTGGCGGTATGGCTGGCCCTACGCGCCAGTTTTCGGGCCGCCGAGCGGGCCGAACGGATCCGGGTCACGGCCGAGGCGGTGACGGTCAGCCGCGAGGACGAGAAGGGCGCTCGGGTGATCTGGACCTCGCCGACCGCCTTCACCCGGGTCGGCGTCGACCAGCCGGGCGAGCACGAGACGCGGGTGCGGCTGATGATGTCGCGCAAGCGCCTGACCCTGGGCCGAGCGCTCAGCCCGCCCGAACGGGTGGATTTCGCCCGGGCGCTGGAGCGGGCGATCCTCGACGCACGGGCCGAGCGGTACGGCTAGAGCCGCAAGAACCGGGCGGACGAACGCCGGTCGCCGCATTATCTTCCTTCCATGGCCCTCGATATCTCCCCCTCGCAAGCCTTCGCCCACCTGACCGAGCGGTCGGCCGACTACGACCGCATGGCCAAGGCCCTGGCCTGGCTGGCCGACCGCTGGCAGGAGCGGCCGTCGCTGGACGAGGCCGCCCAGGCCGTCGGCCTGTCGCCGTTCCACTTCCAGCGGGTGTTCAGCCGTTGGGCCGGCGTCAGCCCCAAGACCTTCGTCGCCGCCATCGCCCACGCCGAGGCCCGCAAGTCGCTGGAGGAGGGGGCCAGCGTGCTCGACGCGGCCTATGACGCCGGCCTGTCGGGGCCCTCGCGCCTGCACGACCTGTTCATCGCCCAGGAGGCGGTCACCCCGGGCGACGTGCGCCGGCGCGGCGAGGGGATCAATCTCAGCTGGGGCTGGGCGCCGACCCCGTACGGCAAGGGCCTGTTCGTGATGGCCCCGCGCGGCCTGGCCGGCCTGGCCTTTTCCGACGGCGACGACGCGGCGACCTTCGAGGACATGCACCGGCGCTTTCCCGCGGCCGACTGGCGTCGCGACGACGAGGCGGCGGCCCGCACGGCCATCCACGCCTTCGCCGGGGGCGACCAGCCCCTGCCGGTGGTGCTGATCGGTTCGCCGTTCAACGTCCAGGTCTGGAAGGCCCTGCTGCGCATTCCGCCGGGCCGGACCTCTAGTTATGGCGAGATCGCCGCCTGGGCCGGCAGCCCGCGCGCCTATCAGGCCACCGGCGGGGCGATCGGGGCCAATCCGATCTCGCTGCTGATCCCCTGCCACCGGGCGATCGCCAAGGACGGCCGGTTGACCGGCTATCACTGGGGCCTGGGCCGCAAGGCGGCGATGCTGGGCATGGAGGCGGTGGCGGCAAGCACGTCGAATTAGATCCTCCCCCTGTGGGGGAGGTGTCGGCGAAGCCGACGGTGGGGGGAGTGATAGGTAGATAGCCGTGGCCCGGATCGGGGATCCTAAGCCTCCCCCCACCGAGCGCTTCGCGATCGCCTCCCCACAGGGGGAGGATCTGGGATCTACAGAATGAACCGGCTCAGATCCGCATTGGCCGCCAAAGCCCCGATCCGCTCCTGCACATAGGCCGCGTCCACCGTCACCGTCTCGCCGGAGCGGTCGGCGGCGGTGAAGCTGATCTCCTCGACCACTTTCTCCAGGATGGTCTGCAGGCGCCGGGCCCCGATGTTCTCGACCGAGGCGTTGACCGCCACCGCCGCGTCGGCCACGGCGTCGATCGCTTCCTCGGTGAACACCAGGGTCACGCCCTCGGTCAGCAACAGAGCCTGGTGCTGGCGGACCAGGTTGGCTTCCGGCTCGGTGAGGATGCGGCGCAGGTCGTCACGGGTCAGGCCCTTCAGCTCGACGCGGATCGGCAGGCGACCCTGCAGCTCGGGCAGCAGGTCGCTGGGCTTGGCCACGTGGAAGGCGCCCGAGGCGATGAACAGGATGTGGTCGGTCTTCACCGGCCCGTACTTGGTCGAGACTGTCGTGCCCTCGATCAGCGGCAGCAGGTCGCGCTGCACACCTTCGCGGCTGACGTCGGCGCCGCCGCGCTGGCTTGAGCTGGCGACCTTGTCGATCTCGTCCAGGAAGACGATGCCATGGTTCTCGGCCAGCTCCAGGGCTTCCTGGGTCAGCGCCTCCTGGTCGAGCAGCTTGTCGCTCTCCTCGGCGATCAGCGGCGCCCAGGCCCCGGCGACGGTGGTCTTGTGGGTCTTGGTGCGGCCGCCGCCGAACGACTTCATCATCTCCGACAGGTTCAGCACCGAGGCGCCCGGCTGGCCGGGGATCTCGAACATGCCGCCGCCGCCGGTGTCGGCCAGCTGCAGCTCGACCTCCTTGTCGTCCAGCTCGCCGGCCCGCAGCTTCTTGCGGAAGCTGTCGCGGGCGGCGGTGGCGCCCGGACCGGTCAGGGCGTCGAGGATCCGCTCCTCGGCCGCCGCCTCGGCCTTGGCCTTGACCCCGGCCCGGCGCTTGTCGCGAACCATGGCCAGGGCGCTTTCCACCAGGTCGCGGACGATCTGGTCGACGTCGCGGCCGACATAGCCGACCTCGGTGAACTTGGTGGCCTCGACCTTCAGGAACGGCGCCTGGGCCAGCTTGGCCAGGCGGCGGGCGATCTCGGTCTTGCCCACCCCCGTGGGACCGATCAGCAGGATGTTCTTGGGCGTGACCTCGTCGCGCAGGTCGGCCGGCACCCGGCGGCGGCGCCAGCGGTTGCGCAAGGCCACGGCGACGGCCTTCTTCGCCTCGGTATGGCCGACGATGTAGCGGTCGAGTTCGGAGACGATTTCGCGGGGGGAGAATTCGGTCATGATCTGCTGATCCGCCCTCGTCCTTCGACAAGCTCAGGATGAGGGCTACTGAAAGACGAAAGGCTCTGGAAGTCTCCGAAATCCTCACCCTGAGCCTGTCGAAGGGCGGGGATTTCGCGCACCGGCGCTACAGGCTTTCGACGGTCAGGTTACCGTTGGTATAGACGCAGATCTCGGCGGCGATGGCCATCGCACGCCGGGCGATCTCCTCGGCCGTCAGGTCCTGGTCGATCAGGGCCTTGGCCGCCGCCAGGGCGTAGTTGCCGCCCGAGCCGATGGCCGCCACCGAGCCGCCGCCCTGGCTCTCGCCGGGCTCCAGCACGTCGCCCACCCCGGTGACCGTGTAGATCGAGCCCGCGTCCGCCACCAGCAGCATGGCCTCCAGCCGGCGCAGGTAGCGGTCGGTGCGCCAGTCCTTGGCCAGGTCGACACAGGCCCGGGCCAGCTGGTCGGGATACTGCTCGAGCTTGGCTTCCAGCCGCTCGATCAGGGTGAAGGCGTCGGCCGTGGCCCCGGCGAAACCCGCCACCACCTTGCCGCCGGCCAGCCGGCGCACCTTGCGGGCGTTGCCCTTGACGACGGTTGGGCCCATGGAGACCTGTCCGTCGCCGGCGATCACGGTCTGTCCGTTCTTGCGCACCGCCAGAATGGTCGTGCCGTGCCAGTCGGGGAAGGAATTGGAGCTTTGCATGGCTTCGCATGTGGCGAGGCGGCGCCTGAGGGTCAAGCGGGATGAGCTTTTCAGAGGCCGAGGTCGAGCGCTACGCCCGCCATCTGGTGCTGCGCGAGATCGGCGGGCCGGGCCAGCAGAAGCTGAAGGCGGCGCGGGTCCTGGTGGTTGGGGCCGGGGGGCTGGGCGCCCCGGCCGCCCTGTACCTCGCAGCCGCCGGGGTCGGGACCCTGGGCCTGGTCGACGCGGACACCGTGTCGCTGTCCAACCTGCAGCGCCAGGTGCTGTTCGCCACCGCCGACACCGGCCGGCCCAAGGTCGAGGCCGCGGCAGAGCATCTGACCGCCCTCAACCCGCACCTCACCATCGAAACCCACCCGGTATGGCTGGGTGAGGCCAACGCGCGGGCGGTCATATCCGGGTATGACCTGGTGCTGGACGGCACCGACGACTTCGCCACCCGCTTCGCGGTCAGTGACGCCTGCCTGGCCGAGGGCAAGGCCCTGGTCAGCGGGGCCCTGGGCCGCTGGACTGGTCAGGTCGGGGTGTTCCAGGGCCAACCCTGCTACCGCTGCCTGGTCCCCGAGATCCCGCCCGACGCCGAGACCTGCGCCTTGATCGGCGTGGTCGGGGCCCTGGCCGGGGTGATCGGCTCGATGATGGCCCTGGAAGCCGTGAAGGTGATCACCGGTGCGGGTCAGAGCCTCGCCGGCCGCCTGCTGATCTACGACGCCCTGGCGGCGGAGACCCGCACGGTGCGGATCGGCGCCGACCCGGCGTGTCCGAGCTGCGGCGGTCAGGCCTGATCGAACGCTTTGGCGATATGCTCGATCGCCTGGTTGAGAATGTTGCGGGTCGTGAAGCGATCCCAGCCCCGGTGGCCGACCCAGGCGATCTGGTTGTACTTGACCGAGGCTCCCGCGGCCTTCAGCGCCCGGTTCATGGTCTTGGACTGTTCGATAGGCACGATGGAGTCCAGGTTTCCGTGGATCAGCAGCACCGGCGCCTTGATCTCGCGGGCGCGCAGGGCGGGCGAGCTGGCGGCCAGAAGAGCCTTGTCGGCCACGGGATCGCCGATCGTCTTGACCCAATACTGGTAGGTCGGAGAGTCCGCGCCGTCCTCCTCTCGCGCATTGGCCAGGAAGTCGTCGAGATGGCTGACGCCGGCGATCGAGACCACGGCGCGATAGGCGGCTGGCGTCTTCACCGCGCCCATTAGGGCCGAGTAGCCGCCGTAACTGGCGCCGCAGATGGCCACGCGCCGGGCGTCGACCTTGCCCGTGGCCAGCGCCGCCGCCAGCGCGTCCTCGACGTCGTTCTGCATCTCGACGCCCCAGCGCTTGCGGCCGGCGTCGGCGAAGGCGCGGCCATACCCGCCGGAACCTCGGAAGTTGACCTGCAAGACGGCCCAGCCCTGGGCCGCGAAGGCCTGTACGAAGATGTCGAAGCTGTAGTCGTCCCGCAGCTCCGGCCCGCCGTGCGGCACGACGACTAGAGGGCGCGGCCCGGTCACCTCGCCGACGGGCAAGGTCAGATAGGCGGTCAGGTCCAGACCGTCACGGCTCTTCAACTTCAGCACGCTCATCGGGGCCAACCGCCCGTTCAGCCAGGGCTTGGTTTGGCCCAACAGGTTCAGGGACCCCGCCGTGTCGTAGAACCATAGCGAGCCTGGGTCGGTCGGGTTGGTGGTGCTCAGGACGAAGCGCTTGTGATCGAGGCTGACGTCGACGAAGCCGAGATTGGCGTCGTTGCGGAACACGGTCGACAATTGGTCGAACTGGCTCTTCAGGCTGGGCTCGAAGAACAGGTAGTCGCCCCGGTCCTCAGTGAACGAGGCGGCGATTAGGCGGCTGCGTTCGTCCATGAACACGCCGGTGATGTCGCGGCCGGGCTTGGCCACGACGGCGTCGCTGAGTTCGAGTTTGTTGAGGTCGAACCGTCGCAGCGCCTTGCCGTCGTCACCGTCGCGTTGCGAGGAGACCAGCAGCACGCCCGCCTCGGGGGTCGAACCAACAATATCCAGATCGGAAAACCGGCGCATCTCGTCTCGGCGCAGCTTTCGGTACAGGGTCCATTCCGGTGCGCCCGGTGCGCGGGTGAACATCGACACCACCGTGCCCCGGCGGTTGGAATCGAAGCGCACGACGGGCACGCCGTCCTGCGTGAACCAACCATAGGTCGCCTGCGACCCTCGCTCGAAGAAGGTGGCCGCCCCGGTCCGGACATCGACCTTGTAGAGCCCGTAGCATAGCTTTTGGCTGTCCCACGCCTGCATCAGGACCTGGTTCGGATCGTCAGACAGGGTGTCGACGACCGTGGCGAGGTCGAACTCGCGCAGAAGCCGCTCTTCCTGGCCGAACAACAGGGCGGATTCCGAGCCGTCCAGGTTCATCGACAGGATGCGTTTCTTGGGCACGTCGAAATAGAGATCGCCGTAACGAACGCGCGTGGGTTTGCCGTCCAGCTCCTTGTGCACGTCGACCCAGATCAGCAGCCGCTCGTCGTTGGCCCATTCGATCCGCTGGACGTCGTAGTCGCCGATCAACACCACCGTCGGCGCCGCCTTGGTCTGGTCGGCATGCTGTAGCAGGACGTAGGCCTTGAGCTGCTCGCGCTCGTGTTCGACGCGCAGCACGGCCAACTGGGATCCGTTCGGCGAAAGCGCCGCGCCCAGCAGCGTGGATGGAGCCAGAAGCTCGTCGAGGGTTGGCGGGGTCTGAGGGGTCGAGGCCGCACCGGCCACGCCTAGCAACGTCGGCGCGACGGCGCCGCCGGCCAACATTCCACGCCGCGAAATCATCCAAGCCCCCGAACACAACTTCGACGACAGGAGCGCGATCAGCCTATAAGGTCAAGCTTTAGGTCACAGCATCGACGGGATCACCCGGTCCGGCGGCCGGTGCCCGTCCATGAAGGTCTTCACGTTGACGATGACCTTCTCGCCCATGTCGATGCGACCCTCGACGGTGGCCGAGCCCATGTGGGGCAGGAGCACGACGTTGGGCAGCTTCAGGAGCTTGGGGTTGATGGCCGGCTCGTGCTCGTAGACGTCCAGGCCGGCCCCGGCGATCTCGCCGCGGGCCAGCATGTTGGCCAGGGCCCCTTCGTCGATGACCTCGCCGCGGGCGGTGTTGACGATAATGCTCTGCGGCCGCAGCAGCTTGAGCCGGCGGGCCGACAGCAGGTGGTAGGTGGCCGGGGTGTGCGGGCAGTTGACCGAGATGATGTCCATCCGGGCCAGCATCTGGTCCAGGCTCTCCCAGTAGGTGGCCCCGACCTCCTCGGCGATGCGTGGGCTGACGGGCTTGCGGTTATGGTAGTGCACCTGCATGCCGAAGGCCTTGGCGCGCCGGGCCACGGCCTGGCCGATGCGGCCCATGCCGATGATCCCCAGGCGCTTGCCCCACAGGCGGCGGCCCAGCATCCAGGTTGGCGACCAGCCGTGGAAGCCGCCGGCCTTGACCACCTCGGCGCCTTCGACCACCCGGCGCGAGGCGGCCATGATCAGGGTCATGGTCAGGTCGGCGGTGTCCTCGGTCAGCACGCCGGGCGTGTTGGTGACGATGATGCCCCGGGCGTTGGCCGTGGCGACGTCGATATTGTCGACCCCGGCCCCGAAATTGGCGATCAGCTTGAGCCGGTCGCCCGAGCGCGACAGCAGCCGGCCGTCGATGCGGTCGGTGATGGTCGGCACCAGCACGTCGGCCTGGTTCATGGCCTCGACCAGTTCATCGGCCGTCAAGGGTTTGTCGGTGACGTTCAGCTGGGTGTCGAACAGCTCGCACATCCGCGTCTCCACCGGATCGGGGAGTTTGCGGGTGACGATGACTTTGAGCTTGCGAGCTGACATGAGCGGTTCGAAAAGCCTTCCCTGACGGGTGTTCGGCCCTGATGGGCGCCTGCCTCGGACGGGTGTTCGAAATCTGTAGCAAAGGGGCCCCATGCGGCCAAGCAACATGCCGACGAATTGCAAACATCGTTCGCTCGGCGCCTCGGCCTTCGTCGTGTTCGGGCTCGCCTTGGGGCTGGCCGTCGTCGCGGGCGGCGGCGCTCGGGCCCAGGCCCCGAAGACCACGCCGTCCGGCATGGAGGTGCCGCGCTACGTGTCGCTGAAATATGGCGAGGTGAACGCGCGCGTCGGTCCGGACGAGGCCCATCGGCTGCTGTGGATCTACAAGGTCAAGGGCCTGCCGGTGCAGGTGGTGGCCGAAACCCGCGAATGGCGCCGGATCTGCGATCCCGAGGGCAACCTGGCCTGGGTGCACAAGCGCACCACCGACGGCCGCCGCACGGCCATGCGGGTCCAGGCCACGGCCCTGCCCCTGCGCGCCCAGCCCAAGGCCGGCGCCCGGGTCGAGGCCTATCTGGCCGGCCGCTCGACGGCCAATCTCGACCGCTGCGAAAAGGGCTGGTGCAAGCTGAAGGCGGGCGGCGAGTCAGGTTGGGCGCCGCAGGCCGAGATCTGGGGCGCGGCGCCTGAGGTCCAGTGCAAGGAATAGGCGGCTTTCGCCGCTTTGCAGCCCTCGCCGTTCACAGGCGTTACCGAAAGTAACATTGAGGCGCGGCCCGCCGCCGTGCTAGGGCGAGGCCATGCAACAAAGTTCCTACACCTTCGACGAGCTCCTGGCCTGTGGCCGCGGCGAGCTGTTTGGCCCCGGCAACGCCCAGCTGCCGGCGCCGCCGATGCTGATGTTCGATCGCATCGTCCGCATCGAGTCCGAGGGCGGCAAGTACGGCAAGGGCTATGTCGAGGCCGAATTCGACATCGATCCCGACCTCTGGTTCTTCGCCTGCCATTTCATCGGCGACCCGGTCATGCCGGGCTGCCTGGGCCTGGACGCCATGTGGCAGCTGGTCGGCTTCTTCCTGGGCTGGTCGGGCGGTCCCGGCCGCGGCCGCGCCCTGGGCGTGGGCGAAGTGAAGTTCACCGGCCAGGTCACGCCGGCTATCACAAGGGTGAGCTACAAGATCGATCTCAAGCGCGTGATCATGCGCAAGCTGGTCATGGGCATCGCCGACGGCGTGGTGGAGGCCGACGGCAAACCCATCTACGAGGCCAAGGACCTGAAGGTCGGTCTGTTCACCGCGGAACAAATGGCGTCGTGATCCACCTGTAGGGTGGCCGCCTAGAGCCGCCCCTTCTGGGTCATGGGGAAGAAAAGAGGATTGTTCATGCGTCGCGTCGTCGTCACCGGACTGGGGATCGTCTCGTCCATCGGCAACAACGCCAATGAGGTGCTCGCCTCACTGCGTGAAGCCAGGTCCGGCGTGGTCTCCGCGCCGGACTATGCGGAACTGGGCTTTCGGTGCCAGGTCTACGCCGCGCCCCAGATCGAGTGGGAGCCGCTGGTCGATCGCCGCGCGGCGCGTTTCCTGTCGCCCGGCCTGGCTTACGCCCACATCGCCATGGAACAGGCGATCGCCGACTCCGGTCTCGGCGAGACCGAGGTCTCGAACGAGCGCACCGGCCTGATCGTCGGTTCGGGCGGTCCCTCGACCAGCATCATCGTCCAGGCCGCCGCCACCACCAAGGAAAAGGGCCCCAAGCGCATCGGCCCTTTCGCGGTGCCCAAGGCGATGTGCTCGGGCCCCTCGGCGGTGCTGTCGACCTGGTTCAAGATCCGCGGGATCAACTATTCGATCAGCTCGGCCTGCGCGACCAGCGCCCACTGCATCGGCGCGGGCGCCGAGCAGATCCAGATGGGCAAGCAGGACATCGTCTTCGCCGGCGGCTGCGAGGAGCTGGACTGGACCCTGTCCAACCTGTTCGACGCCATGGGCGCGATGAGCAGCAACTTCAACGACCGCCCGGCCGTGGCGAGCCGCGCCTATGACAAGGACCGCGACGGCTTCGTGATCGCCGGCGGCGCCGGAATGGTCGTGCTGGAAGAGTACGAGCACGCCAAGGCGCGCGGGGCCAGGATCTACGGCGAAGTCGTCGGCTACGCCGCCAATTCCGACGGTTTCGACATGGTCGCCCCGTCGGGCGAGGGCGCGGCGCGCTGCATGAAGATCGCCATGGCGGAAGCCGGCGGCCGGACCATCGACTATCTGAACCCGCACGGCACCTCGACGCCGGTCGGCGACAGCAAGGAGATGGGCGCGGTCCGCGACGTGTTCGGCGACAAGGCCCCGCTGATCTCCTCGACCAAGTCGCTGACCGGCCACAGCCTGGGCGCGGCCGGGGCGCAGGAGGCGATCTATTCGATCCTGATGCTCGACAACGGCTTCGCCGCCCAGAGCGCCCACATCGAGAACCTCGACCCCGAGTTCGCCGACCTGCCGATCCTGCTGGAACGCTCGGACAAGCCGCTGACCACGGTGATGTCCAACAGCTTCGGGTTCGGCGGCACCAACGGCACGCTGATCTTCAGCAAGGCCGACTAGGCTGTCCGGACCGCTCGCCCTCGCCCGCGACCTGGTCGGGCGGATCGCGCGCGGGCCTTGGACGGCCCCTGCCCCTGCCCCAATGGTCAGCCTGGCGCTTGGAAGGCGAGGTCGATGGCTTGGCCGCCTTGGCGACGTCGCCTGGGCCGAGCACGCGCGGGCGGCCGGATCGATGGCGTCCGGGGAAGACTTGACGCAACGCCTCCAACTCCTGACCACGCGCGGGGCGCGGCCCTACGGCGTGGTGGGCGACAGCCACAGCCGCATGCTGGTGCGCCGCGGGCGACGGGGCGCGGACTGGCTGCTGCCGATCTGGAGCCTGGAGACCGGCGCGTCCGCGCGGGGTCTGGCCAAGGCCGAGGCCAGGTCCGGGGCGGGCGCCCGCACGCGCGACCTCCTGCGGCGCCTGCTGGCGGTGGATGGGCTGCCGGTGCTGACCATGTTCGGCCAGGTCGACATCGAGTTCGTCCACACCTTCAAGCGCCTGGCGAATGGCGAGAGAGACTTCTCCCCCGAGCACTTCGGCGCGTTCGCCGACGAGACCGTGGCCGCCTATGTCGCGTTCCTGGCCGAGGCCGTGGAGCCCGCGCTTCGCGGGCGTGTGCGGGTCTGCCCGGTGTTCCCGCCGGCCCTGTCCGACGCGGCGTGGCGGCGCGGCTATCTCAACGCCCATCTCGTGGCGCTGCACGGGGAGGGCGGGCGCGAGGCGATGGCGGCTGGCCTGGCGGGCCTGGAGATTCCGGACCTGGTCCAGCGCACCGGCCTGCACGACCGCTTCAACGCCCAGCTGACCCGGGCGGCGAGCGCGGAAGGCTTTTCCAGCCCCGGTCTTTTCCAGGCCTTCGTCGGCGGCGACGGCGCCGTCCGCCCAGCCTTCCTGGGCGCGGCTCGCGGCGCCGATCACCATCTGGATTTCGCCGCCACCCAGGCGCCCGTGCTTGAAAGTCTGTGGCGTATCGTGGATGAGAGTGGCCCCGTGCGCCTTCCGGACGAGTAGAGCCAGCAGCATGACCTCCGCAGCCGCTCCGGCGGTCCCCTGGGTCCACAGTCCGGATCTCGAGACCTATCTGTCGCGAAGCCGGGCCTCGCCGGGCGTGGCTGCGTTCGCCCGCGACCTGGCCCGTGACGGGCTGGCGATCCTCGACCTGGGCGAAGACATGGCCGCGCTCTGCGACCAGGCGGTCGCGGAGACCGAGTCGATGTTCCGCGACGACAAGGTCGGGCGGGTGCACGAGGCCTGGAGGCGCTCCCCCGCCGTGCGCGCCATCGCCGGCAGGCCGGACCTGAAGGCCTTGCTGGCCCTCGCCTACGGCCGAGCGCCCTTCGCCTTCCAGACGATCAATTTCAGGCGTGGCAGCCAACAGGACCCGCACGCCGACTCCATGCACTTCCAGAGCCGCCCGGCCGGCTTCATGTGCGGCGTCTGGGTCGCCCTGGAGGATGTCCAGCCCGGCGCCGGGCCCCTGATCTATTATCCGGGCAGCCACCGCTTGTCCCCGAGGGCGCGGAGCGCGGGTGATGCAACGATCGACACCTATCACCACCATCACGGCGAGGCGCTGGCCGCCGACCTGGAGACACACGGGCTGGCGGCCCGGCCGGCGATGCTGCGCAAGGGCCAGATCGCGGTGTGGGCGGCGGACCTCGCGCACGGCGGATCGGCGATCGTCGATCCGGACTCCACCCGACGCTCCCTGGTGATCCACTTCTATTTCGAGGACTGCCTCTACTACACGCCGATGCACTCCAAGACCGACAGACCCGCCACGCGGCTGCCGGCTCGGGTCGGTGGCGGCTGGGTGTGGCCGCGCCGGGACGGCCGTCGTGCGCCCGTGCCGATCAAGGCGTTCGGCGCGGCGGTGATCAACCGGCTGCTGCGGCGGACCCGGGCGTTTTGAACGCCCGACGAGCGCTCGACCTGCATCGGGCCGGACGGAACGCCGAGGCGGCTTTCGAGCCTTCCGCGCCCGGGCCCAGGCCGGCCTGCCGCCGGCCAGCCTCGACATCGATGCGGTCTGAAGGGTTCCGCAGGAAGACTCCTCCTGCTAGCTAGCGCTCAAGGATTCCAGGAGAGCCAACCGATGGCCGACGAATACGCATTCCCCAAGGGCGAGCTGATGCGGGGCAAGAAGGGCCTCGTCATGGGCGTGGCCAATCACAACTCCATCGCCTGGGGCATCGCCTCCCAGCTCGCCGCCCAGGGCGCGGAGATGATCTTCACCTACCAGGGCGAGGCCCTGGAGCGCCGGGTGCGGCCGCTGGCCGAGAGCATCGGCGTCACCACCCTGGTCCCGGCCGACGTCACCGACGACGCCTCGATGGACGCGGCCTTCGCCGCCATCGAAGAGAAGTTCGGCACGATCGACTTCGTCGTCCACTCGGTGGCCTTCGCCAACAAGGACGAGCTGAAGGGCTCGTTCGTCGACAACACCACCCGCGACGGCTTCCTGCTGGCCATGAACATCTCGGCCTTCAGCTTCGTGGACGTCGCCAAGCGCGCCGCCAAGCTGATGCCGAACGGCGGCTCGCTGATCACCATGACCTATCTGGGGTCGGAGCGGACCATCCCGAACTACAACACCATGGGCGTGGCCAAGGCCGCGCTGGAGGCGGCGACCCGCTACATCGCCCGCGACCTGGGTCCCAAGGGCATCCGCTGCAACGCCATCTCGGCCGGCGCCATGCGCACCCTGGCCCTGGCCGGCATCGCCGGCGGCCGCGGCATGATCGCCCAGGGCCGGGCGTTCAGCGCCATGAAGGAAGACACCTCAATGGAAGGCGTCGCTGGCGCGGCCCTGTGGCTGGTCTCGGACCTGGGCCGCTCGACCACCGGCGAGGTGGTCCACGTCGATGCGGGCTTCCACATGATGGGCATGCCCGACGAGGCGGAGGGCTAGCCTAGCCGCCGTCTACGGGGCGTAGGCGCGCATGAAGCGCCTGGCGGCCTCGCGCGCGACGTCGTTGAACTCCGCCGCCGTCTTGTCGGACGGCAGGCGCAGCAGGGCCCGCAGCTGGCTTTGGCCCATGACCATGCCCGAGAAGAACTCGGCCGCCTGATCGAAGTTCTCGACCTTCAGGCGGCCGAGCTGGGTTTCCATCTCCAGGAACGCGGCCAGCTGGCGGCGGGCCTGGCGGGGCCCGGCCTCGAACACCTCCTGGGCGACGTCGGGCATCTCGCCCGCGCCCTGGATGATCACCCGCAGCACCGAATAGCTCTTGGAGGTGATCACCGTCTCCAGCATCGAGCGGGCGTAGGCCTCCAGGGCCTCGCCGGGATTGTCGATGGCGCCGGGCTCGCGCAGCGGGGCGGTGATCGCCGCCACGCGGCGGCCCATCAGGGCGCGGACCAGCTCGGCCTTGGAGCCGTAGTGGTTGTAGACGGTCTGCTTGGAGACGCCCGCCCGCTTGGCGATGGCCTCCATCGGCGCGCCCAGGCCGCGCTGGCCGATCACCTCGACGGCGGCGTCGAGAATGGCCTCGGTCTTGGCGACGTCGATCTGTCCGGCGACTCTAGGCATCAGTGGGCGTCCGAAGGTGGGGGAGGGGCGTTCCTGGCCGGCTTGGCCAGTAGCGAGACGACGGCGGCGACGAAGCAGCCATAGGCCAGCAGGGTGAAGCTGTCGCCGAAGGCCAGCACCGTGGCCTGCTGGCTGAGCATGCCGCCGATGGCCTTGCGCGTGGCGCCGTCCGGATCGGCGACGCCCAGCTGCTGCATGCGCGCGGCCAGGCCCGTCATCATGCCGGCGATCCGGGCGTCGCTCTGGCCCAGCTCGTCCGACAGGCCCATGTAGTACAGCGCCGTCTGGTTGGTGATCGTCGTGGCCAGCAGGGCCAGGCCGACCGCGCCGCCGGTGTTGCGCGCCAGGTTCACCAGGCCCGAGGCGTTCTTGACCATGTGCGGCGGCAGGGTGCTCATCGTCACCTGCTGGGTGGCGATCATCGCGATCATCACCCCCACGCCGCGGCAGGCCTGGACCCCGGCGAACTCCCAAAAGCCCCAGTCCTTGGTCACGCCATGGGCCATGTACATGCCGAAACCCGCCAGCATGAAGCCGATGCACATCGGGATGCGCGGGTCCATCTGGCGCACCAGCCGGCCGGCGATCGGCCCGGTGGCGAACATCGACAGGCCCGAGACCACCATGGTGGTGCCGACCTCCGAGGCCGAATAGTGCCGCACCCGGCCCAGGAACTGCGGCAGCAGGAAGGTGCCGCCGAACAGACTGGCCCCCGACACCGCGGTCATGGCCACGCCGACGCTGAAATTGCGGTTGGCGAAGGCCCGCAGCTCGACGATCGGGTTGCGATAGCTCAGCGACCGCCAGACGAAGACCACGCCGGCGACGCAGGCCAGCACCGCCAGGCCCAGGATGCCGCTGTCCTCGAACCAGCCGTCCTTGGAGCCCTCCTCCAGCACGAACTGCATGCTCATCAGGAAGGTGGCCATGACCGCCAGGCCGAACCAGTCGAAGCCCTTGGCCAGGCTGGGGTCGCCCTTGTCGAACTGGCCCCAGCGGGCCACGCCGAACAGCACGACCAGACCAGTCGGCACGTTGATGAAGAACAGCCAGCGCCAGCTGAGCCACTCGGTCAGGTGGCCGCCCAGGGTCGGGCCGACCGTCGGGGCCAGGGTGACGATCAGGCCCATGATCACGCTGGCCGTGACCCGCCGCTCGGGCGGGAAGGCGGTGAAGGCCACGGCGAACACCGTCGGGATCATCGCCCCGCCGATGAAGCCCTGCAGGGCCCGGGTCAGGATCATCATGTCGATCGACGAGGACAGGCCTGTCAGCACGCTCATGACGATGAAGCCGGTGCACGACATCAGGTAGACGCGCTGCGTCCCCCACAGCCGCGACAGGTATCCCGACAGCGGGATCATCACCACCTCGGGGATCAGGTAGGCGGTCTGGATCCAGCTGACCTGGTCGGCGCTGGCGCCCACCCCGGCCTGGATCTGCGGCAGCGAGGCCGCCACGATCTGGATGTCGAGGATGGCCATGAACTGGCCGATGACCATGGCCCCGAAGCCGAGGAGCAGCTTGCCCCAGTCGATGTCGGCCGCCGGCTTGGCGGCGGGGGGCGCGGACCGGGCGGGGAGGGCGGCGTCGGTCATGGCGGCGATCCGAGCGGCGCGCGTCAGCGCGCCTGGGCTCCCGCCGGGCTCTTCTGGGCATACTGGGCCGCGCCGGGCAGGCCGGCCTCGGCGAAGGTCGGACCCGAGCGGTCGCGGACGTCGACCTTGACGTCGACCGACAGGCCGGGGCGCAGGGCCGAGCCCAGCGGCGACCGGTCGACCACGATCTTCACCGGCAGGCGCTGGGTGATCTTGGTGAAGTTGCCGACGGCGTTCTCGACCGGGATCAGGGCGAACTCCTGGCCGGTGGCCGGGGCGAAGCTGTCCAGCTTGCCGTGGATCACGCTCTTGCCGAAGGCGTCGGCGTGGATCTCGACCGGCTGGCCGACGCGCAGGCGGCCGACTTGGGTCTCCTTGAAGTTGGCGACGATATAGCCCTGGCCGACCGGGACGATCGACATCAGGGCCACGCCGGGCTGGACCAGCTGGCCGGGCCGCACGGCGCGAGCGCCGACCACGCCGGCGGCGGGGGCGCGGATCACGGTGCGGTCCAGGTCGATGCGGGCCTGCTCGACGGCGGCCCTGGCGGCGGCGGCCTGGGCCACGGTCTGGGCGCGGGCCGAGCCCAGGGATTGGGCGGCGCGGCGTTCGGCCTCCAAGGCCGCCTGGGCGCTCTGGACGGCGGCGGCCGACTGAGCGGCGGCAGCCTGGGTGGTCTGGACCTTCTGGGTCGAGACCCAACCCTGCTGGGCCAAGGCGTCGTAGCGGACCAGGTCGGCCTTGGCGCGGCCCTGGTCGGCCTGGGCGCTGGCCACCCCGGCGGCGCGCTGGGCGATCATCGCCTGTTCCAGGACGGCCTTGTCGTCGACGCCCGTGACGGCGGCTTCCAGCGCCTGGGCGTTGGCGATCGCCTGGTCCAGCTTGGCCTGCAGCGGGGCGGGGTCGATGCGGGCGACGACCTGGCCGGCCTCGACGCGCTGGTTGTCGGCCACCAGAACCTCGGCGACATAGCCGGAGACCTGCGGGCTGACCTGCACGGTGTCGGCCTGGACGAAGGCGTTGTCGGTGCTCTCGTAGCGCTGCTTGTCGACGAACCACAGCCCGCCGCCGACGACCAGCGCCACGACGGCGACGCCGCCGACGATCAGGGGAACGAGCTTCTTGTTGGGGGCGGCGGCCATGGACGAGGGATCCCGAGTTCAACCCGATGGACCGGGCGATATATCGGACCTTCGTCCCGGGCAAGGGATAAATGGACGCATCCGTCCAGAAATCAACCGGGTGCGGAAGGAAAACTCAAGGTCGCGTCATCAGGTCGCGCGAGCGGCCTTGTGCGGCGGCTGCGAGGATCGTCGTTTTTGGAAGCGACGATCCTCGTCGTGAATGACTAGACGTCTCCGGCCGCCAGGGCGGCGCCGCGCTCGAGCACGTCGTCGCGGCCGGCCCGAAGGCCCGCCAGCGTCTGCGCGACGGGAACGGTCGGAATGATCCCGACGCCGTGGTGGCGCGAGCCGTCCTGCTTGCGGACCCGCATACCGGTGAACACCACCAGATAGCCGCCCGGCAGCCAAAGCTGGTTGATGTTGCCGTTTGTACCTGCCGTCGGCCCGCCGACGATCGGACCCAGCCTTTCGCCCTCGAACGTGCCCGCCCAGCTTTCGGCGTAGCTGATCGAGCCGCCTGAGGTCAGTAGCACCAGGCCTCCCGGAAAACGTGGCTTGAGCGGCGCCATCACCCAACTGCCCTCGCCGTCGAAGACCACGTTCCGGCCGTCCGGTTCGGTGACGATCGGCTTCTCGAACCGCGCCGAATGCAAGGTCCGGTCGCTGAGATGGTAGAGCAGCATCCTCGCCGGCCCGGACGGGTAGCCCCGGTCGTCGAGGACGATCCCTCGCGCGGCCGTCAGTTGAGGCATCCGCGTCCGAAGATCGTCGTCGGTGACCCGGGCCAGGTCCACATAGACGACGCCCGGCCTCGGCTCCGAGAAGTTGACGCGGGCCGACTTCGACGCCAGGGCATATACCGTCTTCCACGGCGCCGCCGCGAGGCTCGCCGTGAACGGTCGTCCGTCCGGCGTCTCGCCCTGGAGAACGGCGGGCGTCCCGTCGGGACGCTCCTGCAGGCGCCGCAGCGACTTGAACCGCAGCCACTGCGGTGTGGCCGCGCAGATTTCCGGGTCCAGCGCCGCGAGCCGCTGGCGCACGTCGACGCCGTCGACCCGCGTGACCACGGCGCCCACCAACAAGTCCTTGGCGTCGTCGGGGAGGGCGGTGATCACCAGCTGGTCCTCGATCCACGACCAGCCAATGGGCAGCCCCTTTTCGGCCGATCGATAATAGACGTTGCCGTGGCCGTCGCGGAGCGTGGCGACCATGCGCGCCAGCGTCAGGCGGAAAGCCTGTCCGTCCGGATCCCTGGCGGCGCTCCGCAAGCCCTCGGACAGCGCCGCATCCCAGTCGCCCGCGGTGTCGAAGTACGGATAGAAGTGGTGCAGAACGCCCCAGGTCAGCATCACGGCCGAGAGGTGCACCCGGCGCTCGTCCGCCGAATAGGCGCGGGCCGCGGTCGCGGCGGCCGCCATCGTCGGAGCCTCGAACGCGGCGGGCTCGGCGTGGGCCGTCGTCGGCATCAGGGCGCTGACGCCGCCGCCAAGGACCAGCGGCAGCACCTTGGACTGGCCGTCCGCGACCGCCACCCGGGCGGCATTGTAGGTGGAAGGCGAGGTCAGGGCCACGCCCCAATGCTTCCACATGACCAGCGTTCCGGCCGCTGGCGGTGCGTTCGGCCGGGCGGCGGGCGGCGTCGAGGTCGCATATAGCTTCAAGGTCGGGGCGATCGGCCGGAACACGGCGTCGAGGCGTCCGACCAGTCCGGCCGGCGAGCGCGCCGCCTCGACGGCTTCGACGTTCGAGACCGCCAGCGCGTTCCAATCAGTCGCGGCGGCCTCGTCGGTCGGGTGGAAGAAGCGGACATAGGCGAGCAGGCGCGCGAAGGCGGTCAGGTTGGCCTCGCCGCGCGTCGACAGCGCGTGGGGCGCCTCGGTCGCGGCGGCGGCCTGCGACGCGACCAGCGCGATCGGCAGGGCGGTCAGTATCTCCCGGCGGTTCATGGGTGTGTCCCTAGCTCCGCCCCCCAAGCGTCACTTGAAAGCGGCGTTGGGGCGAAACTGTGGCTCTTCACAGCCCTGGGTAGATTTTCCTTGCGCTCTGGATCCGACGCGTGGTCCCCGCCATGCGCCTAGCGCCCGCCGGTCGAGCCGAAGCCGCCCGCGCCGCGCGCCGTCTCGTCCAGGCTGGTCGTCAGCCCCCACGAGGCCTGGACGACCGGGGCGATCACCAGCTGGGCGATGCGGTCGCCGCGGCGGATGGTGAAGTCTTCCTCGCCCAGGTTGATCAGGATCACCTTCACCTCGCCGCGATAGTCGCTGTCGATGGTGCCGGGGGTGTTCAGGCAGGTGACGCCGGCCTTGGCCGCCAAGCCCGAGCGCGGCCGCACCTGGGCCTCGAAGCCCAGCGGCACGGCGAAGGCCAGGCCGGTGGGGACCATGAACCGGGCGCCGGGCTTCAGCACCAGCGGCGCGTCCTCGGCCACCGCCGCCCGCAGGTCCATGCCGGCCGCGCCGTTGGTCTCGTAGGCGGGCAGGGGCAGGCCCTGGGCGTGGGGCAGCTGGACGACGGGGATGTGCGGCGTGGTCATGAAAGGCTCGTTGTCAGGTATTGGGCGATGCGTTGGGCGAGGTCGCGGGCCACCGAGTCCTTGGCGGCCCGGGTCCAGCGTTCGGTCTTGTGCTTGGAGATCAGCAGGACGGCGTTTTCGTCGCCGCCCATCACGCCGGGCTCGGTGACGTCGTTGGCGATGATCCAGTCGCAGCCCTTGCGCGCCAGCTTGGCGCGGGCGTGGGCCTCGACGTCGTTGGTCTCGGCCGCGAAGCCGATCACCAGTTTCGGACGCCTCGGCCCGGAGGCCGACAGGGTGGCCAGGATGTCCGGGTTCTCGACGAAGGTCAGGGCCGGCGGCCCGCCTTTGTCTTTCTTCAGCTTGACGCCGAACACCTCGTCGATGCGCCAGTCGGCGACGGCGGCCACGAACACCCCGACGTCGGCGGGCAGGGCGGCCTGGCAAGCGGCCAGCATGTCGCGGGCGGTCTCGACATCGACCCGGTCGACGCCGAGCGGGGTGGGCAGGGCCACGGGGCCGCTGACCAGGGTGACCCGCGCGCCCAGCCTGGCCAGGGCGGCGGCGATGGCGTAGCCCTGGCGGCCGCTGGAGCGGTTGGTGATCCCGCGCACCGGGTCGATCGGCTCGAAGGTCGGACCGGCGGTGACCAGGGCGTGCTTGCCGGCTAGAGGTCGCGCAGCGGGCCCTTCAAGGGCCGCCATGATCGCCTCGAAGATCACCGGCGGCTCGGCCAGGCGGCCGGGGCCGAACTCGCCGCAGGCCATGGCCCCGTCGTCCGGCCCGACGAACAGCACGCCGTCGGCCTTCAGGGTCTCGATGTTGCGTCGGGTCGCCGGGTGCAGCCACATCCGCACGTTCATGGCCGGGGCCATCAGCACGGGTTTGTCGGTCGCCAGCAGGGTGGTGGACGCCAGGTCACCCGCCAGGCCGTGGGCGGCCTTGGCGATCAGGTCGGCGGTGGCCGGGACCACCACCACCAGGTCGGCCGAGCGCGACAGCTCGATATGGCCCATCTCGGCCTCGTCGGTCAGCGAGAACAGCTCGCCATAGACCTTGTCCTCGGCCAGGGCCGACAGGGTGAGGGGGGTGACGAATTCGGCGCCGGCCTTGGTCACGATCGGGCGCACGGCCACTCCGGCCTTGCGCAGCAGGCGCGTCAGCTCCAGCGCCTTGTAGGCGGCGATGCCGCCGCCGACGATCAGAAGAACTCGCCTGGTCGTCGTGGAGTCGGTCATGGAGTCGGTCATGGGGTCGGCCTCCGGCGCGTCTCCCCCAGGCGCATAGAGCGACGCGGCGTCGAGCGTAAGCCCCCACGCGCAAAAAACCTTAACGGGGACTCGACATCCGTTCCGTCTTCGTTCTTACTCTCCAAAGTAGAGGAAACATTCGGAGATCGATCATGACGATACGGCGTGCATCCTGGTTTCCGGCCGCGGCGGCCGCCGGCCTGGCCCTGGGTCTGGCCGCCTGTGACGGCGGCGCGTCGGCGGTGAAGGCGCCCAAGGCCGGCGACGTAGCCACCGCCGCCGAGCCGGCGTCCGACCGCGACGCGCCTTCCTATGGCGGCGGGGCCTATGATAGCGCGCCCACCCGGCCCGACCCGCGCGACGCGCCGGTCCGCAAAGTGGCGGGCAAGCCGATGTGGGCGGCCAACCGCACGCGCACGGCCGAGGAGAACGCCCAGCGCGGGTTCGAGCGCTATGGCGCGGCCTTCGCCGCCGTCGACGTCGACGACTATGTGCGCAAGACCCACGCCTTCGTCGCCCATCCCCCGGCCGGGGCCCAGACCCTGACTCGGGCCAATGGCGACACCCTGATCTACGACCCCGCGGCCAACGTCTTCGCGGTGGTCACCAAGGCCGGGGCGCCGCGCACCATGTTCAAGCCCGACGACGGCGGGGCCTATTGGGCGATGCAGAAGACCGGCCAGTCCCGACGGACGGCCTCGACGCGGGATCGGGCGGCAAGCGCCGACAGCTAAGAGGTTCCTACAAGCGCGCCTGGGGGAAGGCGCCGAGGCGAGGGCGGCCGCGCCGACCCCGCCTCGTCACCCCGGTCGGCCCTGTCGGCGACTGGGACCCAGGGGCGGTGCGCAACGCCCCTGGGCGAGCTTGTCGGTGTCAGGAGCATCGGCTTGGCCGAGCCCTCGCCCGGAAGGTGTTCAGACCGGGGACATCCGCCATAGGTGTTCGGGGACATACGTGACGCATTTTCCGCTCTCCCAAGGAAGGTCGGAGATGCTGGCCACGGATGTCCTGGATCTGAACAGAAGCGAACAGACGGAAGAGGGAGGATTCATCGCCTATGCCAAACACGGCTGTCATCCCGGACGTAGCGCGCAGCGCGAAGATCCGGGACCAGGGCGTGAACTCGGCGCTCGCGGCGGTCCCGGATCGGCGCTCGACTTGGCCAAGCTTGTCCGGGATGACAATTTTCTGCGCGAGACCTAGGCGATGGCCCCCCGAGAATGGCGGGATGAACGACGACGACGATCTTTGTCGGCGGGACGGCGAGGGTGCGCCGTCAGCGCGCGATCAATGAACGCTCCAGGCCCCTAGACCAACCAAGCCCCCGCCGCGAAGGCCAGGCCCGCCACCGCTGCGCCGGCCAGGAACCACAGCAGCGGCCGGGCGGGGCGGGGCTCGACCACGGCGACGGCGGGCGGCGTCGGCGCCTCGGCCAGGCGGGCCAGGGCGCGGATCGCCTGGGCGGCCTCGTCGGCGAAGGCTCGGACCTTGGCGGCCGGCGACAGCTCGCGGGCGATCCAGCGGCGCACCACCGGATCGGCGGCGGCCCACAGGTCGTGGGTCGGGTCGATGCGCCGGGCCACGCCCTCGACCGTGACCATGGTCTTCTGCAGCAGCACCAGTTCGGGCCGCAGGGCCATGTCGAACAGGGCGGTGATCTCGAACAGCTGGGCCAGCAGTTTGCCCATCGACACGTCGCTGGCGTCGCGGCCGAACACCGGCTCGCCCACCGCCCGCAGGGCCTGGGCGAAGGCGTCGCGGTCCTGGTGGGCGGGTACGTAGCCGGCGTCGAAATGGATCGCCGCCACGCGCGGATAGTCGCGATTGAGGAAACCGTACAGGATCTCGGCCAGGTACTTGCGCTCGGCCGGACCCAGGCGGCCCAGGATGCCGTAATCGACCGCGACGATCGCGGCGCCCCCTCCCTGAACTGGGGCGCTGACGAACAGGTTGCCCTCGTGCAGGTCGGCGTGGAACAGGCCATGATCCAGGGCCTGGGTCAGGAAGCCGCGCGTCACCGCCTCGGCCAAGGCCTTGCGGTCCAGGCCCGGCTGCTCCAGGGCGGCGGGGTCCGACAGGGCCAGACCCGGGGCCCAGGTCAGGGTTAGGAATCGCTTGCCGACCCCGTCCCACACCACGTCGGGGGCGCGCATGTAGGGGTCGCGCTTCATCGCCTCGCCCAGTTCGGCGCAGCCGGCCGCCTCGAACCGCAGATCCAGCTCCAGGTCCAGGGCCCGGATCACCACCTCGACGAACTCGCGCGGCCGCAGGCGGCGGGCGGCCGGGACCAGGCGGTCGGCCAGGCCCGCGGCCAGGCGCAGGGCGGCGCTGTCCTGGGCGACGCGCTGCTCGATCCCGGGGCGCAGCACCTTCACCGCCACCTTCGTGCCGTCCAGCAGAGTGGCCGGGTGGGCCTGGGCCAGGGAGGCGGCGGCGATCGAGGCGTCGAAGCGGGCGTAGAGGGTGTCCAGCGGCGCGCCCAGGCCGCGCGCGACCTCGGCCTTGGCCACCTCCAGCGGGAAGGCCGGCAGGCGGTCCTTCAGGTGCGACAGGTCCTCGGCGAACGCTGCGCCGAAGATGTCGGCGCGGGTCGACAGGAACTGGCCCATCTTGATGGCGGCCGGACCCTCGCGCTCCAGCACCCGGGCCAGCCGCTCGCCCGGTCGGCCCTTGCGGGCGGCCGAGCCGGCGAACAGGCGCAGGACCCGTCCCGCCAGCCGCGCCGACGGCGGCAGGATCGGTTCGACCTCGCGCGGGACCAGGGCGTCGGCCCGGACCAGGGCCCAGCCGGTGGCGATCAGGCGCAGGCTAGCGGCGACCCGGCTCATGCGGCGAAGGTCTCGATCGGCGGGCGACGGGCAGGCGGGAAAAGGCTCATGTCCCGGCCTGAAAGCCCGCTCCGCGCGCTCCGGTCAAGGCCGCTTTCGTCCCCGACCGGCTGGGCCTCGCGAAAAGCGGCGCGCGAGACCCTTGCCACGACATGATCAAGTCGGTGTTCGGCCCTCGGCAGCCGGTCAAAACGTCTGCTCCAGGACGGACTCTCGGGAAGGCGCGCTCTAGAGCAAGGGGCGCGATATAGGAATCGCGCCCCTTGCTCTAGACTTTTGTTTTCGCGTCGCTTTTGCGGAAAACCGGCGTCCGCTTTTCCGCGCGATGCTCTAGGAGCCATGGCCAGTTAGGCGTCTAGCGTGGTGGTCGCCGCCCTCGTCCTTCGACAGGCTCAGGATGAGGGCTGCTGGTAGGGCGGTTCAGTAGAATTCCTCATTCTGAGCTTGTCGAAGGATGAGGAATTCGGCCCAAGACCGCCAACTGCCCACAGAGCCTAGGAGGGCGATAGCGTAGGCGCAGTGATCCATCTCTACCGATCCCGCGCCCCAACGCTTTCCACGCCGGAAATCCTGGAATGGCTTCGGAGCCGCCCACTACACGGCGGCCTGACACCAGCCGGCGTGCGAAGCTTCAGGCTTCAGCGCTAGCCGCCGCGTCCTCGATCAACAGCCTGGCCGCGTCGCGGTTCGCCTCCGCCACCAGCGGATCGCGGGTCGATTGCGCCATCACGATCGCGCCCTGGATCAGCGACAGGATCTGCATCACGGTCCTTTCAGGCCTGCTCAGGCCCAAGGGCTCGACGAGCGCGGCGACAAGGTCGTGCAGGCCCTTGAAATAGGCGGTGATGGTCGCCTGGACGTCCGGGACGTCGGCGTCCGGTCCGAACTCGGCCATTCCCTTGACGAAGGGACAGCCGCGGAAGGCCGGCGAGCGGAAAGGCCCGTCCAGCGCGTCGAAAATGGCGAGGATGCGCTCGGACGGAGAGAGCCCGGGTTGTTCCGTCGCCGTTTCGAGCATCTGGAACCAGAGGGCGCTCTTGTGGCGCAGATAGGTCGCGACGAGATCGGCCTTCGACGGAAAGTGCTTGTAGAACGTCATCTTGGCCACGCCGCTTTCGGCGATGATGCGGTCGATCCCCACGGAGTGGACGCTGAACCGGTAGAACAGGTCCGACGCCGTTTTCAGGATCCGCTCTCGCGGGGCGAGGGCGGCCAGCGGTTGCGTCTCCAGGTCTGCGAACCCCGTCACCTCGGCCATGTCCACCCCTCGCGCCCCGAACCGTCGGTTTCGCAAACAGACTAGTCTGTCTATTTTCCCTTGGCAAAGACAGACAGATCTGTCTACCTGATCCGTGACACCCCCTCGGATGGAAAGACAGGATCGATGAGCGGAAAAATTGTCGTTGTGACCGGCGCCAGCAGCGGGTTCGGGAAGCTGACGGCCCTGGAACTCGCCAGGCGAGGGCACGTCGTGGTGGCGACCATGCGCGACGTCGGCGGGCGAAACGACCCGGTCCGGCGCGAACTCGTCGAAGCGGCGAAGGCGGGGGGCCATACGCTGCAGGTCCTCGAAATGGACGTCGCCGACGAGGCGTCGGTCAATTCGACGATCGACCAGGTCATCGCGCGGCACGGAAAGATCGACGTGCTGGTCAACAACGCCGGCGTCATGGCGGTCGGGATCACCGAAGCCTACACGGTGGCTGACATCGAGCGGCAGTTCGCGGTCAATTTCTTCGGCGCCGTGCGCGCCGACCGCGCCGTCCTGCCGCACATGCGCGCCGCGGGCGGCGGGCTTCTCGTCCACGTCACGTCCCTGATGGGACGCGTGATCGGCCCCTTCTTCGGCGTCTACTCGGCGAGCAAGTTCGCGCTCGAGGCGCTGGCCGAAGCCTATCGCTACGAACTGTCGAGCTTTGGCGTCGACTCGGTCATCGTCGAGCCGGGGCCGTTCCCCAGCAACCTTCTCCCATCCAGCCCGGAACCCTCCGACCAGGGCGTGCTGGCGGCCTATGGCGAGGTCGCGACGATCCCAGGCCAGATCAAGGCCCACGCCGGCGACGGCGACGATCCGGCCAATCCGCCCCGACCCCAGCTGGTCGCCGACGCCGTCGCCCGGCTGGTCGAGACCACGGACCGTCGGCCGTTGCGGACGGTCGTCATGCCCGAGGGCCTGGATTTCGGCGTCGAACGGCTGAACGCGGCCGTGGCTCCGATCCAGAACGGCCTCCTCAACGCCATGGGCATGTCGAGCATGATCTGAAGCGCCGGGGCGGCGGGTAGCGCCTGCCTGCCGCTCCGCTTCCACATCGTCTGAGCGTCGCGCCAGCAGCCGGTTGCGGCGCTGGTCGCGAGGTGAATGCCGGCGGGCGGGTTGAAGTGCGCGCCAGAGTCATTATCTAGAGCACTAGATAATTGTACGCTAGGAAAACAGACGTGACACGGCGTAACATGGCGACCCAGCTCTCCTTCTCGCTCCACAGCGCTGCGAACCGCATGGTGCGCCTGCACAAGCCGATCCTGGAGCCCTTGGGGCTGACCTTCCCCCAGTACCTGGTCGTCCTCGAGCTGCTGGACGGCGGGCCGCGCACCGTGGGCGCGCTCGGCTCCGCCTTGGACATGGACACCGGGACCATCACGCCGCTGGTCAAGCGCCTGGAGGCGGCGGGGCGGGTGAGTCGCACCCGGGACTCCCAGGACGAGCGCCGGGTCATGGTCGACCTGACGCCGGCCGGTCGTTCCCTGGAGGCGGCGGTCCGCGGCGTCACCGGACAGATCAAGACGGCGTGCCAGCTGACCGACGCGGGTCTCGATGACCTTAGACGCACCCTCGACGCCCTGGCGATCGTGCCTCGAGGCTCGACACGACCAGGCGCCTGATGCGCCGGCTGACACCCTCCACCTAGCGGAAAGAGACAACATGAAAATCGGCGTCATCGGGACGGGCAACATCGGCGGCGCCCTGGCCGGCAAGCTGAGCGCGGCGGGTCACGAGGTTCGCGTCGCCAACTCGCGCGGTGTCGAAGGCGTTCGCGCTTTCGCCGAAAAGGTCGGCGCGACGCCGGTCGACATACGGCGCGCGGTCGAAGGCGTGGACGCGGTCGTCCTCTCCATCCCGTTTCCCGCCGTGGCCGACCTGCCGAAGGACCTGTTCGACGGCTTGCGGCCGGCGGCGCCGGTGATCGACACCGGCAACTACTATCCCGGCCTGCGCGACCCCCAGATCGCCGAGATCGACGGCGGGATGGTGGAGAGCGTCTGGGTATCGCGCCAGATCGGCCGCCCGGTCGTCAAGGCGTTCAACAACATCCTGGCCTATTCCCTCGCCGAGCTGGGCCGTCCCCCGGGCGCGAGCGATCGCCTGGCCGTCGCGATCGCCGGTGACGATCCGGACGCCAAGGCCCTCGTCGCCGGCCTGGTGAACGACGTCGGCTTCGATCCCGTCGACGCCGGGGCCCTGGCCGAGTCCTGGCGCCAGCAGCCCTCGACGCCGGTCTACTGCTGCGACTGGAACGCGGAGGAGACCCGCGACGCCCTGGCCCTGGCGCGGCCCGGCGAGGCCGCGGCGAAGCGCGACGCGATGATGGAGACCCTTGCGAAGCTTGGGCCCAGTCCCACCCACGCCGACATCGTGGCGTCGAACCGCGTCGTGAACGCCCCGAGCTAGGCGGAAGCGGAGCGCGCGAGCCCCCAAACCCCCCGCCGGCCCGGACCCTACATCGCCCAGCCCTGGTGCATCGCCGCGACGCCGCCGGTGAAGTTGGTGATGGTCACCCGCTTGAAGCCGGCGTTCTCCATCATGCCGGCGAAGGTCTTCTGGTCGGGGAAGCGGCGGATGCTCTCGACCAGGTACTGATAGGCGTCGCGGTCCTTGGCCAGCCATTCGCCGAACTGGGGGATCAACTTGAAGGAATAGGCGTCATAGGCCTTCGCCAGCGCCTCGGTCACCGGCTTGGAGAACTCCAGGCACAGGAAGCGGCCGCCGGGCTTGAGCACGCGGCGGGCCTCCCGCAGGGCCGCGTCGATGTCGGTGACGTTGCGGATGCCGAACGAGATCACATAGGCGTCGGCATAGGCGTCGGGCAGCGGCAGGCGCTGGGCGTCGCCCACCGTCCAGGTGATCTCGGGCGCGCCGCCCTTCTCGATCCCGGCGGCGATCATCTCGGCGTTGTAGTCGATGATGTGGACGGCGGCGTCCGGGCCGCCCCGGCGCTCCTGGGCCTGGCGGGCCATCTTGGCGAAGCGGCGGGCCATGTCGCCGGTGCCGCCGGCGCAGTCGATGATGATCTCGCCCGGCTGGGGGTTCAGGCGCGCGGCGACCGCGTCCTTCCACAGCCGGTGCACCCCGCCGCTCATCACGTCGTTCATCAGGTCGTAGTTCTTGGCGACCCGGTCGAACACCCCGCGCACCAGGCCGGCCTTGGCCGAGGGATCGACGTCCTTGAATCCGAAGGTGGCGGCGGGCTTGGTCATGCGATCGCTCGAAATAGTCGTGGGGACGGTTCGTGGCGCACGGCCCCGTCGTCAGGTTCTTATAGCCGCCCGTGTCCGTCCGTCACCGGTTTTGCGCGGGACGCCGCCGGGAGGCCTAGGAACCGCGCCGCGAATGACCGATATCTGGCGGCCCTTTCCCGCCCGAGGTCCGCCTTGCCCGAACTGCCCGAAGTCGAGACCGTGCGCCGCGGCCTGGAGCCCGCCCTGGCCGGCGCGCGTCTGGCCCGCGTGCGCGCCAACCGTCCCGACCTGCGCTTTCCCCTGCCCGAGGGCTTCGTCCAGCGGCTGACGGGCGCGAAGATCCTGCGCCTGGACCGCCGGGCCAAGTATCTGCTGGCCCCGCTCGACCGGGGCGACACCCTGGTGATGCACCTGGGCATGACGGGGCGTTTCGAGATCGCGGTTCCAGAGGGCTCGACCCGCCCTGGCGACTTCGCCCGCGCCGTCACGCCCGACGACAAGCACGCCCATGTGGTGTTCGAGACCGAGGCCACTAACGGAGAGCAGGGGGCGGTGGTCACCTATTACGACCCCCGCCGGTTCGGCTTCATGGACCTGATCGCCACCGACCGGCTCGACCGCCACCCCTGGTTCGCGACCATGGGTCCCGAGCCCCTGGGCGAGGCCTTCGACGCCAGGACCCTGGTCGCCGCCTTCAACGGCCGCAAGCAGGGCCCCAAGACCCTGCTGCTGGACCAGAAGACTGTCGCCGGCCTGGGCAACATCTATGTCTGCGAGGCCCTGCACCGGGCCCACATCTCGCCGTTCAAGCCGGCCGGGATGATCGCCGGCAAGCGGCTGGGCCCGCTGGCCGCGGCGATCAAGGCCGTGCTGGCCGAGGCCGTCGAGGTCGGCGGCTCGTCCCTGAAGGACTTCGCGGCGGCCGACGGGGCCCTGGGCTATTTCCAGCACCGCTTCCGGGTCTATGACCGCGAGGGCCAGCCCTGCCCCACGCCGGGCTGCAAGGGCGTGATCGCCCGCGAGGTTCAGGCCGGCCGCTCGACCTTCTTCTGCCCGGTCTGCCAGGTCTAGAGCAAGCCGCGCGATAAGGATCGCACGGCTTGCTCTAGCTTTTTGTTTTCCCATCGCTTTTGCGGAAAACCGGCATCCACTTTTCCGCGCGATGCTCTAGGCGGGACCGCCTTCGGGAAGGTGGTCCCTCACCTGGGCTGTCAGGCTTGCAGCTGGCCCTCGGCGACCAGTTCGCGGGTGCGCTTCAGCGTCGACAACAGGGCGGCCCGGTAGCCTGTGTCGCCGTCGAACTGCGCCTGCTCGGCCTGCTCCTCCGGACCGTTCGGCTTTTTGCCGCGCAGGCCGAGATAGCAGTAGAAGCGCAGCTGCAGCGCGCCGGCCTCGTCCTCGAAGAGTTCGTTGACGATGGCGCCTTCGCGTGGTCCCGCGGCCTGGAAGAAGGTGACCTTGCTTTGGGGTTCCAGGGCGACGATCTCGCGCAGGTCGACGCCGCCGATCGTGGCGTCGCGGACGAAGTGGGACGCGCTTTCCTCCACGACGTCGCAGCGGGTGCAGAGGCCCGGCGGCAGGAACAGACGGGCGTCGCGAGCCTTGAGCTCCAGGCCAGCCCAGGCTTGCGCGCGGGTCAGCCTGGGCTCGCCTTCCGGGTTCACCGGGATGGTGGCGGTCGAATAGATCATGGCCCTAATCCTTGCCGGCGGTCGCGGCGATCTGGGCCGCGAACTCGCGATACGAATGCAGCGGGCGACCCAGGATGGCGGTCAGGCGCTCGACGTCGCCGGTCTCGGGGAGCATGCCGTCGCCGACGAAGCGCTCGGCCATCAGGCGCATCTCATAGGCCATCCATTTGGGCATGAAGGCGCTCAGATTCTGCTCGAACCTGGTCGGATCGTCGCCACCATAGGCGACCGGACGGCCCAGGACGTCCGACCAGATCGCCGCCACGTCCGAGCCGGTCAGGGTGTCGGGGCCGACCAGGTTGAGGGTCTCGGTCGGCAGCTTGCCGGGCGCCTGGTCGCGGCGGATCAGCTCGATCGCGGCGACCTCGGCGATGTCGCGGGCGTCGACCATGGCCAGGCCCTTGCCGCCGATCGGCATCGGATAGAGGCCGTGGTTCAGGACCACGTCCTTGATCGTCAGCTCGTTGTCGATGAAGTAGGCCGGGCGCAGGATCGTGGCCGAAAAGCCCATCTGCTGGATCATCTGCTCGGCGCCGGCCTTCACCGCGAAGTGCGGCACGTTCACGAAGCGGTCGGCGTGGATCACCGACAGGTAGACGACCCGCTCGACGCCGGACTCGCGGGCGATGTTCAGGGTGATCAGCGCCTGGGTGAATTCGTCGGCGGCGACGGCGTTCAGCAGGAACAGCGTGCGCACGCCGCTGAAGGCGGCGCGCACGGCGTCGATGTCGAGCAGGTCGCCCTGCGCGACCTCCACGCCGGCCGGGAAGTCGGCCTTGGCGGGATCGCGGACGAGCACGCGCACGTCGGCGCCGCGCTGGACGAGTTGCTGGACGACTTGGCCGCCGACACGGCCGGTGGCGCCGGTAACGAGGATGGTCATGGGAAAATCTCCGGGGGTTCAAGTGACACCCGGCAAATTAGTGATCCACAGCTTGCCCAATAGCCGCTAGATTTGGACACTCCGTCTCACTGGTGGAACATATGGACTGGCTGGCCCTCGCCGATTTCAACCTGGTGGCCCGGCATGGCGGGGTCGGCCGCGCCGCCCGCGCCGCCGGACGGCCCAAGGCGACCCTGTCGCGCCGGGTCGCGGAGCTCGAGGCCAGCCTCGGCCTGCGCCTGTTCGAGCGCGGCGGGCGGACGCTGAAGCTCACCCAGGAGGGACGGGCGCTCCACGAGCGGACGGCCGCCCTGCTCACGGAACTCGACGAGACCGCCGCCGGGATCGCGTCCGGCGGCAGCACCCCGCGCGGCTTGCTCCGGGTCAGCGCGCCCTTGCTGTTCTCGCAGATCGCCATGGGCAGGCTGGCCGCCGAGTTCACCCTGAAACATCCGGAGGTCCGCCTGGAGGTGACGACGGAGGACCGGGCCGTCGACATGGTCGAGGAAGGCTACGACCTGGTGATCCGTGTGAATCCGAATCCGGACGAGACCCTGGTCGGGCGCGCCTTCATGCGCGATCGCCTGGTGGTGGTGGCCAGCCCCGACCTTGTCCGGCCGGCGGACGGCTCGGCCGTGCCCGCCGTCGTGCGCGGGACAGGGTCCGGAACCGAGGCCTGGAGGGTGGCGAGCGCGACCGGACGCTCGACCCTGATGGTCGATCCCGTCCTGGGCCTGTCGTCGATGATCATGGTCCGCGACGCGGTCCGGACCGGCGTCGGCGTCGCGCGGCTTCCGGTGTCGCTGGTCAGCCACGACCTGGCGGCCGGCCGCCTGGCCCATTGGGGCGACGTCGACGGGCCGGAAATCCACCTGTGGACGCTCTATCCGTCGCGCCGCCTGCTCAGCGCGCGGGTCTCGGCGTTTCTCGACCACCTCAAGGCCGCCTTCCCCACCGGCGAGCCGCACGAACTGGCCGCGTTCATCGCGGTGTAAGGGGCGGTCGGCGGCCCCCGCTTCCCCAGGGGCTCCCCAACGCCGTCCGGCGCTCTATAACGGCGGCGCGCAACAGGAGACCCGCCGATGGCCGCGTACCAGACCCTGATCGTCGAGACCCCCGAGGCCGCGCCCGGCGTGACCCTGATCCGCCTGAACCGGCCCGAGGCGCTGAACGCCCTCAACACCGCCTTGCTGGCTGAGCTGGGCCAGGCCCTGGCGGCGGCCCAGGCCGACGACGCGATCGGCTGCGTCGTCATCACCGGCTCGGCCAAGGCCTTCGCGGCCGGGGCCGACATCAAGGAGATGTCCGACAAGTCCTACGCCCAGATGTTCAAGGACGACTTCTTCGCCGCCGGGGCCCGGGCGATCGAGGGGACCCGCAAGCCGATCATCGCCGCGGTGGCCGGCTACGCCCTGGGCGGCGGCTGCGAGCTGGCGATGATGTGCGACTTCATCCTGGCCGCCGACACGGCCAAGTTCGGCCAGCCCGAGATCAATCTCGGCGTCGCCCCCGGCATCGGCGGCACCCAGCGCCTGACGCGCCTGGTCGGCAAGTCCAAGGCCATGGACATGATCCTGACCGGCCGGATGATGGGCGCCGAGGAGGCCGAGCGGGCCGGCCTGGCGTCGCGGATCTTCCCGGCCGACACCCTGGTCGACGAGGCCCTGGCCGTGGCCGCCAGGATCGCCGCCCAGTCGCCGCTGGCCACGGCGATGAACAAGGAGCTGGTCAACGCCGCCTACGAGACGACGCTCAGTACGGGCGTTGCGCTGGAGCGGCGGCTGTTCCACTCGCTGTTCGCCTTCGATGACCAGAAGGAAGGCATGGCCGCCTTCGTCGAGAAGCGCAAACCGGCGTTCAAGGGGTCGTGAACCGCCGCCGGGCCGGCGCGCGAGATTCTGGGCGCTCGGCGATTGACCCAAGGCGGCCGTTCCCGTATATCCGCGCGCTCTTGATTTCTCCTGCTTCGCGGCCGCCCGCGCGGCTGTCCGTTTGAAGGTCCGAACTAATGGCCAATAATCCCGGCGCCAAGAAAGCGATCCGCAAGATCGCCCGTCGCACCGAAGTGAACACCGCTCGCCGTTCGCGCGTGCGCACCTTCCTGCGCAAGTTCGAAGACGCCCTGGCCGCCGGCGACAAGGTCGTCGCCAAGGCCGCGTTCATCGAAGCGCAGTCGGAACTGATGCGCGCCGTCTCCAAGGGCGTCGTCCACCCCAACACCGGCTCGCGCAAGGTTTCGCGCCTGGCGGCTCGCCTGAAGAAGCTTGATCAGGCCGCTGCCTAATCCAGTTTCTTGCCGAACGCTGTTCGGCTAGCGAAATCAAAGACTTAGAAAAGCCGATCGAGGAAACTCGGTCGGCTTTTTCTATTGCGTTTTTTCAAACTTGAGATTGTCCACGAGACATTCCGACGGTTGAGCATCGGGCTCCGAAATAGCATTCCCTTGGCGGGCGCGGACGTCTGTCGAGTCAACAGAAATATCCGCCGACGGACGCAAGTTTTCCGTTTGACCGGCGGGGGCCGCTGGCTAGTTTAAGCGTCTCAACGCTCTTCCAGTCCATGGAGATCACTGGCGGCGGCCGAACCCTTGCGTTCGCCGATCAAGCCCCTGTGTCTTCTGGACAGCGAAGGTTTTGGGGGACGCGGTCGTGCGCCATTGGGGGGCGGCGATCGGGGATGACACGACAAATACCGAGGCGGTGACGATGACGACCAAAGGCGGGGTAGTGACCCAAGAGTTCTCGGCGGCGTTCTCGACGGTTGCCTGCGAGCCCGCGGGCGTCGTCTGGAACAAGGTCTGCTTGGTGCTGAAGCGCGAGCTGGGCGATGCGGCCTTCGGCTCGTGGATCGCGCCCGCCGTCCTGCGCGAGAGCGCGGCCGGCGACGTGGTGGTGGTGACGCCGACGGGCATCGCCCGCGACTGGATTCGCCGCAGCGCCTGGCGTCGCGTCAGCGAGCTGTGGGCCGCCAACGACCCCACCGCGCGCCGGCTGGACCTCAAGTCGCGCCTGGAATTCGAAGCCGCCAACGGCGCTTCGGGCGGCGTCGACTCCTCCGGCTATGAAGCCAAGGCCGAGCCGATCGAGATCGTGCTGCCGGTGTCCAGCGACGTGCCGGGCCTGGCGCCCGCCATGGCTTCGGGCCATGGCGCCAAGGCCTCGCCCGTCCAGGGCCTGCAGGAACGCTTCACCTTCGACACCTTCGTGCCGGGTCCGGCCAACGAATTCGCCCACGCCGTGGCGCGGCGGGTGGCCAGCTGGGCCGACGGCCACTTCAACCCGGTGCTGTTCCACGGCCCCTACGGCTTCGGCAAGACCCACCTGCTCAACGCCCTGGCCTGGGAGGCCATGCGCCAGGCTCCGACCAAGCGGGTGGTCTATCTGACCGCCGAACGCTTCCTGTCGACCTTCGTGCGGGCGGTGATGGATCGACAGACCACGGCCTTCAAGGAAGAGCTGCGCGGCGCCGACCTGCTGATCATCGACGACGTGCACTTCATCGCCGGCAAGCAGTCGAGCCAGGAAGAGCTGTTCCACACCCTGACCGCCCTGGTCGAGGACGGCCGCCGGGTGGTGTTCTCCTCGGACCGGGCCCCCGCGGCCATGACCGAGATGGACGCCCGCCTGCGCTCGCACCTGTCGGCAGGCCTGGTCTGCGGCCTGGAGCCGGCCGACCGCGCCCTGCGCCTGGGCATCCTGGACCGCAAGCTGCAGGCCCTGTCGCGCCAGCACGGCTTCGAGCCGACGATGCGGACCGAGGTGCTGAACTTCCTGGCCGACCGTTTCACCGACAGCGTCCGCGAGCTGGAAGGCGCGCTCAACACCCTGTCGGCCCGGGCCGGCGAAGGCGTCTCGCGCCTGACCCTGGACGAGGTCCAGGCGATCCTGCGGCCGCACCTGCGGGCCGGCGAGAAGCGCATCACCATCGACGACATCCAGAAGGCCACCTCCGAGCACTACGGCATGAAGCAGGCCGACCTGCTCAGCGAACGCCGCAACCGCGCCATCGCTCGCCCGCGCCAGGCGGCCATGTGGCTGGCCAAGCAGCTGACCACCCGTTCGCTGCCCGACATCGGCCGGCGGTTCGGCGGCCGCGACCACACGACCGTCCTGCACGCCGTGCGCCGCATCGAGGCCCTGCGCGCCGAGGACCCGGTCCTGAGCCAGGACCTGGAGACCATCACCCGCAAGCTGCGAGGCTGAGGGTTTCAGTCTTTCGGGATGAACAAGGGGCCGTCCGGTTGGGCGGCCCTTTTTCTTGATCCTCCCCCTGTGGGGGAGTCGTCGGCGAAGCCGACGGAGGGGGGATTGATCGGAACGTGGCCGCAACCCGGATCGATACCCCCAAGACTCCCCCCACCGATCGCTTCGCGATCGCCTCCCCCACAGGGGGAGGACCTTAGGCGGGCGCCGCCCGTCTCAGTGTGATGTTCACCCGCCCTCCCCCCGGAACCAGCCCCGACGAGCCCGGCAGGATGCGGTCCACGCCGTGGAAGGCCAGGCGCGCCGGGCCGGACAGCCGGCAGACGTCGCCAGACGACAGTTTCAGCGACCGGGTCGGGTCCTTGCGCGCCGGGCCGCCTATCCGGAACACCGCCGTGTCGCCGAGAGAGATCGACAGCACCGGAAAGCGCGGATCGGCCTCGTCGCGGTCCTGGTGCAAGCCCATGCGGGCCTCGCCGCGATAGAGGTTGATCAGGGCGGAGTCCGGCGGGACCTCCGGATCGCCCAGCGCCGTCCAGAGGTCGAGCAGGGCCTGGGGCATGGCCGGCCAGGGCTGGCCCGTCCCCGGATGGCGGTCGGCGTAGCGATAGCCGGCCTTGTCGCTGGTCCAGCCCAGCGGGCCGAAGCTGCTCATGGCCACGCTCATGGCCTTGCCGTAGGGGGTCTCGTAGTGCGTGGGCGGCGCGGTCTCGAGCGCCGCCGTCGCCAGGCGCACGAGATCGGCCTGGGCCTTGGGGTCCAGCTCCCCAGGCCAGAGGTCGAAACCAGGCAGAACATTGATCGATCTGAACATTACGCAGATTTAATGGGCCAGACGCGCCGCGTCCGTGTTGGTTTGCGCCGCCGGGCAGGCCGGCCGAACAAATTTTGCAATCCAAGGCCGTTCATGCGTCGACTTCTCTCCTCCGCGGCTGCCGCCGTGCTCGTTTTTGCCGCCGGATCGACCCTGGCCGCAACCGTCGCACCGGCCCGGTCGGCCGCCGCCGCCGCCACCGTCACGACCCAGCTGCCGCGCGGCGTGGTCCCGACCCACTATGATCTGGCCTTTACCCCCGACGCCGACAAGCTGAGCTTCACCGCCTCGGTGAAGATCGACATCGACGTCGCCGCCCCGACCCGGACCATCACCCTGCAGGCCGCCGACCTGACCTTCGCCAAGGTCGAGATCGCCGGCCCAGGTGGCGCCAAGGGGGGCGCGGCCAAGGTCAGCGTCGACGCCCAGGCCCAGACCGCCACCTTCACCTTCGACAAGCCTGTCGCCAAGGGCGCCCATGTCCTGGCCATCGACTACAGCGGCAAGATCTACAAGCAGGCCGCCGGCCTGTTCGCCCTGGACTACGACACCGACCAGGGCAAGAAGCGCGCGCTCTACACCCAGTTCGAGAACTCCGACGCCCGCCGCTTCATCCCCTCGTGGGACGAGCCGTTCTTCAAGGCCACCTACGACGTCCAGGTCACCGTGCCGACCGGCCAGATGGCCGTCGGCAACATGCCGATCGCCAAGAGCCGCGATCTCGGCGGCGGCAAGACCGAGGTCACCTTCGCCACCTCGCCTAGGATGTCGACCTACCTGCTGTTCTTCGGCCTGGGCGAGTTCGACCGCGCCACGACCAAGGTCGGCGACGTCGAGATGGGGGTGATCACCAAGAAGGGCGACCTGGCCAAGGCCGACTTCGCCCTGAAGTCCTCGGGCCCGATCCTGCAGTGGTACAACGACTATTTCGGCGCCCCCTACCCGCTGCCGAAACTGGACCACATCGCCGCCCCCGGCCAGAGCCAGTTCTTCAGCGCCATGGAGAACTGGGGTGCGATCTTCTACTTCGAATACGCCCTGCTGGAAGACCCGGCCATCTCGACCCAGACCGACCGCCAGAACATCTACACCACCGTGGCCCACGAAATGGCCCACCAGTGGTTCGGCGACCTGGTGACCATGTCGTGGTGGGACGACCTGTGGCTGAACGAGGGCTTCGCGTCCTGGATGGAGGGCCGGGCCACCGAGCACTTCCATCCCGAGTGGAACAGCCAGCTGGGCGCGATCGGCGGGCGGGAATACGCCATGGGCCTGGACTCCCTGGCGACCACCCACCCCGTCGTCCAGCACGTGGAGACCGTCGACCAGGCCAGCCAGGCCTTCGACGGCATCACCTACCAGAAGGGCGAGGCGGTCATCCGCATGCTCGAGGCCTATGTCGGCCCCGACGCCTGGCGCGACGGCGTGCGCGCTTACATCAAGGCCCATGCCCACGGCAGCAGCACGACCGACGACCTGTGGGTCGAGGTCGAAAGGGCGGCCGGCAAGCCGATCACCGCCATCGCCCACGACTTCACCCTGCAGCCGGGCGTGCCGCTGATCACGGTCGACGCCGGCGCCTGCGCGCCAGATAAGGACGGGGGCGGCAAGACTCCGGTCACCCTGACCCAGGGCGAGTTCAGCCGCGACAAGCCGGCCAAGACCCCTCTGGCCTGGCGCGTGCCGGTCTCGGCCCAGGTGGCCGGCTCCAGCACCGTGTCCAAGACCCTGGTCGAGGGCGGCAAGGGCGCGCTCAGCGTCGAGGGTTGCGGTCCGGTCGTCGTCAACGCCGGCCAGGCCGGCTATTTCCGCACCCTCTACACGCCCAGGGCCTTCGCCGGCGTCTCGGCCAGCTTCGCCAAGCTGCCGGCCATCGACCAGCTGGGCGTGATCTCCGACGCCTGGGCCCTGGGCCTGAACGGCCAGCAGGCCGTCACCGACGCCATGGACCTGGTCATGGCTACGCCGGCCGACGCCGATCCCCAGGTGTGGGGCAAGGTGGCCTCGATCCTGACCGACATCGACGGCATGTACGACGGCGCGCCGGCCGAACGGGCGGCCTTCCGCAAACTGGCCGTCGGCCGCCTGTCGCCGGTGTTCCAGCAGGTCGGCTGGACCGCCAAGGCCGGCGAGGCGGGTCCGGTCGCCACGCTGCGCGCCACCCTGATCACCTCGCTCGGCACGCTGGGCGACGCCGACGTGATCGCCGAGGCCAAGCGCCGCTACGCCGCCGACAAGACCGACCCGGCCGCCGTCCCCGGCCCGCTGCGCAAGCCCATCCTGGCCGTGGTCGGCCGCAACGCCGACGCGGCCGCCTGGGACGCCCTGCGCGCCCAGGCCCAGGCCGAGAAGACCCCGCTGATCCGCGACCAGCTCTACACCCAGCTGGCCTCGGCGGCGGATCCGGCCCTGGCCGCCAAGGCCCTGGCCCTGGCCCTGACCGACGAGCCCAGCGAGACCCTGTCGGCCAACATGATCTCGACCGTGGCCAAGCTGCACCCGGACATGGCCTTCGACTTCGCCGTCGCCCACAAGGACGCGGTGAACGGCAAGGTCGACGCGGCGTCGCGCACCAAGTTCATCCCGGGCCTGGCCAAGGCCTCGGCCGACCCGGCGATGGTCGGCAAGGTCACCGCCTACGCCGCCGCCAACCTGCCGGCCGGCTCGCGCGGCGAGGCCGGCAAGTCGGTGGCCTCGATCACCGACCGCATCAAGACCCGCAAGGCCGCCCTGCCGCAGATCACCGCCTGGACGGCGAAAAAAGGCTGAGGCGGGCTCGCTCGCCCCGCCTGGCGAGCGGATTCAGCGAACGCGAGGTGAGGCTTTCGGGCCGCGCTCGCGACCTATCTGACGGAAGGGCCGCGCTTTTTCGAGCGCGGCCATTTTCGCCCGGAGTCGCGATTCCCCTTCTTTCCATGCGGGATTGGGCTTGCAGGCTGGTACCTATCCCCCATATCCGGCTGCGAAGCGGGGTTGACGGGCTCGTCAACTTCGATTGAACGAACGCTTGCCGTCCAGAACGCGTTTTTGGGCGGCGAGGATTTGGATCAACCGTTAGAACGCGACCAGACGGGGACGGCTCGAGAAAAACCGGGGCGCTTGCCTTAAGGCCCTTGTCACCGCCGTCCGCCAATCAGGAGCTGCAGGTCTCAACATGAGCAAGATTATCGGTATCGACCTTGGCACCACGAACTCGTGCGTAGCCATCATGGACGGCAAGACCCCGAAGGTGATCGAGAACGCCGAGGGCGCTCGCACCACCCCTTCGGTCGTCGCCTTCCTCGAGGACGGCGAGCGCCTCGTCGGCCAGCCCGCCAAGCGCCAGGCCGTCACCAACCCGACCAACACCCTTTTCGCGATCAAGCGCCTGATCGGCCGCAACGCCTCCGACCCGGTGGTCGAGAAGGACAAGGCCATGGTGCCCTACGAGATCGTCAAGGGCCCGACCGGTGACGCCTGGGTCAAGGCGCACGGCAAGGACTATTCGCCGCAGGAAGTCTCGGCCTTCATCCTGCAGAAGATGAAGGAAGCCGCCGAGACCCATCTGGGCGAACCGGTGACCAAGGCGGTCATCACTGTTCCGGCCTATTTCAACGACGCCCAGCGTCAGGCCACCAAGGACGCCGGCAAGATCGCCGGCCTGGAAGTCCTGCGTATCATCAACGAGCCGACCGCGGCCGCCCTGGCCTATGGCCTTGAGAAGAACGACGGCAAGAAGATCGCCGTCTACGACCTGGGCGGCGGCACCTTCGACGTCTCGATCCTGGAGATCGGCGACGGCGTGTTCGAGGTGAAGTCGACCAACGGCGACACCTTCCTGGGCGGCGAGGACTTCGACCTGCGGATCGTCGACTACCTGGCCGACGAGTTCAAGAAGGAGCAGGGCGTCGACCTGCGCAAGGACAAGCTGGCCCTGCAGCGCCTGCGCGAAGAGGCCGAAAAGGCCAAGAAGGAGCTGTCCTCGACCGCTCAGTACGAAGTCAACCTGCCCTTCATCTCGATGAACGCGTCGGGCCCGCTGCACCTGAACATCAAGCTGTCGCGCTCCAAGCTCGAAGCCCTGGTCGAAGACCTGATCGCCCGCACCATCGGTCCGTGCGAGCAGGCCCTGAAGGACGCCGGCCTGAAGAAGAGCGACATCGACGAAGTGATCCTGGTGGGCGGCATGAGCCGCATGCCCAAGGTCCAGCAGGCGGTGCAGGACTTCTTCGGCCGCGAGCCCCACAAGGGCGTGAACCCCGATGAAGTCGTGGCCTTGGGCGCGGCGGTGCAAGCCGGCGTGCTGCAAGGCGACGTCAAGGACGTGCTGCTGCTGGACGTCACGCCGCTGACCCTGGGCATCGAGACCCTGGGCGGGGTGTTCACCCCGCTGATCGAGCGCAACACCACCATCCCGACCAAACGCTCGCAGACCTTCTCGACCGCCGACGACAACCAGTCGGCCGTGACGATCCGCGCCTTCCAGGGCGAGCGGCCGATGGCGGTCGACAACAAGTTCCTGGGTCAGTTCGACCTGCAGGGCATCCCGCCGGCCCCGCGCGGCGTGCCGCAGATCGAGGTCACCTTCGACATCGACGCCAACGGCATCGTCAACGTCCACGCCAAGGACAAGGCGACCAACAAGGAGCACTCGATCCGCATCCAGGCCAATGGCGGCCTCTCCGACGCGGACATCGAGCGCATGGTCAAGGAAGCCGAGGCCAACAAGGCTTCGGACGAGAAGAAGAAGGCGCTGGTCGAGGCCAAGAACCAGGGCGAGGCCATCGTGCACTCGACCGAGAAGGCCCTGGCCGAGCACGGCGACAAGGTCGGCGCGCCCGAGAAGACCGCGATCGAAACCGGCCTGACCGAGCTGAAGTCGGCCCTGGAGGGCGAGGACGTCGAGGCCATCCAGGCCAAGACCCAGGCCCTGATCCAGGCGTCGATGAAGCTGGGCGAAGCGATGTACAGCGCCCAGCAGGGCGCTGAAGGCGGCGAGGAAGCCGCCGCCGATGACGGCGTCGTCGACGCCGAATTCGAAGAAGTCGACGACTCCAAGCCGTCGGCGTGACCATGGGTCGCGGGGCGAAACTCCTAACCGCTGTTTCGCCCGCCCTATGTTTCGGGAACAAGGCTCCTGTCCGCCGCTTGCGGCCGGGCGGGGGCGCTCCCACCTCCTATTCCAACATGGCTAGTGATCGACCCTGACGATGCGCGACTATTACGAAGTCTTGGGCGTGGCCCGTGGCTGCGATGACGCCGCCCTCAAGGCCGCCTTCCGCAAGATGGCGATGGAGCACCATCCCGACCGCAATGGCGGTTGCGAGAACGCGTCCTCGCGGTTCAAGGAAATCAACGAAGCCTATTCGGTGCTGTCGGACGCCCAGAAGCGCGCCGCCTACGATCGCTTCGGCCACGCCGGGGTGAACGGCTCGCAGGGCGGGCCCGGCGGCTTTGGCGGGGCCGACGCCGGCGACATCTTCAACGACGTGTTCGGCGACGTGTTCGGCGAGATGTTCGGCGGCGGCCGTCGCCAGCCGAACAATGGCCCCCAGCGCGGCCAGGACCTGCGCTACGACCTGGAGATCTCCCTCGAGCAGGCCTATGCGGGCGCCGAGGTCGAGATCAAGGTTCCCGCCGCCATCACCTGCGAGGTCTGCGATGGCTCGGGCGCCAAGCCCGGCACCAGCCCGACCGTCTGCGGCTCGTGCGGCGGCGCCGGTCGCGTGCGGGCCACCCAGGGGTTCTTCGCGGTCGAGCGCGCCTGCCCCCGCTGCGGCGGTTCGGGCCGGCTGGTGCTGGACCCCTGCCAGAACTGCCATGGCCATGGCCAGGTGCGCCGCGAGCGCGTGCTGTCGGTGCGCATCCCGGCCGGCGTCGACGACGGCGCCCGGATCCGCCTGGCCGGCGAAGGCGACGCGGGCGTGCGCGGCGGCCCGCGCGGCGACCTCTACCTGTTCCTGTCGGTGATCCCGCACGAGCTGTTCGAGCGCGACGGCCTGGACCTGCTGTGCACCGTGCCGGTGCCGATGACCGTGGCCGCCCTGGGCGGCGACATCGACGCCCCCTGCCTGCTGGGCGGCGAGAACTGCGACGGCTCCAGCCGCATGACCGTCAAGGTTCCGGAAGGCGCCCAGACCGGCAAGACCGTCCGCCTCAAGGGCAAGGGCATGCCGTCCCTGCGCAGCCGCCAGCGCGGCGACCTGGTGGTCGAGCTGTTCGTCGAGACTCCGACCCACCTGTCGGCCCGGCAGAAGGAGCTCCTGCAGGAGCTGGCTGGCCTGTGCAGCGAGAAACAGAACCCCAAGTCCGCCAACTTCGTCGGCAAGGCAAAACGGTTCTGGGAAGAAGTGACGGGGAGCTAGGCCTTGGCCGCCTGTTTACGGGTCGCCAGAAGGTAAGCCCCGCAAGCTCTGCAATTTGAGATTGACGTTCGCGTGATTCTACGTGGACGTGTGCCTGCGCGTGTTGCGCGTTTCGCAGGAGGTATCTCGATGAAGAATCGCTCTCTCGGACTGAAATTGGTGGGCGCCGCCTTCGCGGCCGGCGCATTGCTCAGCGCGGCGACCGTCACGCCGGTGCAGGCGCAACCCGACCGCTGCCGGGCCGAGGCCTGGGTCTTCTGCGATCCGTACTGGGCCCGGACCACGCCCGAGTGGCAAGCCTGCGTCGAGGACTACATCGCCAACTGCGTGATCAGCGACCCCGACCCCTGCGGCATCTATTCTCCCTGGTGCAGCATCAGGACGCCGAAGGCTCCCAAGGCCAGCAAGGCCTCGATCGTGAAGATGCTCGAGAAGCACAAGATCGCCTGATCCCGGACGGCCGCGCGGAACGGCTCCCGCGCGGCCTGAGCGCCACGGTCGAGCGCATATCGGGTGGGTTTTCGCGGGATTAGTCCCCAGGGCTTGTGGATATCCCGTGCCGAACCCTTAACGGATGGGCCGACGCTCTGTACCTTCCGGCGGGATGAACGCCCCCGCCTCCCCCGCCGTCCAGACCTATGACGCCACCGGCGCGACGCCGGTGATGCAGCAGTTCTTCGAGATGAAGGCGCGGCAGCCCGACGCCCTGATCTTCTTCCGGATGGGCGACTTCTACGAGCTGTTCTTCGACGACGCCTACAAGGCCGCCGCCGCCCTGGGCATCAGCCAGACCTTCCGGGGCACGCACAACGGCCAGCCGATCCCGATGGCCGGCGTGCCGCAGCACGCGGCCGAGGCCTATCTGTCCAAGCTGATCCGCATGGGCTTCAAGGTCGCGGTCTGCGAGCAGATGGAAGACCCGGCCGAGGCCAAGAAGCGCGGCTCCAAATCGGTGGTCCGCCGCGACATCGTCCGGGTGGTCACCCCCGGCACCCTGACCGAGGACGGCCTGCTGGACGCCCGCGGCGCCAACCGCCTGGCCGCCGTCGCCGTGCGGGCCGGCCAGGCGGCGGTGGCGGCGGTCGAGCTGTCGACCGGCGAGGTCGAGTGCTTCCTGGTCGCCAAGGACGCCGTGGCGGCGATCCTGGCTGCCCTGGCCCCGTCCGAGACCCTGGTCGCCGACCGCCTGCTGTCCGACGAGCACCTGTCCCAGACCCTGAAGATCTGCGGCGGGCTGATCCAGCCCATGCCCTCGGCCCTGTCCGAACCCCAGGCGTCCGAGACCCGGGTCAAGCGGCTGTATGGCGTCGACACCCTGGACGGCTTCGGCGGCCTGTCGTCGGCCGAGATCGGGGCCCTGGGCCTGATCGCCGCCCACCTGGAGATGACCCAGGCCGGCAAGCTGCCGGCCCTGCGCGCCCCGCGCCGCGCGGCCGAGGCCGACGTGATGGCCATCGACCCGGCCACCCGCTCCAGCCTGGAGATCGACCGCACCCAGGGCGGCGACCGCAACGGCTCGCTGCTGGCCTGCATCGACCGCACGGTGACCGCCGGCGGGGCCCGCCTGCTGGCCTCGCGCCTGGCCCGGCCGCTGCTCGACCCGGCGGCGATCGACGCCCGGCTGGACGCGGTGGAGTGGTTCGTCGACCACCAGACGCTGCGCGAGCGCCTGCGCGAGGTGCTGAAGGGGGCCGGCGACATGGCCCGCGCCCTGTCGCGCCTGGCCTTGGGACGCGGCGGCCCGCGCGATCTGGGCTGCCTGAAGGACGGCCTGAAGACCGGCGAGAAGCTGGCCGGCATGGTCGGCGGGACCAGCGACCCGCTGTCGCCGCCGCCCGCCGAGCTGGAAGCGGCGCTGAAGGCTCTGACCCCGTCGCTGCAGGTCGGCCTGTCGCGCCTGCTGGACGCCCTGGAAGTGGGCCTGGGCCCCGACCTGCCGGCCCTGGCACGCGACGGCGGCTTCGTGGCCCCCGGGGTGCGGCCCGAACTGGACCAGGCCCGCGCCCTGCGCGACGACAGCCGCCGGGTGGTGGCCGCGCTCGAGACCCGCCTGTGCCAGGAAAGCGGCGTGCCGCTGAAGATCCGCCACAACGGCGTGCTCGGCTATTTCGTCGAGGCCACGGCCGGCAAGGCCGACCCGCTGTTCCAGCCGCCGCTGAACGCCACGTTCATCCACCGCCAGACCCTGGCCAACCAGGTGCGGTTCACCACCGTCGAGCTGGCGGATCTCGACGCCCGCATCGCCCAGGCGGCCGAGCGGGCCCTGGCCATGGAGGTCGCGGCCTTCGAGGACTGGCGCGCCGAGGCCGTGGCCCAGGCCGAACCGATCCAGCTGGCCGCCGAGGCCCTGGCCCGGCTGGACGTCGCCGCCGCCCTGGCCGAATGGGCGGAAGACGCCGGCGCCGTGCGCCCGACCGTCGACAGGTCCCTGGCCTTCGAGGCCCGCGCCGCCCGCCACCCGGTGGTCGAGGCCGCGGTCAAGCGGGCGGGCGATCCCTACACCCCCAACGACTGCCGCCTGGACGCGGCCGGCGAGGCCGGGGCGCGGCTGTCGATCGTCACCGGCCCCAACATGGCCGGCAAGTCGACCTTCCTGCGCCAGAACGCCCTGCTGGCCATCCTGGCCCAGTCGGGCTGCTACGTGCCGGCCAAGTCCCTGCGCCTGGGCGTCGTCGACCGGCTGTTCAGCCGCGTCGGGGCCGGCGACGACCTGGCCCGCGGCCGCTCGACCTTCATGATGGAGATGGTCGAGACCGCCGCCATCCTCACCCAGGCCAGCCCGCGCAGCCTGGTGATCCTGGACGAGATCGGCCGGGGCACGGCCACCTATGACGGCCTGGCCATCGCCTGGGCCTGCGCCGAGGCCCTGCACGACGTCAACCGCTGCCGGGCGCTGTTCGCCACCCACTATCACGAGCTGGCCACGCTGGAGACGCGGATGGCCCATGTCTCCAACCTGTCCCTGCGGGCCAAGGAGTGGAACGGCGACCTGGTTTTCCTGCACGAGGCCGCCGCCGGCCCCGCCGACCGCTCGTACGGCGTCCAGGTGGCCAAGCTGGCCGGCGTGCCGCCCCAGGTCGTGGCCCGCGCCAAGGAGGTGCTGGACCGGCTGGAGTCCAAGACCGAATCGCCGGCCAGGCTGGACGAGCTGCCGCTGTTCGCCGCCAGCGCCCCCGTCGCCGTGCCCGTCCAGGCGGCGCCCAGCCGCACCGACGCGGCCCTGGCCGACCTCGACGTCGACGGCATGAGCCCGCGCGAGGCGCTGGACGCCCTCTATCGTCTTAAGGCTCTGCTCAAGACCTGACATCGTATAGTGAAGGCGGCGGCGCGGCGGACCGGCTTGACGGGTTCGACGCGCACGCCCGGGAACCCCATATAGCCGCCATGCCCCGTCGCCTTCGCCCTACCCCGCTGGAACATGTCGTCGACGGCCACGCCCTGCGCGCCCGGCTGTCGGCCGCCGCCCTGGACCTGATCGGCGACGAGGCCGGCCAGCGGTCCCGGGCCATCGAGATCCTGAAACAGGCGCTGTTCCGCGGCCGGATGATCGCCAAGGAGCGGCTGGAGAACGGGGCCGGCGGCCTGGAGACGGCCCGCCTGCTCAGCGGCGTCACCGACGAGGTGATCACCGCCCTCTATGACTTCACGACCGTCCACGTGTTCCGGGCCCGCAACCCGACCGAGGGCGAGCGGCTGTGCCTGCTGGCCGTCGGCGGCTACGGCCGGCGCACCCTGGCGCCCTTCAGCGACATCGACCTGCTGTTCCTGCGCCCCTACAAGCAGACGCCGCACGCCGAGAGCGTGATCGAGTACATGCTGTATGCGCTGTGGGACCTGGGCTTCAAGGTCGGCCACGCCTCGCGGACCATCGAGGAGTGCGTGCGGCTCTCCAAGGAAGACTACACGATCCGCACCTCGATCCTGGAGGCCCGCCGCCTGACCGGCGACGAACGCCTGGGCGAGGAGCTGAAGAAGCGCTTCCGCGACGACGTCATGAAGGGCACCGGCGCGGCCTTCGTCTCGGCCAAGCTGAAAGAGCGCGACGACCGCCAGGCCCGGGCCGGCGCCAGCCGCTACATGGTCGAGCCCAACGTCAAGGAGGGCAAGGGCGGCCTGCGCGACCTGCACACCCTGATGTGGATCGCCGAGTACCTGCACCCGGTCGACCGGCCCGAGGACGTCTTCCTGCTGGAGGTGTTCGACCGTCGTGAGGCCAAGGGCTTCATCCGCGCCTTCGACTTCCTGCACGCCGTGCGCGCCCACCTGCACTTCGCCACCGGCCGGCCCGAAGAGCGCCTGACCTTCGACCTGCAGCCCGAGATCGCCCGCCGCATGGGCTATGGCGACCGCGGCGACGCCCCGGCGGTCGAGCGCTTCATGCGCCGCTACTTCCTGGTGGCCAAGGAGGTCGGGGCCCTGACCCGCGCCTTCTCGGCCAAGCTGGAAGCCGAGCACTTCAAGCACGAGCCCAAGGGCATCTCACGCTTCCTGCCCGGCGGCGGCCGGCCCAAGCGCAAGGCCCTGGACGTGGCCGGCTTCTACGAGGACGGCGGGCGGCTGAACATCGATGGCCCGCAGGTGTTCGAGGCCGACCCGGTCAACCTGATCCGCCTGTTCAAGACCGCCGACGACCGCGACCTGGACCTGCACCCCGACGCCTTCACGGCCGTGACCCGCAACCTCAACCTGATCACCTCGAAGGTCCGCCGCGACCCGCAGGCGACCCGGGCGTTCCTGGACCTGCTGGCCCGGGGCAAGCGGTCCTACCGCACCTTGACCTTGATGAACGACGCGGGCGTGCTGGGGCGGTTCATCCCGGAATTCGGCCGCATCGTCGCCCAGATGCAGTTCAACATGTACCACTCCTACACGGTGGACGAGCACACCCTGCGGGCCGTGGGCCTGATCGGCGACATGGCCGCCGGACGGCTGTCCGAGGACCACCCGCTGGCCGTCTCGATCATGCCGTTGATCGAGGACCGCGAGGCCCTGTTCCTGGCCATGCTGCTGCACGACACCGGCAAGGGCGGGGTCGGCGGCCAGGAGAAGGCCGGGGCCCGCAGCGCCCGCAGCGCCTGCGAGCGGCTGGGCGTGGAGCGCACCAAGGTCGAGCTTGTCGCCTGGCTGGTCGAGAACCATCTGGTGATGAGCGACTTCGCCCAGAAGCGCGACGTGGCCGACCCCAGCACGGTCGCGGCCTTCGCCCGCATCGTCGAAAACCCCGAGCGCCTGCGCCTGCTGCTGGTGATCACCGTCGCCGACATCCGCGCCGTCGGTCCGGGCGTCTGGAACGGCTGGAAGGGCCAGCTGCTGCGCGAGCTCTACAACGCCACCGAGGCGGTGTTCCGCGGCGGGCGCGGCAGCGACGCCGCCGCCAACGTCCAGCGCCACCAGGAGGCCGCCGCCGAGGCGGCGCGCGAGGCCCTGGTCCAGGCCGACCCGGCCGCCAAGGGCTGGGCCCAGGCCATGGAGGCGGCCTATTTCGGGGCGTTCTCGCTGGACGACCTGAAGGCCCACGCCGAGCTGGCCCGCCGCGCGGCGATCCAGGGCGGGGCCGCCGCCGAGGGCCGGGTCCCGGCCGGCGCCAACGCCGCCGAGATCGTGGTCGCCGCCAAGGACCGCCGCGGTCTGTTCGCCGACCTGGCCCTGGCCATCTCGTCCTTGGGCGGCAACGTCGTGGGGGCCCGGGTCTTCACCTCGCGCCAGGGCCAGGCCCTGGACGTGTTCCATGTGCAGGACGTGACCGGCGCGGCCCTGGGCTGCGAAAACCCCCGCGCCCTGCGCCGCCTGGCCGACGCCCTGGAGGCGGCCGGCCGGGGCGAGCCCCTGGCCGTCGAACCCCGGCGCGGCACGGAGCTGTCGCGCACCGCCGCCTTCTCCATCGCCCCCACGGTGGTGGTCGACAACGAGGCCTCCAACGAGGCCACGGTGGTCGAGGCCTCGGGCCGCGACCGCCCCGGCCTGCTGCAGGCCCTGGCCCGCACCCTGGCCGACAACGGCCTGTCCATCCAGTCGGCCCACATCGACGGCTACGGCGAGCGGGCGGTCGACGCGTTCTATGTCCAGACGTCGGCAGGCGGGAAGGTCGAGGAGGCGCGGAAGATCACGGCGCTGAAGGCGGACCTGCTGGCGGCCCTGGAGCAGAACGAGGCCGGGGCCCCGAATACGCGCCCGGGTCTGAAGCGGGCGCGGGCGAGCGTGGCGCGGTAGGGGCGGAGGCCTGCTTCGAGATCCCCCGGGGGAGACGGGGATCAGGTGTTCACCCCTTCGTGCGAACGCTCCATGGCGCGCTTGTAGGCGTCGCGACCAGTGGTGCGGGCGAGGTAGGCCTGTTCGGCGTCGCCGAGAGTGATCCCGCAGTTTCGTTGGCCCAGGTTCAGGGCGTAGGTCACCGAGATGTCGGCGGCCGTGAAAGCCTCGCCCGCGAGGTAGGGCGTGCCGGCAAGTCGTTGGCTGACCAGCTTCAGCCGCTTCTGGAACGACCGCAGACACCAGGTCGCGCCCCAGTTCTCCCGCTCGGCGTCGGGCGCGATGAAGCGGCTGACGACGACGGGCATCATCAGGGTCGCGAGGCCGGCTTCGCCTAGGTGCAGAAACTGCTGGTAGGCGGGGAAGGTCGGATCCCGCGGCGCGGGCGCCAGCGGCGTCGGCCCGTAGCGGGCCATCAGGTATTCCATGATCGCGATCGACTCGACCATGACGACCTCGCCGTCCTGGATCGCCGGGATGTAGTCGGCGGGATTGACCGCCAGGAACGCGGGATCCTGCTCGGCGGCCAGCATGTCCACCTGCCGCACGCGGTAGGGAAGGCCCATCTCCTCCAGCACCCAGACGACCCGGATCGATCGCGAGGTCTGTCCGCCCCAAACGGTGATCATGCGCCGGCCCTTTCGTGGCGTGACTGGGGATCGGCCGTAGCGGACCTCATATGGCCGTGGCGTTCAAGGTCTACGCGAAGCCCGGCTTCAGCGAGGCCTCTCACTCTTCGGACTCTCGGAATGTCCGCCTTGCTCAAGCCCCCATCCGAGGCGGATGACGCCAGTGGCGTTTCCGGCCAACGATCTTCCCTCCCCGCAAGGGGGAGGGAAGGGTTCTGTGCTCGGCGCTCAGGAAGCAAAGTCCAGCGATTTCAACGCCCTGAACTTTTTCGACCCTTTTTGATCCCCACCCCTTCCGACCGCCCGTATCCTGATCTCACCTGAAAGCACGGGAAGGGCGCACGTACGGCGACCGATGCGGCTTTCGGGGGTGGTCGAGCGGGAAGCGTTTGTCGGTGGTCTTCGGTGACAACCTTTCGCGGCGGTCCTGGGCAGGTTCCCCTTAGTCGGGACGAAACCCAGGCGGCGGAGGATCGGCAGGCACGGGCTGAAATCGCCCGTGCGGTCCAGGACGGAGCCAACGTCCTGCCCGTCGGGGGCCTCCATCGGAGCGGGTTAAAAATCCGCGACCCGAAGGCTTCCGGATAACGGTTCCACGCGAAGCGCCTGCACTTCGTCGAAACGGTAACAAACATCAAAGCTACTCCGGGCGAGGCCCGGGCGCTTCGCACCCTTCCCATCAGCTCAGCGGGGTTCCGCGTGAGGACGAGAGATCGTGCACCTAAGATCCTCCCCCTGTGGGGGAGGTGTCGCCCAAAGGGCGACGGAGGGGGGAGTGATCGGCCGATGGCCAGATTCTGGATCGACGACCCCAAAACTCCCCCCACCGATCGCTGCGCGATCGCCTCCCCCACAGGGGGAGGGTCTGATCGGACGGCCCTGCACCGAAAATCCTCGGCTCCTGCCGCGCCGCTCGCTTGACGGTCTCCCGTCCAGCCCCCAGAAGCCATGCGTGACCGACATCGCGCCCCCCGAAAAGCCCGCCCAGACGCCCGACCAGCCCAAGAAGGCCGGCGGCCTGCTGAAGTCGTCGGCGATCTATTCCGGCCTGACCCTGGTCAGCCGGTTCATGGGCTTCGCCCGCGACCTGGCGGTCTCGTACCGCATGGGGGCCAGCGCCACCCCGGCCGCCGACGCCTACAACGCCGCCCTGGCCTTCCCCAACCTGTTCCGCCGGTTCTTTGCCGAGGGGGCTTTCGCCGCCGCCTTCGTGCCGGCCTACGCCAAGTCGCTGCAGCGCGACGGCGAGGAGACGGCCGACATCCTGGCCGCCGACGCCATGGCCACCCTGGCGGCCTCGACCATCGTCATCACCCTCGTCTGCCAGCTGGCCATGCCCTGGCTGATGATGCTGATCAGCCCCGGCTTCGGCTGGGGCACCGAGAAGTACAAGCTGGCGGTGCTGCTGACCCAGATCACCATGCCCTATCTGCCGTGCATGGCCATCGTCGCCCACCTTTCGGGGGTGCTGAACGCCCGCGACCGCTTCGTGCTGTCGGCCGGCGCGCCGATCCTGCTGAACATCGCCACCCTGGTCTTCATCCTGCCCCAGACCACCGCCGTCGGCGCCGCGACCTGGGGCTCGGTCGGGGTGATCGTGGCCGGCGTGGCCCAGGCGGCCCTGCTGACCTGGGGCGTCAACAAGTCGGGGGCCAAGGTCCACTGGCGGCTGCCGCGCCTGACGCCGGAGGTGCGCGCGCTGATCGGCAAGGCCATTCCCGGGGCCCTGGCGGCCAGCGCCACCCAGGTTAACATCTTCATCTCCGGCAACCTGGCCAGCCATGTGCCCGGCGGCCGCTCGTGGCTGGCCACCGCCGACCGGCTGTACCAGCTGCCCCTGGGCCTGGTGGGCGTGGCCATCGGCGTGGCCCTGCTGCCGCGGCTGTCGCGGGCCGTCAACACCGGCGACGGGCACGACGCCCAGACCGCCATGGACCAGGCCATCACCCTGGCCATGGCCCTGACCATTCCGGCCGCCGCGGCTCTGGTGGCCATGCCCGGCTTCCTGTCGGACGCCCTCTACACCCGCGGCCAGTTCACCAGCTTCGACGCCAGCCAGACGGCCTCGGCCCTGCTGTTCTACGGCCTGGGCACCCCGGCCTTCGTGCTGCAGCAGCTGTATTCACGGGCCTTCTTCGCCCGGGGCGACACCAAGAGCCCGATGCGCTTCGCGCTGGTCTCGGTGGCCATGAACATCGGCCTGGGCATCCTGCTGTTCAAGCTGGTCGGGGTGAAGGGCATCGCCGCCGCCACGGCGGTGGCCTCGTGGATCAATGTCGGCCAGATGGCCTTCGGCCTGTCGCGCCAGGGCCACTACAACCCCTCGCTCCAGACCTGGTCGCGGGTCAGCCGGATCCTGGCGGCGAGCGTCGTGATGGGCGGGGTGCTGGCGGCGGCCTCGCACTGGCGGCCGCTGATCGAGGCCCCGCTGCGCGAGCTGGGCCTGCGCGGCCACACCCTGGGGGCCAAGGAGTTCGCCCTGCTGCTGACCGTGCTGGTCGGCGCGGCGCTGTACCCGCCGCTGGTCTTCCTGTTCGGCGGGGTGACCCCGTCGGAGCTGAAGGGCGTGCTCAGGCGGGGCAAGGCGTAGGGACCTTGGCTCGCCGCATCACCAATTCGTTGTCATCCCGGAAGCCCCGCAGGGGCTGTCCGGGACCCAGGGGACTGGGCTGATGCGGTGCGGCCGTCCTGGGTCCCGGACAAGCGCCGCGCGCTTTCCGGGATGACAACCTTTGTGCGGCCCGGTAACCAGCGTGCATGGCTTCGATCGGTTCTTCCGCGCCGCGATGGCGCAGCTTCCTCTGATCCGTTCCACCGCGCTTCCGGCGCGGTTCGCGTTCGCACGCGCTCGCCATGACCGTTTCAAGTTCCAAGGCTGAAGCCATGACCGACCACACCTCCGTCTCCTATGCGGGCCCGACCCGCGTGCTCTCCGGCGTCCAGCCGTCCGGCGCCCTGCACCTGGGCAACTACCTCGGCGCCCTGGTGAAGTTCGCCCGGCTGCAGCACGAGATGGACACCTTCATCTTCGTCGCCGACCTGCACGCCATCACCGTCTGGCAGGACCCGGAAGCGCTGGCCCAGCAGACCCGCGAGATCGCCGCCGCCTACCTGGCCGCCGGCCTTGATCCGAAGAAGGCGACGATCTTCCCGCAGTCGGCGGTGCGCGAGCATTCCGAACTGGCCTGGATCTTCCAGTGCGTCGCCCGCCTGGGCTGGCTGGACCGCATGACCCAGTTCAAGGAGAAGAGCGGCAAGCACAAGGAGCGCTCCAGCGTCGGCCTCTACACCTATCCGGTGCTGCAGGCCGCCGACATCCTGGTCTACAAGGCCACCCACGTGCCGGTGGGCGAGGACCAGAAGCAGCACCTGGAGCTGACCCGCGACATCGCCGGCAAGTTCAACCACGACTTCGGCGTGCAGGGCTTCTTCCCTCAGCCCGAGCCGCTGATCCAGGGCCCCGGCGCGCGGATCATGAGCCTGCGCGACGGCTCGGCCAAGATGAGCAAGTCCGACCCGTCGGACTACAGCCGCATCAACCTGACCGACGACGCCGACGCCATCGCCACCAAGGTCAAGAAGGCCCGCACCGACCCGGAACCGCTGCCCGAGACCCTGGACGAACTGGCCGCCCGTCCCGAGGCCGACAACCTGGTCGGCATCTTCGCGGCGCTGGCGGGGCGGACCAAGGCCGAGGTGCTGGCCGACTACGCCGGCAAGGGCTTCGGGACCTTCAAGCCGGCCCTGGCCGACCTGGCGGTCGACAAGCTGGCCCCGGTCGGCGAGACCATGCGCCGCTTCCTGGCCGACCCGACCGAGATCGACCGGATCCTGAAGGCCGGGGCGGAGCGTGCGTCCGAGGTCGCCGCGCCGACGGTGGCCGAGGTGAAGAAGCTGGTGGGGTTCTGGGGGGCCTGAGCGCCCTGCGTCCTTCGAGGCTCGCCTGCGGCTCGCACCTCAGGATGAGGATTTCAGCAACAGACTTCCTCATCCTGAGGCGCCCGCGAAGTGGGCCTCGAAGGACGCACCGCGCCTAAAGCCGCGCCGGAATCCGCACCGGCAAGCTCTCATAGCCCTTCACGAAGCTGGAATAGACCCGCTTGGGTTCGCCCATCACCTCGATCTTCGGGAAGCGCTTGAGAATCTCCTCCCAGATGATCTTCAGTTGCAGCTCGGCCAGGCGGTTGCCGACGCAGCGGTGGATGCCGAAGCCGAACGACAGATGCTGGCGGGCGCGAGGCCGGTCGATCAGAAAGGCGTTCGGGTTCTCGATGACGGTCTCGTCGCGGTTGCCCGAGACGTACCACATCACGACCTTGTCGCCCTTGCGGATGGTCTTGCCCGACAGCTCGAAGTCCGCGATCGCCGTGCGGCGCATGTAGGCCAGGGGCGTCTGCCAGCGGATGATCTCCGAGACCATGTTGGGGATCAGCGACGGGTCGGCGCGCAGCTTGGCCTCCTCCGCCGGGTTCTGGCTCAGGGCCAGCAGGCCGCCGGTGATCGAGTTGCGGGTGGTGTCATTGCCGCCGACGATCAGCAGCAGGATGTTCCCCAGATATTCGAACGGCGGCATGTTCCGCGTCGCCTCGCCGTGGGCCAGCATCGAGATCAGGTCGTTGCCGGGCTCGGTCGAATTGACCCGCTGGTTCCACAGCTCGGTGAAATAGGCCAGGCATTCCAGCAGCTCGGCCCGGCGCTGGTCCTCGCTGTCGACGATGCCGGCTCCCGGGACAGCGGTGGTGACGTCGGACCAGCGGGTCAGCTTGCGGCGCTCCTCCCACGGGAAGTCGAACAGGGTGGCCAGCATCTGGGTGGTCAGCTCGATCGACACCTTGTCGACCCAGTCGAAGGTCTCGCCGATCGGCAGGTCGTCGAGGATCTCGCCGACCCGCTCGCGGATCGTGCCTTCCAGCAGCGCCAGGTTCACCGGCGAGACGATCGGGCTGACGGTCTTGCGCTGGATGTCGTGCTTGGGCGGATCCATGGCGATGAACATCGGCAGGACGAAGTCCTCGTCGAAGTTGCGGATCGTGATGCCGCCGAAGCTGCTGTCCGACGAGAACACCTGATGCGTCGTGTCGACCGTCATGATGTCGGCATAGCGGGTGATCGACCAGTAGGGGCCGTATTCGCCGTGGGCGCAGTAGTGAACCGGGTCCTCGGCCCGCAGCCGCTCGAAATAGGGCCAGTGGGCGTCGGCCTGGAACAGGGCGGGATCAGCGACGTCGATCTGCGCCAAGGGCATGGCGTAGGCCTTGGCCCGCGCCGCGTCCCTCTGGGCGTCGCTCGACAGGTCGATGGCTCCGTCGCTCATGGCGACCTCCCTGAAACATCTGTTTTGACGATGGAGCCACAAGCGGGCTGGTTTGTCACGATGACGCAAGCGGCGCCCCGCCGCAGGTCCGGCCTCTTGTCTTGCGGGGCTGCCGGGTCCATCTCTCCGCCATGTTCATCCAGACCGAAACCACGCCCAATCCCGAGGTCCTGAAGTTCCTGCCCGGCCGCGAAGTGCTGGGAGAGGGCGCGCGGGAGTTCAAGACGATGGAGGAGGGCGACGCCTCGCCCCTGGCCGAGGCGCTGTTCCGTCTCGGCGACGTCAACCGCGTGTTCTTCGGTCCGGACTTTCTCACCGTGACCAAGGCCGAGGGGGCGGAGTGGCCGCACCTGAAGGCGCCGATCCTGGCCGCCATCATGGACCACTTCACCAGCGGCCGGCCCTTGCTGCTGGACCAGGTCGAGAGCGGCCACGACCAGGACGGCGTCTACGACGAGGAAACCTCGCAGATCGTCGCCGAGATCAAGGACCTGCTCGACACCCGCATCCGCCCGGCCGTGGCCCAGGACGGCGGCGACATCGTGTTCAGCAAGTTCGAGCCGGCCACCGGCGTGGTCTGGCTGCACATGCGCGGCGCCTGCTCGGGCTGCCCGTCGTCGTCGGCCACGCTGAAGGCGGGCGTCGAGAACATGCTCAAGCACTATGTGCCGGAAGTGACCCGGGTCGAGCAGACGCTCTAGCCCCGAACCGGCCTTCGCGCGTGCGCGTGGAGGCAAGGGAATACGCCTGCGGTGTCTTGTCAGCGCCTTTCGACGGCCTTATTGTAACTGTATAAGTTGCAGTTATATCGTCCATAAGGATCGCTGATGGCCAGGCTCGCCGACACGGCTCTCGACCAACTGTTCACCAAGGCCCGCACGCGCAACGGCTGGAGCGACCAGCCCATCCCCGAACCGGTGCTGCGCGAGCTGTACGACCTGGTGAAGTTCGGCCCGACCGCGGCCAACACCACCCCGGCGCGTTTCCTGTTCCTGCAGAGCCCCGAAGCCAAGGCCAGACTGGCGGCGCTGTCGTCGGGCTCGAACGGTCCGAAGATCCTCCAGGCCCCGGTCACCGTCATCGTCGGCTACGACCTGGATTTCCCCGAGACCCTGGACCGCCTGTTCCCCAACGCCCCGGGCGCCAAGCACTGGTTCGGCGATCCCGCGGCCAAGGAGGTCGGCGCCCTGCGCAACAGCTCGCTGCAAGGCGGCTATTTCATCCTGGCGGCGCGGGCGCTGGGCCTGGACGTCGGCCCGATGTCGGGCTTCGACAACGCCGCCGTCGACAAGGAATTCTTCGCCGGGACGAACATCAAGTCGAACTTCATCGCCTCGATCGGCTACGGCACCGAAGAGAACCTGTTCCCGCGCAATCCGCGCCTGGACTTCGAGGAAGCCGCGAAGATCCTGTGATCGGGTCCTGAGACCCCAAAAGGTTGTCATCCCGGAAAGCGCGGAGCGCTTGTCCGGGATGACAACTTCTTTGTGCGGCGGATGCACATGTCGGCGACCCGGTGCTAGAACCGCCCCATGACCCAGCGCCTCGCCCTGATCGCCGCTCCGCTGCTGCTGCTCGCCGCCTGCGGCCCCGCCAAGCAAGCCGACACCGCCGCGCCGCCGGCCGCCGCGGGCTCGGAGGTCCCGAAGTCTGGACCCGTCGCCATCGCGGTCACGCCCTATGTCGGCGGGCCGCTGCATGTACGCGCCGACGGCGTGGGGCCGATCACCGGCGAAACGGCCTTCGACGAGGCGACCATCAAGGCCCTGTTCCCCAAGGCGGTGGTCAAGAGCGCCTTCATCCATACCGGCGAGGGTCCGCCTGGACCGATCATCACCGTCGAACAGGACAACGTCCCGCTGCTGGAGATCGGCAAGGGCTCCGAAGGCGGCATCGGCGAGATCCGCCTGGCCGGCGGGCCGGTCGAGGGTCCCAAGGGCGAAGCCCTGCTCGCAAGGTGGGCCGACCTGTCGTTCGACATCGCCCAGTGCCGGGCGGGCGAGGGCCGCACCGTCAACCAGGCCGTCTGCGTGCGGCCCGAGGCCCCGACCGTGTCCTACGTGTTCGGCGTCCCCGGCTGGGCCAAGGGCGGCCTGCCGCCGGTCGAGGTGCTGAAGGCCAAGGGCCAGCTGAACGAGTTCGTCTGGCGTCCGGCCGAGAAGGCCGCGGTCGGCGCGGCCTGATCCGATGCTCCGACCCCTGATCCTCGCCGTTCCGCTGCTGGTCCTGGCCGCCTGCGGACCGGCCGACAAGCCCGCCGGCTCCAAGGCCGCGGCGCCCGCGACCGCCGCGGCTTCCGTCATGGTGACGCGGCAAGACGCGTCCGGCGCCGTCGACCGCTTCACGCCCTATGGGGGCGGCCCACTGATGCTGGACGAGTTCTCGGTCGGCCCGGTCATGGCCCAGACCGACTTCTCGCTCGACGCCATCAAGCCCCGCTTTCCGAAAGCGGTGGTGAAAGCCGCCTTCCTGCATCAGGGCTCGGGCGAACCGACGCCGATCATCACCGTCGAGCAGGGCGGCGGCGCGATCGAGATCCAGGGCAATCCCGGCACGACCAAGGTTGGCGACATCCGCGTCGCCGGCGGCTCTCCTCAAGGACCGCGCGGCGAGACGCTCGGGATGAAATGGGCCGCCGCCGGCATGGACTATCCGCGCTGCTGGGCGGGGAAGGATCGCGACGTCCACGCGGTGATCTGCACCCAGCCCGGCGAGCCGGTGCTGCGCTACGTGTTCGGCGTGCCCGGCTGGACACAGGATGCCATGCCGCCTGAAGCGACGCTGCGGGACAAGGCCGTGCTGCGCGAGTTCCTGTGGCGCGGCGGGGCGCCTGTCCAATGATCCTCGCCCTCGACACCTGCCTGGGCGCCAGCTCCGTGGCGATCCTGGACGGCGAGACTGTCCGCGCCGCCCGCAGCGAGCCGATGACCCGGGGGCACCAGGAGCGCATCGCCGTCCTGGCCCGGGAGGTCGCCGCCGAGGCCGGCGTCAAGTTCCCCGACTTGACCCGGATCGCCGTCACCGTCGGTCCCGGCTCGTTCACCGGCCTGCGGGTGGGGCTGTCGTTCGCCAAGGGCCTGGCCACGGCCCTGTCGATCCCCTGCGTCGGGGTCAATACGCTGGAGGCCCTGGCCGCCTCGGCGAACGCGGCCGGGTTGGTGGCCGGGGTGCTCGACGCCAAGATGGGCCAGGTCTATCTGCAGGTGTTCGACGGCGGAAAGGCGCTGATGGCCCCCGACGCCCTGGAGGTCGGGGTCGCCGCCGCCCGCCTGGCCGAACTTTACTCCGGCGGGCCGGCTGCCTTGGTCGGCTCGGGCGGGCCGCTGGTCGCCGACGTCCTGCCCGGCGCGACCGTGCTGACGCTGGCCTATGCCGACCCCGTCGCCGTCGCCCGCCTGGCCGCCGCCAGGCCCGCGCCCGGCCATTCGCCCCGGCCGCTTTATCTGCGCGCGCCCTACGCCGTGGCGCCGGCGGCATGATCCTGCGTCCCGTCGGGCTGGAAGCCTGCTTCACCCTGGCCGACCTGCACGACCGCGCCTTCGACCGGCCCTGGTCGGCCGAGGAATTCGAGACCCTGCTCAAGGGCCCCGGCGTCTTCGCCGTGCTGGGCGAGGCGGGCGAGCCCGAAGAGCCCAAGGGCTTCATCCTGTGCCGGGCCATCGCCGGCGAGGCCGAGATCCTGACCGTGGCGGTCGATCCGGCCGCCCGCCGTCGCGGCTGGGGCGCGGCCCTGGTCGGGATGGCCGCCGGGATCGCCCGGGAAGCCGCCGCCGTCGAGATGTTCCTGGAGGTCGCGGCCGACAACGCCGCGGCGATCGGGCTCTACCAGGCCGCCGGTTTTGCCCGCGTGGGCCTGAGAAAAGGCTATTATCCCCACCCGGATGGGGCCAAGGACGCGGTGGTGATGCGTCGGGTGCTTAACAGCTAGCGCCCAAGCCCCTATCTTGCCCGCGAATCTGGCTTGGATTCATCTTTCCGGAGACGCCGCCGTGGACCGCCTCGAAAAGCTCTGCATCGAAAAGGGCATGCGCATGACCGACCAGCGTCGGGTCATCGCCCGCGTGCTGTCGGCGGCCGACGACCATCCGGACGTCGAGGAACTGCACCGCCGCGCCCACGCCGTGGATCCGCACATCTCGATCGCCACCGTCTATCGGACCGTGCGGCTGTTCGAGGAAAGCGGCATCATCGAGCGCCACGACTTCCGCGACGGCCGCTCGCGCTACGAAGAGACCCCCGACCATCACCACGACCACCTGATCGACATGAAGACCGGCAAGGTCGTCGAGTTCGTGGACGAGGAGATCGAGGCCCTGCAGAACGCCATCGCGCGCAAGCTGGGCTACAAGCTGGTGGACCACCGGCTGGAGCTTTATGGGGTTCCGATCGAGGAGTGACGTCACTCTAAATCCTCCCCCTGTGGGGGAGGCGGCGCGAAGGCGCCGGTGGGGGAATAGACCCACATCAGCAAACTCCCCTCTCCGTCGGCTTCGCCGATACCTCTCCCACGGGGAGAGGGGCTATGAGGTGTGGCGCCGACGACCTTGCGCGTTAACGCCCTCGCGCTCATAACGCCCCGATGAGCGAGACCCCGCAAAAGCGCCTCTATATCAAGACCTACGGCTGTCAGATGAACGTCTATGACAGCGAGCGCATGGCCGATGTCCTGCGTCCGCTGGGCTATGGCGTGGTCGACGAGCCCGAAGGGGCCGATCTGGTGGTGCTCAACACCTGCCACATCCGCGAGAAGGCCACCGAGAAGGTCTATTCGGAACTGGGCTACATCAAGCAGATGAAGGGCCGCAAGGCCGAGGCCGGCGGCCAGATGACCATCGCCGTGGCCGGCTGCGTGGCCCAGGCCGAGGGCCAGGAGATCATGCGTCGCCAGCCGGCGGTCGACCTGGTGGTCGGGCCCCAGGCCTATCATCAGCTGCCCGAGCTGATCGCCCGCGCCCACCGGGCCACCGGCGAGCGCCTGTCGGCCGACTTCGCCGCCGACGAGAAGTTCGACGCCCTGCCGGCCGAGCGCCAGGTCAACGGCGTCAGCGCCTTCCTGACCGTGCAGGAGGGCTGCGACAAGTTCTGCACCTTCTGCGTGGTGCCCTACACCCGCGGCGGCGAGTGGTCGCGGCCGCCCGAGCAGATCGAGGACGAAGCCAAGCGTCTGGCCGACCAGGGCGTGCGCGAGGTCACCCTGCTGGGCCAGAACGTCAACGCCTATGACGGCGGCGGCTACACCCTGGCCCGGCTGGTCCGGCGACTGGCGAAGATCCCGGGCCTGGATCGCATCCGCTACACCACCAGCCACCCGCGCGACATGGGCGACGACCTGATCGAGGCCCACGGCGAGCTGCCGCAGCTGATGCCCTATCTGCACCTGCCGGTGCAGGCCGGGTCGGACAAGATCCTCAAGGCCATGAACCGCGACCACACGGCCGAAAGCTACGTGCGGCTGATCGAGAAGATCCGCGCCGCCCGGCCCGACATCGCCATGAGCGGCGACTTCATCGTCGGCTTTCCCGGCGAGCGCGACGGCGATTTCGACAAGACCCTGGAGCTGGTCCGCGAGGTCGGCTTCGCCTCGGCCTTCTCGTTCAAATACTCGCGCCGCCCCGGCACCCCGGCCTCGGCCATGCCCGGTCAGGTCGACGAGGCGGTCAAGGCCGAGCGCTTGGACCGGCTGAACGCCCTGCTCGACGAACAACAGAAGGCCTTCAACGCCCTGCAGGTCGGCAAGGTCTTGCCGGTGCTGTTCGAGAAAAAAGGCCGCAACCCCGGTCAAATCGTCGGCCGCAGCCCCTACCTGCAGGCGGTCCACGCGGTGGGCCCCGACAACCTGCTGGGCCAGATCGTTCCCGTCCGTATCGAGTCGTCGGCCAAGATGAGCCTGGGCGGCGTGCTCGAGAGCCAATCCCAGCTGGAGTCCGCTTGAGCCGCACGCCTGAGTTCCTGCCCCTGTCCGACACGGCCGTGCGCGCCGTTTCCGGCCCGAACGGCCGTCACGCCGCCCTGATCGAGGACGCCTTCAAGGTGTTGATCGAGACGCCGGGCGGCGGCGTCACCATCACCGGCGACGTCAAGGGCCGCTCCAGCGCCAAGCGGGCGATCGTCGCCCTGGCCGACCGCGCCGACGCCGACGACGAGGTGGTCGAGGCCGACGTGCGGGTGGCGGTGGGCGAGGCCCACAGCGCCGGCGGCCAGGCCTCGCCGCGGGCCGTGCGCAAGGGCTCGGTGTCGCCCAAGACCAAGGGCCAGGCCCGCTACATGGAGGCCATGCTCAGCCATCCGCTGTGCTTCGGCCTCGGTCCGGCCGGCACCGGCAAGACCTTCCTGGCCGTGGCCCATGGCGCGGGCATGCTGCTGCGCGGCGAGGTCGACCGGCTGATCGTCACCCGCCCGGCGGTCGAGGCCGGCGAGAAACTGGGCTTTCTTCCGGGCGATCTCAACGAGAAGGTCGATCCCTACATGGCCCCGGTCTGGGAGGCCCTGACCGACATCATGGGCGCCGACCAGCTGCGCCGCCGCCGCGACAAGCTGGAGATCGAGGTCGCCCCGATCGCCTTCATGCGCGGCCGCACCCTGGCCCATGCCTTCGTCATCGTCGATGAGGCCCAGAACTGCTCGCGCCTGCAGATGAAGATGGTCCTGACCCGGCTGGGCGAGGGCGCGCGGATGGTGGTGACGGGCGACCCGACCCAGGTCGACCTGCTGAACCCCCGCGATTCCGGCCTGGCACACGCGGTGTCGATCCTGGAGGGCGTCGAGGGCGTGGCGGTGTCGCGCTTCACCTCGGCCGACGTGGTCCGCCACCCACTGGTCGAGCGCATCGTCAAGGCCTACGACGCCGACGCCCTGCAGACCACGACCCGCTAGATGACCATCACCGTGGACATCGAGATCGAGGACGAGGCCTGGACCAGGGCCGAGCCCGAGGCCGAGGCTCTGGTCTGGCGCGCCGCCCAGGCGGTGCTGGACGCCCACGAGGACATCGAGGGCCAGGGCATCGTCATCCTTTTGGCCGACGATGACAGCGTCCAGGTCCTGAACCGCGACTTCCGCCAGAAGGACTACGCGACCAACGTCCTGTCCTTCCCCTCGCCGCCCAATCTCGAAGGCCAGATCGGCGACATCGTCCTGGCGTTCGGGGTCTGCGCCCGCGAGGCGGCCGAGCAAGGAAAGCCTCTGGCGCACCACTTGCAACATCTGGTGGCGCACGGGGTGCTTCATCTCTTAGGATACGACCATCAGGACGACGCCGAGGCGCAGGCCATGGAAGCGTTCGAGCGCGAGATCCTCGCGGGCTTGGACATTCCCGACCCCTATGCCGAACCCGCGTCCCCAGAGGGATAACCAAGCCAGGGCATGCCCAGCGACGACCAGAGTTCCACGCCCGCCGGCCCGGCTCGCCTGAGCCGGGGTGTGCGGGCGTTCTTCCGCAAGATGCGCAAGGACCTCGCCGGCCGGGGCGTGCCGGGCCTGGCCGAGGCCTCGCGTCCGGCCGACCCCGCCATGGTCCACGAGGTCGATATGGTCGACCAGGCCGAGGCGTTCCAGAGCCTGCGGGTGGCCGACGTGATGACCCCGCGCGCCGACATCGTGGCGGTCGAGGTCTCCACGGCGTTCGAGGCGGTGGTGGCCCAGTTCACCGAGGCCGAGCACTCGCGGATGCCGATCTATCGCGAGACGCTGGACGACCCGGTCGGGGTGGTCCACGTCAAGGACGTGTTCCGCCTGCTGGCCGATGACGACAAGCGCCCGGGCCCGACCGACCAGATCCTGCACCGGCTGCGGCGCGAGGCGCTGTATGTTCCCGCTTCGATGCGGGCCGCCGACCTGCTGCTGCGCATGCGCACCAGCCGCATCCACATGGCCCTGGTCATCGACGAGTTCGGCGGCACCGACGGTCTGGTGACGATGGAGGACCTGATCGAGGCGGTGGTCGGCGAGATCGACGACGAGCACGACGACGCCCAGGTCTCCAGCATCGTGGCCCGTCCCGGCGGCCTGTTCGAGGTCGACGCCCGCGCGCCGTTGGAGGATCTGGAGGCCGTTCTCGACCGCGACCTGGCCCCGCCCGACATGGAAGAGGACATCGACACCGTCGCCGGCCTGGTCGTGGCCCTGGCCGGCCGGGTGCCGCAGCGGGGCGAGGTGATCGCCCATCCGGCCGGCTTCGACCTGGAGGTCGTCGAGGCCGATCCGCGCCGCGTGCGCCGGATCCGCGTGCGCCCGGCCGTCGAGCTCGGCGCCGAGACCGCCGAGCAACCCGGCCGCGTGGCCGCTTCGTGAACCTGCCGCCCCTGCCGAAGCTGACGCCATGGCGCGCCCAGGGCTTGGCCCTGCTGGCGGGCCTCGCCGCCGCCCTGGCCCATCCGCCGTTCGGGATCCTGCCCGGCCTGCTGGGCTACGCCCTGCTGCTCTGGCTGCTGGACGCGATCGATGGTCCCCGTCCCTTGCGCTCGGCCTTCCTGCGCGGCTGGCTGACGGGGCTGGCCTATTTCGGCCTCTCCACCTGGTGGATCGCCGAGGCCTTCATGGTCGACGCCGCCAACCAGGGCTGGATGGCCCCGTTCGCGGTGGCCGCCATGGCCGCCGGCATGGCGCTGTTCTGGGGGCTGGCGGCGGTGCTCTACCGCCTGATCCGTCCGTCCGGCGTGCGGCGGGTGCTGGTGTTCGCAGGGGCCTATGCCGTCCTGGAATGGACGCGCGGCCACATCCTGACCGGCTTCCCCTGGAACCTGCCCGGCGAGACCTGGCGGGCCGGCTCGGCCGTGTCGCAGGTCGCGGCGGTGGTCGGCGCCTATGGCCTGACCTGGATCACCCTGGCCATCGCCGCGGCTCCCGCTGTCTGGCGTGACGGCCGGCGCGGCCGGATCGCGGTCGGCGCGGCCGTCGCCGGTCTGGTCGTGCTCTTCGCCGGCGGATGGTTGTTGCGCGCCGCGCCGCCGCCGGCCGCCGGTCGACCGCCGACGACCGTCCGCATCGTCCAGGCCGACATCCCGCAGGAATCCAAGTGGGACGAGCGACGGTTCGCCCAGATCGTCCAGGCCTATGTCTCGCTGACCGCCAGGCCCTACGCGGCCAAGCCGGCCGACATTGTCGTCTGGCCCGAGGGCGCCCTGCCGCTGGCGATCAACGACTACATGGTTCCCGGCAGCTGGGTGCGGCAGGCCATCGTCGACGCCCTGCGGCCCGGCCAGCTGATGCTGCTGGGCGGCTATCGCTACGAGGGGACGCCCGACAAGCCAGTCTACTACAACAGCCTGGTCGCCCTCCGACGGACGGCGAGCGATGTCGAGGTGGTCGGGATCTACGACAAGCACCGCCTGGTGCCGTTCGGCGAATACCTGCCGGCCGACGCCCTGATGACCCGGCTGGGCGTCAAGAGCATGGCCCACCTCGGCGACGGCTTCGCCACCGGTCCGGAGCCCCGACCGCTGCGGATCGCCGCTGACCTGCTGGTCCAGCCGCTGATCTGCTACGAAAGCCTGTTCCCGCGCCTGGCCAAGCCCGTCCGGGGCGTGCGCGCCATCGTCAATGTCTCCAACGACGCCTGGTTCGGGGTTACGTCCGGACCGCTGCAGCACCTGAACCTGGCCAGCTACCGCGCCATCGAGACGGGCCTGCCCTTGATCCGCGCGACGCCCACCGGCGTCTCGGCCCTGATCGACGCCCAGGGACGAATCTTGCCCGGCGCCCGCTTGAAACTTGGCGAATCAGGCGTGATCGACGGTAATGTCCCTAATGTCGGATCGCCGACCCTGTTCTCCAGACTTGGGCATTGGCCGTTCGCGCTGCTGCTTTTGGTTTCATTTGCCGCCGCGATTCGCGTCCCAGGGGGTCGGAGCTTGGAAAAAGTCCCAAACTGAAACAGACAGGCTTCCAGATTATCCGTGGCTTTTCTCCCAGTGATTGAAACGGCATGAACACGACCCCTGACCAAGACCGCTCCCCCAATCCGATCGACCTGCACGTCGGCGCCCGCATCCGCATGCGGCGCAAGATTCTCGGCGTCAGCCAGGAGCGTCTGGCCGATGACCTGGGTCTGACCTTCCAGCAGGTGCAGAAGTACGAGCGCGGCGCCAACCGCGTCAGCGCCTCCAAGCTCTACGAGATCGCCAGGAGCCTGCAGTCGTCGGTCTCCTACTTCTTCGAGGGCCTGGCCGACCCGACCGACGTCGACGGCTTCGAGGAAAACGGCTCCGAGCAGTTCGTGCACGACTTCCTGATGACGCCGGAAGGCCTGGAGCTGGCCGCCCTGTTCCCGCGCATCGGCAAGTCCCGTGTCCGGCGGCGCATTCTCGACCTCGTCCGATCGATGGCCGACGAGATCGCCGAGGAAGAGCCGGAAGCCTGATCGGCGAAAGCGGGCTCGGGCGGCTTGCGGACATAAACATATCTTTATATGTTCGCGACTAGTCCCTCGGACAGACCGTCCGAGCGGGCGACGTCATGTCCGGAGCTGACCCTTGAGCCGTTCTTCCTACATCTTCACCAGCGAAAGCGTTTCCGAAGGCCATCCGGACAAGGTCGCCGACCGGATCAGCGACACCGTGGTCGACGCCTTCCTCAGCGCCGACCCGGAGGCGCGCGTCGCCTGCGAGACCCTGGTCACCACCAACCGCGTCGTCTTGGCCGGCGAAGTGCGGGCCGGCAAGCCGGGCGGCGACAAGGCCGCCAACAAGGCGCTGACCAAGGACATCCTCGGTTCGCTGGAGTCCAAGGTCCGCGCGGCGGTCAAGGACATCGGCTACGAACAGAAGGGCTTCCACTGGCAGAAGGCGAAGTTCGCCAATTACCTGCACGGCCAGTCGGCTCACATCGCCCAGGGCGTTGACGCCTCGGACAAGAAGGACGAAGGCGCCGGCGACCAGGGCATCATGTTCGGCTACGCCAGCACCGAGACCCCGGAGCTGATGCCGGCCACCCTGCAGTACAGCCACAACATCCTCAGCCGCCTGGCCCAGCTGCGCCACTCGGGCGAGCTGTCGGAGCTGGAGCCGGACGCCAAAAGCCAGGTGACCCTGGAATACGACGCCGCCGGCAAGCCGGTCCGCGTCGTCTCGATCGTGGTGTCGCACCAGCACAAGAAGAAGATCGACGGCAAGGCCGCGACCTCCAAGCGCGTGCTCGACCTGATCAAGCCGCACATCCTGCCGATCTTCCCGGAGGGCCTGATCACCAAGAAGACCCAGTGGCTGGTCAATCCGACCGGTCGCTTCGAGATCGGCGGCCCGGACGGCGACGCCGGCGTCACCGGTCGCAAGATCATCGTCGATACCTACGGCGGCGCGGCCCCGCACGGCGGCGGCGCCTTCTCGGGCAAGGATCCGACCAAGGTCGACCGCTCGGCCGCCTATGCCTGCCGCTACCTGGCCAAGAACGTCGTGGCCGCCGGCCTGGCCGAGCGCTGCACCATCCAGATCGCCTATGCGATCGGCGTGGCCCAGCCCGTGTCGTTCCACGTCGATCTGCACGGCACCGGCAAGGTCGATCCCGAGGTGCTGGAAAAGCTGCTGCCGCAGCTGATCGGCGGCGCCACCCCGCGCTCGATCCGCGAGCACCTGCAGCTGAACAAGCCGATCTACGCCCGCACCGCCGCCTACGGCCACTTCGGCCGCACGCCGGACAACGAAGGCGGCTTCTCGTGGGAGAAGACCGACCTGGTGTCGGAGCTGAAGGGCCTGGCGTAGGCCTGGAAACACCCGGGGACAGGCGCATGCGCCTGTCCCCAACCGTTCAACGGGCCTCGATCCTCGGATCGGGGCCCGTTTTCATTTCGACTTCAAAGCTCTAAGACCCCGCCCATGACCCATCCCCAACAGCCCCACGGGCCGCTGCGCTCGTTCGGCCGCCTGAAGTCGCGCCCCGTCAAGCCGCGCCAGCAGGCCCTGCTCGACAGCCTGCTGCCGAAGATCGCCTTGCCGACCGCGGCGTTTCAGCCGCAGGACCTGATGCCGGGCGCCGCGGAAGTCTGGCTGGAGATCGGTTTCGGCGGCGGCGAGCACATGGCCGCCCAGGCTGGTCGCCGGCCGGATGTGCTGGTGATCGGCGCCGAGCCCTTCGTCAACGGCGTGGCCAGCGCCGTTCGCCATGTCGAGGAGCAAGGGCTGAAGAACGTCCGCATCCACGAGGGCGACGCCCGCGACCTGGTCGACTGGCTGCCCGACGCCAGTGTCGACCGGCTGTTCATCATGTTCCCCGACCCCTGGCACAAGGCCCGGCACAATAAGCGCCGGCTGATCCAGCCGGCCTTCGTGACCGAACTGGCGCGGGTGCTGAAGCCGGGCGCGGCCTTCCGCTTCGCCACCGACTGGGCCGACTACGCGGAGTGGACGCTCGAGCGGGTGCTGGCCGACCCGGCCTTCGGTTTCGCCGACGAGACCGCCGACCGCAACGCCGCGCCGGCCGACCACGTGACCACCCGCTACGAGGAAAAGAAGCTGGGCGACTGCGCGCCGGTATTCTTGGATTTCGTCAGGAAATGAAGACTTTTTCCCCTCCCCCTCGTGGGGAGGGTGGCCCCGAAGGGGTCGGGTGGGGGATCGGTGCAGGGCGTCCTGGCGGCGGTGAAGCCCCACCCACCAGCTTCGCTGGTCCCCCCTCCCCATAAAGGGGAGGGAAGAAATTTCTTCAGTAGGTCTCGTCGTGGCGCTTGATCGCCGTGCGGATCAGCTCGGCGGTCTCGTCCGGATCGGCCCAGCCGGTGATCTTGGTCGACTTGCCCTTTTCCAGATCCTTGTAGTGCTGGAAAAAGTGGGCGATCTGCTCGGTCAGGATGGTCGGCAGGTCGCGCCAGCTGGACACGCCGGTGTAGAACGGGTGCAGCTTGTCGACCGGCACGGCCAGGATCTTTTCGTCCGAACCGGCCTCGTCGACCATCATCAGGGCGCCGATCGGGCGGCAGCGGATGATCGCGCCGGGCACCACCGGGGTCGGGCCCACGACCATGATGTCGGCCGGGTCGCCGTCGTCGGCCAGGGTGTGCGGGATGAACCCGTAGTTGGCCGGATAGAACATCGCCGTGTGCAGGAAGCGGTCGACCATCAGGGCGCCGCTGGCCTTGTCGATCTCATATTTCACCGGCTCGCCGCCTTGCGGGATCTCGATGACGGCGTTCAGGTCGTACGGCGGGTTGACGCCGACGGCGATCTTGGAGAGGTCCATTGTGACTCTTCGTTTGGGATAGGTCCCGCGGGGAGGCGAGCCTGCGCGGGGGCGCTTATAGGCCACAAGTGCTGCACTGCGGAAGGGGCGACGACGCGTGGCGATCGCAGGGGGCTTCCAACCGCCCAAACATCGCGCTATATAGCTCCTACATCGTCCGTCAGCGCTGATAGCGCTTTCGAGCGGCGGCCCGAAAGGCTGCCGCTTTTTCTTTGGCCGCTCGCCAGCTTGGCTTTTAGCCGGCGCCCGGGCGGCCCAGTGAGTTGAGAGAACCGTGCGCGGCAAGACGCAGGAAGATATCGGTCTGGTCGAGTTGCTCGATCCCGTCGCCGAGTCCGTCGGCTACGAGATCGTCCGCCTGCGCCTAATGGGCGGGGCCGAGCAGCGTCGGCTGCAGATCATGGCCGAACGTCCGCTCCTTGAAGATGGGAGTGGGGGCGACATGAACGTCGAGGACTGCGCCCGCCTGTCGCGCGCCATCTCCGAGATCATGGACGCCGCCGACCCGATCAGCGGCGAATACACCCTGGAAGTCTCCAGCCCGGGCGTCGACCGCCCCCTAACGCGGCTGAAGGACTTCGACACCTATGCTGGCCTGGAGGTCCGCATCGAGCTGGATCGCGTCGCCGAAGGCCGCAAGCGCTTCAAGGGCGAGCTAGCCGGCGTCGAGGACGGCCAGGTGGGCCTGAACCTCGAGGGCGAGGACGACACCACCGTCTATTTCCCGTTCGAATGGATCGTCGTCGCCAAGCTGGTGTTGACGGACCAGCTGATGAAGCGGGGCGCCGAACAGCGCGCCGCGCGCGTCGGGACCGACGCTGACTCCGAAGATCTCGGCGACGACGCCGACGACGATATTGACCTGTCCGAAAGTGAAGAGGACTGACCATGGCCATCGGCATCTCCGCCAACCGCCTCGAGCTGCTGCAGATCGCCGACGCGGTCGCGCGTGAAAAAGGCATCGAGAAGGAGGTCGTCATCGAGGCGATCGAGGACGCCCTGCAGAAGGCCGCCCGCGCCCGCTACGGCGCCGAGCACGACATCCGGGTGAAGATCGACACCAAGACCGGCGAGACCACCCAGAAGCGGGTGATCGAGGTCGTGCCCGACGACTTCGAGCTGGAAGGCGAGATCGGCAAGGTCCAGCTGTCGTCGGCCAAGCGCACCTGGCGCGACGCCGAGGTCGGCAAGATCTACGAGGAAAGCCTGCCGCCGTTCGAGATCGGCCGCGTCCAGACCCAGATGGCCCGCCAGGTCGTCATGCATAAGGTCCGCGAAGCCGAGCGCGAGCGCCAGTACGACGAGTACAAGGACCGCGCCGGCGAGATCGTCAACGGCAGCGTCAAGCGCGTCGAATACGGCAATGTCATCGTCGACCTGGGCCGCGGCGAAGGCATCATGCGCCGCGACCAGTCGATCCCGCGCGAGAACTTCAACGTCGGCGACCGCATCCGCGCCTACATCTACGACGTCCGTCGCGAGACCAAGGGCCCGCAGATCATGCTGTCGCGCGCCCATGGCGGCTTCATGGCCAAGCTGTTCGCGCAGGAAGTGCCGGAAGTCTACGACGGCGTCATCGAGATCCGCGCCGTGGCCCGCGACCCGGGCTCGCGCGCCAAGATGGCCGTGATCTCCAACGACAGCAGCATCGACCCGGTCGGCGCCTGCGTCGGCATGCGCGGCTCGCGCGTCCAGGCGGTGGTGGCCGAGCTGCAGGGCGAGAAGATCGACATCATCCAGTGGTCCGAGGACGAGGCGACCTTCATCGTCAACGCCCTGGCTCCCGCCGAGGTCTCCAAGGTCGTCATGGACGAGGAGGACGAGCGCGTCGAGGTGGTGGTGCCCGACGAGCAGCTGTCGCTGGCCATCGGGCGCCGCGGCCAGAACGTCCGCCTGGCCTCTCAGCTGACCGGCTGGCAGATCGACATCATGACCGAGAGCCAGGAAAGCGAACGCCGCCAGCGCGAGTTCTCCGAGCGCACGGCCCTGTTCCAGGAAGCCCTGGACGTCGACGAGGTCATCGCCCAGCTGCTGGTCACGGAAGGCTTCGCGGCGGTGGAAGACGTCGCCTATGTCGAGCCGCACGAGATCGCCGCCATCGAGGGCTTCGACGACGAGACCGCCGACGAGCTGCAGACCCGGGCGCGCGAGTTCCTGGAAAAGGAAGCCGCCGCCCTGGACGCCAAGCGTCTGGAGTTGGGCGTCGAGGACGGCCTGCTCGAGATCGAGGGCGTCACCCTGCCCGTGGCCGTGGCCCTGGGCGAAGGCGAGGTGAAGTCGGTCGAGGACCTGGCCGGCCTGATCCCCGACGACCTGCGCGGCTGGTTCGAGACCAAGGACGGCGAGCGCACCCGCGAGGCCGGCATCCTGGACAGCTTCAACCTGTCGCCGGAAGACGCCGAGGCCCTGATCATGCGAGCCCGGATCGTCATGGGCTGGGTCGAGGCCCCGCCCGAGCCGGAATATGTCGAAGAGGAAGGCGAGTTCGAGGGGGAGGCGGGCGAAGCGCCGGTCGAAGCTTCGGATGAGGCCGAGGTCTCGGACGAAGCCGTCGAAGAGACCGAAGAACCCAAGGAAGACTGATCCAGCAACCGGGCCTCCCACGAAAGTGCGAGGCCCGGTGTTTTCCAGAGCCGCATGACCGAAACCGACACGCCCCAGACCCCCGTGGCCAAGACCCACGCCCAAGCCAATCGCCTGCGCAAGGACATCGTCCTGGGCGAGGCGACGGACGAGGCGCGCCTGGTGCGGTTCGTGGTCGGGCCCGACGGAACGGTGGTCCCCGACGTGGCGCGCAAGCTGCCCGGCCGGGGGATGTGGGTCGACGCCACCCGCGAGGCGGTGACGATCGCCGCCAAGAAGGGCCTGTTCTCGCGCTCGGCCAAGGTCAAGCTGTCCGCCCCGGCGGATCTGGCCGACCAGGTGGAACGGCTGCTGACCAAGCGGGTTCTGGATGGGCTGGGGCTTGCACGACGCGGCGGAACGATTATCTCAGGCTTCGAAAAGGTCTCCTCGGCCCTGGCCTCGGGACAGACCGCCTGGTTGATCGAGGCGTCCGACGGCGCCGCCGACGGTCGCCGAAAGATTCTCACCGCGGTCCACAAGGCCCCGAACAGTCCCAAAATCTGCGGGATGTTCACGTCCGACGAATTGGGTTTGGCCTTGGGCGGGGAGAATGTGATACACACGGCGCTCCTTGCCGGGCGCGGCACTGATCGCTGGACTTTGGACGTCGAGCGGTTATCAGGCTTTCGCCCACTCCTTCCTTCGAGTTGGTCGGCGAGTTGGCGCGAGGAGCCCTAGGCCCTGGCCTCGACGAATGGCTTCCATTCGTCGGCGACAGAGGCCTGGAACTTGAAATGAGGAGCGTGATCCGCTCCTGAGTGAAGGGTCGGGAAACGCGCTTCCTTCGGGAAGTACGTCCAGGCCCCTTTCTCGTATGGATCAAACGGTTTTTGGCCGGCCCCCGCCGGCGGAAGTACAAGCGAGCGCATGAGCGACGAGAACGAAAACGGTCGGCCTGGTTCCAACCCCGGCGGGCGAGCGCCCATCACGCTGAAGCCCCGTCAGGGGTCGGTCAGCGCCGGCGTCGTGAAGCAGAGCTTCAGCCACGGCCGCACCAAGACGGTGGTGGTTGAAACCAAGCGCGTGCGACCGCACGCGCCGCCGGCCGGCAATCTCGCCGCGCCGTCCTCGGCCGAGCGCCGCCAAGGCGACGCGCCGCGTCCGCAGTCGTCCCAAGGGGGCGGCGGTTCGGCCGGAGGCCTGTCGCAAAGCGAAATGGTGGCCCGCCAGCGCGCCATCGAGGCCGCCCGCGAACAGCAGGAGCGTCAGGCGTCCGAACGCCGCGCCGCAGAGGCCCGCGCCACGGCCGCCGAAGCCGCGGCTCGCGAAGCCGCCGCCAAGGCCGCCGCCGCCGCCAAGGCCGCCGCCGCGCCGGCTCCCGCCCCAGCTCCGGAAGCGCCTGCCGCCCCGGTGGCTCAAGCGCCGGCCGCCCCGACAGCTCCGGCTCCGGCTCCGGCTCCGGCTCCGGTCGCTCCCGCGCCCCAGGCTCCGACGCCGGCTCCGGCCGCGCCGCCGGTCCGGGCCGAGGCTCCGCGTCCGGCCCCGGCCCCGGCCGCCGGTCAGACCCGCACCTATGAGCCCAGCCGCGACCGTCGCGACGACCGCTCGTCGACCACCACCTATCGTCCGGGTCCGGGCGCCCAGGGCGACCGCCCGCAAGGCGACCGTCCCCAGGGCGATCGTCCCAATTTCGCGGACCGGCCGTTCAACCAGCGCGCCCCCCGCCAGGACGGCCCGTACAATCAGCGCACCCCGCGTCCCGACGCCGGCGGCCCGCCTCGCGGTCCCCGTCCCGAAGGGGCCGGAGGCTATCGCGGCGACCGTCCGCAGGGTGACCGCCCGCAAGGCGATCGTCCCCAGGGCGACCGTCCGCAAGGCGACCGCCCGACCCAGACCGTCCGCTATTCGGCCCTGGCCCCGCGCCCGGCGCCCGGCGCCCGTCCGGGTCCCGGTGGTCCGCGCGGCGCCCGTCCGGGCGTCCCGGCCTCGGCTCCGGCCACGCCGGAAATCCAGCGCGCCACGCGTTCGGCGCCCCGCCCCGGTAGCGACATCGGTCGCAAGCCCGAGGAGGACGATGATCGCCGCAAGGCCGCGGCTCCGGGCAAGGCTGTCAGCCGCGCCAAGGGCGCCCCGGTTCGCCGCGAAGGTCGCCTGACCATCCAGACCGTGGCCGGCGACGGAGATTCCGCCGACCGCATGCGCTCGCTGGCCTCGGTTCGCCGGGCCCGTGAACGCGAGAAGGAAAAGCGCCGCGGCGGTCCCGCCGACGTGGTCAAGGTCAGCCGCGAAGTGGTCATTCCGGACGTCATCACCGTGCAGGAGCTGTCCAACCGGATGGCCGTGCGCGGCGTCGAGATCATCAAGTTCCTGATGCGTCAGGGCGTGATGCTGAAGATCAACGACGTCATCGACAACGACACCGCCGAACTGGTGGCCACCGAATTCGGTCACACCGTTCGCCGCGTGTCGGAAGCCGACGTCGAAGAAGGCTTCATCGGCGCCGAGGACATCGACGATCACCTGGAGCCCCGGCCCCCGGTCGTCACCGTCATGGGTCACGTCGACCACGGCAAGACCAGCCTGCTGGACGCGCTGCGCAAGGCCGACGTGGCCGGCGGCGAGCACGGCGGCATCACCCAACACATCGGCGCCTACCAGGTGCGTCTGGAAAATGGCCAGAAGGTCACCTTCCTCGACACCCCGGGCCACGCGGCCTTCTCGCAAATGCGGGCGCGCGGCGCCAACATCACCGACCTGGTGATCCTGGTGGTGGCCGGCGACGACGGCGTCATGCCGCAGACCATCGAAGCGATCAAACACGCCCGCGCCGCGGAAGTGCCGATCATCGTGGCCGTCAACAAGATGGACAAGCCGGGCTCGGATTCGACCCGGGTGACCAACGAGCTGCTGCAACACGAGATCGTGGTCGAAAGTCTGGGCGGCGACACCCAGATCGTCGAAGTCTCGGCCAAGACCGGCCAGGGCCTGGACGAGCTGATCGAGCGCATCCTGCTGCTGGCCGAGGTCATGGACCTGAAGGCCAACCCCGACCGCGTCGCCGACGGCGTCGTGATCGAGGCCAAGCTGGACAAGGGGCGCGGCGCGGTTTCGACCGTGCTGGTCAAGCGCGGCACGCTGAAGCGCGGCGACATCGTCGTGGCCGGCAGCCAGTTCGGCCGGGTTCGCGCCCTGCTGAACGAGCGTAACGAGCAATTGACCGAAGCCGGTCCCGCCACCCCGGTCGAGATCCTCGGCCTGGACGGCGTGCCGTCGCCGGGCGACAGCTTCGCCGTCGTCGAGAACGAGGCGCGGGCTCGCGAACTGACCGAATACCGCATCCGTCTCAAGCGCGAGAAGTCGATGCACCCGATCGGCGCGGGCGCCACCAGCATGGCCGACATGATGGCCAAGCTGCAGGACAAGAAGTACCGCGAGCTGCCGCTGGTCATCAAAGCCGACGTGCAGGGTTCGGCCGAGGCGATCATCGGTTCGCTGGACGCCATGTCGACCGACGAGGTCCGCGCGCGGATCATCCTGTCGGGCGCCGGGGCGATCAGCGAAAGCGACGTGATGCTGGCCAAGGGCGCCGGCGCGCCGCTGATCGGCTTCAACGTCCGGGCTTCTGCTCAAGCGCGGGCGCTGGCCGAGCGCGAGGGGGTCGAGATCCGCTACTACGCGATCATCTACGACCTGCTGGACGACATCAAAGGCGTGCTCTCGGGCATGCTGGCCCCGATCCAGCGCGAAACCTTCCTCGGCAACGCCGAGGTCCTGCAGGCCTTCGACATCTCCAAGGTCGGCAAGATCGCCGGCTGTAAGGTCACCGAAGGCGTGGTCCGCAAGGGCGCCAAGGTCCGGATCATCCGCAACGACATCGTCGTTCTGGAACTGGGCACCCTGGCGACGCTCAAGCGCTTCAAGGACGAGGTCAACGAAGTCCCGTCCGGCCAGGAGTGCGGCATGATGTTCGCCGGCTTCCAGGACATCAAGGTCGGCGACACCATCGAGTGCTTCACGGTCGAAGAGATCAAGCGCCAGCTGGACTAGGTCCCACTGAAGCTTTGACGAGACGGGGCGCGGGTCGAGAGATCCGCGCCCTTTTTCGTTCAGCTCCGTTGGTCGACAGGATGCGAATTCTGGGATATTCCGTGATATCCTTGTTTGGCGTAATGATCATGATCGGCGCAGCGAAACCTCGGGCCAAGACCAAGGCCGCAGCCACCGTCGGCACATGGGGCAAGAGCCTGGCCGTGCGCATACCGCTGGACGTCGTCCGGTCCGCGGGTCTGTCGGACGGCGAGAAGGTCGAGATCGAAGTCAGAAACGGCGACATCGTCATCCATCGCGCCGATGCGCGGGCCGAGGTCCGGGCGCGCGCCCTGGCCGCCTTCGACGAGATCGTCGCTGACAGCGAGGGCAGGACCCTTGGCGGCGCCTCGATCCGTGCGTTGATTGACGAAGGGCGCCGATGAGCGTCGTGCTCGACGCGTCGATCGTGATGGCCAGCCTGTTCGAGGAGCCGAACCACAAGGCGGCGCGGGTCATCATTGTCGACGCCATCGACGAGGGTCTCGTCGCGCCTTCGCTCTGGCGGCTGGAAATCGCCAACGCCCTCACCATGGCGGTGCGTCGCAAGCGTTGCGACGAGGCCTTTGTCGATCGATCCCTGGGGCGGCTCGACGCCATGTCCATCGCGATCGACGTCGAGACGGACGTCCATGCCTGGAGCGAGACGCTCGATCTCGCGCGCCAGGAAGGATTGACCCTCTATGACGCCGCCTATCTGGAGCTGGCGATAAGGACCGGGTCGAGCCTTGCCTCGTTCGACCAGGACCTTGTCGACGCCGCTCGTCGGCGCGGGGTGGCGGTCTTGACCGCCTGACGCCCGCCGGACTGGAAATCGCCCGATTTCAGGCCTAACCCTAGAGCCATGCGCATTCGAGCCCTTCTCGCCGTCAGCCTCGCCGCCGTCTCGTTGTCGGCCTGCGCCACGGCCACCCGCTACGACGCGGCCGGCGACGTCCACGCCCTGCTGGTGGCGATCCGCAACAACGACCACGCCGCCTTCGACGCCCGCGTCGACCGCCCGGCGCTGAAGGCCGAGATCGAGAGCGAACTGGTGCGCAAGGCGCGCAGCTCGGCCATGGGCGGCGGCTGGCAGGCCGCGGCCGTCGCCCTGGCCGGTCCGGCCGCCGACATCGCCGGCGAGGCCCTGGTCCAGCCCGAGACCTTCCGCTACGCCGCCAACTATTACGGCTACACGCCCGACAAGCCGATCCCCGACCGGATCAGCATCGCCGCGGGCCTGCGCTATATCGGCTCCGACCAGGTCTGCGCGGCCAAGTCCAAGGATGGCCCCTGCCTGCTGACCTTCACCCTCGAGGGCGGCACCTGGCGGCTGTCGGGCTTCGATCCCGAAACGGCGAAGCTGCGTCTGAAGCTGTGAGGGCAGGGGTGTCGGGGGCCGCTCGCCGGACGAGCCTGAAGGCCGTGCTGGGCCTGGCCTTGGCCTGCCTGGCGACGGCGGCGGCCGGCGCGGCCCACGCCGAGCGCAAGATGTACTCCTACGACCCGATCTCGCCGGACGCCAAGCGGCTGACCGGCGCGGGCCTGACCGTGCTGTTCGACAAGAAACTGACCGGGACGCGGGTGACCAAGGTGCTGGCCACCGGCGTGCCGGTTCAGGGCCGACTTATCGACGGCCACCAGAGGGACCTGGGCCCCGGGGGGCTGAAGGCCATGAGCGGCGTCGACGCCGACGCGGCGCTGTACGAGATCGATCCCAAGTTCGAGCAGGGCAAGATCTATATCCGCGCCTTCTGTCCAGGGGCCACGCGCCTGTGGCTGAGCTTCAGCCGGCTGGCGGTGCATCGCGACCTGCGGGTCCAGGCGTTCGGCGACGACCCCAAGGGCGGCCAGACCCGGCTGTGCGGCACGCTGGATTTCTCCTTCCGGGGCGAATGGAAGCTGCCGAGCGGCAATCTGCCCGACCCGATGGAGGACTGGACCGGCGGCAACGGCCCGGGCTAGGCCGGCAGCAGGCCGCGCACCAGCATGACCGCCGCCAGCAGCATCATCGGCGCCGACCACACCTCCAGCGGCAGGCCCATGAAGCGATTGGGCGGACGGTAGGAGAGGCGGCTTTTCCAGAGCGTCAGGCGCGGAACCTTCAGGGGCTTGCGGTTGACCCGGCAGCCGACCACCCAGTTGACGACCGACGCGATCACCGCGCCGACCGCCCACAGCCAGGGCGCGGTGTCGAAGATCTGCTCGCCGAACGCCAGGGTCAGCAGCGCCCCGAACAGGCCGAACACGCCGATCAGGCTCAACAGGGCCAGATAGCCCCGACCGGTCCACCAGAAGATCATCCGCCGCTCCCCAAGCTCAAGCTAGAAGGGATAGGCCGCGCCCCTCGCCGGCGCAACCTGGGCGTTTCTAGGGGTGACGTCGAACAGTCGTTTCATGCCATGCTCCCGCGAAAGATGAGGCGGACAGACATGGTCGACGTGCTGGCGGGCTTCACCAGGTTCGAGTTCGATAACGGCCGTTGGAGGCGGCCGGTCTATCGCATCGGCTCCGGCCCGGCCGTGATCGTCATCCACGAGATGCCGGGCCTGCATCCTCCGGTGTTAGAATTCGCCCGGGACGTGGCGGCCGAAGGCATGACGGCGTTCTGCCCCAGCCTGTTCGGCCAGCCGGGCCGACCGATCTCGACGGGCTACATGCTCGGGACGATCGTCAAGACCCTGTGCGTCCGGCGCGAATTCACGGTCTGGGCGGCCGGCCGTTCCAGCCCCATGGTCGACTGGCTGCGCGCCTTGGCCCGGCAGGTTCACGCCGAATGCGGCGGCAAGGGGGTGGGAGCCGTGGGCATGTGCTTCAGCGGCGGCTTCGCCCTGGCGATGATGACCGAGCCGTCGGTGGTGGCCCCGGTGCTGGCCGAGCCGTCCCTGCCGGTGAGTCGCAAGCACGGCGACGCCCTGGACTGCTCGCCGGCTGAGCTGGTGATCGCCAAGGCGAGGATGGAGGCCGAGGACCTGTCGCTGCTGGCCCTGCGCTTCGAGGAGGACGTGCTGGTTCCCTGCGCCCGCTTCAACACCCTGGAGCGCGAGTTCGGCGCTCGGCTGGAAACCCACGTCCTGCCCGACGCCTCGGCCCGCAAGGGCACCGGCCGCGCGCCGCACTCGGTGTTGACCGTCCACCTGGATCGCGAAGACCCGGACGGCGAGACGATGAAGGTCTATCGGCGGGTGCTGGAGTTCTTCAAGGAGCGGACGGGGGCTTAGATGCCCTGGAAGGGCTTGATCGCGAAGTGTGCAAGGCGGCGACTGAAGCCGACTAGGATTCCGCCGCTCGCCAGCGAGGCGATGGAAAAGATACCCATCTGAATGGCGCAAACGGCCATGATGCCGAGAGGTGATGCGGGGTGAACGTTAGCAGCGGTAATCGTGATCGTGGTCAACGCAACGGCGAGCGTCAGTTGTAAGCCGCCCGAGACCAGGAATAACGCGCCGATCGCTCGCAGCAGGATCTGAAGCAGTTCCACGGTCTTGAACATCACACGCCTCTGTCTCGTTTGGAGTCTTGACGAGCATCGTTGCGCAACCTTAAGCAATCATACCGGACGCTGGACTTTTCACGCTTACGCGCCTAGACACCCCGCCTCCCATTTCTCCCCGCGACCCGGCGTTCGATCCGCCGGCCGGGCATCGAGGCGACCGCGCCATGAAGCGCCATACCGACAACAAGAAGAGCGGGCCCGTGGGTCCGTCGCAACGCCAGCTGCGGGCCGGCGAGCTGATCCGCCACGCCCTGGTCGACATCCTGCGCGAGGAAGAGCTGGTCGACCCGGCCCTGGCGGGCATCTCGGTGACCATCTCCGAGGTGCGGATGAGCGCCGACCTCAAGCACGCCATCTGCTTCGTCGAGCCCTTGGGGGCCAGCGTGACGCCGCAGGTCGAGCGCGAGCCGTCCTCGCCGTCGCGCACCGTGGTGGTTCCGGGCAGCCCCGCCGAAGTGGTGGCCGGCCTCAACCGCCTGAGCAAGTTCCTGCGCGGGCGCCTGGCCAAGGTCATCGACATGAAGTTCACGCCCGACCTGAAGTTCCTGCACGACGAGACCTTCAACTCGGCCACCTACATGGATCGCCTGTTCGCCGATCCGCGTGTGCAGCAGGACGTGCGCCGCCTGTCCGACGTGGCTGAAGACGAGGAAAACTAGTGGCGCGCCGCAAGAAGGGCGACGCCATTTCCGGCTGGATCTGCCTGGACAAGCCCTACGACCTGACTTCGACCAGCGCCGTCAGCCGCGTGCGCCGGGCGTTCAACGCCCAGAAGGCCGGCCATGCGGGTACGCTGGACCCCCTGGCCACCGGCATCCTGCCGTTGGCCCTGGGCGAGGCGACCAAGACCGTCCCGTTCCTGATGGACGCCGACAAGGCCTATCGCTTCATGATCCAGTGGGGGCGCTCGACCACCACCCTGGACCGCGAGGGCGAGACCACCGACAGCAGCGACGTGCGCCCGACCCGCGAGGCGGTCGAGGCGGCGCTGCCGGCCTTCGTCGGCGAGATCGACCAGGTCCCGCCGAACTATTCGGCCATTAAGGTCGACGGCGAGCGGGCCTACGACCTGGCCCGCGACGGCGTCGAGTTCGAGCTGAAGACCCGCAAGGTGACGGTGCACGCGCTTCGCGTGACGGGGGCTCCGGACGCCGATCACATCGAGCTGGAGATGGAATGCGGCAAGGGCACCTATGTCCGCGCCGTGGTCCGCGACCTGGCCGCCGCGCTCGGCGCCTGCGGTCACGTCGACCAGCTTCGCCGGACGCGAGTCGGGCGGTTCAGCGAGGATTCGGCGATAGGCCTGGAAACCCTTGAGAATTTAAGCTATGAGGCCCGGCTGTCGGAGGCATTGCTTCCGGTCGAGACCGCGCTGGACGACATCCCGGCGCTGGCCGTGACCGATGAAGACGCCTTCCGGCTTGCGCAAGGACGCGCCATCGTTCTGCTCCCAAGGCAGGTGGAATCGCTGAAAGCCGAGCTCGCGCCCGGTGATCGCACCGTTTCCGCCATGTCGGGCGACAGGTTGGTGGCCTTGTGCGAGATGCGCGCCGGAAAGCTCAATCCGGTGCGGGTCTTCCAACTCACCTGAGCGGAGACAACCCGATGTCGATCACTGCCGAGCGCAAGACCGCTCTCATCGCCGAACACGCCCGCACCGAAGGTGACACCGGCAGCGCCGAAGTCCAGGTCGCGATCCTGTCCGAACGGATCGCCAACCTGACCGAGCACTTCAAGACCCACAAGAAGGACAACCACAGCCGTCGTGGTCTGTTGATGATGGTTTCCCAGCGTCGCAGCCTCCTCGACCACCTGAAGAAGTCCGACGCCGCCCGCTACGCGGCTCTCATCGAGAAGCTGGGTCTGCGCCGCTAGTATCGGCGCAGTCGGCCGCCTCGCTCACGCGGGGCGGCCGAACGCTTTTTATGGCCATCGTTTCAAGACAGGCTGAAACGACGGTTGCTGCGAGTTCGTTGATTGCGAATTCGATTGTACGTCCGAGGATCACGATCGTCGGGAGCCTGTCGAACTGGATGAGGAAACATCGGGACCGCCCTTCGGCCGCCCGCCCCTGTCCGTCCTGAAGGAAATGGGTCCTTCGGAACCGAAAGAAGCAAAAATGTTCGATATCAAGCGCAAGACGATCGAGTGGGGCGGCAAGACGCTGGTCCTCGAAACCGGTCGCATCGCCCGTCAAGCCGATGGCGCCGTCCTGGCCACCATGGGCGAAACCGTCGTCCTGGCCACCGCCGTGTTCGCCAAGACCCAGAAGCCCGGCCAGGACTTCTTCCCCCTGACGGTCAACTATCAGGAAAAGACCTTCGCGGCCGGCAAGATCCCCGGCGGCTTCTTCAAGCGCGAAGGCCGTCCGTCGGAAAAGGAAACCCTGGTTTCCCGCCTGATCGACCGTCCGATCCGCCCGCTGTTCGTCAAGGGCTTCAAGAACGAAGTCCAGGTCGTCGTCACCGTGCTGCAGCACGACCTCGAGAACGATCCCGACATCCTGGGCATGGTGGCCGCCTCGGCCGCCCTGGTCCTGTCGGGCGCCCCGTTCATGGGCCCGATCGGCGCCGCGCGCGTCGGCTATGTTGACGGCGGCTACGTGCTGAACCCGACGCTCGACGAGCTGAAGGAAAGCAAGATGGACCTGGTCGTGGCCGGCACCGCCGACGCCGTGATGATGGTCGAAAGCGAAATCCAGGAGCTCTCGGAAGAGATCGTGCTGGGCGGCGTCAACTTCGCCCACAAGGAAATGCAGACGGTGATCGACGCGATCATCGAGCTGGCCGAGCACGCCGCCAAGGAGCCCTTCGAGTTCGAGCCCGAAGACACCGACGCGGTGAAGGCCGAGATGAAGAAGCTGGTCGGCGCCGACATCATCGCCGGCTACAAGATCCAGAAGAAGCAGGACCGCTACGAAGCGATCGGCGCGGCCAAGAAGAAGGCCATCGCCGCCCTGGGCAAGTCGGACGAGCATCCGGCCGGCTACGACCCGCTGAAGCTGGGCGCGGTGTTCAAGGAACTGGAAGCCGACGTCGTGCGTCGCGCGATCCTCGACACCGGCATCCGCATCGACGGCCGCACCGTCGACAAGGTCCGTCCGATCCTCGGCGAAGTCGGCATCCTGCCGCGCACCCACGGCTCGGCCCTGTTCACCCGCGGCGAGACCCAGGCGATCGTGGTCGCCACCCTGGGCACCGGCGACGACGAGCAGTTCATCGACGCCCTGGAAGGCACCTACAAGGAATCCTTCCTGCTGCACTACAACTTCCCTCCCTACAGCGTCGGCGAGACCGGCCGCATGGGCAGCCCGGGCCGCCGCGAAATCGGCCACGGCAAGCTGGCCTGGCGCGCCCTGCGCCCGATGCTGCCGAGCAAGGAAGACTTCCCCTACACCATCCGCCTGGTCTCCGAGATCACCGAGTCGAACGGCTCGTCCTCGATGGCCACGGTCTGCGGCAGCTCGCTGGCCATGATGGACGCGGGCGTTCCGCTGATCCGTCCGGTCTCGGGCATCGCCATGGGCCTGATCCTGGAAAAGGACGGCTTCGCGGTCCTGTCGGACATCCTGGGCGACGAAGACCACCTGGGCGACATGGACTTCAAGGTGGCCGGCACCAGCGAGGGCCTGACCTCGCTGCAGATGGACATCAAGATCGCCGGCATCACGCCGGAAATCATGAAGCAGGCCCTGGCCCAGGCTCACGAAGGTCGCGCCCACATCCTGGGCGAGATGAACAAGGCCATGGACGCGCCGCGTGAAGACGTCGGCGACTACGCTCCGAAGATCGAGACCATCACCATCCCGACCGACAAGATCCGGGAAGTGATCGGCACCGGCGGCAAGGTGATCCGCGAGATCGTCGCCACCACCGGCGCCAAGGTCGACATCAACGACGAAGGTACGGTCAAGGTCTCGGCCTCGGACGGCGCCAAGATCAAGGCGGCGATCGACTGGATCAAGTCGATCACCCAGGAAGCGGAAGTCGGCGCGATCTACGACGGCAAGGTCGTCAAGGTCGTCGACTTCGGCGCCTTCGTGAACTTCTTCGGCGCCAAGGACGGCCTGGTCCACGTCAGCCAGATCAGCAACGAACGGGTGGCCAAGCCCTCGGACGTGCTGAAGGAAGGCCAGATCGTGAAGGTCAAGCTGTTGGGCTTCGACGATCGCGGCAAGACCAAGCTGTCGATGAAGGTCGTCGACCAGGAAACCGGCGAAGACCTGTCCAAGAAGGAAGCCGTCACCCCGGAGGAAGCCGTCACCACCTGAGGGTGATGGTGTCTTCCCGGTGAAGCGTTAGCAGGCGGGCGGCTCCGAAAGGGGCCGCCCGTTTTGCGTACTTAGGGATGTCTCGGCACCCAGAACGCGCCTGTTTTCGCCACGCTACCCGGCGGCAGGGAGCGATGCTCTCCCGAGTGGACATAGCCGGCGGCGCGCATGACTTCCCCCACGATGGACCCTGCCGTGTTTGTTGATTGGTTGTGGCCGCCATAGTCCACGCCCAGCTCCGCAAACAGCATCGGGTCAACTCCGGCCACAGCGGGCAGGCCGGAGTCGTTGGCGGCAATACAAGCAGCCTTTCCTTCAGGCGAATTGATAATGGCCCAAATCTTTAGTGTAAGCGGATCATCCATTTTCAGGCCGCCGCCTTCGCTGAAAGGCAACCCCAGGGCCTCGATCGCATTCACCAGCGCGCCAGCTTCGGGCGTATCCTTGGACTTCGCGTTCTTCCAGAGATTATGTCGGTCTCCTACGCTCATAGAGGTGAGCTTTTCGATAGTGTAAGGGCGCGGCAGTATTGGCTCGTTCATGATCTTTCCCCCTTTTTAGGTCGGTCATCCGCACCGTGGATGCGACCCCGCCCTAAGTCCTTGGTGGATCGGAGCTCTGGGGTCAGGCCGTGTCAAGGACGGCGCCAGGCGCCGCCGCGGTGCGGCCGGCCGGAGGCCGGTCCTTGACACGGCCTGACCCCAGAGCAAGCTCGCCTCCAAGGATTTAAGGCGGGGCCTGATCCGCTGGGGCGGATCAGGGCGGATGCTCAGTTCGGCCCCCCCAAACCCCGTCATCCCGGGCCTCGTGCCCGGGACCCCTGGTTCAGCCGACGGTGAAGCGCCATGGCGCGCTGGCGCGCCACCCCTCCGCACCTGCGGCGGACGGAGGGGTCCCGGGTACGAGGCCCGGGATGACGAGTCAAAAAGGCGTATACCCATAAGACAAGCCGCCGGGATACCCGCTCACCCCCACGCGTTCCCCCTACGAAGGAGCGCGTCCATGACCATCAAGGACCAGGCCGACCAGGAGATCGAGGCCAGCCGCAACGGCGACGTCGACATCGCCTTCCTGCTGCCCGAGGACCGCTGGGACGAGTTCCTGTCGCTGACCGGCGCGCGGCCCGAGGGCGAGCCGCCGGAGGCCACCTATCGCGGCGTCCGCTTCAAGCGCGCCCCGGTGACCGCGATCATCCACGAGGAGGGCTTCTAACGCGGGACCTACCGCCTCGGCGTCACCCGGATGGTCACCCGGTCGGGCGTGCCGTTGCCGCCCCGGCACGCGGCCAGCTTGAAGTCCAGGTCCATGCAGACCCACACCTCGGTCAGGCGGTTGTCCTTGTTGACGCGCACGTTCAGCCCCTCGGCCGTCATGCCGCGATTGCGCTTGAGGAAGGCGGTCCGCACCTCGCCCGCCGTCATGGTTCCATTCGCATCGGGCTTGAGGTCCGGCACGTTCAGGCGCTCGCGCACCTGGCGGGCCTTCTTGAAATAGGCCTCGGGGGTGTCCCACTGGCACGTGCCGTGCGCTTGCCACTCATGCTGCAGCAGCCAGGGCGAGGGGGTCATGCACAGGTTGGCCCTGACCGTCGCCGCGCTGATCGACGGGCTGGGGCGGCAGTAGCGCGGGTGGATGCGGTCGGGGCCGTTCGGCCACAGGCCATGGACGGTGAAGCCGAAGCGGTTGGCGTCGCACTGGATGGCCTTGTCCGATTCCGCGATGCCGGCCCGGCAGGACTCCGGCGACCAGAACAGCGCCAGCAGGTAGGCGGCGGTCGGCACGTCGGTGTGCACCTGGTCGGCCGGCGGAACCTCCGGCGCGGCCGGAACCACGTCGCGCGGGACGGCGCAGGACTTCAGGCTGGAGGCCTGGGCCGCGCTGGCCAGGGCCAAGGCGGCGAAAAGACCGATCACGGCCTGGGCGATCTTCGACGACGGCATGAGGACTCCGGGGCTTACCGCGCCTTGTCTAGCACGCCTTGGCCTCCCCAAAACCCGCTCATCCCGGCGAATGCCGGGACCCAGATCCTATGGCTGTGTGGCGGTTGGAAGAGCTCGGCGCTCCTGGAAACAACCTCAAAGCCATTCCATCCGGGCCCCGGCATTCGCCGGGATGAGCGGCTATAAATTACCGCCGCGCCTCGGTCGCCATCCGCACCGCCAGGCCGCCCAGCACCGAGGCCATCAGCCAGCGCTGGACCAGGGCGAAGCTGGGGCGGGTGGCCAGGAAGCCGGCGATCGTGCCGGCCGCCAGGCAGATGCAGCCGTTGACGGTCAGGCTGATGGCGATCTGGCTGCCGCCCAGGGCCAGGGACTGGCCGAGCACCGCACCGCGGTGCGGGTCGATGAACTGCGGCAGCAGCGACAGGTACAGCATCGCCGCCTTGGGGTTCAGCAGGTTGGTCAGGAAGCCCATGCTGATCAGCTTGGCCGGACTGTCCTTGGGCAGCTCGCGCACCTGGAACGGCGAGGCGCCGCCGGGCCGGATCGCCTGCCAGGCCAGCCAGGCCAGGTAGAGCGCGCCGCCGAACCGCAGGATGTCGTAGGCGATCGGAGCGGCCATCAGCAGGGCGGTGATGCCCAGGGCGGCGCAGACCAGATAGACCACGAAGCCGGCGGCGGTGCCGGCCAGCGACACGATCCCGGCCCAGCGCCCCTGGCTGATCGAGCGGCTGACCAGGTAGAGCATGTTCGGCCCCGGGGTCAGGGCCATGCCCAGGCAGACCAGGCAGAAGGCGATCCAGGTCTTGGCTTCGGGCATGGGGCTCCTCGACGAATGGACGGGCGCGCCCGCGATCGCCGGTCACGCGGACGAAGGCTGTCTACACCGGTTCGCGGCGAAGGTTGAGGCCAGCTTTCCTGAACGCCGCCTCAGAGCGGGCGGCCTGCCGGCAGCGCCCAAAAAAGCGCGGCCGGTCTCCGGATATTCCTGAGAATGATTATCATTGCACGCCGGCAACGCTCCAGCTAAGAACGCGTCGCAATTACGACAAAGGGCCGCGCTCCCCCGACGGCCTTGCTGGGGTTTCTCGATGCACACGTCCGCCAAGCCCGCCGTCGCCGGCGTCCGCAGCCAAGCCCGCAGCGCGCTGGGCGTCGCCGCCGTCGCCGGCCTGGCCGGCCTGACCCTGGCCCCGGCCGCCTTCGCCGCCGCGCCTGACGCGGATGCCGCCGTCGCCACGGCCAGCGGCGCCGCGGCCGCCCCCGCCGACAGCGCCACCGAGCTCTCGGGCGTCAAGGTCGACGGCAAGCGCGGCGCCGAGGTCCAGTCGCCCAAGCTGACCGCGCCGCTGGTCGACACGCCCAAGGCCATCACGGTGATCCCGCGCAGGATCATCGAGCAGACCGCCGCCACCTCGCTGCAGGACATCCTGCGCACCTCGCCGGGCATCACCTTCGGGGCGGGGGAGGGCGGCCAGCCTCTCGCCGACCGTCCGTTCATCCGCGGCCAGAGCAGCGCCAACGACGTCTTCGTCGACGGGCTGCGCGACAGCGGCGGCCAGACCCGCGAGGTGTTCAACCTCGAGCAGGTCGAGGTCGTGAAGGGCCCCGACAGCGCCTATAGCGGCCGCGGCTCGGGCGGCGGCAGCATCAACTTGACCTCCAAGGCCCCGAAGGCCGACGATTTCGCCGCCGCTTCGCTGGCCGGCGGCACCGACGCCTATGTCCGCGCCACCGTCGACCTCAACCATCAGATCAACGACAGCGTCGCGGTGCGCCTGAACCTGCTGGGCACGCAGGGCAATATCCCAGGCCGCAAGGCGGTGGATTTCGACCGCTGGGGCATCGCGCCGTCGATCGCCTTCGGCCTGGACGGCCCGACCCAGGTGACGCTCAGCTACTACCACCTCGACAGCAACGCCATGCCCGACTACGGGGTCCCGCTGTTGACCAAGACCACCCAGCCGCGCACGGCCTCGGGCATCCTGGACGTCGACTACCGCAGCTTCTACGGCCTGAAGGCCCGTGACTACCAGAAGACCAAGGCCGACATCGCCACCCTGATCGTCAACCACGCGATCAACGACAATCTCGGCGTGCGCCAGGTGGTCCGCTACTCCAAGAGCCTGAACGACTACATCGTCACCAACCCCGGCGACGGCGGCCCGGCCCAGTTCATCGACGGCGCCTGGTGGATGAAGCGCGGCGCCAAGACCCGCTGGAACCCGACCAAGACCGTCGCGGCCAACACCGACCTGCACGGCAAGTTCGACACCGGCGCCATCGGCCACAGCTTCGACATCGGCGTCGAGCTGAGCCACGAGGAAAACCTCAACGCCACCTATTCGACCTTCACCACCTCGGGTTCGGCCTGTCCCGCCGCCTACAAGTACGCCGCCAGCGGCACGGTGACGACCAGGGAAATCCTGGGCGCGGGCGACTGCACCCTGGTCTATGCGCCCAATGCCGACGATCCGTGGACGGGCGTGATCAACCGCAGCCCGGCGAACCGCAACGTCGCCAAGACCGCGGCGATCTACGGCTTCGACACCCTCAAGTTCGGCGACAGGTGGCTGCTGAACCTGGGCCTGCGCCACGACCACTACGAAAGCGCCGGCTACGACTATAGCGCCTTCACCCAGACCCAAGGCGTGTTCAGCGGCGGCGCGATCGCCTACCGCCAGGGCGAATGGGACTTCACCAACTACCAGGCGGGCCTGGTCTTCAAGCCGACCGAGGACTCCAGCCTCTACGTCTCGTACGGCACGGCCTCGACCCCGCCGGGCGTCGCGGCCGGCGACCAGAACAGCAACGGCATTGTCGGCACGATCGGCACGACGCCGAACCAGGTGGTGCAGCCGGAAGACAGCGAGAGCTTCGAGGTCGGCGCCAAGTGGACCCTGTTCCACGATACGCTGGCCCTGTCGGGCGCCGTGTTCAAGACCACCCGCAAGAACGCGCTGATCCAGATCGACAACGGCCTTTTCGCCCAGGTCGGCGAGACCCAGGTCAAGGGCGTCGAGCTGGGCGTCTCGGGCAACATCACGCCCCGCTGGCAGGCCTTTGGCGGCTACACCTACATGGACAGCGAGCTGGTCCGCGGCGCGGTGGTGATCCCGACGGGCGGCGGCGCGCCGACCGCCAACATCAACCAAGGCGATCCGCTGGCCAACACGCCCAAGAACAGTTTCAGCCTGTTCACGACCTATCGCATGGTGCGCAGCCTGTCGGTCGGCGGCGGCGCCTACTACGTCTCCAAGATGTTCGGCGGCAACCAAGGCGGGGCCGGCGGCGGCGCCAACGCGGTCTACGCGCCGGACTACTGGCGCTTCGACGCCTTCGCCAGCTACAGGATCAACGACAAGGTCGACCTGCAGCTGAACGTCCAAAACGTCGGCGACGAGCGCTACATCATGCGGACCAACGGCGTCCACCACGCCGACCCGGCCCCCGGCCGGCAGGCGATCCTGACCTTGAACGTCAAGTACTGAGCCTTCTCCTCCCCGAAAGCGCTCGTGCCTGACGTCCAAGCCTCGCCCGGGAGCGGCCCCTCCCGGGCGAGGCCATTCTGCCAGGAGCCAGTTTCTTGTTAGAAGTCTGGCCATGATGATCCAGATCCCCGACGTCCTGACTCCCGACGAGGTCGCCCACTGCCGGGCCGTGCTCGACGCGGCCGACTGGGTGGACGGCAACGTCACCTCGGGCTTCCAGGCGGCGATGGCCAAGAACAACCTGCAGTTGTCGCAGGACGGGGCGGCGGCGCGCGAGGTCGGGGCGATCATCGTCCAGGCCCTGCAGGCCAATCCGCTGTTCGTCTCCGCCGCCCTGCCGCGTACGATCCTGCCGCCGCTGTTCAACCGCTACGGCGTCGGCATGGGCTTCGCCGACCATGTCGACAACGCCATCCGCCGCGATCCGTCGACCGGCCAGCCCTTGCGCACCGACCTGTCGATCACCGTCTTCCTGAGCGAGCCCGACGCCTATGACGGCGGCGAGCTGGTGGTCGAGGACGCCTATGGCAGCCACCTGGTCAAGCTGGCGGCGGGTGCGGCGATCCTCTATCCGGCCTCCAGCCTGCACCACGTCACCGAGGTGACGCGCGGCGTGCGCACGGCCAGTTTCTTCTGGATCCAGAGCCTGGTGCGCGACGACGCCCGCCGCGCCCTGCTGCTGGACATGGACGTGGCGATCCAGCGCCTGTCCGCCGCGGTGGGCGCCGCCGACCCCTCGGTGCTGTCGCTGACCGGGACCTACCACAACCTGCTGCGGATGTGGGCCGAGGTCTGACACGCGCCCAGCGAACAATGATCGCCGACGCCAACCATAAGTTTACTCTTCGGCTTCACGATCGCGGTTCCATTCCCGGGAGTCGCGATGCCTTCGCCCCCCAAGTCCGCACGGTTGAGCGACGCCGAGAGCGCGCAGTGGTTCTTCGATCACGCGCACGACCTGTTCGCCGTGGTGGCGCGAGGGCGGTTCGCCACGGTCAACGCGGCCTGGACGCGGGTGACCGGCTGGACCCGGCAAGAGCTGATCGGCCAGCCCGCCCTGCGCTTCGTGCATCCGGACTCGCGCCAGGACTTCGTCGAGACCGCCTCCCTGATCCGCGCGTCCGGCGAGGCGCTCAACCGCCTGAAGGTGACCTGCAAGGTCGGCGGCTGGGTGTGGCTCGAGGGCCAATCGCGGCTGGGGCCGAACGGCGAGATGGTCGGGACCTTCCGGGACGTCACCGCCGACGTGGCCCGCCGCGCCGAGATCGCCGCCGCCCGCCAGACCCGTGAACTGCTGGCCACCTCGGCCGGGATCGGCATGTGGAGCTACGAGCCGCACGAGCAATCGATCGAATGGTCGCGCGACCTTCTGGAGACCACGGGCTTGGGCGCCGAGACCATCGCCCGTCCCGAGTCGTTCTACGCCCGGCTGGACCCGGCCGAGCGCGAGGGCCTGGTCGAGGCGTTCGAACGGGCCGTGCGCACGGGCGAGGGCGGCACGATCGAGCACCGCCTGCGCGGGGCCGGCGGCCAATGGTTCACCTACCGGGCCACCTTCCGCACCGAACCGCGCCCCGGCGGCCTGTTCGCCCTGAAGGGGATCTCGCAGAACGTCACCGAGGTGGCCCGCGCCCGCGACGCGGCGGTCTGGGGCGAGCGTCAGGCCCGCCGGCTGGTCGAGGAGGCCCCGTTCGCCGTGGCGCTCTATGACCGCGACCTGCGCCTGCAAGTGGTCAGCCCGCGCTTCCTGGAGGTCTTCCAGGCCGACGAGGCGCGGGTCATCGGTCGCAGCCTGCACGAGCTGACCTCGGGCTCGCGCAAGCGTTTCGTCCGGGCGGTGGAGCGCGCCCTGATCGGCCAGACGGTGGTGCGGCGCGAGGACCAGCTGCACGATGGCTTGGGCCGCAGCCACACCCTGCGCTGGGAGGCCCGTCCCTGGCGCGACGCCGACGGGGTGATCGCCGGCGTCATCACCTATATGGACGACGTCACGGCCCTGTCGCAGGCCCGGCGCGAGGCCCGGGCCAACGCCCGCCGGTTGCGCGTGGCCCTGGGCGCGGCCCAGGCCGGCGTCTACGAGATCGACCACGTGGAAAAGGCCTTCTGGGGATCGCCCGAGTTCCATCGCATCCTGGGCCGCAAGGTCACCTATGACGACGTGCGCAGCGCCGTCTGGCCGATGATCCACTCCGACGACGTCGCGGCGGTCTACGCCGCCGGCGAGGCCCGCCGCCGCGCCGAGGGCGAGGACGACGAGTCCCTCGACCGGTCCTTCGACGTGCGGGTGATGACGTCCGACGGCGACGGCAAGTGGATCCGCATCTTCCATGAGGTGCGCGTCGACGCCGGCGGCCGCATCCGCAAGGCGTTCGGCCTGATCCTCGACATCGACGAGAAGAAGCGCGCCGAGCTGGCCCTGGTCGAGGCCGAGCGCGCCGCCCAGGCCGCCAACGACGCCAAGGCCCAGTTCCTGGCCAATATGAGTCACGAGATCCGCACGCCGATGAACGGGGTGCTGGGGGTCATGCACCTGCTCAAGCGCGAGAAACTGCCGGGCGAGGCCGACCACCTGCTGGGCGAGGCCCTGGCCTGCGGCCGCATGCTGTCGACCCTGCTGGACGACGTGATCGACTTCTCGCGGATCGAGGCCGGCCGGCTGGACGTCAGCCAGGAGGCGGTCGATCCCAGCGATGTGGCCGCCAGCGTGGCGCGGCTGCTGCGGGCCCAGGCCGAGCACAAGGGGCTGGAGCTGCGGGTCGACGCGCCCCACCTCGGCCTGATCCTCACCGACCCCAGCCGGCTGCGCCAGGCGCTGTTCAACCTGGTCGGCAACGCCGTGAAGTTCACCCTGTCCGGCTCGGTCACCCTGACGGTGCGCCGCCTGGAGGGCGGCGAGCCGCGCGTGGCCTTCGAGGTGATCGACACCGGCGTCGGCATCGCCGCCGAGGCCCAGGCCCGATTGTTCGAGCGTTTTCAGCAGGCCGACGCCAGCACCACCCGCCGGTTCGGCGGGTCCGGTCTGGGCCTGGCCATCACCCGGCGACTGGCGCAGATGATGGGCGGCGAGGTCGTGTTCACCTCCCGCGAGGGTGTCGGCTCGACCTTCCTGCTGACCATCGCCGCCCCGCCGGCCCAGGCCCGCGCGGCCGAGGCCGAGATGGCCGACGGCCTGCTGGAGGGCCTGAAGATCCTGGTCGTCGAGGACAACGCCACCAACCGCCTGGTCGCCCGCCGCATCCTCGAGCAGCTGGGCGCCAGCGTCGAGACGGCCGAGGACGGACTGGACGGGGTGACGGCGGCGGCTCGGGGCTTCGACCTGATCCTGATGGACGTGCAGATGCCCGGCATCGACGGGCTGGAGGCCACCCGTCGCATCCGTAACCTGCCCGGTCCCGCCGCCAGGACGCCGATCATCGCCCTGACCGCCAACGTCCTGTCGCACCAACGCGCCGCCTATCTGGCCGCGGGCATGGACGGCGTCGCCGCCAAGCCGATCTCGCCCGCCGCCCTGATCGGCGAGATCGTCCGCCTGGCGGGCGGCGAGGTGGAGGCGGCGGTAGCCTAGGCCGCCGTAAGGATTTGGCGCTTCGGGGCGGATGACAATCGCGCCCGCCCTGGGCTAGACCCTTGCCCATGACCGTCGACATCACCGGCTTCTGCCCCGACCGCTTCTCCGCCGTCCGCGACGCCTTCGCCGCCAATTTCGAGGACGGCGGCGAGCTGGGCGCGCGGTTCTCGCTGGCGATCCATGGCGAGGTGGTCGTCGACCTGATGGGCGGCTTCGCCGACCGCAAGCGCGAGGTCGCCTTCGGACCCGACACCCTGACGCCGCTGTTTTCGACCACCAAGGCCGTGGCCGCCCTGCTGATCGCCCGCCTCGTCGACCAGGGCAGGCTGACCTACGACCAGACGGTCGCCTCGGTCTGGCCGGAATTCGCGCAGGCCGGCAAGCAGGACGTCACAGTCGGCCAGGTGATGTCGCACCAGGACGGGCTGTCGGGCTTTCCCGACGAGACCGATCCGGCCATCTGGTTCGACTGGGAAGCCACCACCGCCAAGCTGGCGGCCATGGCCCCGCTGTGGCCGATCGGCTCGGCCAGCGGCTATCATCCGGTCACGTTCGGCTTCACGGCCGGCGAGATCTTCCGCCGGGTCGACGGCCGGACCATGGGGACCGCCCTGCGCGAGGACCTGGCCGAGCCCCTGGGCCTGGACATCTGGATCGGCCTGCCCGACAGCGAGCACGCCCGCTGCGCCGAGCTGATGCGGCCGACCGCCCTGCCCAAGTTCGGGGCGATGAACGAGGCCGTGAAGGCCGCCTTCATGACCAAGTGGGCCGCGCCGGGCGGCCGCGGCACGGCCGACTGGCGGCGGGCCGAGATCCCGTCGGCCAATGGCCACGCCACCGCCCCGGCCCTGGCGCGGCTGATGGGCGCCCTGGCCTCGGGCGGCGAACTGGACGGCGTGTCGGTGCTGTCGCCGGCCGTGATCGCCCAGGCCAGCGCCGAGCGGATCGTCGGCCAGGACCTGGTCCTGCCCTATGTGATCAGCTGGGGCGCGGGCTTCATGCGCAACACGCCCAACTTCTTCTACGGCCCGACGGCCGACGCCTTCGGCCACAGCGGCTGGGGCGGCTCGTGCGCCTTCGCCGACCCGTCGCGCGGCGTGTCGGGGGCCTATGTGATGAACAAGCAGGGGACCGAGCTGATCGGCGACCCCCGCGCCGTGCGGCTGATCCAGGCGGCGTACGCCGCGCTCTAGCGAGCTTCGGAGGGAACCATGGCCAAGGTCGGGATCGCGAGCGTCGTCGGCTGGGCCGCCCTGGCCGCCCTGGCCTGGGGCGCCGGCGCCCACGCCCAGGACGCCGGGCGCGACTTCTGCGCCGACCGGCCGGGCAAGGGCTCGCCGCCCTGCGTGCTCGACGCCGGACGCTTCCAGGCCGAGCTGGGCGTGGCCGATGGCGCGTGGAGCCGGGGCGGCGGCGTCTCGACCGACGACACGGCCTTCGGGGCGCTGGAGCTGCGCCTGGGCCTGACCCCGACGCTCGAGGGCCAGCTCAGCTGGACGGCGCACGAACGGATCCGCCAGAAGGACCGGGCCTCGGGCGCGGTCTCCACGGTGGACGGAGTCGGCGACCTCGGCTTGGCCCTGCGCTGGTCGCTGCGCAACCCGGGCGGCGACGGCGCCTCGGTGGCCCTGCAGCCCTTCGTCACCGCCCCGACCGGGGCCGAGGGGATCGGCGGCGACGCCTGGCAGGGCGGGGTGATCGTCCCGATCTCGCTGCCGCTGAACGCCGACTGGTCGCTGGCCCTGTCGCCGGAGCTGGACGCGCGGGCCGACGCCGACGGTTCGGGCCGCCATGCCGGCTTCGGCGGCGCGGTCGGGATCGGGCGGTCGTTCGGTCCGGTGGCCCTGGGCGCCGAGCTGTGGGCCGATCGCGAGCAGGACCCGTCCGGCCACGTCACCTCGGCCAGCTTCGACCTGACGGCGGGCTGGACCCCGGCCTCGGCCAAGGACCTGCAACTGGACGCCTCGGCCTATGTCGGCCTGAACCGCGACACGCCCGACCTGGAGGTGGCGGTAGGAGTGGCCAAGCGGTTCTAGGCGCCCGTGCGTCCTTGCTTCGGCTTGCCCTCGATCATCAGCCACCCCACGATCCCCGCGACGACCGCCGCCGCGGCGCTGATCCCCATCACCCAGGGGTAGCCCTGCGGACCGGGGGCGAAATAGATCAGGCCCAGCACCGCCACCGCCAGCAGGCCGGCTACCCGGGCGACGGCGTTGTTGATCCCCGAGGCGACGCCGGCATGGCTGGCGGCCACCGCGCTCATCACGGTGTTGGTCAGGGGCGCGACGGCGATGGTCATGCCCAGGGCGACCACGAGCAGGCCGGGCAGCACGCCGGTCCAGTAGCCGGCGCCCACCCAGGGCGCGCCCAGCAGGCCGAAGCCGACGCCCGCCAGGATCGGACCGACGGTCAGCATGGGCCGGGCCCCGAACCGGTCCGCCAGCCGGCCCGCCGTCCCCGACAGCGTGCCCATGATCGCCGAGAACGGCAGCAGGGTCGCCCCGGCTCCAGCGGCCGAATAGCCGTGCTGGGCGATCAGTTCGAACGGCAGGAAGAACAGGGCCCCGGTCAGGCCGAAATAAAGCGCCAGGGTCAGCAGGTTGGCGCCGCTGAATGTCCTGGAGCGATAGAGGGACAGCGGCATCATCGGGTGTTTCTCGCGAGCCTGGCTGACCACGAAGCCCGCCAGCAGGACCGCGCCGGCCGCCAGGGCGGCCCAGACCGCGCCGCTGGTCCAGCCCCGCTGGCCGACGGCGGTCAGGCCCCAGGTCAAGGCGCCCAGGCCGGTCGCGGCCAGGGCCGCGCCGCGCCAGTCCAGCTGCTGGACCTCGGGGTCGCGGCTCTCGCGCACGGCGACCAGGGCCAACCAGACGGTGGCGGCGGCCAGGGGCAGGTTGATCAGGAAGATGGCGCGCCACGAGACGTGGTCGACCAGCCAGCCGCCCAGCACCGGGCCGATCGCCGTGGTCACCGCCCCGAACCCGGCCCAGGCCCCGATCGCCGCGCCGCGCTCCTGGTCGCCGAAGGTGGAGCCGAGGATCGCCAGGCTGGCCGGCACCAGCATGGCCGCGGCGAGACCTTGCAGGGCGCGGGCGGCGATCAGCCAGCCGGCGTCAGGAGCCAGGGCACAGCCCAGCGAGGCGGCGGCGAACAGCGCCACCCCCGCCACGAACACCTTGCGCCGCCCATAGCGGTCGCCCGCCGAGCCGCCGATCAGCACCAGCGCGCCCAGCAGCAGCAGATAGGCGTTGACGATCCACTGCACCTGGGCCGCGTCGGCCTTCAGCGCTGTCCGCATGGCCGGCAAGGCGACATTGACCACCGAGCCGTCGATGAAGGCCATGCTCGAGCCCAGCACCGTGGCCGCCAGGGCCAGGCGCTTGCGGCTCGTCGAGCCGTCCGGTCGGGCCGCCCGGATGACGCCTTCGTCGCAGGGAGGATGTTGCGGACCGGCCATGGGCGCGAGCATGGCCCAAGCCCGCCCCCCTCGCCAAGCCCGACCTGAGGATAGTGTCAGGCTCGGGTCAGCCAGGCGGCCATGGCCTCTTCCTGGCGGGTCAGCTTCGAGCGGCCCTTGTTGCGCGCCAGCGGCGCGGCCTGGCCCGTCAGCAGATAGGCCATGCCCCGGGCGGCGTCCGGATGGACCCACAAGCCCGAGGTCAGGCCATAGGCGTCTCCGGCGTGGCCGATCCAGCCCTCGCAGCCGTCGAACGGATTGTCGTAACCCTCGGTCCCGGTCAGCGTCTGGACGCCCAGGCCGTAGGCGCGGATCAGGCCGCCGTAGCCCTCGCCGTTCGGGCGGACCGGGTCGAACCGCCAGGTCGGCGTGGTCATGGTCCGGTAGGTCTCAAGCCTCAGGATCGGGGCGCCGCGCCGGGCCAACAACTGGCCGATCGCATCTAGGTCGTTGATCGAGGCCCGCAGGCCGCCCTGCGGCGCGAACACGAAGCCGTTCTCGCCGGGGGCATAGCTGTCCAGCGATCGCCCCGCCGCCTCGGCGCCGACCCGGACCGCGGCCTGGGGCGCGGGCGGCAGGGTCTGGTCCAGCTGGGCGATCCAGGGCCCCGTCGCGTCCCACGGCCCGTCGTCGGACGGGGCCTTGCGATAGAGCACGGCCCGCTGGTCACGGACCGCCTGGGAGACGCCGCTCCAGTTGAAACCGCCCTTCAGACCGAGGGGCTCCAACACCCGGGCGGCCATGAAGCGGTCGAAGCGCTGGCCCGACAGCCGCTCGATCAGCTGCGCGACCACGGCGTAGTTGACGTCGGCATAGGCGAACCAGTCGCCCGGCGCCTCCTCGGCCGGTCCGAACCAGGCGCCGTCGTCCCACTGGACGCCGCCGGGGGTCAGGGCCGCGCTCAGCGGGCGGCCGAACACGACCGGATAGCTGGGCCCGTTGCGCAGGCCGCTGGTGTGCGACATCAGCCGGCGCGGGGTGATGGCCGCCCGGGGAAATCGCGGATGGCGCAGGGACCACCCCAGAATGTCGGAGACGTCGTCGTCCAGTCCGACCTTGCCGGCCTCGACCAGGGTCATGAAGCCGATCGCCGTGACCAGCTTGGAGATCGAGGCGATGCGGGCCGGGGAGGCCTCGGTCATGGCCCGGCCGGTCGCGACGTCGGCAAGGCCGCGCGTCACGGTCCCCGCGAGAGGCTCGGGCGCGCCGCGGAAGACGGTTCCCGCCAGGCCGGGCACGGCGGCCTGGGGATCGCCTTTCCCCGCCAGCAGGTCGTCGAGGGGATCGCGCGCCGCGCCCGTCAGGGCCAGGGCGCCGGCGGCGGCGAGCAGGGAACGTCGGGTCGGCATGGAGAGGCTCTCGTGAGAGGGCCAGCCTAGCCGGTGTTCGAATCCGGCGTCATCCCCGAACACGCTGGATGACGTGGAGGATCAGGCCCTGGCCACCGCCCGCGTCCGCTTCCAGGCCCCGTAGGCGAACACCGCCACGCCCAGCCAGATGAACACGAACGACAGGGCCCGCATCGGGGTGAACGCCTCGCCCAGCAGCACGCCGATCAGGAACTGCAGGGTCGGGGCGATGAACTGCAGGAAGCCCATGGCGCTTAGCGGCATGCGGCGGGCCGACCAGGCGAACAGGACCAGGGGCACGACCGTCGCCGGACCGGCCAGCAGCAGCAGGGTGGTGACGCCCGCGCCGCTGGCGAGGTGGCCGGCGCCGGTGGCCTGCAGGTGCAGCACATAGAGCAGCCCAGGCACGGCCAGGTAGACGCATTCGATGAAAAGGCCGGTCTGGGCGTCGGCCTTCACCTGCTTGCGCAGGATGGCGTAGAGGCAAAAGCTCAGGGCCACCCCCAGCGAGATGATCGGCAGGTGGCCCAGGGCCGCCGTCTGGATGGCCACGCCGATCACCGCCAGGCCGATGGCGATCGCGCCCTCGCGGCTGATCCGCTCGCGGAACAGCAGGGCCCCGGCCGCCATGTTCATCAGCGGGTTGATGTAGTAGCCGAGGCTGGCCTCGATCACGTGGTTGGCGGTGACCGCGAACACATAGATCGACCAGTTGATGAAGATCGCCGCCGTGCTCAGGGCCAGGATCCCCAGGGTGCGCGGCTGGCGCAGCACCGCCGCCACCTGTCCGCCCTGCCGAGCCATCAGCACGGCCAGGAACGCCCAGGGGGCGGCCCACAGGGTGCGGTGGGCGACCATCTCCCATGCGCCGACGCCCAGCCCCGACAACAGGTGGAAATAGAGGGGCAGGACGCCCCACAGCAGGTAGCAGCCCACCCCGGCGATCAAAGCCGTCCGGGATTCGTCCGGGCTCTTGGTCGTGTCCGCCGACATCGCGTCGTTCCTCAAGATCGCCAATGAAAAAGGCTCCCGGGACCTGAAGTCCCGGGAGCCCCTGAAATCGTCCACCCGCTTGTTGCGGAGGGCGGCTTAGGCCGGGAGTTTCTGCTTGATGAGACCCTTCTCATGCAGCAGCTGCGCGATCTGCACGGCGTTCAGCGCCGCGCCCTTGCGCAGGTTGTCGGCCACGCACCACAGCGCGATGCCGTTCTCCACGGTCGGGTCGGTGCGGATGCGCGAGACATAGACCGGGAACTCGCCGGCGCTTTCCTTCGGCGTCATGTAGCCGCCGTCCTCGCGCTTATCGACCACCTGCACGCCGTCCGCGTCGCGCAGGATCTCGCGCACGTCGTCCTCGTCCAGCGGGGTCTCGAACTCGATGTTCACGGCCTCGGCGTGGCCGACCATCACCGGCACCCGCACGCAGGTGGCGGTCAGCTTGATGGCGGGGTCCAGGATCTTCTTGGTCTCCATCATCATCTTCCACTCTTCCTTGGTGAAGCCGTCTTCCATGAAGACGTCGATGTGGGGGATGACGTTGAAGGCGATCTGCTTGGTGAATTTCTTGGGGGGCGGGGCGCCCAGGACGAAGACGCCCTTGGTCTGCTCCCACAGCTCGTCCATGCCTTCCTTGCCCGCGCCCGAGACCGACTGGTAGGTCGAGACGACCACCCGCTTGATCTTGGCTTCGGCGTGCAGGGGGGCCAGCACCACCACCAGCTGCGCCGTGGAGCAGTTGGGATTGGCGATGATGTTCTTGGGCAGCTTGTCGACGGCGTCCGGGTTCACTTCCGGCACCACCAGCGGCACGTCCGGGTCCATCCGGAAGTGGCTGGAATTGTCGATGACGATCGGACCGGCCGCGCCGATCTTCTCGCCCCAGGCCTTGGAGATGGCGCCGCCGGCGCTCATCAGCACGATATCGACCTTGGAGAAGTCGAACTGCTCAAGGTCCTCGCAGTGCAGGGTCTGGCTGCCGAACGAGACTTCCACGCCGATGGATTTACGCGAGGCGATGGCATGCATCTTGTCCACGGGGAATTTCACTTCCTCGAGGATGTTGAACATTTCACGGCCCACATTGCCCGTGGCGCCGACCACGGCGACCCGGTAACCCATCGCAGCCTCCAATTCATGTCTTGAGCCCGCCATCGGCGGCGGGAGCGGACCCGTTACGCCCCGGAAGGCTCGGAAGCAAGAACAGGCTTTCTAATGCGACGCTTAGTGCGGGGCCGGAGGGGAAGATTTCACCTGAGGTGGATGGGATTTGCATCTCTCGCGCCCTCTCCCATGGGGAGAGGGAGGGACCCGCGCCGCAGGCGTGGGAGGGTGAGGGGGTAAGACGGTCGACGGCGCGCCGGCAGAGCGTCCGTGTGAAACCGGTAAGGGTGTAACCCCTTGCGTGTCTGGAATCTGTCAGAGTTGTGGTCGCCACGGGCCGGGTCATGGCCCGGCCCGTGGCGGTGACCGCGAGCCCGTTACCCCTGAGGCCTGCACGCCGTGGATGAGCTGGGGCCGCGGTCATCTTCTTCCTGAACCCGAACAGTTGCCCGGGACAAGACCCCGCACGCAAGGATGGGACGCCGAAGATGAACCAGGACGAATGTGTGATCGGCATCGACGTCTGCCAGGAACGGTTGGACGTGGCGATGCTGCCGACCGGAGAGATCCTCCAGTTCGACAATGACCCGGCCGGCTGGGCGGCGCTGATCAAGCGCTGCGGCGCCTGGACGGTGCGGGCCATCGGCCTGGAGCCGAGCGGCGGCTACGAACGCCCGCTGGTCAGGGCGCTGCGCGTGGCGGGCCTGCCGGTGCGGCTGGTCAATCCCTACCGGCTGCGCCAGTACGCCCGGGCCCTGGGCAAATTGGCCAAGAACGACGTGGCCGACGCCCTGATGCTGGCGCGCTTCACCGACCAGCTGCCGACCCGCGCGCCGCACCATGATCCGTTGGCCGAACAGATGGCCGAACTGATCACCGCCCGCCGCCAGCTGACCGAAGACCGCATCCGCCTGGAAGCCCAGGTCCGGCTGGTCGTCGATCCGCTCCTGCGCCGGATGGCCGGCCGGCGGCTCAAGCGCATCGCCGCCGAGATCCTGCTGATCGAGCGGCGGCTGGCCCAACTGGTCGCCAACGACGAGGCCATGGCCCGCAAGGACCGCCTGATCCAGTCGCTCAAGGGCGCCGGCCCCATCCTCAGCCAGACCCTGCTGGGCCTGGTCCCCGAGATCGACCAGCTCGACCGGCGACAGCTGGCCGCCCTGGTCGGCCTGGCGCCGTTCGACGACGACAGCGGCAAGCGAAAGGGCAAGCGCGCCATCTGGGGCGGACGGGCCGAGGTCCGCCGCGTCGTCTACATGGCCGCCCTGGCCGCCGCTCGCAGCAACCCCGCCCTCAAGGCCTTCCGCCAGCGCCTCATCGCCAACGGAAAGAGCCCCAAGATGGCCATCATCGCCGTCGCCCGCCGCATGCTCGGCATCATCGTCGCCCTGCTGCGCTCAGGTCAGGCCTGGGACCCCCAATACGCCCGATAAACACAGTTGCTCACCCTCCCACCGCTACGCGGCGGGCCCCTCCCTCTCCCGCTGGGAGAGGGCGTTCGAAGCCTTGACGAAATCCACGAACGCCCGCAGCGGCGCGGGCATGTGCCTACGGCTTGGATAATAAAGGTACGGCCCGCTGAACGGCGGCAGCCAGTCGTCGAGCACGGTCTCCAGCTTGCCCGCCGCGATACGGTCGGCGCAGAAGGCCTCGAAGGTGGCCAGCAGGCCGAGCCCCGCCTCGGCGGCGGCCAGCTCCAGCTCGCCGCTGTTGGTGACCAGCGGCCCCTCGGGCTGGACGCGGACGACCTCGCCGTCCTTTTCGAACTCCCAGGCGTAGCTGGACCCGCTGGGAAAGCGATGGCGGATGCACGGGTGGCCCAGCACCTCGCGGGGATGGCTCGGTCGGCCATGCTTTTCGAAATAGGCCGGGGAACCCACCACCACGAAGCGCTGCGGTCCGGCCAGGGGCACGGCGATCATGTCCTTTTCCAGCCGCTCGTCATAGCGCGCCCCGGCGTCGAAGCCGGCCGCCAGCACGTCGACGAAGGCCTCCTCGACGCTGACCTCGACGCGGATGCCGGGATGGGCGGCCAGGAACCGGGGGATCAGGTCGGGGAGGACGATCCGCGACACCGCCCCCGGCACGTTCAGCTTCAGCACGCCGGTCGGGCTGTCGCGGAAGGCGTTGACCTCGTCCAGGGCCAGGGAGACGTCGGCCAGGGCGGGGGTCAGGCGGGCCAGCAGCCGCTCGCCGGCCTCGGTCGGGGTGACGCTGCGGGTGGTGCGGTTGAGCAGCCGCACGCCCAGGGCCGCCTCCAGCCGGCGCAGGGCTTCGGACAGCGACGAGGCCGAGACCCCGCGCGAGGCCGCCGCGCCTCGGAAGCTGCGGGCCCGCGCCACGGCGGTGAAGGCGTCCAGATCAGCCAGGTCGGGCTGGGCCATTGTGCGACTTTCCGAGCGGCTGGTGTGGTGGCGAGCGGATTATCGCACGCGAAGCGGCGCTGCCTAGCGCCCGCGCTCGAACGGCGCCGCAGGTCGAGGCCCAGCGACAGCCAACGCCGAGTGGTTCGCGCGTGCGATTTTGCAAGGGGAGGCGGACGAAAATTTTGCGTCTTTTCTCCGGCGGCGCTCGCGCTAGGGTCGCCGTCATGATCGAAGCGCTGCTGAACAAGATGGTCAAGGTCGGCGACCTGACCGTCCACCTGCCCAACGGCTCGGTAAAGAAGGCCGGCGACGGCTCGGGCCCGCCCGTGACCATGCGGATCAACGCCCGCGGCCTGCGCCGCCTAGTGGCCAATCCCAGCCTGGGCCTGGGCGAGGCCTATATGGAAGGCGACCTGACGATCGAGCAGGGGACCCTGTGGGACCTGCTGGAGATCGTCGGCAGGAGCGGCGGCCGCACGCCCAAGCGCGGCACGCCCCTGACCCGGGCCAGGAAGGCGGTCAAGCGCACGGTGCAGTCGCTCAACGACCGCATCGCCTCGCGCCGCAACGTCGCCCACCACTACGACGTGGGCAACGAACTCTATAAGCGCTTCCTCGACGCCGACATGCAGTACAGCTGCGCCTATTTCGCGCGGCCCGACATGACCCTGGAGGAAGCCCAGGCGGCCAAGAAGGCCCATATCGGCGCCAAGCTGAACATCACCCCGGGCATGAAGGTGCTGGACATCGGCTCGGGCTGGGGCGGCATGTCCCTGACCCTGGCGGCCGACCATGGGGCCAAGATGACCGGGGTCACCCTGTCGACCGAGCAGCTGGCCCTGGCCCGGGAACGGGCCGAAAAGGCGGGGCTGTCCGACCGGGTCGAGTTCCGCCTGACCGACTATCGCGACCTGGACGAGACCTTCGACCGCATCGTCTCGGTCGGCATGCTGGAGCATGTCGGCGCGCCGAATTTCCAGACCTATTTCGACACGGTCAAACGCCTGCTGACCGACGACGGCAGCGCGGTGATCCACGCGATCGGCCGCATGTCCGGCCCCGGCGCGACCAACGCCTTCACGGCCAAGTACATCTTCCCCGGCGGCTACATCCCGGGCCTGTCTGAGATCGTCAAGGCGGTCGAGGCGGCGGGTCTGTGGATTACCGACATTGAGATCCTGCGCCTGCACTACGCCGAGACCTGCAAGCACTGGCGGATGAGGTTCCTGGCCGACCCGGATATCCCGACGATGTTCGACGCCCGGTTCCGGCGGATGTGGGAATTCTACCTGTGCGGGGCCGAGCTGGGCTTCCGCTATGGGGGGCACATGGTCTTCCAGATTCAGGTCGCCAAGAAGGTCGGCGCCTTGCCGATCACCCGGGACTACATGTTCGAGGGCGAGCGGTAGAACGAGTTCCTCCCCCTGTGGGGGAGGCGATCGCGTAGCGATCGGTGGGGGGAGTTGTCGGACGGTTGAACCTGTGCGACCAGCACCCGAGCATCCCCCCTCCGTCGGCTTCGCCGACACCTCCCCCACAGGGGGAGGGTCGTCACCGGCGACCACATTCCGAGGACACCATGGGCCAGTTTCGCGCGGCCGATCTCTTCCGCCGCAAGCCCGTGGGCCGGGTCGTCGCCGAGGGCGGCGAGCACCTGCCGGAAGATCACGCCCTGGGGGGCCTGCACCGCACGATCGGCCTGTTCCAGCTGACCATGCTGGGCGTCGGGGCGACGATCGGCACCGGCATCTTCGTGGCCTTGACCACGGCCGTGCCGGCCGCCGGGCCCGCCGTCGTCGTCTCGTTCGTGATCGCCGGGATCACCGCGGCCCTGACCGCCCTGTGCTACGCCGAGCTGGCCTCGACCATTCCGGTGTCGGGGTCGTCCTACAGCTACGCCTACGCCACCCTGGGCGAGTTCGCGGCCTTCCTGGTCGGCGCCTGCCTGCTGCTGGAATACGCGGTCTCCGCCTCGGCCATCGCCGTGGGCTGGGGGCAGTACCTGAACGAGATGTTCTCCGACCTGATCGGTTGGCGGATGCCCGACGCCATCGCCAAGGCGCCGGGGGCGGGCGGGGTGTTCAACCTGCCGGCGGTGGTGCTGGTCGGGGCCTGCCTGGTCCTGCTGCTGCGGGGCGTCAAGGAGTCGGTGACGGTCAACGCCGTGCTGGTGGTGCTGAAGCTGCTGGTGCTGCTGTTCTTCGTGGTCATCGCCTTTTCCGGTTTCCACGCCGGCAACCTCAAGCCCTTCGCCCCGATGGGCGTGGCCGGGATCGGGGCGGCGGCCTCGTCGATCTTCTTCTCCTATATCGGCATCGACGCGGTCTCGACGGCCGGCGACGAGGTCAAGGACCCGCGCCGCACCCTGCCGCTGGGCATCATCCTCAGCCTGCTGATCGTCACGGCGGTCTACATCCTGGTGGCCCTGGCCGCCGTCGGGGCCCAGCCCTGGACGGCGTTCGCGGGCCAAGAGGCTGGGCTGGCGGTGATCCTGCGCAACCTGACCGGCCAGGCCTGGACCTCGCTGATCCTCTGCGTCGGGGCCATCGTCTCGATCTTCTCGATCACCCTGGTGGTGATGTACGGCCAGACCCGCATCCTCTACGCCATGAGCCGCGACGGCCTGCTGCCCAAGGTGTTCCAGCGGGTGAACCCCAAGACCCAGTCGCCGGATCTCAACACCTGGATCGTCGCGGCCTTCATCGCGGTCCTGGCCGCCTTCGTGCCGCTCGACACCCTGGTCAACCTGACCAGCATGGGCACCTTGATCGCCTTCGCCATCGTCTCGCTGGGGGTGATCATCCTGCGCCGCACCCAGCCGGACCTGCCGCGCGGCTACCGCGTGCCGCTGTACCCGGTCGTGCCGGCGCTCAGCGTGGCGTTCTGCGGCTATCTGATCGTCGGCCTGCCGCTGGACACCTGGATCCTGTTCGCGGTCTGGGCGGCCGCCGCGTGCGTGCTGTACTTCGGCTATTCGGTCAGACGATCGAAGCTGGCCGCCGGGTTCTGAAACCCGCTGCCCGCGCCGGCGTTGAGCCAACGCTCGGGGCGGATTCGCTCTCTGGGAACATAAGCCCACCCGCGGCGGTTTTGTCGGTGCTGCCGTCGAGGCCGTGGGCGGTCGCTATGATCGTGGATAAGGCCGACTACGGTTACGGTAAATAACAAACGATTGCATCGATACTGCAATCGTCATACATCGTGCACTCGGTACATCCGCCGTTCCAGGCGGGGACCGAACCGCCTTGGGGAGGATTCATGCGCAAACGTCACGCTCTGCGCGCCCTGTTGCTGGCCGGCTGCAGCGGCGTCGCCGTTCCCGCCTGGGCTCAGACCGCGTCGACGCAGCCCGTCCCGGTCAACGCCCCCGCCGCCCAGACCCCCGCTCCCGCCGACCCGCAGACCGTCAGCGAAGTCGTGGTCACGGGCCTGACCTCGCGCAATCGCCCGCTGATCACCGCCTCGGCCGACATCACCCTGGCGACGCGCGCCGACATCGAGCGCAAGGCCCCGCGCTCGACCGCCGACCTGTTGGAACTGGTGCCCGGCATCTTCGTCGAGGGCACGGCCGGCGAGCTGTCGAACAACTATTCGGTGCGCGGCCTGCAGGGCGGCGGCCAGCGCTTCATCCAGCTGCAGGAGGACGGCCTGCCGGTCATCTACCAGGGCGGCGGGGCGGACTTCTTCTTCTCCGAGGACGTCACCATCGACCGGATGGAAGCGGTCAAGGGCGGCACATCGGGCATTCTGACCGTCAACGGGGCGGGCGCCACGATCAACTTCCTGTCGCGCAAGCCCAATTTCGACAAGCCCGAGGGGGTGGTGCGGGCCACGGGCTACAATTACGGCCTCAAGCGCGGCGACTTCTACTATTCCGCGCCGATCGCCAACAACCTGGCCTTCAACATCGGCGGCTATGTCCAGAGCAGTCCCGGGGTGCGCAAGAACACCTTCGACTATGACGGCTACCGCCTGAAGGGGATGCTGGAATACCGCTTCGACGGCGGCGGATTCGTGCGCCTGACCGGCAAGATCGGCGACATGGAGAGCGCCTACTACGCCGACCAGCCCTACGCCTACAGCAACGGCAAGCCCCACGGCATTCCAGGGCTGGGCACGCAGTTCGGCAATGTCGGCGGCGCCGCCTTCAACCGGATCTCCGTGCCGGTGTCGACCTTCGTCGAAGGCGACGGCTTCCGCGATTTCCGGCTCAGCGAGGGCGTGCGGGTCAAGACCAAGCAGCTGCGCATCGATTTCGAAAAGCCGCTGAGCGACAGCGTCGAGATCTTCGCCCGGGCCCGCTACCTGGACCTGAAGGACGACTTCAACGGCCTGTTCCCCGGCTCGGGCACCGGCAACGCCGGCCTGGCCAGCGCGGTCACCTATCTGACGCCGGGCGCGGCCTCGCCGATCAACAACCTGCTCACCGCCGGCCTGGCCGCCTATCCGGCCACCGCGCGTTTCGGCGCCAAGAACCTGCGCACCGGCGTGGTCATCCCCTCGAGCGACGTGGCCACCCTGAACGCCCTGAACGGCAACGGCTTCCTGCAGGAAACCACGCTCAACCACGATTACCAGTCGGGCCACGACTTCGGCGCCAATATAGGCACGCGCTGGGAATATCAGGGCGACGGGTTCAAGAACTCGCTGACCACCGGGGTTCAGTATTACGACGTCAGCCGCAGCCAGAACCAGTCGGCGGTGGCCACCGTGGTCAACGACGTCCGCACCAACAGCGATCTCTATGACATCGTCTCGCTGGACGCGAACAACCAGGTCATCGGCGTGCTCAGCGACAACGGCATGGTGTCGTATGGCGACTGGGGCGCGGGGGTTCGTCGCCGCACCGACAAGTCGGTGTCGCTCTACGCCAACGACGAGTTGGCGATCGGCGACAAGATCCACATCGACGGCGGCGTACGCTGGGAAAGCGACAAGGCCCGGTACCTGGAAGGCAACGCCGCGGCGGTCAACCAGCCGGTGCAGCCCGGCGTGGCAGGCGTGGTGCGCACCGTGGGATCGACCTTCGACGGCACGTTCACCGAGACGCGCCGGACCCAGGACAAGGTCGCCTGGACGCTCGGCGCCAGCTATCTGATCACGCCGCACTTCTCGGTCTATGGCCGCTACGCCAACGGCTTCCAGACCAACAACACCGATCCGATCACCAAGATCGAACTCTATGAGGCCGGCGTGCGCTTCGAGTACGGCCGCGTCCTCAGCGCCTCGGCCACGGTGTTCCGGACCAATTTCGACAACCAGTTCTACAACTTCATCGACCCGTCCGATCCCACGAAACAGACCAGCTTCCTGGCCGACCTCAAGACCAAGGGCGTCGAGCTGGACGCCCTGGTCCGGCCCGTCGACTGGTTCTCGGTCAATGTTTCGGGCGTGATCCAGGATCCCACCCTCAACAACCTCAGCCTCGACGGCGTGCCGCAGCCGACCTATGACGGCAATCGCCCCGAGCGGACGCCGGCGCGGCTCTACACCATCACGCCGGCCATCAAGCTGCCGAACGGCCTGGGCGAGGTCTATGCCCGCTACAAATATGTCGGCAAGATCTACGCCGACTCCGGCAACGGCGTGGCCCTGCCGTCCTATGGCGTCACCAGCGCGGGGGTCACCCTGAACCTGAAGGACAATCTCCAGGTCAACTTCAACGTCGACAACATCTTCGACGTCGTCGGCCTGACCGAGGGCAACCCGCGGCAAGGCCAGACCCAGAACGCGGCCTCGGGCTATTTCTACGCTCGCGGCATCGTAGGACGGACCTATGGCGGTTCGCTCACCTTGCGCTTCTAGGAGCTGTGGACAGTTAGGCGTTTAGCATGGTGGGCGCCGCCCTCGTCCTTCGACAAGCTCAGGATGAGGGCTGCCGACAAGGCGGTTCAGTAGAATTCCTCATCCTGAGCCTGTCGAAGGACGAGGAATTCGGCCCAAGACCGTCAACAGTCCACGGCTTCTAGAGCGCTAGGCCAGGCGGGGGACGACGGATGCGCCGGTCCCCGTGGGATTGGAGACAGCGATGTTCAAGAACTTTCGATGGGCGGCCGCCGGCGGCCTGCTGTCGCTGACCGTCTCGAGCCAAGCCTTGGCCAGGCCGGACCTGGCCTACCAGCTTACCGAGGGGCAGAACCTCAACGCCTTCGTCCGCGAAGACACGGTCGCCGCGCACCTGTTGCTGCGCAACGGCGTCGATCCGCGCATCCTGGTCGCCTTCCCGGCCGGCAACAGCGGCGTGGGCCTGTGGTTCGAGCCGACGGCCAAGCCGGCGACCTGGCGTCTGGACCAGCCGCCAAAGCCGCTCCGCCGCGGTGCGCTCAACGGCGTGGTCGCCCGCGCCAGCCTCGACGCGCCAAGACTGGTCGCCAAGCAGGCGGTGCTCTCCAATGTCCGCTACCTGCGGGACTATCAGGCGGTCGGCCGCTTTCCGGCCGAGGTGGCGACCGAACCGACGATTCAGGGCGACACCCTCACCTGGCGGCGCGCCCGTCTCGACGGCGGGCCCGGCTACGCGCTGACGATCCGCGTCATCGGCGGCCGCATCGACCAGGGCGCCATCGTCGCCGGGGCCGACGGGCGGATCGCGCTGGAGATCACGGCGTTGAGCGGCGACGCGCCGCTGACGCCGTTGCCGATCGGGCAGCTGCTCAACGCCCAGGCGGCCGCCGATCCCGGCGCTCGCGACGCCCTGGCCTTCCTCAGCTATCGCGAGAAGTTCCTGGCCGGCTCCTGGCGCTTCAACACCTATTTCGGCCGCGACACCCTGATGTCGGTGCGGCTGCTGATGCCCGCCCTGCGGCCGGCGGCGGTCGAGGCGGGGCTCAATTCGGTGCTGGCCCGGCTGTCGCCCGGCGGCGAGGTGGCGCACGAGGAGGGCGTCGGCGAGTTCGCCGTCGTCCAGAACCGCAAGGCCGGCCGCGACGGCGACGCGGCCGAGCTCGACTACGGCATGGTCGACGACGACTACATGCTGGGCGCCGTCGCCGCCGACTACCTGCAAGGCCCTGGACAGGCGCGGGCGCGGACTTGGCTGGCCCAGCCCCTGGCCAGCGAGAGCCAGCCCGGCGTCCGCACGCCGACCGGCGCCAGGCTGGTCAGCAACCTGCGCTTCGTGCTGAACCAGGGCCGCGCGTTCGCCGACGCCCCTTCGGCCCGGACGCTGGTCGCGATCAAGCCCGGCCGGATGACCGGGGAGTGGCGCGACAGCAACGAGGGGCTGGGCCGCGGGATCTATCCCTACAACGTCAACGCCGCCCTCGTGCCGGCCGCGATCGAGGCGGCCGACCGCCTGTTCCGCGCCGGCCTGCTGGACCCGTATCTTTCGGCCGAGGACCGCGCGCTGTTCGCCGACGCCGGCCGGATGGCCCAGGTCTGGCGCGCCCAGGCGTCGCCGCTGTTCCGGGTCGAGTTGCCGGCTGCCGAGGCGGGCGCGTCGATCCGGTCCTACGCCGACAGCCTGGGCGTTCCCGCCGCCCCGGCCCTGAAGGCCCTGGACGGGCGAGCGCTGGTGTTCCACGCCCTGTCGCTGGACGCCACGGGCAAGCCCGTGCCGATCGTCAACTCGGACGAGGGTTTCGCCCTGCTGTTCGGCCATCCCTCGGCGGTGGATCTGGACACCTATGTCACCGCGACGATGCGTCCCTTCCCGGCGGGATTGATGACCGATGTCGGCCTGGTGGTCGCCAACGCCGCCTTCACCGATCGCGAGGCGCAGGCCCGTTTCACCCCGGCCGCCTATCATGGCGCGGTGGTCTGGTCCTGGCAGCAGGCGCTGCTGGCCGCCGGGCTCGAGCGACAACTGGCCCGGTGCGACCTGCCCGCGTCGCTGCGCGCCAAGCTGGTCGCGGCCCAGGCCGAGCTGTGGCGGGCGATCCGCGCCACCCGCCCGGTGCAGAGCTCCGAACTCTGGTCCTGGGCCTTCCGGAACGGTCGCTACGAGGTCGTGCCGTTCGGCGCGGGCAAGGCCGATGTCGACGAGTCCAACGCGGCGCAGCTGTGGAGCACGGTCTATCTGGCGGTGCGGCCCCCGGCCGAGCCGGGACCTCCGGCGAAGGCCGCGAAGACGAGCCAACCCGTCATCGGCGTGGGCGCGGCGCCCGAATGGAACCGCTGCCCGGGCTAGGTCGAGCCGCCGATCAGGGCGGCGATAGCGTCGTCGTGCTTCGGCAGGGTGGGCGTGGCGCGCGCGATCACCGCCGCGATCTGCTCCAGCTGCTGGCGGTTGAGAGCCGGATCCAGCGTATCGGCCAGCGGACTGTAGCCCTCGGCGCGCACCCCCTGACCTTCGAGCACGGCCAGCCAGCTGGCCTCACGGAACAGCTCGTCGGGCGTCAGCATCAGCCGTCCGGCGCGCCGATACTGCTCTTCCTTGGCGACCAGGCTGTCAGGCAGCGCCATGTGGCGCGTATGCCGCCAAAGCGGCGACTCGTGCCCCTCGGTGGCGTGATAGTGCAGGATCAGGAAATCCTTGATCCCGTCCATGTCGCGGCCGAACAGCGTGTTGAACTGCCGCGCCAGGCCCGGGTCGCAGTCTTGGTCGGGAAACAGCGTGATCAGCTTGGCGATGGCGCTCTGGATCAGGTGGATGCTGGTCGACTCCAGCGGCTCCAGGAAGCCGGACGACAGGCCTATGGCCACCACGTTCTTGCGCCAGGTCTCGCGCCGGAAGCCGGCCTTGAACCGCAGGAAGCGCGGCGCGTCCAGCGCCGCGCCGTCCAGGCCGCCCAGCAGGGTCGCCGCGGCCTCGTCGTCCGAAAGGAAGGCGCTGGAATAGACGTAGCCGTTGCCGGTGCGGTGCTGCAGCGGGATCCGCCATTGCCAGCCGGCCGGGCGCAGGGTGGCGCGCGTGTAGGGCGTGGTCTCGGCCACCCGGGCGCAGGGCGCGGCGACGGCGCGGTCGCAGGGCAGCCAGTGCGACCAATCCTCGAAGCCGGCCTCCATCACCCCGTCGATCAGCAGGGCGCGAAAGCCCGAGCAGTCGAGGAACAGCTCGCCCTCGATCCGCTCGCCGCGATCGGTGGTGAGGGCGGTGACGAAGCCGGTGTCGGGCGCCCGCTCGACCGTCTCCAGCTTGCCCTCGTGCCGCGTGACGCCGGCGGCTTCGGACAGGCCGCGCAGGTATTGCGCATAGAGCGTGGCGTCGAACTGGTAGGCGTAGCCCAGCGTCGACAGGATCGACCGCGCCTCGTCGCCCGGCTTGGCGAACCGGTTGGCGGCCGCCAGCTGGGTGGCCAGCGAGAAGGCCGACAGCGGACCGTCGAACCCCTCGGCGCGGGCCTTCAGCCAGCGCTGGTGAAAGGGAACGGGCCCCAGGTCGACGCCGTAGCGTCCGAACGGATGGAAATAGCGGCTGCCCGGACGGGCCCAGTCGACGAAGGCGATGCCCAGCTTGTAGGTGGCCTTGGTGGCGCGAACGAACGCGGCTTCGTCCAGGCCGATCAGATCGTTGAACCACTGGATCGTCGGGATGGTCGCCTCGCCGACCCCGACCGTGCCGATCGCCTCGGACTCCAGAAGATCGATCTTCAGTCGGGACCCGAAGGTCTTGGCCAGGGCGGTGGCCGCCATCCAGCCGGCCGTGCCGCCGCCCAGGATCACCAGACGCTCAACGCGGTTCATTCCCGGCTCCCCATTTTTGAGCGCCATATTGCAATCGTTTGTATGAAAGGCAACATGGATTGCGACGGCCGCCCGGGCTGAAAGCCCCCTGGGCTAGGCGGGTGAATCGGATTGCCCTACAGCTTCGCTGGGCCGGGCAGGCGCGCGGGCTCTCGCCACGAGCGTCGATCAAAGAAGGGGAAGGTCTCTGGAAAAGCCGGTTCGCATCCGCACGCTTGCCGACTTGGCCAAGATCGCCGGCGTGAACACCGCGACCGTCTCGCGCGCCCTGGCCGACAGTCCGCTGGTCAAGACCGACACCAAGGCCCGCATCCAGGCGCTGGCTCAGGCGCATGGCTTCCGCCCCAACCAGATGGCCCGGCGGCTGCGGGCCCAGCGCACGGGCGTCATCGGCGTCGTGGTGCCGCTGGGTCGCGAGAAGCGCCAGCACCTGTCCGACCCGTTCTTCATGACGATGCTGGGTCATCTGGCCGACGCCCTGACCGAGAACGGCTACGACATCATGCTGTCGCGGGTCGTCCCCGACACCGCCGACTGGCTGGAAGCGATCATCGGCTCGGGCATGCTGGATGGCGTGCTGCTGATCGGCCAGTCGGACCAGTTCGAGGCCATCGAGCGCGCGGCGGCCCACTATCGGCCCCTGGTCGCCTGGGGCAGCCATTGGTCCGGCCAGAGGCACTGCTCGGTCGGCACCGACAATTTCGCCGGCGGGCGGCTGGCCGGCGAACGCCTGGCGGCGGCCGGGGCGCGCCGCATCGCCTTCCTGGGCGAGGTCCGCACGCCGGAAATCGGCCAGCGCCACGCCGGCCTGTGCGCGGCCTTGCAAGCGCGGGGCCTGCCCGCCCCGCAGCAGTTCGACGTGCACCTGGCGTCCGACGTCATGGAGCAGGAGATCTCCGCCCATATCGCCCAGGCCGGCGAGGACATCGACGGGGTGTTCGCGGCGTCCGATGTGATCGCCATGACGGCGCTGCGCGTGCTGACCGACCGGGGCCTGGCCGTTCCGGACCAGGTCCGGGTGGTCGGCTACGACGACATCCCGCTGGCCGCCCAGACCGTGCCGCGCCTCACCACCGTCCGGCAGGACATCGCCACCGGCGCCAAGGCGATGGCCGACGCCCTGTTCGCCCGCATCGCGGGCGAGGACGCCGTGTCGGTCCAGATGATCCCCGTGCTCGTCCGGCGGGACACGGCCTGACGACCGCGAGTTGCCGCAGCGTCCGCGACGTTCGCGGCAGGTTCGCCTTTATACGGCGCTGTCGGGCTCCGCGGCCTCGTCGCGGAATTCAGCCGCCGGGACGAAGACCGCGCCGTTTTCGTCCAGCACCCACGCCCCGACGAACGCGGGATGGTCCGGATCGAGATCCTCGTCGATCAGGTCGCCGTCGTAGAGACCGATGGTGCTGTAGTCGAAGTCCAACGAGAGCTGATGAGCGAATCCCGCCATCTCTTCGGCCATCCGGCGCGAATAGCCCAGGACCTCGCTCTCGTTGGCGAATTCGTCCGTCAGCGTGCTGACTTCCGCCGCATCGCTGCCTTGGGTCGCACTGGTCGTGACGATGGTATAGGCGGGCATGGTCATCTCTCGTGAATCTGGAACCCTCACCTAGCCCGGTTCGCTCGCGGGCGTGGTCCGGATTCCGAAAAAACTTCAGTGGGGACCCCGGTCGTTCCTCTTGGTGGCGCGGTAGACTTTTTGCAGCCCGCCCTGCCGGCGGCGTTCGGCGTCCCTGGCGGTGCGTTCGGCCTTCTCCTCCACCGCCGCCAATTCGAGGCCGAGCTTCTGGAAGTGCGCCCAGCGGTCCGCATCGAGAGTCCCGCTTTGCAGGGCGTCGCGAACCGCGCAGCCGGGTTCGTTGGCGTGGCCGCAGTCGTTGAATCGACAGGTTTCGGCCAGGCGCTCGATGTCGTCGAACACCATTCCGACCCCGTCTTCGGCGTCGATCAGCCCGACCTCCCGCACGCCGGGGGTGTCGACGATCATGCTTCCGCCGGGAAGCAGGACCAGCTGGCGGTGGCTGGTGGTGTGGCGTCCCTGGTCGTCGGATTCCCGGATCGCCTGGGTCGCCATGCGTTGTTCGCCCAGGAGCACGTTGAGGAGGGTGGACTTTCCGACGCCGGACGAACCGATCAGCACGCAGGTCTCGCCCGGCGCCAGATGGGCCAGCAGGGCGTCGAGGCCGAGGCCTTGCCGAGCCGAAACCATGACCACCGGGCAGCCCGGCGCAAGGGCCGCGATCTCGGCGGCCTGCGGGCCCGACTCGATGCAGAGGTCCGACTTGGTCAGCACCACCACGGGGCGCGCGCCGCTCTGCCAGGCGGCGGCCAGATAGCGTTCGATCCGGCGAGGATTGAGGTCGGCGTTCATCGAGGTGACGACGAAGGCCAGATCGATGTTGGCCGCGATGACCTGCGGCGTCTGCACGCTGTCGGCGGCCCGGCGCACGAAGGCGGTGCGGCGGGGCAGGACGGCGTGGATGGTGGCCGTGCGTTCCGCGAGGTTCGTCGACAGCGCCACCCAGTCTCCCACGGCGGGGTGACCGGCCTCCTGGGCCTGGTGACGCAGGCGGCCGGAAAGCTTGGCGCGCAGCTCACCCTCCTCGGTGATCACCCCATAGCCGTTCCGCTGCTGGACGACGACGCGTCCCGGCGCGTGGCCAGCCCGCGCGTGACCTTCGAAGGCCCGCGCCAGCAGATCGGACCATCCGTACTGTCTGATCAAGTCAGGGGCTTTCAAATCGTCAGCGATCCATCGCCACCGTTCGGCGCACTCTATGGCCGGGGGCCGGCGACGGCCAGCCATTCCCGCCGCCGCCGGAAGACTCGACCCGGCGCGGGGCGGCCGGCACGGACTATTCCACGGTGACGGACTTGGCGAGGTTGCGCGGCTGGTCGACGTCGGCGCCCTTCACCACGGCCACGTGATAGGCCAGCAGCTGGATCGGGGCCGACATCACCAGGGTCGAGACCAGCGGGTCGCTGGCCGGGGCGGTGACCACCACCCGGGCGCCGGCCGGGGCGTGCTTGGCGCCTTCGGGGTCGGTGATGAACACCACCTGGCCGCCGCGCGCCATGACCTCGCTCATGTTCGAGGCCGACTTCTCGAAATAGCTGTCATAGGGGGCCAGGATGATGATCGGGGTCTGGTCGTCGACCAGGGCGATCGGGCCGTGCTTCAGCTCGCCGGCGGCGTAGCCCTCGGCGTGGATGTAGCTGATCTCCTTCAGCTTCAGAGCGCCTTCCAGGGCCAGGGCCGACATCGGGCCGCGGCCCAGGAACAGCACGTCGCGGGCCTTGGCGATGTCGACGGCGATCTCCTTGAGGGCGTCCTCCAGGCCGATGGCCTCGGCGATCAGGCGCGGGGCCTCCAGCATCACCTTGACCATCCGCTGCTCCTCGGCCGCGTCGATCGTCCCGCGCGCCTTGGCGGCGGCCACGGCCAGGGCGATCATCACGCTGACCTGGGCGGTGAAGGCCTTGGTCGAGGCGACGCCGATCTCGGGTCCGCAATGGATCGGCCAGACCACGTCGACCTCGCGGGCCATGGTCGATTCCTGGGCGTTGACCACCACGGCGCTCTTCATGCCCTTGGCCTTGCAGTAGCGCAGGGCGGCCAGGGTGTCGGCGGTCTCGCCCGACTGCGACATGGCGATGACCAGCGAGCCGGGCCGCAGGGCCGGCTGGCGGTAGCGGAACTCCGAGGCGATCTCGACGTCGACCGGCAGGTCGGCCAGCTGCTCGATCAGGTACTTGCCGATCACCCCGGCGATGTAGGAGGTGCCGCAGGCGACGATCTGGATGCGCTCCAGCGCCTTGAAGTCGATGTCGCCGGGCATGGCGGTGCGGGCGGTCAGGGCGTCGACATAGGCGGCGATCGTCCGCTGGCAGCCTTCCGGCTGGTCATGGATCTCCTTCTCCATGAAGTGCCGGTAGTTACCCTTCTCCATCATCACCGCCGAGGCGGGGACCACCTTGACCGGGCGGTCGACTGGGGCGCCCGAGGCGTCGAAGATCCGGGCGCTGTCGTGGTCGATGGCCACGTAGTCGCCTTCCTCCAGATAGATCACCCGGTTGGTGAACGGGCCGACGGCCAGGGCGTCCGAGCCCAGGAACATCTCGCCCTGGCCCTCGCCGACCACCAGGGGACTTCCTCGACGCGCGCCCAGGATCAGGTCGTCGGCGCCCTCGACCAGCACCGCCAGGGCATAGGCCCCGGTCAGGCGGTCCAGGGTCGCCTTGAACGCCTCCAGCGGCGCCAGGCCCGTGGCCAGCTCGGCGTCGATCAGCTGGGCGATGACCTCGGTGTCGGTGTCGCTCTCGAACGCGCGGCCGGCGGCCTTCAGCTCGGCCTTCAGCTCGGCGAAGTTCTCGATGATGCCGTTGTGGACCAGGGTGACGCGACCGGCGGTGTGGGGGTGGGCGTTGGTGACGTTGGGCGCGCCGTGGGTGGCCCAGCGCACGTGGCCGATGCCGTTGCGGGCGACCAGCGGCTGCTCGGCCAGCACCGTTTCGAGGTTCTTGATCTTGCCCTGGGCCCGCCGCCGCTCGACTTTACCGTCAACGACCGCCGCCACGCCGGCCGAGTCGTAGCCGCGATATTCCAGCCGCTTGAGGCTGTCGACCAGGCGCCCGGCGACGGGCTCTTTTCCGACGATGCCGATGATGCCGCACATGGGCCATGATCCTTTGTAGAACGCCGCGCCTGGGACTATGGCTATGACACGGGTTATTTCGCGCTGGGCCTTTAGCATTCGTGCAGATCCAGCCCTCATAAATCTGCATTTCGGATCATTACGCTGTCCGATCTAGACCCTGGGTCATTCCGAAGGAATGATCCAAACCAAACAATTTGAGCGTGACGCTGTCACGCTCGGGCGAGACCAGACCACCATGAGCAAGCGCGCCTATTTCGGCACCGACGGCATCCGCGGCCAGGCCAACAAGCATCCGATGACCGCCGAGGTCGCCCTGCGGGTCGGCTTGGCGGCCGGCAAGCTGTTCCGCTCGCAGGACGACCGCCGCCACCTGGTGGTGATCGGCAAGGACACCCGCCTGTCGGGCTACATGATCGAACCGGCCCTGGTGGCCGGCTTCGCCAGCGTCGGCATGGACGTGCGATTGTTCGGCCCGCTGCCGACCCCGGCCGTGGCGATGATGACCCGCTCGATGCGGGCCGACCTGGGCGTGATGATCAGCGCCAGCCACAACGACTTCGCCGATAACGGCATCAAGCTGTTCGGCCCCGACGGCTACAAGCTGTCGGACGAGCAGGAGCTGAAGATCGAGGCCCTGATGGACGAGGGCCTGCAGGAGGGCCTGGCGCCGCCGCGCGGCCTGGGCCGGGTCAAGCGCATCGACGACGCCCAGGCCCGCTATGTCGAGATCGTCAAGGCCACCTTCCCGCGCCACCTGTCGCTGTCGGGCCTGCGGGTGGTGATCGACTGCGCCCACGGCGCGGCCTATCGCGTCGCGCCCACGGCGCTCTACGAGCTGGGCGCCGAGGTGATCGAGGTCGGGGTCACTCCCGACGGGACCAACATCAACGCCGAATGCGGCTCGACCCATCCCGAAGCCATGGCCAAGCTGGTCCGGGAATACCGGGCCGACATCGGCATCGCCCTGGACGGCGACGCCGACCGGCTGGTGATCTGCGACGAGAAGGGCGTGGTGGTCGACGGCGACCAGATCATGGCGATCATCGCCCTGGCCCTGGCCAAGGCCGGCAAGCTGAAGGCCGGCGGCGTGGTCGCCACCGTGATGTCCAATCTGGGCCTCGAACGGCTGATGACCGACAATGGCCTGACGCTGGAGCGCACCAGCGTCGGCGACCGCTACGTGATGGCCCGCATGCGCGAAGGCGGCTTCAACATCGGCGGCGAGCAGTCGGGCCACGTGATCCTGTCGGACTTCTCGACCACCGGCGACGGCCTGATCGCGGCCCTGCAGGTTCTGGCGGTAATGATCCAGACCGGCCAGCCGATGAGCGCCCTGGGCCGGCAGTTCGAGCCGGTGCCGCAGCTGCTGGAGAACGTCCGCTTCGCCGGCGGCAAGCCGCTGGAGCACAAGACCGTCAAGGAGGCCATCGCCGACGGCGAGGCCCAGCTGAACGGCGCGGGCCGCATCGTCGTCCGCCCGTCCGGCACCGAGCCCCTGATCCGCATCATGGCCGAGGGCGACGACCCGGCCCTGGTCAAGAAGGTGGTCCGGTCGATCGTCTCGGCCGTGAGGGCGGTCTGACGAGGCGCAACGGCGCAGCCGCTTCAACCGTTCAGGAGGGGCAACCCCAACGGAGGTTCCCCATGGACGGCCCGACTTCACCCGGCACGACCGGCCATCCGATGATCATGGCCAATCGGATCACCAGCACGCCGGTGTTCAACCGCGAGGGTGAGCACATCGGCCATATCGACAACCTGTCGATCGACAAGGTTTCCGGCCGGGTGGCCCACGCCATCCTGTCGTTCGGCGGGTTTCTCGGCATCGGCGACAAACTGCATCCGTTGCCGTGGGATCGCCTGGACTACCAGCCCGATAAGGCCGGCTACGTCGTGTCGCTGAGCAAGGAAGAACTCAAGGCCGCGCCCGCGCTCACCCGGGAGGACCTGGAGACGCTGGGCGCCGGCCCCGACTGGCGCGACGACATCGCGGCCTATTACGGCATGGGTCCGGCGATCTAGCCGCGTTCGGCGCGCCGCCCATGACAACGCCCCGAGGGGGGACCCTCGGGGCGCGCGCGGACCTGAGCTGGCGGGCGGCGTCAGGCCGCCGTCTTCCAGTTCGGTTCCAGCACCACGTGCGGCGGGCAGGGCGCGATCTGGCCATGCGGCAGGCCGCGCAGTTCGTTGGCGAAGCCGTGGTTGACGTCGCGGTGGTGGGCCTCGTCGGCCCGCACCACCTCGACCACGTCGCGCAGGGTCGCGCCCGTCGGCAGGTTCCAGTAGTCCAGCGCGATCCGCGGCGCGGCCACGTTCTCGGACCGGCCCTCGTCGATCTCGGCCAGGTAGTGGGTGTAGCTGATCACCGCCTCCTCCTCGAAATAGCCGACCACGCGGTGGGCGGTGCGGGAGGAGACGAGATAGAGGCCGAAGAAGAACAGGTAGAACACCCACTGGGCGGCCACGACCACGAAGCGTTCGAACATCGTCGGCCTGGCCACCTGGATGAAGGTCATCAGGTGCATGCGTTCGTTCTCGGCCTCGTCCATCAGGGTCTTGATCCAGCCCCGGTCGTCCTCCATCCGGCGCAGGCACTTCAGGTGGTTCAGCGTCGCGCCGACCATGCCGGGCACGGCGGCCACGGTCTCCAGGACGACCGCCCGGTGACCGTAGCGCTTGGCGAAGAAGGTGTCGGCGAAGAAGCGCAGCAGCTTGACGAAGCCATAGGCGACGCGGTCCGAGGCGCCGGCGGGCTTGTGGTGGACGGTCAGGTCAATGGCTGGGCTGGTCATGGTGGTTGTCCCCGAGCCGGCCCGCGTCGGGTCGCTCATGAGGCCGTGATACGCCCCGCCCATGCGGCGCGAAATTCGGGGCCGCTCCCTACCGGACGCCCCCTAAGGGGGGCTACGTATCTCCGTTCGATAGGACGTCACCAGCCGGCGGCGCGTCCCTCCGACAGCGCCTCGGGGGTGAACCCGGTCATCCGACCGGTCCGAGGATCGCGCTTGATCATCACCAGCATGCCGGTGTCGACATAGCCGGCCTGGAAGAGGGCCACGCCGCGTTGCCTCATCGCGTCGATCACCTCGGCCTTGAAGCGCTTGTCGATCACGTTGACCGACAGGTCGGCGCTCATCTTGGCCAGGTCCAGGCCGTAGCCGCCAAATCGCGGGGTCAGGGCCACCCGTTCGGGATCCCAGCCGAAGTCCAGGATGCTGGAAACCATCTGGAAATCGCCCGGCCAGAGCGAAGCGGAGAACGTGCTTGCGGCCAGGACCAGCTTGTCGCCTTCGAAGGTCAGAACGGCCGACATCGGTTCGACCAGATAGCGGCCGGGCGGTGTGGCGTAGGCGGAATCGGCCGCGTAGGGATGCAGCACGCCGGTGTTGTTGAGCGGGACGCCGCCGACAAAGATCCCGTTGGTCCCGAACGGCAGGGACTCGATCGTGTGCGTGCCGGCCACGGCGTTACCCTGGGCGTCGACCACGGTCACGGCGTAGCTGTGCGACCCTGGGGCGGGCAGGGACGTGCGATCGACTTTGGCCTGGACGTCGGTCCAGATCTCGCCGGCTCGCGGCCCGGCCAGCAACGCCGCCGGCTGGGCCGGATCCTCGAAAAAGGCGTGGGTGTTCAGCGCCGGCTCGGCGGTGACCGCGCGGCTGACGCGGACCATGGCTTCGAGGCCGTCCAGCGATTGCGAGGGATGGCCGAGAGCGACGATGTCGCCGTGTTCCAGCGTCTTGAGCGCCAGGAGCAGCCGCGCCCCGCCGCTGTCGTGACCGGAAAGGCCGTAGACCGTGCGGCCGCGATAGGTGATCCGCAGCGGCGGCGTCCATTCGGCGCGATAGTCGGCGAGGTCGGCGGCGGTCATGTCGCCGCCGTGGGCCCGCACCGCCGCGACGGCCGCCTTGGCCCAGGGGCCGGTCTGGACATAGGCCGCTCCCTGCAGCGCCACGCCGTCCAGGGTGTCGGCCATGGCCGGCAGCTTCAGGGTTTCGCCGATCCGATACGGCGCGCCGTCCGGATGGAAATAGGTCGCTCGACCATAGTCGGACGCGCGCAGGGCGGCGCCGTACGCGCTGGCGATGGCGGTGTAGATCGGGGTCACGACGAAGCCCTCGCGCGCCATCCGAGCGGCCGGACGGACCAGGTCGGCCCAGGGCAGGCGCCCGTCACGCCGATGCAGGGCCTCCAGTCCGGCGACCGCGCCGGGGACCAGCACCTGCTTGCCGACGGCCGTCTGGCCCGCGGCCCATTGGCCGTCCAGGCTGCGCACCGTCTTCAGCGGCGCGCCCAGGCTGGTCACCCGGCCGGAGCGGGCGTCGTAGACCAGGGCGGCCATCGGTCCGGCCAGGCTGCTGGCGCCTGGCGTCTGCACGTAGTCGGCGAAGGTGACGGCGATGAACGCGTCGGCCGCTGTGCCGCCCCGACGCAGGATGTCCAGGCCGATCTGGACCGACCGGTCGTGACAGGCGGCGACCATGGCGTGATCGGCCACGCCCATCGTGCCCCTCTTCGCCAGGTCCCGGGCCTCCAGAGCGGCGGCTTCCGCCGTTTCGCCGCCCCAGAAGGTGTCCGGCGAGCGGCGCTCATCCGCCTGGGCGGGGCCGAAGGCCATGCCCAGCGCGAGCACGCCGGCGGCAAGGCGGGACAGGACCGTAATGTTCATCGGAGCCTCGTTTTTGCGGGTTGCGAGAGGGCGCGTCTAATCGTCGTCCACGCCCTCGACCACGGCGCGCAGATAGTCGACGTGGCGGCGGAAGGCCTTGCGGCCGGCGGGGGTCAGGGCGACGCGGGTGCGGGGCTTCTTGCCAACGAAGTCCTTGGCGATCGCCACATAGCCGGCCTTTTCCAGGGTGTTCAGGTGGCTGCCGAGGTTGCCGTCGGTGGCCTGGGTGACGGCCTTGAGGCGCGAGAACTCCACCGGGTCGGCGTCGCGCTCGGCGTGCAGCGCGGCCATGATCTTCAGCCGCAGCGGCTGGTGGATCAGTTCGTCCAGCTCGGCCACGCTCAGGCCCTCCGCAGCCAGAGGCCGCCCACGAACAGCCCACCGCCGCCGACCGCCGCCATCCAGAAGGCTAGCCAGGGCTGGAAGAAGAACCAGCCGATCAGGGTGGCGGCGAACACGCTGGCGCCGATCCACAGATAGCGCGGCGCGTAGGCGATGCCGACGCCGGCGTAGATCAGGCCGGTCACCAGGCCCGGATAGACGATAGCCGGTTGGACAGAGGTGGGTTGGAAAACGGCGTAGGTGGCCGCCATGAAGGCCAGGATCGCAAAGATGCCGGCCCCGACCTTCCAGGCCTGGCCCGCCTTGGCCGCGGCCTTGTCGCCGCGGCGGCCGAGCAGGAGGCTCGCCGCGATGCCGATCGCGTCCAGCACTAGCCAGGCGACGCCCCAGCGTTCGGGCGGCAGCGCGCCCATGGCGGTGTAGCCCGCCGCCCACACGACGCCCCAGATCATCAGGATCGGCCCGCCGACCTGGTAGCTCTTCAGCAACCGGCCGCGGCCGGTCGTGGTCTCGATATCGGCCAGCGCCGACGCCGCCTCGGTCTTGGAAATGCCCATCGCACCCTCCTTTGAAGTTCGCGCCCAGAGCGCTCTGTGACGCACAGTTATCATAATCGGTAACTCTGTCAAGCAGAGTATTCTGCCGCCCTCGTTCCTTTCGGCCCGTTTAGGCCGCCGCCCAGGAACCGATGGCTCGTCGAACAGGTTCAATCCGCCACGGGCTGGACCTCGCGCGGCGACGCCCGCGGCGGCGGCCTGAAGAAGGGCGCGAAGGGAGCGGGCGACCCGCGGGTCGGCACGCCCTACGCCATCGACGTCAACGCCGGCCGACGGCCAGGCCACGCCGATGACCTACGACGTCGGCGGCAAGCAGTACCTGGTCATCATGACCGGCGGCCACCACTTCATGGAGACCCCGATCGGGGATCAGGTGATTGGGTATGCGCTGAAGTAGGGGCCGCTCAAATCAGTTGTCATCCGGAAAGCGCGCAGCGCTTGTCCGGGATCCAGGGGCGGCTGCACGGCCTTGGCCCAGTCCCCTGGGTCCCGGACAGCCTCTGCGAGGCTTCCGGGATGACAACTTTTGAGATCCTTCTTCTAAGCGAAGATCTCGGCTTGGTTCTCGACCGGTCGATACGGCCGTCCGAGCAGAGCCCAGTTCATCTTGCGCCAGTGGGGCAGGGTAAGGGCCAGATAGATCGTCAGGGGGATCAGGACGACGAACGGCCCAAGAATGGGAAAGCGCTCCCGCCATTCGAGATGCGCAAGATGGCGCGACACCAGCGACCAGCCCACGCTGGCGACATGCAGCAGGATTGGCCAGCGGCTGAGGCGCGCCAAGGCGATCGCCTTGTAGGCCAATATCGCCACGCCGATCAGGATCGAAACCGCGACCTGAGGCCGAGCTTCGGGCATCGCGATCCTGGCCAACTGAACGAATGACGGCAGGGCGATGAGAGAAAACAGGACCACGGCGATCCAGATCGACAACGGCGTGCGGTGCGGTCGCGTCCTCACCCGACCTTCGGCGCCTTCAGCCGTCGCTTGTTGACGTGGGCCGCCGGAGCCGGAGCCTCGACCTCCTCCGGGTACTCGCCCTTGAAGTAGAAGCGCTGCCACGCCTCCTTCATCGCCTCGGGCTCGCGCTTGAAGATCCGGGCGTTGAACTCGCCGCGCTTGGCGGCCCAGGTGTCGTACTGCTTGCGCAGGTCGGGATTGGAGTTCATCGACCGGATCACCGGCTGCACCTGCTCCAGCGGCTTGTCCTGGATCATCATGAAGAAGCAGAACGGCTCGCCCTTCTCGAACCGCACCGTGCCGGGGCGGGTGAAGATCCAGTTCATCGTGAAGGGGAAGGGCAGCCAGTCGGTCTCGACCAGCCCAGCCAGCGGCTGGACACCGTCTTTAATGTGGTTCGGCGGACCCATGGTCCAGATCGACCAGCCCGGCGGCGTGCGGAACAGGTAGCCGGTGTGGAAGGTGATCGTGCCGCGCGAGAAGTGCGACTTGACGAAGTCGTCGAAGCCCGGATGCGGATGGTCGGACCGGAAGGTGATGCAGTTCTGGTGCGCCCCGCCGTCCCAGGTGGCCGTGAAGCCGACCGGGCACAGGATCTCCCAGCCGGTGGTGTTGGCCATGGTCAGGGGCAGGCAGCGATAGGGATGGCGGTCGGCGAAATGGTCCATCCAGGCCCGTTGCGGCCGGCCCGGCACGATCTCGGGCGGACGGGCTTCGGTGGGGTAGCACTCCAGTTCCATGCGGGTCTCTTCTCGAACCAGTTTTCGTGGGGCCTGCTTTGCCGTCTGGTCTAGCGGGCGTGGGCTCGGCTAGGAAGTCCCTCATGAAGACCCGCGCCGACCTGCTGTCCTTCCTCGACGCCCACGGCGTCGCCCATTCCACCCTCGACCATCCGCCGGTGTTCCGGGTGGAGGAAGGGCAGGAGATCAAGGCGGCCCTTCCGGGCGGCCACACCAAGAACCTGTTTCTCAAGGACGTCAGAGGCCAGCTGTGGCTGATCTCGGCCCTGGGCGAGACGGCGATCGACCTCAAGCGCCTGCACACGGTGATCGGCTCGGGCCGGCTGTCGTTCGGCAATCCGGCGCTGATGCTCCAGACCCTGGGCGTGACGCCCGGCTCGGTCACCGCCTTCGGCCTGATCAACGACACCGACCGTCGCGTGCGCTTCGTGCTCGACGCGGCCCTGGCCAGGGCCGACCCGGTCAACTTCCACCCCCTGGCCAACGACGCCACCACGGCCGTTTCGCAAGCGGGCTTCCGCCGGTTCCTGGCGGCGCTGGGGATCACGCCGATGATCGTCGATTTCGCCGCCATGGCTGTGCTTCATTAAGCCGATCGACCGATTGCGAACCGCGCGCCGAGAGACCATCTTGGCCGCCAGGAGCGACCTTTCCGTCCCGCCCCCGCCGATCCATTCGGCGCCCCGTGCGTTCAAGACCCGCGTGTAGAGAGACCCCATGGCCCTGATCGGCGAAAAACCCGCTCCCATCCAAGCCGGCGGCCCCAATGGGCAAGGGGGGGCCAAGAGCGCCCACATCAAGGACGGCACGGACGCCAGCTTCATGGCCGACGTCATCGAGGCCTCCAAGACCCAGCCGGTGATCGTCGACTTCTGGGCCACCTGGTGCGGCCCGTGCCGTCAGCTGACCCCGGCCCTGGAGAAGGCGGTCAACGCCGCCGGCGGCGCGGTCAAGCTGGTCAAGATCGACGTCGACAAGAACCCCGGCTATTCGGGCCAGCTGCGCGTGCAGTCGATCCCCACCGTCTACGCCTTCGTCAACGGCCAGCCGGTCGACGGCTTCCAGGGCGCGGTGCCCGAGAGCGAGATCAAGGCGTTTATCGGACGCTTGTCCGGACCGCCGGCCGAGAGCGACGTCGATGCCCTGCTGGCCATGGCCAAGGAGTCGCTGGACCTCGGCGACCTTGGCGGCGCGGCCCAGGCCTTCGCCCAGGTGCTGCAGATGGACCCCGCCAACGTCAAGGCGATCGGCGGCCTGGCCCGCTGCTACCTGGCCGGCGGCGACCTGGAAGGCGCCCGCGAAGTGGCGGCCACGGCCCCCGCCGGCGCCAAGGACCCCGATCTGGAAAGCGTCCGCGCCGCCCTGGTCCTGGCCGAGGACGCGCCGTCCGAGACCGCGCCGTTCGAAAAGCGCCTGGCCGCCAATGTCGACGACCACGAGGCCCGCTTCGAGTTGGCCAAGGCCCTGGCCGGCGCCGGCCAGCTTCAGGCCGCTTCCGACCATCTTCTGACCATCATCGAACGCGACCGTGCCTGGAACGACGAGGCGGCCCGCAAGCAGCTGCTGACCGTCTTCGAGGCCGCCGGCTACGCGTCGGAAACAGCCAAGGCCGGCCGCAAGCGGCTGTCATCGATCCTGTTCAGTTAGGCCAGGTTGGTCGGATAAGGGAGCGTCGCATGCCAGGATCCTATCGAAGGGCGGACGACCTGCCGCTGGTGATCCCGGTGTTCCCGCTGGACGGCGCCCTGCTGCTGCCGGGCGGCCAGCTGCCGCTGAACATCTTCGAGCCGCGCTACCTGAACATGTTCGACGACGCCATGTCGGGCGAGCGGATCATCGGCATGGTCCAGACCCGTCCGGGCGGCGAGGTCGAGCGGCCCAACCTGGCGCCGGTGGGCTGCGCGGGCCGGGTGACCAGCTTCGCCGAGACCAGCGACGGCCGCTACCTGGTCACCCTGACCGGGGTCTGCCGCTTCCGGGTCGGCGACGAGCTGCCGGCCCGCGGACCCTATCGCCAGGTCCGCGCCGACTTCACGGCCTTCGAGGCCGACCTGCGCGAGGGGACGCCCGACAGCGCCGCGTCCGGCGACCCCTCGTCCCTGCTGGACGCCCTGCGCCGCTATCTGGACCATCGCGGCCTGGCCATCGACTGGAGCAGCGCCGAGGCCGCGCCGTCCGACGCCCTGATCAACAGCCTGGCCATGGCCCTGCCGTTCGAGCCGGTCGAGAAACAGGCCCTGCTGGAAGCCCCGACCCTGGCCGAACGCCGCGAGACCCTGGTGGCCCTGCTGGAGATCGACGCGGCGGCCGGCGACGACGAAGACCCGACGATGATCCAGTAGGCGTCCTTGCGTCCTTCGAGGCTCGCCTTCGGCGCGCACCTCAGGATGAGGAACTCACAGCCACGACGCGCCTCATCCTGAGGCGCCCGCGCAGCGGGCCTCGAAGGACGCAAGACGTTTGCCGTCGGTGAAAAACCTCTTACAACACGCCCCATGACCGCCGCACCCCCGCCCCCGCCCGCCGATCTGGACCCGCGCCTGCTGGAGGTGCTGGTCTGTCCCGTCACCCGCGCGCCGCTGTTCTACGACCGGGCCCGGGGCGAGCTGATCAGCAACACGGCCAAGCTGGCCTATCCGATCCGCGACGGCGTGCCGATCATGCTGCCCGAGGAAGCCCGCAGCCTGGAAGAGTAGCGGCCGCGCTGAAGATTCTCCCCCCCCGTGGGGGAGGTGTCGGCGCAGCCGACGGAGGGGGGAGTCATCCCGCCTCATCAACACTCCCCCCACCGATCGCTCCGCGATCGCCTCCCCCACAGGGGGAGGACCGTTAAAGCGCCACGCCCCGCAGCAGCTTGGGCAGGTCGCCCACCCCGCCGCCGGCCTCGTGCATGAAGAACCGCCGGGCCGGAGCGATGCGGTTGACCGCCGCCATGCCCACGCCGCGCGCCAGGCGCAGCAGCGGATTGTCGTTGGAGAACAGGCGCACGAAGCCGTCGAAGGCCAGGGCGTTCGACACATTGTCGAACCGCCGCCAGCGGGCGTAGCGCTCGAGCGTCGCCTCGGCCCCGATGTCCTCGCCGTTGCGCAGCGCCTCGGCCACCACCTCGGCCAGGGCCGCGGCGTCCTTCAGGCCCAGGTTCAGGCCCTGGCCGGCGATCGGGTGCACGCCGTGGGCGGCGTCGCCGATCAGGGCCAGGCGCGGGGCGACCAGCCGCTCGGCCAGCGACAGCGACAGCGGATAGACGAAGGTCGGACCGGCCATCTCGACCGTGCCCAGGAACTCGCCGAACCGCCGCATCAGGTGGGCGTGGAACGCTTGCGGCGAGGCGGAGCGCAAGGCTTCGGCGCGGTCGGTGCTCTCGGTCCAGACCAGGCTGGCGCGATTGTCCGTCAGCGGAAGAATGGCGAACGGGCCGCCGGGCAGGAAGTATTCGTGGGCCACGCCCTGGTGCGGATGCTCCATGCGCACGGTGGCCACCACGCCGCTCTGGCCATAGCTCCAGCCGATGTCGCCGATGCCGGCGGCCTTGCGCAGGACGCCGTTGCGCCCCTCGGCGCTGACCACCAGAGGGGCCGACAGCGCGCGGCCGTCGGTCAGGGTCAGGGTCGCGCCGGCGGGGGTGACCTCCAGGGTCTTGGCGGCCGCCGGGGCCAGCACGGTAATGCCCTTGGCGAGCACCGTCCGGGCCAGGGCGGCGCGGATCTGGCGGTTCTCGATCAGGTAGCCCAGGGGCTCGCCCTCGGAGCGGTCGGCGATCTCGGCGCTGTCGAAGCGCAGGAAGAAGGGCGAGGGGGCGCCCGTGCTCGGCCCGGGCGTCTTGCCGTCGGTGACCAGGATCTGCTCGATGCGCTGGGCGTGGGGGGCCAGGGCCTCGCCGGCCCCGATCGCCCGCCACTGGCGGAACGACGAATAGGCGATGGCCGACGAGCGGCCGTCGAAGCTTTCCGCCAGCTGGGCGTCGAACGGCTGGGGATCGACCAGCAGGGCCTTGACCCCGGCCGAGGCCAGGGCGAGCGCCAGGGTGGTCCCGGCCATGCCGGCTCCGGCGATGATGACGTCGGCGTCGTGGTCGCGCATGGGCGGATATGGCGCTTGGGGGGCGGTGGTGTCTAGGGGCGCTCCGGGCGCAATCGCGTTGCTAAGCTTGGCGCTGTTGCGCAAACTGGACCCATGAGCTCATCGCCCGCCCATCCTGCACCGGTTCCCGTCGCCCTGATCCTGATCGACATGCAACGCGGCATGCTGCCTGAGAACACCGGGCCCAGAAACAATCCAGGCGCCGAGGACAACATCGCGCGGCTGCTGGAGGCGTGGCGGGCGCGAAAGCTTCCGGTCGTCCATGTGCGTCACATGGGTCGCGCGCCAGGGGGATCGTTCTGGCCGGGGTCGTCCAACTGCGAGTTCCAGCCACGCTTCGAGCCGCAGGCGCACGAGCATCGGCTGGAAAAGAACGTCAATGACGCCTTCGCCAACAGCGGTCTGGAGCGGTGGCTTCGGCTGCGGGATATCTCGCGCCTTGTCGTTGCCGGGGTGAGCACCAACAACTCGGTGGAGGCAACGGTACGAGCGGCCTTCTGCCTCGGGTTCGAGGTCACCCTGCCAGGCGACGCCTGTTATACCTATGACAAGACCGACATCCTGGGTGTCGCCAGACCCGCCGAGGACTGGCATGTGACGGCGCTGTCGAACCTGCATGGCGAGTACGCGACCGTGACCTCGACGCAGGCCATCGTCGCGGGCCTCTAGGGCGCGGCGTTCCGCCCTACGGCAACGGCCGCGGTTTGCTGTCCTCGTCTATGGCCACGCGACGCCGGGGACGTGCTCTCACGGCAAGGCGCCGGCAGGTTCGCGGAGCGGTTGGGGTGAGTGCATGTCCTCAGCGGACCCGCTGAGTTCGGTGTTTAGGTCCCATGACGCCGTGGATGAGGTTGGGGACATGCACTCACCCGACAGTCGTGGATCGATCCGCGAGGCCTTGCCGTGAGTGCACGTCCCCGGCTTGCGCTCGGCGTTCAGCTAATAAAGTCTCAGGATTCCAACGTCCTGAACTTTCTCGACCCAAGTTGATCCTCCCCCTTCCAGACCGCCCTTATCCTGACCTCACCTCGACGCAGGGAAAGGGCGCATGGCCAGCGACCGATGCGGCGGCGGGGGGCGATCGAGCGGGAAGCTCCGTCGGCGGTCCCTTGGGACCAAACCTCGCGTCTCTGGTGCCGGCTGGGCTCGGAACACGGATACAGCGTGGCGCGAGGGCTGGCGGAGCAACAGGCGGGCGGTGACACGCCCGCGGTCCGGGACCGGGGTTCGTTGACCTGGCCCGCCCGTCGGAGGCTTCAAGGCGGCGAGGCCCCAACAGGGCTCAGCGCCGCGGGCTTCCGGATAACGACCGCGCGGAGCGATCGGGCTTCGTCGAAAACGGTATTCATTTTCAAACTCCGGACGATGTCCGGCGCTCCGCGTCCCTTTCCATCAGCTCAGCGGCAGACCGCGTGAGGCGGCGAACACTTTGCCCCCTCCTGACCGCTTCGCGGTCTGTCCGCCCCCAGAGGGGGCGGAGCGCTTGGGTCCTACGGCAGGGGCCGGGGCTTGCGATCGTCGCCGATGGCCACGAAGGTGAACACGCCTTGGGTCACCTTGTGGGCCTGCTCGCCGTCGCGGCGGCGGCGCCAGGCCTCGACCTCGACCTTCAGCGAGGTGCGGCCCACGTGAACCACCTTTGCGAACAGGCTGACCTCGTCGCCGACGAACACCGGGCTGAGGAAGGTCATGCCGTCGACGGCGATGGTGGCGCAGCGGCCGGCCGCGCGGTGGAAGGCGATCGAGGCCGCCGCCAGGTCCATCTGCGACAGCAGCCAGCCGCCAAAGATGTCGCCTTCGGGATTGGTGTCGGACGGCATGGCGATGGCCCGCAGCACCGGGGCCTCGCGCGGCCACTCGGCGGCCTCCCAGGCCTTGGCCAGGGATTCGGCGCGCTGCAGCGCGGGGATGATGTCGCCCATCGCGGCGGTCGCCTAGTGGCCGCCGGAGCCTTCGTAGACCCCCGGGGCCAGCTGCTCGTCCTCGTCGTGGCCGGCGGCGGTCGAGGCCACGAAGCGGCGGTCGCAATAGGGGCAGTCGACGAAGCCGGCCGCGCCCATCTCCAGCCAGACCCGCGGATGGCCCAGGGCCCCGCCGACGCCGTCGCAGGCGATGCGGTGCGAGCGGACCATGACGGTTTCGGGCGCGGGGCCGGCGCCGACCTCGACAGCGCCCAAAGTGTTTGGCGGCTCCATGGCGGTGGGAGCGGTGGACTTGGCCTTGCGCGCCATGTTCGTGAAACCCTTGAAAATCAGACGCGGCCTTGGCGTGGCGGCGATGCAGGCATACCTATGCGACCCATCGCGCCGTCGTCAATTGAAGGCGCGCCCCTTCGTTTCCCAATACCGCTGCAAAGCGGCGCATCTGGACGCTCCATGGACCTGCCCGCCTACGCGATCGAAGCCGAAGGCCTGTTCAAGACCTATCCCGCCACCAAGACCGCACCGGAAAAGCGGGCCCTGAACGGCATCGACCTGAAGGTGCCGCGCGGCTCGATCTTCGGGCTGCTGGGGCCGAACGGCGCGGGCAAGTCGACCTTCATCAACATCCTGGCCGGCCTGACCCGCAAGAGCTCGGGCAAGGTGCGGATCTGGGGCCGCGACATCGACGAGCGGCCGCGCGACGCCCGCGCCGCCATCGGCGTGGTGCCGCAGGAACTGGCCGCCGACGTGTTCTTCACCCCGCGCGAGTCGCTGGAGGTGCAGGCCGGCTTCTATGGCGTGCCCAAGAACGAGCGCCGCACCGACGAGCTGCTCAACGCCCTGGGCCTGGGCGACAAGGCCAACGCCTATGTCCGCCAGCTGTCGGGCGGCATGAAGCGCCGCCTGATGGTGGCCAAGGCCATGGTCCACCAGCCGCCGGTGCTGATCCTCGACGAGCCCACCGCCGGGGTCGACGTCGAGCTGCGCCGCCAGCTCTGGCAATATGTGACCGGCCTCAACCAGCTGGGCGTGACCATCGTCCTGACCACCCACTACCTGGAAGAGGCCCAGGAGCTGTGCGACCAGATCGCCATCGTCAACCGCGGCGAGGTGGTGGTCTGCGAGCCGACCGGAACCCTGCTGCGCCGGATGGACAGCCGCAACGTGGTGGTCACGCCCGAAGAGCCCGTCACCGTCGCGCCGCTGCTGCCCGGCTTCGAGACCCGGCTGCGCGGAGCCGGCGCCTTCTCGGTCTCCTACCGCACCGGCCAGTCCAGCGTCGAGCAGGTGCTGGCGGCGGTCCGCGCCGAGGGGCTGAAGATCAAGGACATCGCCACGGAAGACCCGGACCTGGAGGACGTGTTCGTGTCGCTGACCTACGGCGATCCGAACGCGAAGGACCCGCTGAAGACCTGAACTTGCCTAAAAGGTCCTCCCCCTGTGGGGGAGGTGTCGGCGCAGCCGACGGTGGGGGGGGTATTCGGCCGATGGCCACAACCCGGATCGACGATCCGACAACTCCCCCCATCGATCGCTACGCGATCGCCTCCCCCACGGGGGGAGGATCAGGGCAGCGCCTTGACGAACGCCCGGACCACTGTCGCCGAGTTCTCGGCCGCGAACTTCAGGAACACCGGGAACTGGTTGCCGGCCGGGTCGCCGCCGGCCAGGTCCGACAGGCTGCGGAAGGCGATGAACGGCGTGCGGTTGACATAGGCCACCTGGGCGACGGCGGCGCTTTCCATGTCCAGCACCCGGGCGCCGAACACGTCGTGGGCATATTGCCGGAAGGCGGCGTTGTCGACGAACACCGGCCCCGAGCCGCCCACCCCGCCGACCACCACCTTGGGCGGCTTGGCCAGGCACTGGTCGGCGGCGCAGCGCTTCAGGGTCAGGCCCTCGACGCTGCGGCGGGCCAGGTCCAGCAGGGCCGGGTCGACCGGGAAGTCCTTCAGGTCCTCGGACTTGCCGTCGTCGCGGGTCACGGTCACGGCGCGCGGATACATCATGCCGAAGTTGGTCCGGCCGTCGGTCAGGCCCGGCGTCGGGGCGAAGCCGCCGGGAATCTCGCGGGCATAGGCCATCTCGGACGACTGCACCCAGCGCTCGGGGGCGACCACGTCGCCGACCTCCAGCGCCGGGTCGGCGCCGCCGGCCACGCCGGAAAACACGATTCGCTCGATCCTGAACCGATCCAGGGCCCCCTGGGTGGTCATGGCGGCGTTGACCATGCTGATGCCGCTGAGGAACAGCACCACCGGCTTGCCCTCCAGGGTCCCGGTGACGAACCGCGTCCCGGCGGCGGCGTATTCGTGCTTGTCGACCGTCGCCGCCTCCAGGGCCGCCAGTTCCGGCGGGAAGGCGCTGATCACCGCCGTGCGCGGGGCGGGATCCAGAGGCTCGGCGGCCTGGGCGGAAAGGGGCGCGCTGGCCAGGAGGAAGAGGGTCAGGAGGAGGCGCATGGGGGCTTTCGAGATGAAGGCGATTCGCCGGCGACCCTAGCCGCCGCGCCGGCCATGAGGCGAGGCCTCCCGCGTCGCCGAGCCAAGGATCGGGCGCCGACGCCTCGCGGGTGGGCAGCGCAGGGCGGGGCCAACGCTCCCGGCGATCCCCGATTGCGTCGCGGGCCGCATCGGTGGAGGTTCACCGCCGGATTTCAGGTGGGGCTTGTATGCGTATTTTGTGGTTTCGGATCGTCCTGGCGCTGACGCTCGCCCTGGGCCTCGGCCTGGCCGGGGCCCAGGCGGCACCCGGCAAGCGCCTGCCGGTCAAGGTGGTGATCGTCACCACGTTCGAGATCGGGGCCGACACCGGCGACATGGCCGGCGAGTTCCAACCCTGGGTCGAGGGCTGGCCGCTGAAGCACGAGATCGCCATTCCCGGCGTCCGCCACGTGGCCCGCTATTCCGACGACGGCGTGCTGGCCATCGTCAGCGACATGCGCGGCCGGACGCGGGAGAGCGTGGCGGCCCTGATCCTGTCGGACCAGTTCGACCTGACCAAGGCCTACTGGATCGTCAGCGGCATCGCCGGGGTCGATCCCGCCGTCGCCTCGGTCGGCAGCGCCGCCTGGGCCCGCTACGTGGTCGACGCCGACCCGATCTATGAGCTCGACGAGCGCGACATGCCCGCCGACTGGCCCTACGGCCTCTATGCCGACAACGCCGAACGCCCCAACGTGAAGGGCAAGGCCCCGGGCTCCAGCGCCATGGTTTGGAGCTTGGACAAGGGCTTGGTCGACTGGGCGTACGGCCTGACCCGCGACGTCGGTCTGCCGGATTCTCCGGGCCTGCAGGCTCTGCGCGCACCCTATGCGGGGGATCCCGAAGGCCAGCGACCGCCGTTCGTGCTGCGGGGCGACGCCCTGGGCACGGTGCGTTTCTGGCACGGCGCCCACCGCACCCAGTGGGCCCATGACTGGGTGAAGCTCTGGACCGACGGGGCCGGAACCTTCACCATGACCGACTGCGAAGACCAGGGGATCCTCGACGTGCTCGACGCCCACGCCGCGTCCGGAAGGATCGACCGTCGCCGGGTGCTGGTGCTGCGCACCGGCAGCAACTATTCGCGCGGGCCGCTGGGCCAGGCCAGCCTGCCGCACGTCTTCCACGGCGAGGGGCTGAAGGCCGGGTTCGACGCCACCTTCCGGGTCGGCGGCTTGGTCGCCCGTGAGCTCGTCGCCCACTGGGACCGCTACGCCACGACCCTTCCCACCGCCACCCCGACCGGCCGGAGCCGCTAAGCCCATGCTCGAACGCCTCTTCGGCCTCAAGGCCCAGGGAACCGACGTCCGCACCGAGGTGCTGGCCGGCGTCACCACCTTCATGACCATGGCCTATATCGTGGTGGTCAATCCGGCGATCCTGGGCGAGGCCGGCATGCCGGTGGCCGCCGTGGCCGCCGCCACCTGCCTGGCGGCCGGCTTCGGCTCGATCCTGATGGGGTTGATCGCCAACTATCCGCTGGCCCTGGCCCCCGGCATGGGGCTGAACGCCTATTTCACCTACACCGTGGTCAAGGGCATGGGCGTGCCGTGGGAGACCGCCCTGGGCTGCGTCTTCCTCTCGGGCGTGGCCTTCCTGGTCCTGACCCTGGTCGGGGTGCGCCAGATGATCGTGGCGGCCATCCCCAAGCCGCTGTTCTCGGCCGTCGCCGCCGGGGTCGGGCTGTTCATCGCCTTCATCGGCCTGAAGGAGGCGGGGATCATCGTCGCCAGCCCGGCCACCACCGTGGCCCTGGGCGACCTCACCACCCCGACCGCGGCGGTGGCGATCCTGGGCCTGGTGCTGATCGCCGTGCTGCAGGCCTGGCGGGTCAAGGGGGCGATCCTGATCGGCATCCTGCTGGCCGCCGCCGCCGGCTGGGCCCTGGGCCTGGCCAAGATCGCGCCCGGAACCTCCAGCCTGGCCGACCTGACCGCCACGGCGTTCAAGATGGACGTCCTTGGCGCCTTTCACCTGAAGGGCGGCATGGCGGTGGCCATGCTGGAGATCATCTTCGTCTTCCTGTTCGTCGATCTGTTCGACAATGTCGGCACCCTGGTGGCGGTGACCAAGAAGGCCGGCCTGCAGGCGCCCGACGGCTCGATTCCGCGGCTGAACCGCATCTTGCTGGCCGATTCGGCGGCGACCATGATCGGCGCGGCGGCGGGCACCTCGACCGTGGTCAGCTATATCGAGAGCGCCTCGGGCGTGACCGCCGGCGGCCGCACCGGCCTGACGGCGGTGGTGGTCGGCCTACTGTTCTTGGCCACCCTGTTCTTCGCCCCGCTGGTCCAGGCGATCCCGGCCGCCGCCACGGCTCCGGCTCTGATCCTGGTGGGCGCCCTGATGGTCGGCTCGCTCGTCGACGTCGACTGGGCCGACCCGACGGTGGCGATCCCGGCCTTCCTGACCCTGATCACCATTCCCCTGACCTTCTCGATCGCCAACGGCCTGGCGTTCGGCATCACAAGCTACGCGGTCCTGCGCCTGCTGACCGGCAAGATCACCAAGGCCGACTGGCTCCTGCTGGTCCTAGCGGCGCTGTTCGTGGTCCGCTTCGTCTATCTGGCGAAAGGCTGAGAAAGACCCGTTTGCGCCGACGCTGCCTTTCGGCTAAGACCGCGCTTCCGCAAGGCGGAAGCACCCGTAGCTCAGCTGGATAGAGCGTTGCCCTCCGAAGGCAAAGGTCACACGTTCGAATCGTGTCGGGTGCGCCAATCCCCATAAGGGATTGAGCGTTTCAAGCGATCCCCCTCCGTTCCGCCAGTCCGCGGAAAGTTCGCGTTACGGGTTCTGGCGAGGGTCAGGGGAGCCTCCAGGTCATACGAAAAAGCCCCGCCGAGGCCGCCACCTCGAACGGGGTTCGAATGACCCGCCGCTCACGAAGCTTGGGTCGGGACCAAGTCTATAGGCCCGCCTCCGTGCCCCGCAATCCGACTATCTCCGGGCGCCGGAGCGGTGGCATGAGCCGACTCCTGGGTCTCAGAATTTCATCGCCGAGAAGCTCGCGCAGCTCCAGGTTCTGACGGACACCTCGCTGACGCCACTGGCGAAGACGCTGGCGGCTCCTCATGCACGTCCTGAACTCGAAAACGGGCGACGGCTATCGTTCTCGAGCGTGGCTGGCTGCAGGGCATCGCCCTGTTCCGCTCCAGGCCGCCGGGCCTGCGTGCGGTGCTGGCCAGAACCAAGAGCGAGTTACCGACGACGCGCGAGACCTCACCAAGACGTGCGCTCGCCGTCGCCAGGAAGGGGAAACCGAGCATCACTCCCCGCGGCCGCGACTCATACGCACGAACAGCACAACCTTGTATCGTGTAGCTTAAGATTGTATTCGAATGCTAGTGGCTTGGAGTAGAGTGCGTGCGGGCTGTTTTTATCAAGGGCCAGTCGGATTACGACGCCACCCGCGTGTTCGTTGATGAGTTGGCTGGCGCTTTCGAGCGTGAAGGATACGCGTCCGTCGTGATCGACGCTCTTGGGGAGCCAGACCTCCAAGAGACCCTTCGGCGAGAAGCCGCGGCTGGCCCAACCGAGCTCATCTACACCGTCGGAATGCTAGGGGAACTGCGGGACAAAGACGGTCGCTCCCTGGGTCAAATCTTCGGTGCGCCGCATGTGCTGCACCATGTCGACTACCCCCTCAGCCATCTCGAACGCTTGGAACAGACCGCTTCTGAAACCGCGCTCCTGGTCGTCGATCCAACCCACGTTGAAGCGGTGAACGCCACGTTCGGACAAGATCGCTTCGCCGACGTGGCGTTTGGACCGCACGGCGCGGTTGGCGAGGCGTCCAAACCAGAGCTTGACGCCGAAGAGTTCAGCGATGGCCGCCCCATCCCAATTTTGTTCGCGGGCACCTATTACGGACCTGGACGGCCGCCATGGTCACACGAGCAGGGCTTGGTGCGCAGTCTCTTTGACACCGCCCTGGAGATTGCGCTCGGGGCGGAGTTCATCCCCGCCCTGGACGCCATGGATCATTCCTTGCGCGCCCATGGTCTGGACCCAAGCGATCCGAATCTGCAGCGGACGCGAAAATTCGCGACCACAATCCACGAGCAGGTGCGTCAGGTTCGCCGTCTAGCTTTGCTTGAGGCTGCCGGAGCGGCGGGATTTCCCCTCCACATCGTCGGCGGCGGGTATGGCGACAGGTTCGACCATTTCCCCTCGTTTCGTTTGCTCGGGGCGGCTAGCTTGCCCAACGTCTCGCGACTGATGCGGACCGCCAAACTCGTCCTCAACGTGAACGCAAACTTCGGTGCGGGCTCTCATGAGCGCCCATTGACGGCGATGCTCGCGGGCGCCGCCGTGGCGTCCGACCACGGCGCCTGGTGGGCGGAGCATTTCGTCGAAGATGGGGAAATCATGCTCTATCGCTGGAAGGATCTCTCGGCTGGTTTGGAGCGCGTCGCCGCCCTGCTTGAGGATCCAGAGGCGGTCTGGCGGTTGGCCGGGGCTGGACAGCAACGGGTGCTTAAAGAGCATCGCTTTGATCAGCGTGTGCAGACCGTGGTCGATGCAGCTCGGAGGGCCAGAACTCGCCGCCTCGATCTGTTCGGCCCGATGGAGGCGACCTAAGCTACGGTCTTTGCTATCGACCCTTGGACGTAGCCGGCGGCGACGCCCCCTTTGAACGAGGTATTCCCGACCAGCTTCTGCGCCTCGGGAGACAGATCAACCCGATCCTTGATCTCCTCACGACCACCGAAGAGGTCGGAGATCTGCTTGGCCCACGCCGTATCCTGCTGACCCGACTGCAAAAGCTTGAGCGCTTTCTGCATTTGAACGTCTTTGGATGACCCCGGCGCCGGCTCGGAAGCCTGAGTGTCTTCGACATATTTGCTGAGCTTGTAGGCCGAAGCCTTGACGTTGCGCCAGTCAGCCTCATTCGCATAGGGCTTGCCGCCGATCAGCGAAGCGTTGATGCCGCCGTTGAAGAGGACCTTCTGGTCGTCGGCAGAGAAGCTATCGAACGCCTCCACTTGGCCACGGATCGCCGTCGACCCACCCTGGAAGCGGTAGGCTTGGTACTTCGCCACGTAGCTGTCTTGCAGTGCTTTAACCTTCTGCCCCATCGCGGAGTCGGTCAGCGCCTGCCCGACCGAGAGGCTCTCGTCATGAGTGGCCCCCTTAAGCTGGCCGTTCACCCACAGATCTTGAATGCTCGAGAGGGCCGCCAACTGTTCGTCGGCACTGAACTTGCCGCTCTTGTCGTTCAGTGTAGCCTTGAGTTGCTCAACCAAGGCGCGGTTAGTTTCGTAGGGAGATGCCGACGCGTCAGTCGTCGCGGTCCCGCTTGTCGTCGCCGTGGCGTCGCTCGCTGGCGCTGTCGCTGCGCCGACGGTCGGAACGGGCTGGATCGGAGTGGCGGTGATCGCTGGAATTTCCACGTCGGCACCTAAAAAATCAGCATGAGTTGAGCAAACCTAAAGGTTCGCACCTTAACATTGTGTTCTTGGCGATCGTGGATGGTCGCCTAGAACCCCGACATATTGGCATTCACCGAATACCAGCCCAGGCTGGTGTCCTTATAACCAAAGACGGCATTGCAGGTCGTGGTGGCGCCCGCCGGATAAGGCGCGGCGGTCAGCGAGAAATTGTACTTGCCGCTTGAGAGGTAGACCGTCGTGGTATAGGCGCAGCCCGCTGTGCCAGTGGGATTGGTGTAGATCACCGTCCCGGACAGCACCGTGCTGGAAGTGACAGCGGTTCCGGTTGTCGTCCCGCCACCGGCTGCGATCGGTCCAAAGCCCGTGGGGCTGGGGAGCGAATTTGCGGCCAGAGCGACGGCCTCCGAGCCGTAATTGATGATTGTATAGCTGCCGTCTGGCGTGGCCAGCGCGGCGCTAGCCGAGCCAAGGAGCGCGGCGGCGGCCACCGCGGCGATCGCGAAATTCTTCATAAGGGTCTCCGTGAACAGCGGACAAATTGCCCAGCCACAACCTAGGGCGGTTTTTTACCCACGCAACCTGAATCTTGAGTTTAGATTGCCATTTTGAGTAGTTTTTTCCTATTGATGTATGAAATCAAATCGCTAGGCTCGCCGCGTTGTTAAAGCGAACCAGGTCTATATGTTTCATCGTATTGACATGCCGGCGAGTTTTCGGACTTATCGTCGTAGATATACTAAAAAATCGTTTGCCAGATTAGAATACATCCCGTCCGGATCTCAAGTATTTATCGCGACGCCGCTTGGCGGGCTGGTGCTATCAGCAGCCGCGATTCCCTCCGAAGTTGATCCGCTCAATAGTCAAGTTATCGCTGAGGTTGTTTTGACCCGAAGCGACGGCTTAAGGATTTCTAGCCAGGCCTTCGTCGAGAGCCGGAAAGCTCTTCGATCCCGAGAAACGCCCGCGTCGAAGACACCCGCTCTGTTTGCGGGCGGCGCATTCGATCACGCTCCATCGCGTGCATGGACCTCCCCAACTGTCGGGATTGAAGGATAGGCGTCACAATGCCTTGGCTGCTCGCTCTCTCCGCGACGCCCTCCGTCCCAACGCCCGCCACGCTTGCCCCTCTTGGGGGCCAGGCGCTGAGCGAAGCGCCGACCCAATTGGATGGCGTCGTTGTCGCCGCCCGACGTGGCGCGGCGCGGCAGGCCCCGGAACTGGAATTTGACGGAGCCGAGGTCGACGCCCTTGGCGCCGGCGATATCGGAGAGGTGGTTAGCCGCCTCAACGAGACGATGGGCGGGCGCGGATCGCCCATCGTCATCGTCAATGGCAAACGCCTCGCCGATCCAGAAGTGTTCATGTCACTCCCCGCGGACGCCTTGGCGCGTGTCGAATTTCTACCGACCTCAGCCTCGGCGGCATATGGCGGAGTCGATCCGTCGCGCCGCGTGGTCAACATCGTCCTGCAGCAGAAATTCGTTGGGCGCGACGCCCTTTTGAGCGTTAAGCGGCCGACAGAGGCCGGCGCGGAAATAGCTGCGGCCGATCTTCGACGCTCGTCGATCCACGAGATGGACATCAACCAGTTTGGCGCCTGGATCGAGCGTGACAGCGCGCTCCGCGCCGACGAACGGTCCGACTACATGGTCGATCACCCGGGAAGGGGATCCACGACGCTTCGTCCGCAGACAGAGCGATTGGCCGCCAACTTTTCGGTCACACGTGCGATGGGGGCATGGCGTGGCTCACTCGGTGGCAACCTGCAAAGCCAAAGCAGCCATTTCGTTTCTGTTCCGGACGGACAGGACCTCCTGAATCGGACTCGGCAGCGAAGTCTGAACTTGACCGGTGGGCTGACTGGCGAGATGGCGCACTGGTCGCTGCGCGCCTCGGCGGCTGGCCAACTCTCACGAGCGGACTCGGCGGGTCAAAGCTCGACCTCGTCGGAAAGCAGGTCCTTAAACTTGAGCCTGTCCGCCAGCCGCAACCTGCTGGAACTTCCTACAGGTCCCGTACCAGTCGAACTCTCCGCCCAGGCATCGCGCGGTCGTTTTTTCTCCGAGCAGGATGTGTTCCGAAGCCGTTTCCAAACCCAATCCGGTGAGATCCGCGCGCAAGTGTCGTTGCCGATCTTCAGCGCCGCGGCTTCTGACGACGTCATGCCAAGACGTGGTCCAGGCGAATTGAACGTGAGCTTGGGGGGAGGCGCCAAGTTCACCGACCTTGGGCGGGGACACGCCATCAGCGCCGGTCTCAACTGGGCTCCCGCCAAGGCTGTAAGCTTTAACGGCGCTTGGTCGAGAACGACGGAGACACCATCCTACCAACAAAGGTTCGCCCCAGCCCGATACGGGACGCCCACAGTCGTCTTCGATTTCCGCGACAGCCGAGCCGTCGAGATTTCTCCCCTTACGGGAGGCAATTCGTTGCTGCGGGTCGCCACCCAGGACATCGCCATGGCCGGATTAGCGGTGGGCCCGTTCACGACATGGCGGATCTCTGGACGAGTCAATTATCGCCACAGCAAGTCGTCTAACGAGATCGGTAGCCTGCCGGAGCCAACGATCGACATTGAGGCGGCCTTCCCTGAGCGGTTCAAGCGTGACGACCAGGGACGCCTGATAGGTCTAGACCTTCGGCCGATAAATATTGGCTCCAGGGCCACCTCGGCTCTGCAGTCAAACCTCAACGCCGCCCTTCCGACGCCTGTGGGCCCTGGCGGCGCGTCGGCAAGAGTTCAGGTCTCGTTGAACCACATTTGGCGTTTCGACGACCTGACGCAAATTCACCAGGGCTTGCCGCGCATGAACAGGCTTGCGGGCGACGGCGGCGGGACGCCGCGTCACGAGCTGGTTTTCAGGCTTGATGGCCGCAGAGGCGCCTGGGGTCTCAATGCCACCGCCGACTGGAAAAGCGGCTACCGCATTCGCCGCGACGTCGGGCGTGATGGCGGCGGGGACTTGGCTGTGAAAGCCATGGGGACCACGAACCTGGAGCTTAGCTACGATGTCCCGCGCCGCGCCTCCTTCAACTCGCCTCTTGCGGGCGCGCCACCGACACGCAGACGCGCTGGCCTGACCCTGACGCTCGGGATCGACAACCTCCTGGATACCCGGCCAAGCGCGCGGCTTGCCGACAATCGCGCCGTCGCTGGCTATGGGCGCGACGACCGCGACCCCCTTGGTCGGCTGGTCCGGCTGGCGTTGGCCGGCCGCTTCTAAGTTCTAGCCCGGCGGCGCGCTATCAGAAGCGGTAGCTCAGGCCCAGCTTGTAGCTGGCGCCGTAGCGATAATAGCCCTGCGGCAGCATCGGATTGCCGTTGATGCTGTAGGTGTTGGCCTTGTCCAGAAGGTTCTGGCCCTCGAGGGAAATGTCCATCTTGTCGTTGATCTTGTACGACGCATGGGCGGTGACCCAGGTGATCGGATCGGCCTTTTCGTTGTAGCCGGCGCCGAGCACATTGACGGCCGTCGTGAAGCCCGCGGTGCGGTCGCCCGAGAGGCTCAGCGACACCGGACCGTGGTCGTAGAACACGACCAGCGAATAGACCGACGGCGCAATCCCTTCCAGCGGACGCTCCTCGTCGCCGACATAGCTCTTGGCCCAGTTGCGGGTGTATTGCGCGCGCACGCCCAGGCCGTTGTCCAGGAAGTGCTGCAGACCGACCTCGACACCCTTGACCGTGGCGTGGTCGCCGTTGATCGGACGGCTGATGTTGAACAGATGGCCCGGGACGCCGATGTCCTGGCCCGGCTCCCAGCTGCTGGTGATCTGGTCCTTGATGCGCTTGCCGAAGACGGCGACGTTGAACACCGAGTTGGGCCGGAAGTAGTACTCCAGCGACACGTCCACCTGCTTGGCTTGGTAGGGCTTCAGCTCGGCGTTGCCGCTGTAGACCTGGGTGAAATCGCCCCAAGAGACGCTTTCGGTCGTGCTGGTCGGAGCCAGGGTCGCGACCGACGGGCGGGCCATGGTCTTGGCCGCCCCCAGGCGCAGGCGCAGTTCGTCCGTGAAGCGGTAGTTGAAGTTGAACGACGGCAGAGCGTAGGTGTAGGTGTTGTTCTGCTCGATGGCGGTCGGCGGGGCATAGACCGCCGTGTAGTTGAACGCGCCGTTTTCGATCACTTGCAGGATCTTGGCGTCCCAGGCCTGGGCGTTGGTCTTGGTGCGCACGACGCGAAGCCCGACATTGCCGGTCCAGCGTCGACCCTCCAGATTGGCCTGGACGAAGCCGGCCCAGGTTTCTTCCCCCACGCGGTAGCTTTGCAGCGGGTTCCAGGCCGGCGCGGCCTTGGAATAGTCGTACGTGCCGCCGCCCGGGCGCGGCTTGCCGTCATAGGCGGCCAGCGCCGCCTGGTAGCTGGGAACGTCGAAGGCCAGGAAGGTGCGGGGGAACTTGGAGTCCACCTTGCTCATGAAGTTGGGCAGGGAGAAGCTGTCGGAAATGACGTCGCCGCCCAGCGCGCCCACATTGATCGCGTAGTTGCCGGAATAGTAGTCGGCCCCGCCGGTCAGGGCGTTGTTGACTAGGTCGCGCGACTTCTTGCGGTCGGTGTAGTTGACCCCGAACTGCACATTGTCCAGCCAGCCGAACTTGGCGTCCCAGGCGCCCTTGAACGACGCGCCGGTGATCTTGTCGTCGATATTGTCGCCCGCCAGCGAGAAGTAGTGGGTGTTGAAGTCGGCCTCGCTGAACTGACCCTTGGCCAGGCCGCTGCTCAGTTCGCGGCCGTCGTCGAAGTTGACCGTGACATTGGGCACGCGCTCGCCGGTCAGTTCGATATGGGCGCTGTTGGGCTGGTTCATGCGCAGGACGACATAGCTGTCCTGGCCGCCCGAGTGGCGCTTGGAGGTCGAGCGATAGACGTCGCCCGTCAGGGTCAGCCGGTCCGAGACGTGCCATTCGGCGTTGGCCCCATAGAGCTGGGTCTCGACCACGCGGTAGGAGGTCTGGTTCAGCAGTTCCGGATTGAGGCGCATTTCCGGATCGGGATTGGTCATGTCGAAACTGGTGACGATGCCGTTCTTGATCACCATGTTGGACCAGCGGCCCGGCGCGTAGAGCGGGTAGAACGACTGCTGGTAGCCGACCTGCGGCGAGTCCAGCTTGGTGGTCAGTCCGTCGACGACCAGCTTGAAGCTGTCCGACGGCCGCCATTCGAGCTTGCCGGTGAAGGCGTGGCGCTTCTTCTTCTCCAGGATGGAGCCGACGCGGAACTGGCCCGGACCGATCAGGCCGTATTCCTCGGGGTCCAGAACGCCGTTGTTGTTCGGGTCGATCGAGCCGCCCCAGGCGTTGCCGGACGTCCAGCTTTCATCGTTGGGATCGGCGTTGCGCGTCCAGCCGCCGTCATTGCCGGCCACGTCCGTGCGGTCGTCGCGCTTTTCCAGCACCACGCCCAGCAGCAGGCCCAGCGTGTCGCCGGCGAAGGTGTTGCTGTAGACCGCCGACAGCTTGCGGCCGTCCAGTTCGGACATCTGGTTGCGATCGCCCTCCAGCCGCACGATGCCCTGCTGGCCGCGCCGATCGAAGGGGCTGGCCGAGCGCAGGTTGATCAGGCCGCCGATGGCGCCTTCGGTGTTGGCCGCCTCGGCGCCCTTGATCACGTCCGCGCCGCTGATGACGTCGGAGGGCAGCACGTCATAGGCGAAGTCGCGCCCCGCGCCGTCGGTGGCCAGGATGCGCCCGTTGAAGGTGGACAGGGTGTATTCCGGGCCAAGGCCGCGGACGCTGACCTTCTGGCCCTCGCCGCCGGCCGTGCGCGAGATCGATACGCCGGTGATGTGGCTCAGCGAGTCGGCGACGTTGTCGTCCGGGAACATGCCCAACTCCAGGGCGCTGATCGAGTCCTGGACCGTGGTGGCGTCGCGCTTGAGCTTGACGGCCTTGGCCACGCTGGCGCGCACGCCGACGACGACGACCTCCTCGACCGTTCCGTCGTCGGGGGCTTGGGCGGGAACCTGGGCGATGGCCGCGCCCGCGGTGAGCAGGGCGACGATGCTTGCGCCGGCCATGACGGCCCCCCGGCGTGATGGACGACATGACATGGCGAACCCCTTTTCCTCGCTTGACTGGACGCAAATTCCGAAGTTTCGGTTTGCACCCTATTTATAATATAAAACGTAACAAGCCTTTCGTTGTTCTGTCAAATCGCTACTTAACGAAAGTGTGTATCAAGGGCATGTTCGTTGCCAGAATGTCGAAATTTCTATCACGGACCCGGATAACTCACTGTGTGGGGCCGTATTCGGCACCAACCGGATCGCGGAGCGGACGCCCTTTCGGTTGGCGGCGGTGCGAACGTCAGTTTCGGTTGGACACGCCGCCCGCCCAAACCGGGTCCGGCGTTCTGGGCGCCTGCCCGCTGAGGCGCGCCGCGTAGAGGGCCGCGCCGATCGCCGGACTGAAGCGCGGCGCGACAAGGCGGTAGTCGGGCGAATACAGCGACAGCTGCTGGCGGAAGGGCTGGAGGATGAGCTCGCCGCCCTGAAACACCCCGCCCGAATAGGACAGGTTCACCGGCTCGCCGGGCGGGTACCGCAGCCGCTGGCGGATCGCTTCCACGATCGCCGCCAGCTCGCGGCCGGCCTCCGTGAAGATGCGCCGCGCGGCCTCGTCGCCTTGCGCCGCCGCTCGGGCGACCAGGCGTGACAGGCCGGCGATGCGGTCGCGCTGGGGCGCCGACCGGGCGTAGACATAGGCGCAGACGTCCAGGTCGTTCTTCAGCTCCAGCTCGCGGGTCAGCAGGTCGTGCAGCGGTCCGCGCGGCAGGCGGCCGTCGGTCATGCGCGAAAAGGCGTTCAGGCCCTGCACGGCGATCCAGTAGGCCGAGCCCTCGTCGGAAAAGACCTCGCCCCATCCGCCGCCGCGCGCCGTAAGGCCCTGGCGCTCGCCATAGCCGATGGAGCCGGTGCCGGCGACGATGTTGATGCCGTCCTCGCCGCCCAGCGAGCCCGCCCAGCCGCAGATCATGTCGTTGCCGCAGGCGTAGCGGCAATGGCCGAGCACCGCCTCGGGGATCACGTCGAGAAAGGGCTGGACCTGGGAGTCCTCGCCGTGGGCGGGCAGGCCGAAAAAGGCGAAGAGAACCTCGTCGGGCGCGGCGCCGGCCTTGTCGAGCACGGCGTGGACGCCTTCGTGGAGCAAGACGTGCAGGGCCTCGAAACCGACCTGGATATGATAGCTGGACCCGCCTTCGTGGCGGGCCAGCTCGCGGCCGCCGGCGTCGGTCAGGACGAAGGCCGTCTTGGTGCCGCCGCCGTCCACGCCCAGAAAATAGCCCGCGGGCCGGTTCGCCTGGTCCATCGTCAGCTCAGCTCGTGGATGCGTACGCCCTGGACGACGCGGTTGACCGTGCCCGAGGTGTTGGGCTTGTCCGGCGCCAGCCCCAGGCGCAGGGACTGGAAGAAGGCGAAGATCTGCGGCGCCACGATATAGGGGAACAGCAGTTCGGCGTCGTCGGCCGTCTCCAGTCCCTGCGCGCTCAGTTCGTCGCCCTTGGCCAGGCCCACGCCGTCCTGCGCCGTGATGGCGATGACCCGCGCGGCGTCGTCGTCGCGTCGCAGCTCGCCGAGAAGGTCCAGGTCGTAGCTGCGGGTGTAAGTGTTGTTCGAGAAGAAGACGACGACCAGGGTGCGGCTGTTGACGATGGTTTTCGGACCATGCCGGAAGCCGAGCGGCGAATCGAACATCGTCACCAGGGCGCCGTTGGTCAGCTCCAGAAGCTTGAGCCCCGCCTCCCGCGCCAGGCCCTGGAAGATGTGGCTGCCCAGATAGACGACGCGTTCGTAGCCTTCGGCGGCCGCGGCCTGCATGACGCCGGCATAGTCGCCGATCATCCGCTCGGTGGCGCGCGCGATGGCGTCGATGCGTCCGTCCATCGCCGTGACGCCGCTGAAGACCGCCAGCGCCGCATAGGTCATGCACGAGAAGCTGGACGTCATGGCGAAGCTGCGGTCGTGCGTGGCTTCGGGCAGCTGGAGGGTCAGGCCGCGGGACCGCTGCGCATAACCGGCCAGCGCCCCGTCGGCGTTGCAGGTGACGACTAGGTGACGCACGTCCTTGACCAGGCGGTCGGCCAGCTCGACGGCCGCCAGGCTTTCGGGGCTGTTGCCCGAACGCCCGAACGAGACCAGCACGGTCGGCGTGTCGGCTTCGAAATAGAGCTGCGGGGCGCAGACCAGGTCCGTCGTCGGGATCGCCTCGACCCGGCGGCCCAGCCGCGCGGCCAGGACCGGCGCCAGGCATTGGCCGATGAAGGCCGAGGTGCCCGCGCCGGTCAGGATGACGCGCAGCGTGGGCAAGGCCAGGAGCGGCTGGAGAAAGGTCTCGATCTCGGCCTGGCGCGCCATCAGCAGCGCTTGGGTCTCGCGCAGCATGGCCGGCTGCTGGGTGATCTCGCGCGCGGTCCACAGGCCGCCCAATTGGCTTAGCGCGGACTCGGTGAGGCCCAGATAGGTGACGTCAGGCATAGGCGGGCTCCGGCTCGGCGGTGCAGGCGGCGCGATAGGCGTCCAGCGTCGCGCCGATATGGGCGATCACCAGATTGGCCGGGCTGGGCGTCAGGCCGGCGTTGCGGATCGCCGCGTAGGCGTCCGGCAGGTACTGGCTGATCAGCGCCAGGGGCGGGCGGTTGTCGGTCAGGTTGGCGAACATCACCTCCTGGGCCGCGATGATCTTCGGGTCGGGCCAGTAGTAGCGTATCCGGTCGGACAGACTGTACTGCAGGTCGAACTGCAGGTCCGCGCCGGTGGCGTGATAATATTTCGCCCAGTTACGCGGGTCGGCCTTCATGCGCTCGACCGCGACCTGGCGGAAGCGCGAGGCGCGATCCTCACCGATCCACTCGCGCTCGATGGCGTCCAGGGCCCAGAAGGCCTCGCGCAGCGCGAAGGTGACGCCCGGCCCGACCTTGAGGATGGCGAAATGGTCTTCGACCAGGGCCTTGAGCGCCCTGGGTGTCTGGTAGTCGGTCGAATGGGCTTCGAAGACGATGTGCGGCTGGCCCTCGATCGCGCGGCTCAGGGCGGCGGCCTTGGCGCGGTCATAGTCAATGACCTTGTGGTGGTCGAACTCGACGCCCGGCTGCACCACCGCGGCGATGACGCGCGGCCAGGCGTGCGAGAGTCCTTCGGTCGCGAAGATGGCGCGGTGGGCCTCGATCGTCCCGAGCGCCGCCTGGGGGGTCGTCACCTCGAGGTCCGGCAGGTCCTCGGCCGCGCCGCCGGGCACGGGCACCTCGGTGCCGATGACATAGACGCACGGCTCGCCGCCGACCCGCCGCTGCGTGGATTCGGCGACGCCGATCAGGCGCGCGGCGCGGCGGGCGACGGTGTCTTCCGGCAGGGGTGTCGGATCGTCGGCGCACGACATCGAACAGTCGGCGTGGATCTTGCGAAAGCCGGCGGCGACATACTGCTCGATCAGCACCTCCGCCTTGGTCATGGCCTCGTCGGCGCGAAGGCCGGTCCACGGATTGGGCCCCAGGTGGTCGCCGCCCAGGAGGATGCGCTCGCGCGGCAGGCCGACCTTGTCGGCGATGGCGTGGACGAAGTCGCGGAACAGGTCCGGCGTCATGCCGGTATAGCCGCCGTCCTGGTTGACCTGGTTGCAGGTGGCTTCGATCAGCACGACCTCGACGCCCGCCTCCAGCGCATGGACGAAGGTCGCCTCGATGACCAGCGGGTGGGCCGAGCAGACCGAATAGATGCCGCACGCCTGACCGGACTTATGCCGGGCGACCAGATCGAGCATCGCCTTCATGAAGAACCCTTTCGATGAACGGGTCCAACCTAGCGCAACCCAAAACGCAACGCAATGAAAGCAATGAAAACGAAAGATGGATATTTCGCTTCGATTCGCCTCGCGCAAAAAAAGAGCGGCCGCTGCAGGCAGCGACCGCTTGGAGGAGGGAGGTGAGGCGCGCCCTAGGAGAGGGCCAGCAGCGCCGAGGCTATGACGGCCAGAGCCAGGCCGATCATCTTGAGCTCGCCGGGCACGACCCCGGCGACGAGCAGCGAGATCACCGCCGTCACCAGCGGCCCGCCGGCGTTGGTGAGCGGGGCGACGACGATCGCCTTGCCGTATCGGAAGGCGTAGACCAGGGCCAAGGCGCCGATGGCGTTGAGCACCTGGATGCCCGCCGCCAGCCACGGTCCGTCCCAGCCCCAATTGATCGGCCTGGAAAAGTCGGTCATCGCCAGGGCCGCCGGCGCCATCAGCAGGCCGCTGAGCATCATGTAGAAGAAGATGCTCTCGGCGCTCATGCGCGCATTGGCCAGCTTCATGAAATAGGCCTGCACGCCCCAGCAGAGCATGATGACCAGGGCCAGCGGAAACCAGGTCGAGCCCTGCGCGAACGAAAAGCCCTGCGGCGAGAAGTCGAACAGGGGCAGGGCGGCCAGCGCCAGCACCACCCCCAGCGCCCCGAGCTTGGTCGTGCGCTCCTTGAGCAGGACGAAGGACATCAGAATGGTGACGAGTGGCGACAGCGAGATGATCGGGAAGATCAGATAGGCCGGCCCCTTGGAGACGGCGTAGAACAGGATCATCTGGCCGCCGGCCCCGGTCAGGCCGATCAGAAGGCCGTAGAAGATCGACTTCGGATCGCGGTCCAGCTTCCATTTCTCCCGCTGCATGACGATCACCGCCGGCACGGTCATGGTGACGGCCCAGACGCAATAGACCAGCGTTTCGGGAAAGCCGCGCTGGGCCGAAACGCTGGCGAACGCGCCCCACACGCCCCACAGGACGACGGTCAGGAACGCAAAGGACAGCCAGCGCCGGGGCGCGACGGCGGGCTCGGCGCCCACGGCGACGGGAGCGTCGGTCATGCGCGGCCGCCTTTCGCCGGAACGGCCTCGATCAGCAGGAACTTTTCGAACTTCGCCGGGATACGGGCGGTCTTGGCGGTCACGGACCCCAGGTCCCGGTCGTTGTAGTAGTCGGTCAGGCGGTAGGCGCCCTCGCCCAGGCCGCGCAGCTCGACCTGTCCGTCCCATCGCGGGGCGTAGAAGGCGTAGTAGAGCCGGCCGTCCTTCTCGATCGCATGGGCCTCGGGCTTGTCGAAGCCGATGTCGTAGAGCTCGCCCCGGTACTGGCCCTTGGGCAGCATCTTGACGCTGTAGAGGTCGGCCCACCTGCGCCACACCGCCTCGCGTTCGGGCGTCAGGCGGAAATTGGCGTCCTTGCCTCGGCCCTCGTTGGGCCAGGTGAACTTGGTCGAGATCACCGCGCCGATGCCGACGCTCGAGGCGAAGTCATTTCCGCCGTCGCTCAGTTCGACATGGTCGCCGGCATAGGCCGCGTCACCGCCCATCAGCGCCTTCAGCGACTTGCCCTTCAGGCGCACCTGCCAGGATGACAAGGGGTCCGAGGCCGGGACCTGGTTGGTGTAGGGCAGGTTATGGAACGCGTAGGACGTGCCGCACGGGCAGAACTCGACGACGGCGTTGGGGTTGGCCTCGCGCGCGGTGTCGTAGACCAGCTTCCAGAAGTCCTGGAGCCTTTCGACGGACTCCTCGGGACGCGCATGGTTGTGGGCCGGATTGTAGCAGGGCGCGACGCCGTTCATGTGCTGGCCGTCCAGCTTCAGGCCTTCATAGCCCCACTCGCCGATGATCTTCCGCACCAGCTTGCGGGTATAGTCCCGCGTCGGCGGGTAGGCCGGGCAGAGATAGAAGGCGTTCCACCAGGTCACGTTCTGCACCGCGCCGTCGGCGTCGAGCAGCAGCATATCGGTGTGGTCGTGCAGCAGGTCCGAGCCCGGGTCGACGGCCAGGGGCGCCAGCCACAGCTTGGGCTTGAGGCCGGCCGCGCGGATCGTCCTGACGAAGGCGACCATGTCCGCCTCGGTGCGGAACTTGCGCGGATCCAGCGCCCAGTCGCCCTCGTTGGTCTGCCAGCCGTCGTCGAGGACGGCCCACTTGAAGCCCAGGTCCCTGACCTTGCCGAACGTGCCCTCGATCTCGGCGACGTTGAAGTCGCGATCATAGCCCCAGGCGCACCAGATCGGCTCGTAGGCGCCTTCGGGGGCCTTGGGCGCGGCCAGGCCGCGGTCGGCCATCACCCGGCGGTAGGCGTCGAGCGTAGCGTAGTAATCGCGCTGATGGACGGCGACGAAGGCGTCCAGCGAGACCAGGGTGTCGCCGGGCTTCAGGGTCACCGCCCGCTCTTCCTCCAGCGCCACCGACGCGCCGGCCGACGAGGCGACGATCGGCAGCGAGACCAGCTTCGGCGTCCGCTCGACATGGCCGACGGCGAGGCCGGCGTCCGGCCGCCAGACGTCGGCGACCGGCGTGCCCGATCCGTAGTCGGAGGCGTTCATGCCCATGAAGTTGGCCTGCTCGAAGCCGTCCTTCACCGGCTGCACCCAGTCGCGGCGGTCGGCGTGGGTCGAGCCCGACCAGGACCAGAAGCCCGCGCCCGACGACTTCAGGGTGTGCGCGCCGATCCGGTAGCGTTCGACGTCGAGCGGCTGGCCGCCCGTGGCCCGCCAGCTGACCGTCATCAGCGGAAAGCCGGGATAGCGCGCGTAGAAGGTCAGGCTGACGGTCTTCTCCAGCCCCTCGGCCGAAACGCCGCGCACGAGGTGGCGGACGCCGGGGCCGTGGATGTCGCTGACGGGCGCCTGGCGGTGTTCGGCGAACAGGAAGCGGTCGATCACGCGGCCGCCCTTGAGCGTCACCGTTTCGGACGGCGCGAAATCGGTCAGGGGTCCGGCCTGGCCGGCCAGGCTCGAGATCAGGCGGCTATTCAGGGCGGCGTCGAACTCCAGGGTCAGAACCGAGTCGCCCGCTCGCGCCACCGCCGCCGCCCAGGCCCGGCTCGCGCCGAGCGCGCCCGTGGCCAGCACGCTCCCGCCGAAAAGGGCCAGCAGGCCGCGCCTGTTCACAAGCGGTTTGGTGATCACGCGCAGCCTCTCCGTGCCTACAAAAACGATCTTGCATAGGTCGTTTTTAAAAGGCAAACAAAAAGGGACGAAACCGAAAGATTAAGTTTCGATTTCGTTGTTTATGATGCGCTTCTGGAGGGAACGGCCATGAGACTTTGCCGGCGCTTGCTGCTCACCCTGGCCGCGCCCCTGGCGCTGCTAGCCTGCGCGCCGCTTTCGGCCCAGGCCGCCCCGGACGCCGGGACCTACAGCGTCGCGGATTTCGCCCGGGTGCGGAAGTTCGACGCCCACGTCCATATCAACGTCAAGGACCCGGCCTTCCTCGACCAGGCGGCGGCCGACAACTTCGAGGTCCTGTCGATCAATGTCGACTATCCGGCCTTCCCGTCGATCGCCCTTCAGTCCGACGCGGCCCACCACTTCTCCAAGGTCGATCCGAAGCGCTTCCACTACGCCGCCACCTTCTCGATGAAGGGCTTCGGGACGGACGGCTGGGCGGACAGGACCAACGCCTATCTCGACTCCGAATTCGAACAGGGGGCGCTGGCGGTCAAGGTCTGGAAGAATGTCGGCATGGTCGAGCGCGACACGGCCGGCCGGCTCATCTTCATCGACGACAAGGGCTTCGATCCGGTCTTCGATCACCTGGCGGCGAAGGGCGTTCCGCTGATCGCGCACCAGGGCGAGCCGTACAACTGCTGGCTGCCGATCGAGCAGATGACCACCAAGAACGACAGGACCTATTTTAGCGAGCATCCGGAATATCACATGTATCTCCACCCGGAGATGCCGCGCTACGAAACCCTGATGGCCCGGCGCGACGCCATGGTCGCCAACCACCCCAAGCTCGCCTTCGTCGGCGCGCACATGGCCAGCCTGGAATGGAGCACCGACGAGGCGGCCAAGTTCCTGGACGCGCATCCGAACGCGGTGATCGAACTGGCCGCCCGCATGGCGCAGATCCAGTACCAGTCGGTGCGCGACTACGCGAAAGTGCGGGCCTTCTTCGTCAAGTACCAGGACCGCATCCTCTACGGCACCGACCTGACCCTCAATCCCGGCGATGACGCCCAGGGGTTCAGGAAGATCGCGCACGACTACTGGCTGTCGGACTGGACCTATCTGGCGACCGGCGAGACCCAGCGCGTCGACGATATCGACGCCGATGCGCGGGGCCTAGCCCTTCCCAAGTCGGTGATCGACAAGATCTATTACAGCAACGCCCGGCGCGAGTTCTTCGCCAGGCGCGGCCACTGATCGAGAAGGGCTCCATGACCGTCCGTTCCCTGCTGGCCTCGGCCGCGCTCTCCGGCTTCGTGGCCTTCTCCACGCCGGCCTTGGCCCAGGGCGCCCCCGGGACTGACCCTCTGGCGGCGACGGGCCGATGGTCCATCCCCGAGCGCGCCCAGGCCCGCACCCCGCCGATGGGCTGGAACTCGTGGAACGCCTTCCGCACCGAGGTCGACGAGGCCAAGGTCGTGGGCGCGGCCAAGGTCCTGGTCGACAGCGGCCTGGCCAAGCTGGGCTACACCTACGTGAATATCGACGACGGCTGGTGGCTCAAGCGCCGGCAATCGGAAGGGCGCCTGGAGATCCGCACGGCGATCTTCCCGTCGGCCAAGGTCAAGGGCGGGGACACCAGCTTCCGGCCCTACACGGACGCCCTGCACAGGATGGGCCTGAAGGCCGGCATCTATACCGACATCGGCCGCAACGCCTGCTCGCAGGCCTATGACCTGCACTCGCCCAACCTGCCCGAAGGCACGACGGCCGAACGCGAGGTCGGGCTCCAGGGCCATGTCGACCAGGACATCGCCCTCTATTTCACGGAGTGGGGCTTCGACTACATCAAGGTCGACGCCTGCGGCATCAATGTCTACGGCCCCGGGACCCACATCGTCCGCGAGCACGGCTACAGGGCCGTGCCGCCGTTGATCGACCAGGCGTCGATCAACCGCACCGACGTGCCGGCCGTGCGGGCCCGCTACGCCGAAGTGGCCCAGGCGCTGAAGACCCACAATCCGGACGGCGACTACGTCCTGGCCATTTGCAACTGGGGCTCGGCCGACGTCCGATCCTGGGGCAAGGACGTCGGTCACCTGTGGCGCACCAGCGGCGACATCACCCCGACCTGGACCCGCATGCTGCACAATTTCGACAGCGCTTCGACCCGTGCGCTCTACGCCAAGCCCGGCGCCTGGAACGATCCGGACATCCTGTTCATCGGCCACGGCGAGTTCGATCAGAACCACCTGACCGAGGCGCGTTCGCACTTTGTGCTGTGGGCCATGATCAACGCGCCGCTGCTGATCAGCTACGACCTGCGCCAGGCGCCGCCGAGCCTGATGGACATCTGGGGCAACGCCGACATCGTGCGGCTCAACCAGGATCCCGGCGGCCACCAGGGCGTGATCGCTTACGCCTCCGACGACGTGCAGATCATCGTCAAGACCCTGGCTGGCGGCCGCAAGGCCGTCGCCCTGTTCAACCGGGGCCTGGGCAAGACCGACGTGACCCTGACGGCCGCGCAGCTGAAGTTCGCCGTCGATGCGCCGGTCCAACTGAAGAACCTTTGGGACAAGACCACCCCGCCGCCCTTCACCGGCGAGACCCGCTTCACGCTGGAACCGCGCCAGACCCTGATCTTCGAGGCCACGGGGACGCGGCAGCTGCGCGACGGCGTCTATCTGTCGGAAATTCCGGGCGAGGTGAACGTGGCGGTCGACGGGGTGGTCGCGCCCGAGCCCGATCCGGTGGTCCACCGCATGCGCAACGCCTGGGGCGAGACCCGCGGGTCGGGCGAGCGCCCGGTTTATGCCGGCTGGGGCGGCGCCCAGGCCGATGCGACGCCCTACGACCAGGCGCTGAGGATCGGCGGCCAGGGTTTCGACACCGGCATCGGGGTGCTGGCCAACTCGCGCATCGAGATTCGAAACGCCGGGAACACGCGCTTCGAAGCGAAGGTCGGGGTGGACGATTCCACGCGCAACACCAGGGACAAGGTGCGCTTCGCGGTCTATGGCGACGGCAAGCTGCTGGCCCAGACCCCGCCCATGGGCCTGGGCCAGGCGCCCCGCCTGCTGGCCGCCGACATCAAGGGCGTGCGCCTGGTCGAGATCGTCGCCCGATCTGAGACCCAGGCCAGCGACCTGCCGCTGGTCGTCGCCTGGGGGGATACGGCCCTGCGCCGCTGACGGCGTCAGGCCTTGTAGAGGCTGATCCCCAGGCGCTCCGCCGCCTGGTCGATATAGTCCGGCGCGCCGGCGTCGGTGATCAGGCTGTCGAGGTCGCCGACATCGATGATCCGGTGCAGGCAGACCTTGCCGAACTTGGAGGCGTCGGTGACCGCGATGACCTCGCGCGCCGTCTCGACCATCTTGCGGTTCAGCTGCGCCTCGGGTTCGTGATGCGTGGTGATGCCGCGTTCGACGTCGAAGCCGTCCACGCCCAGGAACAGCTTGTCCAGCAGCAGGTCGTCCAGCGCCGCCACGGTCTGCGCGCCGTAGAAGGCCATGTTCCGGCGGCGCAGCTCGCCGCCCAGCATGACGATCTTGATCTTTCGCTTCTGGTTGAGGACGCCCAGGACATCGAAATCGTTGGTGACGACGGTGATGTCTTCCTCGTCCGGCAGGAACCGCGCGATCTGCAGGGTCGTGGTGCCGGAATCGAGCATGATGGAGTCGCCGGCCTTGACCATGCCGGCGGCCAGCCTGCCGATCCGTTCCTTCTCCTCGGTGTGGCTGACCCGCTTGGTCTCGATCGCCGGCTCGGCGCCGGCGTTGACCACCTCGGAGGAGATGGCGCCGCCATAGGCGCGCGTGGCCACGCCGTGTTCCTCCAGATAGTGCAGGTCCTTGCGGATGGTCTGCATCGACACGCCGAACTGTTCGGACAGCGGGGTGACCTGCACGCTGCCGCGGGACCGGAGCATGGCCGTGATCTCGCGGCGGCGTTCGGACGTATCGCGCAAGACCTTGACCGAGCCATCAGGCATAAACAGCATCTCCTCGACCGCACGGTGACGACGGCACGGCTTTCGGTATAGCGCGCACAAGCGCGCCGTGCATGTCCTACGTCGTCAAGGGCAACACAAAACTACGGGTCCTGACCTCACAGCGAGCCAATCGCTGAGCTTGAGTGTTTCGATCGTCTCCTGAAGCGAAGGCTGATTTGGCCGCGGGCGCCGCTGTCGAGAGGCGCGGAGGCCGTGGAGCGACAGGAAGCGGGTTTCCCCGCCAGGCTCGGTCTTCGACGCATTGGCCCACGCCCGGCGCTCGACGTCGCTCCCCGGAGATCGAGTCTGGCGAACGGGCAAGCAGCCAAGCGGGACGAGGTCCGGAGGCGCAACCACAGGTTAATATCTAGCCGCGGCGCTCCAGCCGCGTGCGGCAAGGCTCGAATGTCACAATCGGCCCCTAGGCAGGAGGCTGGCCGACGCACCGGTCCCGCGGGTTCAACGCGGGCCGCTGGTCGGCGACTCAATCTCCAGCCAGCGGATAACGGATGAGCGCCGCCGACCGGGAAAGAACACGATGGTTCCTGCGGACCATCCTGCCGCACGAAGCGGCGCTCAGGGGGTGGCTTTCGCGGGTGGCGCCGGCGGGCGTCGATCCCGACGACGTGATCCAGGAGTCCTACACGATCCTGGCCGAACTGGAGACCGTGGACGCCATTCGTCATCCGCGCGCCTATCTGTTCCAGGTCGCGCGCTCGGTGATCATGCGCCACGTCCGCCGGGCGCGAATCGTGCCCATCCACACCGTCGATGACTTGGAACGGCTGGAGCAGCCCGAGAACGCCGCCTCGCCCGAGCAACATACGATTGACCGGGACGAGTTGCGCCAATTGGCCCATGCGATCGCGGCCATGCCGCGCAAGACCCGCGAGGCCTTTGTCCTGCGCCGTGTTCGGGACATGTCGCAGCGCGAAATCGCCGCGCGCATGCGCATCTCGGAAAATACGGTCGAGACCCATATTTCCCGAGGCGTCCTCTTCTTGATTGATTGGTTCGGCCGTGGCGGAAACAGGCGGTCCCAAACCTCTAGGACTTTGGAAGCGGAGATCGCCTCGATAGATGGCCGAACGAGAAACCAGTCGAGACATTGACCGGGCGGCGTCCGACTGGACGGCGCGGCTGGATCGTGGGCCGCTGACTCCCGACGGGGACGACGCCTTCCAGGCCTGGCTGCGCGGCGATCCCCGACGTCGGGGCGCCTTGCTGCGCGCCCGGGCCGTGTCGCTGATGAGCGAGTCCGCCCAGGCGCTGGGGCCTGGCTTCGATCCCATCGCGTTCGAGGCGCCCGGGCGGTCGCGGTCGGCCGGCCTGTCCCGCCGCGAGGCGCTGACCTGGACGGGCGGCGTGGCCGCCGCCGCCGCCGTGGCGGCGTTGGGCGTCGGCGTGTCCGCGGCGGGCGCCGTCATCAGCACCGCGCGGGGCGAGATCCGCCTGGCCCCGCTCAAGGACGGCTCGACGGTGCTGCTGAACACCGAGACCCGGATCCGGGTGCGCTACAGCCGGGGCGAGCGCCGGGTCACCCTGCTCAAGGGCGAGGCCTATTTCGCCGTGGCCCGCGACGAGGCGCGGCCGTTCGTCGTCGAAGTGGACGGCCGTCGCCTGAGCACGGCCCAGGCCGGGTTTCGGGTCCGCAAGCTCGAGGCGGATCCCGTCGACGTCCTGGTGAACCAGGGTCAGGTCGACGTCGCGATCCCCTTCGCCAGCAGCGTGGCGCTCAAATCCAATACGCGGCTGGTCCTGTCCGGCTCCGCCGAGCCGCAGCCGGTCGGGCCCGAGGCGGTCACCCGCGACCTGGCCTGGCGCGACGGCAAGCTGGCGTTCGAGGGCGAGACCCTGGGCCAGGCGGCGACGGCCTTCGCCCGCTACAGCGACACCCGGATCCAGATCCGCGATCCGGCCCTGGCGCGCGAGCCGGTGACCGGCCTGTTCGCCGCCAACGATCCCGCCGGCTTCAGCCGCGCCATCGCCCGCGTGTTCCAGGCGCGGGTCGAACAGGACGGCGATAGGGTCGTCCTGACCCGCGGCGCGCCCCGCGGCGCGGGGGCGCCCTGACCGCCGCACCAAGAAGTTTTTGTTACACGATAGCGGAAGCCCCCCGCTGACGGCTCTCAACCGCGAACGTCGCGACCCACGCGGCGATTGGGGGCTGCCTGCCAATGAATTCCCGCTATTCCGTCCTCGCCTGCGGCGCCGCCGTGATCGCGCTGGCGACCGCCGTGCCGGCTCTCGCGCAGGACCGGATCTTCGACATCCCCGCCCAGCCCGCGGTGCGCGCCATTCCAGAACTGGCGCGCCAGGGGCAGGTGCAGATCGTGGCGCCGGCCCGCAACCTCGAGGGCGTCTGGACGCCGGCCGTCAAGGGCCGGATGGATGTCCGCGCCGCCCTGCGCCAGCTGATCGCCGGCACCCCGCTGCGGATCGATTCCGACGACGGCCAGGTCATCACCCTGCGCGCCGCCGGCCCGGGGGCGTCGAACGGCGGCCCGGCCCTGGCCCAGAGCGGCGCCGGCGTGGTGCGCGGCCGGGTCCTCAACACCGCCACCGGCGAATATGTGCGCAACGCCGAGATCCGCGTCGAGGGCACGACGATCGCCGCCTTCTCCGAGGACGGCGGCGACTTTCGCCTGACCGGCGTGCCGGCCGGCGAGGTCACGGTCGTGGTCAAATATACCGGCCTGCGGGAGGGCCGGGCGGTGGTCACCGTCGCGCCGGGCCAGGCGGCGACCCTGGACGTGGCGCTGAACCCGCTGTCCTACGCCGCCCAGGACGGCGAGGTGGAGGCGATCACGATCGTCGCCCGGCGCGAGGGCCAGGCCAGCGCCATCATGGAGCGCCGCGCCTCGACCAACGCCAAGACCGTCGTCGCCGCCGACAACTTCGGCGCCCTGACCATGGGCGACGTCGGCGAGTTCATGAAGAACATGCCGGGCATCTCGCTCGACTACACCGAGGTGGACGCCACCGCCGTGCGCATTGGCGGCCTGGACCCGAAATACTCGACCTTCACCACCGACGGCGCCAGGATGGCGACGGCGACGTCCAACAACAACAACGGCCGCCAGAACTCGTTCGAGCAGATGTCGATCACCGGCGTCGACTCCATCGAGCTGAACAACACGCTGCAGGCCAGCATGGACGCCGACTCGCCCGGCGGCGCCATCAACCTGCGCAGCAAGTACGCCTTCCAGCGCAACGGCCGCCTGCTGCGCTTTCAGTTGGGCGGCGTCGCCACCTCGGACTCCGGCCTGTCGCGCAAGTACCTGCCGGACGACCGGAAGCACGCCTCGATCTTTCCCTCGGCCCAGCTGGGCTATGCCGACGTCTTCCTGGACGGCCGCCTGGGGGTCGCCTTCAACGCCAGCTACAACGCCAACTTCGTCGAGCAGGACCGCATCCAGACCGACTGGTCCTATCCCACCAGCGGCCGGATCTTGCCTTACCAGGTCATGTGGCGCCCGGGTCCGAAGCTGACCCACCGCAAGGCCGCCAACCTCAGCGTCGATTACAAGATCACCGACAAGCTGGCCCTGTCCCTGCGCAGCACCTATTCGTTCTACGATGTCGAGTACTTCAATCAGTACACCTACCTGATCTTCGGCACGAACGCGGTGACCCAGGCGACGGCCGACTCCACGCCCACCCACATCGTCGTCAATCCGAACGGGACCAACACCCGCCTGCACACCCAGTACTCGCACCGCTACGCCGGCACCCCGTCGTGGCTGTTCGCGCCGAAGCTGGAATATCGCGGCGATACCTGGGAGGCCCTGCTGCGCGGCAGCTATTCCAGCTCGGAGTTCAACTTCCGGGACAACTCCAAGGGATTCTTTCAGCGTACGGACAGTTATCTGACCAAGATCGGCTTCACGCTGGACCGCGCGTCGCAGGACTCCAACGAATGGACCCTGCAGCAGACCGCCGGCCGCTCCTGGAGCGATCCCACCAGCTTCAACCGCGACAGCGACATCGGCTATAATATCCGCACGTCCGAGTCCGACGCCCAGAACCAGATGTACGGCCTCAACCTGGACCTGAAGAAGAAGCTGGACCTCGGTCCCGTCCAGCTCAAATTCCTGGCGGGCGCGACCTATCGGACCAACGTCTGGAAGACCGACGAGGGCTCGTACCGGCAGTTCGAGTACATCGGTCCGACGCACGACAAGAACCAGATGGCCCCCGAGGCCGTCATTCCGTGGACCCGGAACTACAACTTTCAGATCCAGGGCTTCGATGCGGGCAATCTGAACGCCCAGGATTGGCGCGCGGACAGCAACTACGCCGTCTACGACATCTACAAGCAGCATCCCGACTATTTCTTGCCCGACCTCGCGGGCAACCTGAAGCGCCAGCTCGACAACAACAAGAAGGTCGGGGAGACGGTCAAGGCCGCCTATTTCGAAGTCCAGCCGCGCGTCGGCAAGGCTCAATTCGACCTCGGCCTACGTTACGAAAACACCGAGACCGACGCCCGGGTCGCCGACGTCCGTACGACCGACGAAATGAAGGCCGCCGGCTTCGACACGACCAAGCCGGCGACCGTCGCCAGTCTTACCTACCAATACCGCAACGGGACCTACACCACACGTCACGGCGAGTATGACGACTGGTTCCTCAGCGGCGGGGCCAAGTACGACTTCACCAAGAAGCTGGTCGGCCAACTGGCCTTCAGCCAATCGATCCTGCGTCCCGACTACGGCAACCTCGGCGGCGTCGCCGTCGTGAACGACACGAACCAGACCGTCACCGTGCCGAACCCGCTGCTGAAGCCCGAGCATTCGACGAAGTACTTCGCCGGCCTGCAGTACTTCCTGGAGCCGTCGGGGATCATCGGCCTGTCCGCCTACCAGCTGGAGGTGAAGGACATGCAGGTGACCGGCTACGAGTACAAGGATCCCACGGATGTCGGCTACAGCCCCGACGACTACCCGGGCTATACATACCGCAGCGCCACGAACCTGCCGGGCGTCAGCATCAACCGGGGCGTGACGCTGGAATACGACCAGCAGCTGACCTTCCTGCCCGGCGCGCTGCGTGGCCTAGGCCTGCGCGGCTCGATCACCAAGATCGACCCCGACGGCGTGCGGGTGAACATGCCCAAGACCGTGGGCAACTGGGGCGTTCGCTACAGCTACGGCAAGTTCGATGTCCAGCTGAGCGGCAATGCGCAGGGGAAATATCGCACCAGCGCCCTTAGCGCCAAGCCCGACAGCCCCACCAATGGCATCCTCTACCACACCGCCCGCGAGCTCTGGAACGTCAGCGCCAGCTACAAGATCAACAGGAACTTCGAGGTGATGCTGGCCGGCCGCAACATCTTCAACGCGCCCGACGTCATCTACTCCAACGTCCGCGACCGGGTGCAGCAGTACAGCATCTACGGCTCGATGTGGAACATCGGCGTCAAGGGCTCCTTCTAGGCTCGAACGCCGGCGTCCCGCGGCCTCCCCCTGCCGCGGGATCCGGCTGGCCGCGCGCGTCCAAGAGCGCGACGCGCGCGGCCGTTTCCTTCCAAATTCCATCGTGGAGACCGTCATGGTCCTGAACATCGATCGTCGCGGCGTCGTCCTGGGCGCCGGCCTCGGCCTGGGCGCGCTGCTGCTGCCCGCGGGCCGGGCGCTGGCCGCCGAGCTTGTCGGCGCCAAGGGCTTCACGCACGGCGTGGCCAGCGGCGAGCCGGGCCCCGACTCCATGCTGCTATGGACGCGCTACGCGCCGGCGACGAACGACGACGTGGTCCGGCTGGAGGTCGAGGTGGCGCTCGATCCGGGTTTCTCCAAGGTCGTCGCGGGGGGCGTCGTGCGCACCGGCGCCTATCGCGACTGGACCGCCAAGGTCACTGTCGACGGGCTGAAACCCGGAACCGTCCACTGGTACCGGTTCGTGGCGCCCGATGGGAGCAAGTCGCCGGTCGGCCGCACCAAGACCCTTCCCGTCGGCGACGTCGCCCGCTTCGGCCTGGGCGTGTTCTCCTGCTCGAACCTGCCGGTCGGCCTCTTCAACGCCTATGGCCACGCCGCCGCCCGGCCTGACCTGGACCTGTGGCTGCATACCGGCGACTACATCTACGAGTATGGGCCCGCCTCGATCCGCCAGGGCGACTGGGCCGCTGGACGGTCGTTGGAGCCGGCCAACGAGATCCTGACCGTCGCCGACTACCGCCTGCGCTACGCCTGCTATCGCGCCGATCCCGATCTCCAGCGCTTGCACCAGATGGCGCCGATGGTCGCCTTCTGGGACGACCACGAGTCGGCCAACGACAGCTGGGAGGGCGGCGCGCAGAACCACCAGCCGGCGACCGAGGGCGACTGGAACCTCCGGCGCGCGGCGGCGATGCAGGTCTATCGCGAGTGGATGCCCGTCTCGGACGAACCGTGGAAGGCTTATCCGATCGGCACGCTGGCCACGCTCTACCGCACCGAATCGCGCCTCCTAGGCCGCACCCGGCCGGCCGACATCGGGGCGGCGTTCAAGGCGGAAGATCCGGACGCCGCGCTGAAGGCGTTCCGCGACGGCCCCTGGCGCGATCCGTCGGCGACCATGCTGGGCTCGACCCAGGAGAGCTGGCTGGCCCACCAGCTGAAGACCAACGCCCGGGCCACGGCCTGGCAGATGGTCGGCATGGGCACGATCCTGGGACGGACGGTGATGCCGCAAGACGCGCTCGACTGGCTGCGGCCGGAGGTCAGCGAGCGCAAGGTCAACGGCTATCGCGACAACATCCGCGCCGCCAAGCTGGGCCTGCCGATGTGGATGGACCGCTGGGACGGCTATCCGGCGGCGCGCTCGCGGCTGCTGCGGGCCGCCCAGGCCGCCGACGCCGACCTGGTCATGCTGTCGGGCGACAGCCACAACGCCTGGGCCTATGCGCTGTGCGAGGACGGCCGGCCCGCCGGGGTCGAGTTCGCCGGTCATAGCGTCACCTCCAGCGGCGCCGAGGGCGATTTCGGCGTCGATCCCAAGCAGGTCGCCCAGGGGTTCATGGCCGCCAATCCCGAGCTGAAATGGGCCGACACCAGCCAGCGCGGCTACATGATGATCGAGGTGACGCCCAACCGCCTGACCGGCGAGTGGCTGTTCCTGCGGACGATCAAGGCTCGCGACACCGCCCTCGCCGGTTCGCACCGCCTTCAGGTCGAACGCGGACGGAGGGTGTTCGCCGGCTAGCCGCGCGGTTCGCCGTTGAAACATTCCCCGGTCTGGTGCGGTAATGCGGCTGACCACAAGGGCCCGCGCCCGTCTGACGGAGACTGCTCGCATGTGTGACGACGATATCCACCCGGGTCTGGTCCACGATCCCCGCCTGTCGCGACGGACGTTCGGCCTGGCCGCGGCCGCCCTGGGCGGGCTGGCCGCGACCGCCGCCGGCGCCCAGAGCCCGGTGGTCGAGAAGGACGTCGAGATCAAGACGCCCGACGGCGTGGCCGACGCCGCCCTGTTCTATCCCGAGCGCAAGGGCAAGTGGCCGGCCGTCCTGGTCTGGCCCGACGTAATGAGCCTGCGGCCGGTGTTCCGCGACATGGGCCGGCGGCTGGCCGCCGCCGGCTACGTGGTGCTGGTCCCCAACCTCTATTACCGGGCCAAGAAGGCGCCGGTCATCGAGGGAACGTTCAACTTCGCCAATCCCGACGACCGGGCCAAGCTGACCCCGCTGCGCGCGACGGTGACGCCCGAGGGCACGGATCGCGACGCGGTGGCCTATGTCGCCTTCCTCGACGCCCAGCCCCAGACCGACAAGGGCAGGAAGGTCGGCGTCCAGGGCTATTGCATGGGCGGTCCCCTGGCCTTCCGCACGGCGGCCAGCGCCCCCGGCCGCATCGCGGCGGTGGCCACCTTCCACGGCGCCGGCCTGGTCACCGACCAGCCGACCAGCCCGCACCTGCTGATCCCCAGGACCCACGCCGACTACCTGATCGCCGTCGCCGACAACGACGACAAGCAGGACCCGACCGTGAAGGACAAGCTGAAGGCCGCCTTCGCCGCCGCCAAGCGGCCGGCCAAGGTCGAGGTCTATGCCGGCGCGGCCCACGGTTGGACCGTCAAGGGCGGCCAGGTCTATGACGAGCCCGCCGCCGAGAAGGCCTGGGCCGAGCTGCTGGCGCTGTACAAGAAGGCCCTGGCCTGACCGACGAGAAGCGAGCGGGGACGTCGCCCGCCGCCCTGCGCGTCGGCTTTTCGCGGTTCGCGGCCTTCGACCAGGACGCCGTCAACGACAAGGCCCTGCTCGTTCCCGGACAAGCCGCTTTAGATCGCGGTCGCGTCGGCCGCGTGAAGGTCCACTTCCGCCACCAGGAAGTCGATCAGCGCCCGCACGCGGCTGGGCAGATGGCCGCCGTGGCCGACATAGACGGCGTGGATCTCCTCGACGTCGCCGGGATTGTAGGTCTCCAGCACCGGGACCAGCCGGCCGGCCGCGATGTCGCCGCCGACGTGGTAGTGGGCCAGCCGGGCCAGGCCCTGGCCGACCAGGGCCAACTGGCGCGAGGTCTCGCCGTCGCCCGAGGTGGCGTCGCCGTGGACTGGCAGGGACAGCCGCTCGCCGCCATCGACGAACGGCCACTTGTCGCAATGGCGGGTGAAGTTGAAGCCGATGCAATTGTGGGCGGCCAGGTCGCGCGGCGTCTCCGGGGCGCCGTGGCGGGCCAGGTAAGCCGGCGAGGCGACCACAGCCATCGGGCTTTCGCCCAGCTTGCGGGCGATCAGTTGCGAGGCGCGCAGGGGACCGACCCGGATGGCCAGGTCGGTGCGGGCGTCCATCAGGTCGATGACCGTGTCGCTGAGCACGATGTCGAGGATCACCTTCGGATAGAGCGCCGAGAACCGCGGGACCAGCGGCAGCAGATGGTGCAGGCCGAACGGGACGCTGGAATTGATCCGTACACGGCCTCGTGGCGCCTGGCTGGCGGCGACCGCGCTTTCGGCCTCGTCCAGGTCGGCCAGGACCCGCAACGCCCGTTCGTGGAACAGTTCGCCCTCGGCTGTCAGGGTCAGCTTGCGGGTCGAGCGGTTGATCAGCCGCGCGCCCAGCCGCGCCTCCATCCGGCTGACCAGCTTGCTGACCGCCGAGGGGGTCATCCTCAGCGCCCGCGCCGCCGGCGAGAAGCCGCCCAGCTCCACGGCCCGGGCGAACACCTCCATCTCGCCCGAGCGGTTGATCTCCAGCCTGGCCATCTTTGACTTGAACTCACAGATGCATGTCTTTGCGCCAGTCTAATTCATGGGGCGGACGGGGACTACCTCAACGGTTCGAAATCCTTCCGGAGGTCCCGCCCGTGCCCCTCGCCCTCTACGCCCTGACCGTCGGCGCCTTCGGGATCGGCGTCACCGAGTTCGTGATCATGGGCCTGCTGCTGCAGGTCTCGGCCGACCTTGGCGTCTCGATCCCGCGGGCCGGCCTGCTGATGACCGGCTACGCCCTGGGCGTGTTCGTCGGCGCGCCGATCCTGACGGTCGCCACCCGCCGCCTGCCGCGCAAGACCACCCTGCTGGTGCTGATGGCGATCTTCACGATCGGCAACATCGCCGCGGCCCTGGCCCCGACCTATGGTCTGCTGATGGCCGCGCGGATCGTCACCGCCCTGGCCCACGGCACCTTCTTCGGCGTCGGTTCGCTGGTCGCCGTCAGCCTGGTGCCGCCGCAGCGCAAGGCCTCGGCCATCGCCGTCATGTTCACCGGCCTGACCCTGGCCACCCTGCTGGGCGTGCCGTTCGGTTCCTGGCTGGGCCTGGCCTTCGGCTGGCGCTCGACCTTCTGGGCCGTCGGCGCGATCGGCCTGGTCGCCTTCGCGGTGCTGGCCGTCCTGGTCCCGCGCGAAAAGGACGCCGTCGAACCCGTCCCGCTGCGCGAGGAGTTCGCCGTCCTGGCCCGGCCGCAGGTGCAGATGGGCCTGGCGATGACCGTGCTGGGTTTCGGCGGCGTGTTCGCGGTGTTCACCTACATCCAGCCGATCCTGACCGAGCTGGCCGGCTATTCGAAGGCGGCGGTCTCGCCGATCCTGCTGGTGTTCGGGGCCGGCCTGGTCGGCGGCAACCTGGTCGGCGGCCGCTGGGCCGACAGAGCCCTGGCTCCGGCCCTGCTGGGAAGCCTGGCCATTTTGACCCTGATGCTGGTCGCCTCGGCGTTCGGCTTCCACGACAGGATCGGGGCGGTGGTCGCCGCCTTCGGCCTGGGCGCGGCGGCCTTCGCCACGGTCGCGCCGCTGCAGATGCGGGTGCTGTCGCAGGCCGGCGGGGTCGGGCAGGGCCTGGCCTCCAGCCTGAACATCGCCGCCTTCAACCTCGGCAACGCGTTCGGCGCCTGGCTGGGCGGGGCGGTGATCGCCCATGGCCCGGGCCTGGCGTCCGTTCCGCTGGTCGCCGCCGCCGTGCCCCTGTCGGCCCTGGCCCTGGCCGCCTTCAGCCTTTCGCTCGAACGCCGCGCCCCGCGCGTCGCCGCCCTCTGATCAAAGACCCCCCGACCATGGAATATCGCCAACTCGGAAAATCGGGCCTGCGTGTCCCGGCCCTCAGCTTCGGCGCCGGCACCTTCGGCGGCCAGGGTCCGCTGTTCAGCGCCTGGGGCGACGCCGACGCCGCCCAGGCCCGCCGGCTCATCGAGATCTGCCTCGAGGCCGGGGTGACCCTGTTCGACACCGCCGACGTCTATTCCAACGGCGCCTCGGAAGAGATCCTCGGCGCGGCCCTGCAGGGCGTGCGCGACCAGGCGCTGATCTCGACCAAGCTGGGCCTGCCGATGGGCGACGGGCCGCTGGATCGCGGGACCTCGCGCCTGCGACTGGTGCGCGGCGTCGAAGCGGCCCTCAAGCGCCTGCGCACCGACCGCGTCGACCTGCTGCAACTGCACGCCTTCGACGCCTTCACCCCGGTGGAGGAGGTGCTGTTGGCCCTCGACGACCTCGTGCGGGCCGGCAAGGTGCTGTATGTCGGCGCCTCCAACTTCTCGGGCTGGCAGCTGATGAAGTCGCTGGCCGTCGCCGACAAGCACGGCTGGCCGCGCTACGCCGCCAACCAGGCCTACTACTCGCTGGTCGGCCGCGACTACGAGCACGAGCTGATGCCGCTGGGCCTGGATCAAGGCGTCGGGGCGATGGTCTGGAGCCCGCTGGGCTGGGGTAGGCTGACCGGCAGGATTCGCCGCGACCAGCCCCTGCCCGAGGTCAGCCGCCTGCACGACACCGCCGACTTCGGCCCGCCGGTCGATGACGAGCGGCTCTACGCGGTGGTCGACGCCCTGGACGCGGTCGCCGCCGAGACCGGCAAGACCCTGCCGCAGATCGCCATCAACTGGCTGCTGTGCCGGCCCACCGTGTCCAGCGTGATCGTCGGGGCCCGCAACGAGGCGCAGTTGCGCCAGAACCTCGGCGCCGTCGGCTGGGCGCTGACGCCCGAGCAGGTGGCGCGTCTCGACGCCGCCAGCGCCGTGACCCCGGCCTATCCGCACTATCCCTATTGGCGCGAGGGCGGCTTCAAGGCGGTCAATCCGCCGCCGGTCTGAGATCCCCGAGTCGCTTGTCCGTGCGCGCATCAGCCCTTGCACGGGCGCGCACGGACAAGCGCCCGCCGCCGCGAAATGCGGCGCCGGCCGCAAGCTCCAGCGGCGCCGCGTCCCCAAATGCGCGGCCCTGTCGTGTTTGATTGACCCGTGGAAAGTCGCCGTCTCGCATAGCCGCAACAACAGGCAAACGAGGGGTCACGCATGCCGGTCAGCCGTCGCAGCTTCATTCACGCCGTTGGTGCGGCCGGCGGCTACGGCGCCGCCTTTACCGCCATGCAGGCCCTGGGTCTGCTGGCGCCGTCCACGGCCTTCGCTGGCGCCCCGCCCGACCTGGCCAAGGGCGGCGGCGGCAAGGGGGCCAAGGTGGTGATCCTCGGCGCAGGCGTGTCGGGCATGGCGGCGGCCTGGGAGCTGGGCAAGGCCGGTTACGACTGCACGATCCTCGAGGCCCGGGCCCGCACCGGCGGCCGGGTCTGGACCGTGCGGCGGGGCGACAAGATCGAGATGACCGACGGCTCGCGCCAGGTCTGCGAGTTCGACGAAGGCCAGTACATGAACGCCGGCGCCGCGCGCCTGCCCAGCCACCACCAGATCGTCTTGGGCTATTGTCGCGAGCTGGGGGTGGAGCTGGAGGTCGAGGTCAACACCAGCCGCAGCGCCCTGCTGCTGAACCCCGAGGCCAACGGCGGCAAGCCGATCAAGATGCGGACGGCGATCAACGACACCCGCGGCCACGTCTCCGAACTGCTGGCCAAGGCGATCAACACCGGCGCCCTCGACGCGGAGCTGACGGCCGACGACAAGCAGCGGATGGTCGCCTTCCTGAAGACCTATGGCGACCTGTCCCCCGACCTTTTCTACAAGGGCTCGCAGCGGGCTGGGCTGAGGATCGAGCCGGGGGCCGGCGACGAGCGCGCCACGCCCTACGACCCGGTCAGTCTGAAGGCCCTGCTCGACGAGGACCTGTGGAACGGCGTGCTGTTCGAGGAGACCATCGACATGCAGGCCACCATGTTCCAGCCCAAGGGCGGGATGGACGCCATCCCCCACGCCTTCGCCAAGGCGCTCGGACCCAAGATCATCAAGCGCCGATGCGAGGTCCGCCAGATCCGCAAGACGGGAAAAGGCGTCAGGATCGCCTATCGCGACCTTTCGGCCGGCGTCGACGCCACGATCGAGGCCGACTACTGCATCTCGACCATCCCGTTGCCGGTGCTGGCCAAGATCGACGCCGACTTCAGCCCGGCCTACAGGGCGGCGATCGCCCGTACGCCCTATCGCGACAGCATCAAGATCGCCTGGCAGGCCCCGCGATTCTGGGAGGGCCCCAAGTACCAGATCTATGGCGGCCTCTCGTTCGTGAAGGGCCCGACCAACATGGTCTGGTATCCCAGCTACGGCCTGCACACCAAGACCGGCGTGATCCTGGGCGCCTATACCGGCGGACCGGCGGCCGCCCAGCTGGCCAAGCTGCCGCGCGCCGAGCAGATCGAGCACACCCGCAAGGTCATCGAGGCCATGCACCCCGGCTGCGGCCAGCTGCTGGAGAAGCCTTTGCAGGTGCAGTGGGCCGCCGTGCCCCACACCCTGGGCATCGGGGTGGGCTGGGCCAGCGACGACGAGCCGGACTATCGCCTGCTGGGCCAGCCCGACGGGCCGATCCACTTCGCCGGCGAATATCTCAGCCATGTCGGCGCCTGGCAGGAGGGGGCGATCCGCGCGGCCCACCGCGCCATCGTCACGCTCGACGCCCAGCACCGGAAGGGCCAGCCGGTCACCGCTCAGCGGACAATATAGTCCGTGATCGGACGATCAGACTTGGCCGGTCTTCATCAGGGCGGCGCGGGAGGGCAGCAACTGGGCCGTGAACGGCAGCAGGGCCGCTCCGACCGCCGGGCCGTCGGCCGAGGTGGCGGCCCGCTCGACGCGGGCCAGGGCCGGCACGTCGACGATTTCGGCCAGCCGGGCGTTGACCGCCACCACCAGGCGATCGAGCAGGGCGGTGGGCAGCCGGCCGCCGACATAGATGGCTTCCGGATTGACCAGGCAGCTGATCCCCACGAACGGCTGGACCAGCAGTCGGGCCGACAGGTCGATCCACGCCTCGACCCTGGTCTCGCCCTCGGGCGGCAGGTCGATCAGCTGGTCGGGACGCTCGACCAGGATACCCCCGGCCTCGAGATGGGCGTAGAGCGCCGACAGCGACACCACCTCCTGCAGCGAGCGGGCCTGAGTCTCGGGCGAGCTGACCGGCAGGAAGCCGATCTCGCCGCTGCGCCCCTGGGCGCCACGGAAATAGTCGCCCTCGATCACCAGGCCGCCGCCCAGGCCCGACGAGACCAGGACGTAGAAGAAGCTGGGGCGGCGCAGGCCGTGGCCGAACTGCAGCTCGCCCAGGGCGGCGGCGGCGGCGTCGTTCTCCACGAACACCGGCAGGGGCAGGATGTCGGCCATCAGCTTGCCGATGTCGGCCGTGCTCCAGACGCCGTAGTTCTCCGGCCGGTGCGGCAGGTCGACGCGGCCCAGGTCGTCGGGCAGGGCGACGCCTATGCCCGACAGGCGCGGCGGCTCGCCCTTCCAGGCGGCCAGCATCTTGTGGATCTGGGTCTTGCAGAACTTGGCGACGTCGGCGGGCAGGGGAAACTCGATTTCCTTGCTGGCTCGGGCCCGCACCGCGCCCAGCAGGTCCAGCATGACCACGGTGATGTGGTCACGGTCGATGTTGACGCCGATCGACAGGCAGCCGTTCGGATTGATCGTCAGGTTCATGGCCGGCTGACCGCGCGCGCCCTGGACCCGTCCGGCCTCCACGATCAGGCCGTCGTCCAGCAGGCGCTTGGTGATGTTGGCCACGGCCGGCGGCGTCAGGCCGGTGATCTGGGCCAGGGTCACGCGGGTGATCGGGCCGTTGACCCGGATGGCCTGCAGGATGACCCGCTGGTTGTGGTCGCCGACCCGCTCGAGATTGGCCCCCGACAGGCTTGCGCCGGCGGTGCGCTTGCGGTTCGACTTTCGCGAGACTTCCAAGGGCGGCATTCGATGACCTTCGACCTGACGTCGTAGTAGCATCGCGGCGGGCCATGGCGATAGCGGCGCCGTTGTCGGCGGAATTATTTAAATTGCTTTCTTTATTCGGGGCTGCTGACTATGAGGCAAACTGCATGTGCGCGCCGCGCGAGCCCTGAAGGGCGGCGAACGGCGGCTGGAGGAAATACGGTTTGATGCAGGTCGGCGTTGATTTTGGCGGCACGAAGATCGAGGCCGCCGCGCTGTCGGCGGACGGCCGGTTCCTGGCTCGCGTGCGGGCCCCCAATCCGGGATCCTACGACGCGGCCATCGTCACGGTCCGCGACCTGATCGCCCAGGCCGAGCAGCAGGCCGGCGGCCGCGGCTCGATCGGCGTGGGCGCGCCGGGCTCGGTGTCGCCGCGCACGGGCGTGATGCGCAACGCCAACTCCACCTGGCTGAACGGCCGGCGGTTCCGCGAGGACCTGGAGGCGGGTCTGGGCCGTCCGGTGCGCCTGGCCAACGACGCCAATTGCCTGGCCCTGTCGGAAGCCGTCGACGGCGCCGCCGCCGGCCTGGCGGCGGTGTTCGCGGTGATCATCGGCACCGGCTGCGGCGGCGGCCTGGCGGTCGACGGCAAGCTGGTCGAGGGCGCCAACGGCGTGGCCGGCGAGTGGGGTCACACCCCCCTGCCATGGCCCAAGCCGGAAGAATCGCCGGGCCCGGCCTGCTGGTGCGGCCGGCATGGCTGTCTGGAGACCTGGATCTCGGGCACGGGTTTCCGCCGCGATCACGCCGAGCGCACGGGCCAGGCCCTGGCCGGCGAGGCGATCATCGCCGCCGCCCGAGCCGGCGACGCCGAGGCGGTGATCAGCTTCGACCGCTATCTCGACCGCTTGGGCCGAGGCCTGGCGGTGATCGCCGACATCGTCGATCCCGACGCCTTCGTGTTCGGCGGCGGGCTGTCGAACGTCGACGAACTGTACGAGCGCCTGCCTGGCTTCATCGAACCCCACGTGTTCTCCGACGGCTGGCGAGCCCGATTGGCCCCCGCCCGCTGGGGCGACTCCTCGGGCGTGCGCGGCGCCGCGCGCCTGTGGACCCCCGCCGAGGCCGCGGCGGCCCATGCCGCCGCCTGACCGTCGCGCCGTCGCCCTGCTGGCTCTGCTGGCCTTCGGGACGGCGGGAAGGGCCTTCGCCGCCGACGGGGCGATCGTCACGGTCACGAGCGGAACGATTCAGGGCGGGGCGCGGGGCGCCGGCGCGGTCTTCCGCGGCGTGCCCTTCGCCGCGCCGCCGGTCGGCGACCGCCGCTGGAAGCCCCCCGCGCCCCTCACACCCTGGACCGGAACCCGCGAGGCCACCGTTTCGGGCGCGCCCTGCCTGCAGCGGGGCTATGGCTGGAACGACAAGGACGCCGCCGATAGCCGCGAGGACTGCCTTTATCTCGACATCCGCACGCCGGCGCTGAACCCGGCCCGGCCGCTGCCGGTCATGGTCTGGATCCATGGCGGCGCCAACCGGGCCGGCTCGGCGCGGGGCACGGTGGAGTCGAGTCTGGTCGAGCAGGGCGTGGTGCTGGTGTCGATCCAGTACCGGCTGGGCGCCTTCGGCTTCCTGTCCCATCCCGGCTTGACCGCTGAGGGCGGAGGAGCCTCGGGCAACTACGCCCTGATGGACCAGATCGCCGCCCTGCGCTGGGTGCGGGACAACATCGCCCGGTTCGGCGGCGATCCCGGCAATGTGACGCTGTTCGGCCACTCGGCCGGCGGCCAGGACGTCGGGCTGCTGATGCTGGCCCCGGCGGCGCGGGGCCTGTTCCACAAGGCCATCGAACAGAGCGGCACGGCGGGTTTCGGCCTGCCCCCGCGGTCCCTGGCCCAGAACCAGGCGCTGGGTCAGGCCCTGGGCCGGGCGCTGGGCGCCAAGGACCTGGCCGGGCTGCGCGCCGCCCCCGGTCCGGCCGTGCTGGACGCCGCTGACGCCCTGAAGCCGCCGATCGCCGACGACGGCTTCGTCTGGCTGCAGGCGGTGGTCGACGGGGCGGTGATCCGCGAGCCGCCGGCCAAGACCCTGGCCGCCGGCCGCCAGGCCCGCGTGCCGCTGATCATCGGCAACAGCGCCCGCGAACTGTCGCTGTACGGCGGCGCAGCCAACACCTCGGCCTGGGTGAAGGCCAACTACCAAGACCCAGGCCAGGCGCTCCGGCTCTACGCGATCGGCGCCCAGGGCGCGGCGTCGGACGAGACCGCCGACCAGATCGCCGCCGACACCGGTTTCCGCTGCCCGTCGACCTGGGTGGCGGCCCGCCATGTCGCGGCCGGCCAGCGGACCTGGCGCTACGAACTGGCCGTCGCCGCCCCTGGCGCGGGACCCGTGCGGCACGGCTCGGAGCTGCCCTTCGTGTTCGACACGCCGCCGGCCGACGCAACCCCGGCCGCCTGGCCGCCGCTCCAGGCCTATTGGGCCAATTTCGCCCGCACCAGCGATCCGAACGGGCCGGGCCTGGCGCCCTGGCCCGCCCAGACGACAGCGGCCGAGGCGGTCGCCTTCGCCCCGTCCGGACCCCAAACCACGAAAGACGACCGCGGCGCGCTTTGCCGCCTGCTGCCCCGACCTTGAAGACACGTCCCTGAAGACAACCAAAGGCCCGAAGAGGCCGACCGAGGAGGAAAGACATGACCACCAAGTTCGCCCGCCGGATGCTGCGCCTGTCGCTGCTGGCGACCTGCGCCGCCCTGGTCGCCCTGCCGGCCGTTGCCCAGACATCGTCCGTCTACGGACCCTACAACGCCGACCTGCCGCGCGGCGGCGACGGCTTGGTCAAGCCCCTGGCCGGCGGCCCGTTGCCGGCCAAGGGGCCGTGGTCGCTGCAGGGCTGGATCGCGCCGGCGTCCGCGTCGAGCGGGCGGGTGGTCGTGGCCGGGATCGGCGACCCGGCTAGCGGCGGCCGCTTCATCGGACTGGAAGACGGCGCGCCGGCCGTCTGGGCCGGAGCGTCCACGGTCAAGGGCGCGACGGCGCTGAAGCCGGGATCCTGGAGCCACGTGGCGGCGGTGTCGGACGGCGCGACGGTCACGCTCCATGTCGACGGAACCAAGGTCGCGGAAGTGCGTGCCTCGCCCGTCAGCGCGGCCTCCACCGTCCAGTTGGGTCCGCGCAAGCTGGCCGGGACGGCGCCGTTCGGCGGCAAGGTGGCGGGCTTCACGGCCCAGGGCTCGGCCTTGGCCCCCGCAGAGCTCAAGACCCTGGCTTCGACCAAGCCCGACCCCGACCTGACCGTGTACGAGCCCGGCAGCCCGACCTGGCCGGTGCAGGTGCGCCAGATGTACGGCCAGGTGTCCCCGCAGGACGCCTGGACGCGGCCCAAGAGCAAGGCCCCGTTCTCCAAGCCGGTCGCCGTCGCCCCCTACGCCGGCCCGGCCCTGGTCGCCGCGCCCGCCACGGAAGGCGCTGACGCCTGGACCCTGAAGCGCTGGTCGCTGGCCGAAGCCCCGAAAGTCGGCGACGCTCCGACAGCGCTGTCTAAACCCGGCTACGACGCCAAGGCCTGGTACGCGGCCACCGTGCCCGGCACGGTGCTGACCACCCTGGTCGATCGCGGCGTCTATCCGAACCCCGACTACGGCCTGAACAACACCGCCATCCCTGAAAGCCTGAACAAGCAGGACTACTGGTACCGCAGCGAGTTTGTCGCGCCCGCCGGCCAGGAGGGCCGCCACCAGCAGCTGGTCTTCAAGGGCATCAACTACGCCGCCGAGGTCTGGCTGAACGGCGAGAAGCTGGGCGACCTGAAAGGCGCCTTCATCCGCGGCCAGTTCGACGTCACCGGCAAGCTGAAGCCCGGCGTGGCCAACGCCATCGCCGTCAAGGTCTCGCCGCCGCCGCATCCGGGCCTGGCCCATGAGGAGTCCCTGACCGCCGGGGTCGGCGAGAACGGCGGCATGCAGGCCCTGGACGGTCCGACCTTCATCGCCAGCGAGGGCTGGGACTGGATCCCCAGCGTCCGCGACCGCAACACCGGCCTGTGGCAGGACGTTGTGCTGCGCTCGACCGGCCCGGTGCGGATCGGCGACAGCCATGTCGTTACGACCCTGCCGAAAGCGGACAACAGCGTCGCCGAGGTCGAGATCGCCGTGCCGGTCGAGAACCTGACGGACGTCCCGATCCAGGCGACGGTCCGCGCCGCCTTCGACACGGTCGCCGTGGAGAAGACCGTCACCGTCGCGCCGGGGCGGAGCCAGGTGGTGTTCACCCCCGCCGACTTCCCGCAGCTGTCGATCCGGAACCCCAAGCTTTGGTGGCCCAACGGCTACGGCGCCCAGGCGCTGTACGGCCTGCGCCTGCTGGCCAGCGTCGACGGCAAGGTCTCCGACCAGAAGGACAGCCGCATCGGCCTGCGGCAGATGACCTACGAGCTGTCGCTGATGGACACGCACGGCGAGCTGCGGCGCGTCGAGGTCGACTACGCCAAGGCCCGCCAGCTGGGCCAGGACATCACCGATGGCAGTCACGAAGGCGTCCGCAAGGTGACCGACGGCTGGGCGACCTCGCTGACCAAGGTCGGCGAAACCTCGCCGGCGGTCCGCGACGTGCCCGATACCGGCCTGACGCCCTACCTCGTGATCAAGGTCAACGGCGTGAAGATCGCCGCGCGCGGCGGCAACTGGGGCACGGACGACTGGCGCAAGCGGGTGTCGCGCGAGCGACTCGAACCCTATTTCCGCCTGCACAAGGACGCCCACCTCAACATCATCCGCAACTGGGTGGGTCAGAACACCGAGGACGTCTTCTACGACCTGGCCGACGAGTACGGCCTGCTGGTGCTGAACGACTTCTGGGCCTCGACCCAGGACTTCCAGCTGGAGCCGCAGGACGTGCCGCTGTTCCTGAAGAACGCCGCCGACGTGATCAGCCGCTATCGCAATCACCCTTCGATCGCCCTGTGGTTCGGCCGCAACGAGGGCGTGCCGCAGCCGATCCTCAACGAGGGGCTTGAGGCGCTGGTCCACGACCTGGACGGCACGCGCTGGTACACCGGCAGCTCCAACCGGGTGAACCTGCAGAACAGCGGGCCCTACAACTACCGTGAGCCGGAGACCTATTTCACCGAGCACGCCAAGGGCTTTTCGGTCGAGGTGGGCACGCCGTCGTTCCCGACCCTGGAGGCGTTCGAGGCCGCCGTGCCCGCGCCCGACCGCTGGCCGATCAGCGACGTCTGGGCCTATCACGACTGGCACGCGACCGGGAACGGCGCGACCAAGACCTTCCTGGACGCCATGGCCGCCAAGCTGGGTCCGGCCGTCAGCCTCGAGGACTTCGAGCGCAAGGCCCAGCTGATGAACTACGAGACCCACCGGGCGATCTTCGAGGGCATGAACCAGGAGCTGTGGACCCAATCCTCGGGCCGCCTGCTGTGGATGACCCAGCCGGCCTGGCCCAGCAGCATGTGGCAGATCCTCAGCCACGACTACGACACCCACGCCGCCTATTACGGGACCCAGAAGGCGGCCGAGACGGTCCACGCCCAGATGGGCCTGGCCGACCATCGGCTGGCCGTGGTCAACAACGGCCTCGCGCCGATCTTCGACGCCACCCTGCGCGCCCGGGTGATGGGGCTGGACGGCAAGCCGCTGGCCGACCAAACCTGGCGGATTGACGCACCCGCCAACGGTACGGCGCTGGGCGAGACGCTGGACCTGTCCGGCCCGCTGGCCCAGGGCGCGGTGGTGGTGCGGCTGGACCTGACCGCCGCCGACGGTGCGCCGTTGTCGAGCAACCTCTACTGGGTGGCCAAGGACGCCCAGGGCGAGCGCAAGCTGTCGGCCATGGCCAACCAGCCGGTGTCGATCACGGCCTCCGACGCCAAGGCGGGGGAAGAGATGGTGGTCACCGTGACCCTGGCCAATACCGGTTCGGCCCCGGCCTTGAACGGCAAGCTGACCCTGGTCGACGCCAAGGGCGCGCGGATCCTGCCGGCCTACTACGCCGACAACTATGTCTCGCTGCTGCCCGGCGAGCGGCGGACGGTGGAGATCCGCTATCCGGGCCAGGCGCGACCGGGAGCGAAGGTCGAACTGCGCGGCTGGAACGTGACCGCCGCCAAGACGGAGGTACGCTGATGCTGGATCGTCGCGCGATGCTCGCGGCCGGGCTCATGGCCGTCCCCGGCCTTGCCCGGGCCCAGCAGGCCCAGGCCGTCGCCCCGCTCGCGCCGAGCCCCGAGGAGCAGCGGCTGCGCACCGACTGGCCGTTCCTGCAGCGCTACGCGGCCGAGAACGCCGTCGACCGCGACCTGCCGCCCGAACGGCTGCGCGTGGTGTTCATGGGCGACTCGATCACCCAGGGCTGGCGCGACGCTCGTCCGGCCCTGTTCGCCGACAACGGCCTGCTGGGCCGCGGGATCAGCGGTCAGGTGACGGCCCAGATGCTGGTGCGGTTCTGGCCCGACGTGGTGGCGCTGAAGCCGGCGGCCGTGCACATCCTGGCGGGGATCAACGACATCGCCCAGAACGCCGGCCCCTACGACCCCGCCGCCACCCAGGCCAATCTCCAGGCCATGACCACCCTGGCCCAGGCCAACGGGATCGCCGTGATCCTGGCCACGGTCACGCCGGCGGCGGAGTTCCCATGGCGGCCGGGCCTGGGCCCCGCGGCCAAGGTCCGGGCCCTGAATGCCTGGATCAAGGCGTATGCGGTCGAGCGCGGCGTGATGCTGGCCGACTATACCGCCGTGCTGGACGACGGGGCGGGGGGCATGAAGCCGGGCCTGGCCTATGATGGAGTCCACCCAACCCGCGAGGGCTACGCGGTCATGGAGCCCGTCACCCTGGCGGCGATCGCTTCGGCCCTGGCCCGGGTGTGACCTGAAAGCTGCACCGACGAATTCACCCCGGAATTCCGTTGTCGCAAGTTGACAGCGCTGTCGGTTGTCCATAGGTTGAAGCTACCGGCGTCTCATAAAAAGCCGGAAACCCACGGGAGGATGCGCAGGCATCCCTCAAACTCCGCGTCTTGGCTCGTTCGGCTCCGCTGATCGAGGCTGAGAACTGCTGCCGCACATCAGGGGAATGCATAATGACGACAAAGTCTTATCGATCGCGCACGGCTCTGCTTGGCGCTGCCTCGGCCATGGTGCTGTTGAGCGCCGGCCAGGCCCTGGCCCAGGCCGCGCCGGCCCAGAAGGAAGAGCCATCTCAGGTTGACGCGGTCATCGTCACCGGCTTCCGGGCCTCGCTGGCGAACGCGCTGAATCTGAAGAAGAACTCGAACCTGATCATCGAGTCGGTGACCGCCGAGGACATGGGCAAGTTCCCCGACCAGAACATCGCCGAGTCGCTGCAGCGCCTGCCGGGCGTGCAGATCGACCGCGAGAACGGCCAGGGCACCAAGGTCCGCATCCGCGGCCTCGACCAGAACGTCACGGTGCTGAACAACGAGATCTTCGTCAGCGGCCTGGAGATTTTCCGCCTCTACGAAGGCAAGATCACCCAGGACAACTCGCTTGAAGGCATCCCCTCGCAGCTGATCGGCGGCGTCGACGTCTACAAGTCGCCGGACGCCTCGCTGCTGGAAGGCGGCCTGGGCGGCATCATCAACCTGAAGACCCGCAACGCCCGCGACCTGGCCGACGACACCACCATCGCCGGCGACATCCGCGGCCAGAAGGGTTCGGGCACCGACTGGACCCCCACCGGCTCGCTGGTGCTGGGCCACAAGTTCAGCGACCGCTTCGCCGTGCTGGGCACCATCTCGTATGACAAAACCGACAGCCACACCGACGTGCTGGCCGGCGAGAACCGCGGCGGCTGGGCCTTCGAGGACCGTCCGCAAGGCGCGGGCACGGTCGACGTCTGGTCGCCGGAATATCGCTACGCGACCTATCGCGACCAGGAGCGCAAGCGCCTGGGCGCCTCGATCAACCTCGACTTCGCCCTGACCGACTCGTTGCAATTGACGGCCGACTGGTTCCACTCCGACCTGAAGATCCTGACCTCCGAGGCCTCGATCAAGTTCCCGTTCGCCAACGAGAACGCCAACTATTCGGCGGCGGGCTTCACCAAGGATACCAATGGCGTCCTGCAGACCGGCACGGTGACCGCCAACTCGGCCGAAGGCACCTCGTACGTGCAGAACGCCGAGGCCAAGACCGACAACTTCCAACTGGCCGCCAACTGGGACAACGGCGGTCGCCTGACCGGCAGCGTTCGCGGCGCCTATTCGAAGTCCAACTACGAAAGCGACAGCGGCAACAACGACGTCCGCTACACCCAGTACACCGTGCGCAACGGCACCGCGGCCGGGCTCATTCCCAACGCCACGGCGCCATCGACCTTCACCTATACCTACACCAACGGCGACAATCCGACCTTCACTCCAGCCAACCCGTCGCAGTTCACCACCCCCAGCAGCGTCTTCGCCAAGTCGCACTGGGTGTTTGGCGAGCGCACTGACATCGAGAACACCTCTATTCGGGCCGACTTCAAGTACCGCCCCGAGTTCGGCGAGAACGGCAACCTGTTGCTCAGCGCCGGCGCCCGCTACGCCGAGCGCAAGGTGGATTCCGACTTCCTGCTCCTGCTGGCCGACTATTCCGGCAAGGGCGAGCTGAACGGCAAGGCGCTGGGCCAGGATTGGACACCGCTGGGCTACTTCCAGGACGGGGCCATCGGCTTCAAGTCGTGCGGCCTGCCGGCCGGCACGCCGGGTCGTCCCAACTGCGGCCAGACCGCGACCGACGACGGCCGCTTCGGCGCCTCGCCGGCCCTGATCACCCCGTACCAGACGGCGGCGACCAATCCGGAACGCTTCGAGACCCTGACCGTCGGTGGGATCACGGCCCTGTTCCAGAACCGCGACCAGATGAAGAACCCGGTCCAGTGGCTGTCGGCGCTCTATCCCTCGACGCCGTTCAAGTACTACCGGGACCCGATCCAGTCGTTCAAGGTCAAGGAAAAGACCACCACCGGCTACGCCATGGCCGATGCGGGCGGCGCGGATGACGGCTATCACCTGAACGCCGGTGTGCGGGTGGTGAAGACCGAGCTGACTATCGACGCCAGCGCCACCCCGACCGTGCCCAACTTCTACGGGACCGACAGCTGGAACGGCGTGATCTCCAATCCGGAGAACATCACGACGTCGCGCTCCTATACCGACGTCCTGCCCAGCGTCAGCGGCGTGTTCGACATCAACGACTCCGACAAGGTCCGCGTCTCGGCGGCTCGCGTGGTGTCGCGTCAGAACCTGTTCCAGCTGGCCACGGGCTCCAGCTACAACTTCACCCGCAGCTCGACGCCGGGGCCCAACCTCAACCGCTTCCTCTACACCAACGGCAGCGGCGGCAACGCGGAACTCGATCCCTATCGCGCCTCGCAGTTCGACGTCGCCTACGAGCGCTACATGGGCTCGCAGGGCCTGTTCTCGGCCGCGCTGTTCTACAAGAACGTCGACTCGTTCATCCAGACCGAGACGGTCTCGCGGACGGTGGCCGACGGTTCCGTGGCGGGCGCGACGACCGGCATCTTCAACCAGCCGATCAATGGCGAGGGCGGCACGATCAAGGGCGTCGAACTGGCCGCGCAGTACGCCTTCGACAATGGGTTCGGCTTCACCGCCAACTACACCTACTCGGACTCCAAGACTTCGGTCTCCAACGACTATGACGACGACCTGCCGATCCCCGGCGTGGCCAAGAACGCCTTCAACGTCCAGGGCTACTACGAGGGCCACGGCTTCGAGGCCCGCCTGTCCTACGCCTGGCGTGACAAGAGCTTCCAGGGCAACTTCGGCTTCGGCGTCGACAACAGCGCCAGCGGCGGCGTCAACGACGCCCACAAGCTGGGGACCTGGGAGCGGGCCTATGGCCAGCTCGACGGCCAGGTCGGCTACGCGATCAACGACCGGATCAAGGTGGTGCTGGAAGGCATCAACCTGACCAAGGAAGACACCGGCCGCTACCTGCAATGGAAGAACCTGCCGTTCCGCTACGCCACCGGCGACCGCCGGGTCGTGCTGGGCGCGCGGTTCAAGTTCGGCATGTAGGCCGGACCGGGGCGCGACGTCCGGCGCGCTCCGAGGATTTGAGTTGGAACCTTCGGCCGGTCGGGCGAAGGTTCCCCGGCGAGGCGGCGGCTCATCCCCCGTCGCCCGCCGAACGCCTGGCGCCGGCCGGCCTTCAGTGGGCCGGCGCCGCTTCTTCTCTCGGTTCGGGAGGACGTCATGAGCGACAGGTCCATCCGCTCGATCGCCATCGTCGGCGGCGGCACGGCCGGCTGGATGGCGGCCTGCCTGCTGAGCCAGGCCCTGCGGGGCACGGGCTGCGCCATCACCCTGGTCGAGTCGCCCGACATCGGCACGGTCGGGGTCGGCGAGGCGACCATCCCGCCGATCTTCGACTTCCTGAAGCTGATCGAGGTCGATCTCGACGCCTTCATTCCGGCTGCCCAGGCCACGTTCAAGCTGGGCATCAAGTTCGACGATTGGCGCGCGATCGGCGACAGCTACTGGCATCCGTTCGGGACGTTCGGCGTATCGATCGATCGCCGACCCTTCCACCATGTGTTCCACAAGGCGCGGGCCCAGGGGTTGGACCCGACGGTGCCGCAGTTCAGCCTGGCCGCCGCCCTGGGCGACGCCGGCCGGCTGGCCCATCCCGATCCGCGCGTTCCCGGTCCACTGGCCGGCCTGCGCCAGGCCCTGCATTTCGACGCGGTCCTGGTCGCCCGCTTCCTGCGCGACCACGCCGAGCGCCGGGGCGTGCGGCGGCTGGAGCGCGAGGTGGCCGAGGCGCGGCTGCGCGACGACGGCTTCATCGAGGCCCTGACCCTGAAGGGCGGCGGCGAGCTGGCGGCCGACCTCTATATCGACTGCAGCGGCTTTCGCGGCCTGCTGATCGAGCAGGCCCTGGGCGCCGGCTACGAGGACTGGACGCGCTGGCTGCCCTGCGACCGCGCCCTGGCCGCGCCCACCGCCCATGCCGGTCCGCCGCCGCCCTACACCCAGGCCGTGGCCCAGGACGCCGGCTGGCGCTGGCGGATCCCGCTGCAGCACCGGGTGGGCAACGGCTATGTCTATTCCAGCGCCTTCATCGACGACGGCGCGGCCCAGGACGAATTGCTGACGGCGATCGGCCAGCCCCTGGCCGAGCCGCGCAAGCTGAGCTTCACCGCGGGTCGCCGCAAGACGATGTGGAGCCGAAACTGCGTGGCCCTGGGCCTGGCGTCGGGCTTCCTGGAGCCCTTGGAATCCACCAGCATCCACCTGGTGTGCAGCGGCCTCTACAAGCTGCTGGACCACTTCCCGGACCGCGACTTCGCCCCCGTCAACATCGCCGCCTACAATCGCGCCCTGGCCGACGAGTACGAGACCTATCGCGACTTCATCCTGCTGCACTATTGCGCGACAGCCCGCGACGACACGGCGTTCTGGCGCGAGCGGGCCGCCACGCCCTTGCCCGATCGCCTGGCCGAGCGGCTGGAGCTCTATCGCGCCTGCGGCCGGGTCGACGCCAAGCCCGGCGAGCTGTTCACCGACCTGTCCTGGTTCTACATCTTCGAGGGCATGGGGGTGACGCCCAGGGCCTATGACCCGCTGGTCGAGACGTCGAATTTCGAGCAGGTGCGAGCCATCCTGCCGGACCTGACGGCGCGGATCGACACGGTCGTCGCCCAAAGTCCCACCCACGACGCCGCCCTGGCCGCCATCGTCCGCCGCAGCGCCGCCTGAGCCATGGCGCACCGCGAGCCTCGCCCGTCCGATATCGTTCACACTTCCGCTAGACAGCGCTGTCAATTCGTGGTGAGGTCACGTTGTCAGAGGGGCGCCAGCCTCCGCTTCAGGGAAGGAAACACCCACCCCAGGCCCGCGCGCCCGATGGCGAGCGGCGTCCGCTCCATTCCGATCCGTCCCGTTCCAGCGCCGAACTGCCGGCGGGGACGACGCGCCTTCGCCAAACCCTCCGGCGGCGGCGCGCCCTGGATCCCCTTTCATCGGGGGCTCTCCAAACTCCGGCGCGACGATGTTCTCCCCGTCGCGCCGGTTCTTTGCCGCGCAATGTCCGCCCGCGCCCGCGCCCGCACCCGCGCGCCCGGGCCGCTTCCCGAAGGTGTTGAATGACCGTCCGCTCCCGTCGTCCTGCGATCTCGGCCCTGCTCGCTTCGACCCTCATTGCCTCGGCCGGCCTGGCGAGCGCTCCGGCCTACGCCCAGTCCAGCGTCGCCCATCCCGCCCAATGGCCCGCGGCCGCCAGTCCGGCGGCGATCACCGACGCCAAGACCGAGGCCTTCATCAGCCAGCTGATGGCCAGGATGAGCGTCGAGGAAAAGGTCGGCCAGACCATCCAGGGCGACATCGCCTCGATGACCCCGGCCGACTTGGAGAAATATCCGCTGGGCTCGATCCTGGCCGGCGGCAACTCGGCCCCGGGCGGCAACGACCGCGCCCCGCCCCAGGCCTGGACCGACCTGATCGACGCCTACCGCAAGCAGTCCCTCGCCGCCCGGCCCAGCCATGTCCCCATTCCCCTGCTGTTCGGCATCGACGCCGTGCACGGGCACAACAACATCGTCGGAGCGACGATCTTCCCGCACAACATCGGCCTGGGCGCCATGCGAGATCCGGCCCTGATCGGCCGCATCGGCCAGGCGACGGCCGAGGAGGTGGCTGTGGTCGGCGGCGACTGGACCTTCGGCCCGACCGTGGCCGTGCCGCGCGACGACCGCTGGGGGCGCAGCTACGAGGGCTATGCCGAGGACCCGGAGGTGGTGAAGTCCTATTCGGGCCCCATGACCCTGGGCCTGCAGGGGGCGTTGAAGCCCGGGCAGCCTTTGGCGGCGGGCCATATCGCCGGGTCGGCCAAGCACTTCCTGGCCGACGGCGGCACCGAGGGCGGCAAGGACCAGGGCGACGCCAGGATCCCCGAGGCCGAGCTGGTGGCGATCCACGCCCAGGGCTATCCGCCCAGCATCGACGCCGGCATCCTGACGGTGATGGCCTCGTTCTCCAGCTGGAACGGCCAAAAGATCACCGGCGACAAGAGCCTGCTGACCGACGTGCTGAAAGGGCGGATGGGCTTCCAGGGCTTCGTGGTCAGTGACTGGAACGCCCACGGCCAGCTCGCCGGCTGCACCAACACCAGCTGCCCGCAGGCGATGAACGCCGGGCTCGACATGTACATGGCTCCCGACAGCTGGAGGGGCCTCTACGACAGCACCCTGGCCCAGGTGAAGGCGGGCGAGATCCCGATGGCGCGGCTGGACGACGCCGTGCGGCGGATCCTGCGGGTCAAGGTCAAGACGGGACTGTTCGAGCGCGTCGCCCCCACGATCCAGGGCCGGTTCGACCGCTTGGGCGCGGCCGAGCACCGGGCGATCGCCCGAGAGGCGGTGGCCAAGTCGCTGGTGCTGCTGAAGAACGACGGCGTGCTGCCGGTCAAGCCGGGCGCCAAGGTGCTGGTGGCCGGGGCCGCCGACGACATCGGCAAGGCGTCGGGCGGCTGGACCCTGACCTGGCAGGGCACGGGCAACAAGAACAGCGACTTCCCCCAAGGCCAGTCGATCTGGGGCGGCCTCGAGCAGGCGGTGAAGGCCGCCGGCGGCCAGGCAGAGCTGGCGCCCGACGGCGCGTTCAAGACCAAACCCGATGTCGCCATCGTGGTGTTCGGCGAGGATCCCTACGCCGAGTTCCAGGGCGACCTGACCAACCTCGGCTACCATCTGGGCGACAAGACCGACCTGGCCCTGCTCAAGAAACTGAAGGCGCAAGGAATCCTGGTGGTGTCGGTGTTCCTGTCGGGGCGACCGCTGTGGGTGAACCCCGAGATCAACGCCTCGGACGCCTTCGTCGCCGCCTGGCTACCGGGCAGCGAGGGCGGCGGGGTCGCCGACGTGCTGGTGGCCGGCCAGAACGGCAAGCCCAGGCGCGACTTCCAGGGCAAGCTCGGCTTCTCCTGGCCCAAGCGCGCCGACCAGGGGCCGTTGAACCGCGGCCAGCCGGGCTACGATCCGCAGTTCGCCTATGGCTACGGCCTGTCCTACGCCAAGCCGGGCAAGGTCGGCGTCCTGCCCGAGGTCGCGGGCGACGTGGCGGCCGCCGGCAGCGTCGATCGCTATTTCGTCGACGGCCGGCTGCCCGCGCCCTGGCGGATGGACTTCGTGGGGGCGGGCTCGGTCAAGGCGATCGACGCCGGCGCCCAGGAGAACGCCCGCCAGGCGACCTGGACCGGACAGGGCACGCTGGCCATCCACGGCCCGGCCGTCGACCTGTCGCGCCAGACCACCGGCGACATGGCGGTGATGGTCCGTTACCGGATCGACGCCGCTCCGACCGGTCCGGTGACCCTGAGCATCGGCTGCGCGGACGACGCCTCGTGCGCCGGGACGATCGACGTCACCTCCGCCGTCAAGGAAGCGCCGCTGAACGCCTGGCAAAGCGTCAAGATCAAGCTGTCCTGCTTCCAGGCGGCCGGCGCGAAGATGGACCATGTCACCGCGCCGTTCGTGGTCGGCGCCGGCGGGCCGTTCTCGCTGTCCCTGACCGAGGTGCGACTGGCCTCGAACGAGGGCGACGCGATCTGCCCGAAGTAGGGCGTGTGCGGAAGTTGGAAGCTGGAATTCAATACCGTTGTCATCCCGGAAAGCGCGCAGCGCTTGTCCGGGACCCAGGACAGCCGCACAGCTTCAGCCCAGTCCCCTGGATCCCGGACAGCCTCTGCGAGGCTTCCGGGATGACAACGGTGAGGGCTTCGGCCCGTCCGGGGTCTGGCCCCGCCTAGCCCGGCTTGGCTATAGTGGCGCCATGTCCCGCACCACGCCCGCCACCCTCGCCCTGACCAAGGCCGGGGTCGATTTCACGGTCCATGCCTACGACTACGATCCCGACGCCGACAGCATCGGCCTGGCCGCGGCCGCGGCCTTGGGTGAGGAGCCCAGCCGGGTGCTCAAGACCCTGATGGCCCTGGTCGACGGCAAGCCGGTGCTGGTCATCGTCCCCTCCGACCGCGAGGTGGCGATGAAGAAGCTGGCGGCGGCGGTCGGCGGCAAGTCGGCCCAGATGATGAAGCCGGCCGACGCCGAGCGGATCAGCGGCTACAGGGTCGGCGGCATCAGTCCGTTCGGCCAGCGCAAGCCGCTGCCGGCGGTGATCGAGGCCGACGCGCTGGCAGAGGAGCGCGTCTACATCAACGGCGGTCAGCGCGGCCTGCAGGTTCGGCTCGACCCGAACGCGGCCGGCGAGGTGCTGAAGGCGATGGCGGCGCAGGTTTCTGGCTGAAGCCCAAAGCCTGTCATCCCGGACAAGGCCCGGAGGGCCGCCGATCCGGGACCGCCGGAAGCGCCTGCGTTCACGCGTCGGTCCCGGATCTTCGCGCTACGCGCTCGTCCGGGATGACACCGGTGATTATGAGGCGGGCTTGTACCGCATCGCCACGTCGCACCGCTCATAGCGGCTTCCAAACAGCGCCATGATCTCGGCGTCGTGCTGGAAGCCCAGCTTCTCGTAGAGGTGGATGGCCGGCCCGCACTTGCGGTTGGTCAGCAGGTACAGCCGGTCGGCCACGCCCATGGCCTTGGCCCGGTCCAGCGCCGCCGCTAGCAGGAACTCGCCGACCTTTCGGCCGCGCGCCGCTTCCAGGACGCCCATCTTGGTCAGCTCGAACCAGCCGTCCTTCATCTTCATGATGGCGCAGGTCCCCACCACCCCCAGGTCTGGAGTTTCGGCGAACAGCACCGCCCCGCCCTTGTCGACGATCAGCGCGCGCGGGTTCTCCAACAGGGTGACGTCGTTTTCCTCAAGGGCGAACATCTGCGAGATCCAGGCGGCGTTGATCGCGTAGAAGGCTCCGGCTAGGTCGTCGGAGAAGTCGCGAACCGTCAGGCCGCGCGCCGAGGTCACGCGGTCGAGCAGCGACCTGGCGTCGAGCCGCGCCTCCAGGGCCGCGATCTGGTCGAGCAACGCCTGCTCGCCGCCCTGGCAAAGCTCGGTCACGGCCGCCGCGACGCGCGGCCAGATCTCGCGCTGGGCCGCGCCGATCACCCGCGCGCCGTCCTCGGTCAGCGACAAGGTCTTGTGGCGCAGGTCGCGGGCCTCGCGGCTGACCCCGACCAGACCCTGGTCCACCAGGCCCTGCACGGTGCGGGTGATGGTCGGTTGGCTGATCCGCAGGCGCTGGGCCAGGGCGCCGATCGTCAGGGCGCCGTCCTGCTTCAGCGCCGCCAGCAGCACCTGTTGCGCGGGCTGGATCGGCAGGTCGTGCGCCTGGAGCACGGCCGTCGCCTCGGCCTGGAGCCGGTCGGAGAGCCGCTTGAGCCGGCTGCCGAGAAAGGCTGGCCCAAGGTCGGCGAGGGTGTCTGGGGTCATTACGCGCCTCATCAATATAGCGCGCTATATACAGCCTATGTGGAAACGGGAGCAAGCTGCGGGTTACACCCGACCGCGCCGCCGCGGGCGCAGTGTTCCACCGACGATCTTCGCCGGCGGCCGAGCCTTCAAAGACTATGGGGGGCAAGGCGCGGCGTCGCCGCTGTCCAGGTCGATCCGATAGCAAAGCTCCAGGCCGCTGTCGGCCTCGCGGACGATGACCGAAACCTCGTTGCCGGCGTCGACGGGCGGGCGCCACGTCTCCACGAACGCGATCGCCGCTTCCTCGAAGCTGGCGGCGTCCACGACGTGGCCGTGGCTACGGTCGTCGCGAGCATGAACGCGATAGGTCTGGATCTCGGGCATCGGTCGCTCCTCCATCCCGGAAACGCCCGAATCCGCGAATGGATTCATTCGCGCGGGGGGGGGGGGGGGATCGCAAATGCAGGTCTGGTTTGACGTTCGGACGCTCACCCATTCGGTCGTGGGCCGAGCATACGCTCTAGGAACGGCCTCATGCGACGAACGACCGCCTCGAGTTGGACCTCGAGCAGCCCCGAACGGTGGACCGACCAAGGGCCGTTCCACCGTTCAATTCCCAGTCTACAGTCTGTGGTGCGGACGAAATCGCTAATTCGTTCTCGTTCGCTTGACCGAACTCTCAGAACTTTCCGCGGCGTTCTCAGAAGATTTGGCGCGGACCAACGGCTGCGCAGCCTTAGACGTCCACCTCGGCGTCCAGGGCGTTTTCCTGGATGAATTCGCGGCGGGGCTCGACCAGGTCGCCCATCAGGCGGCTGAACATGTCGTCGGCGTCGTCGGCGTGGTTGACGCGGACCTGCAGCAGGGTGCGGGCCTCGACGTCCAGGGTGGTTTCCCACAGCTGGTCGGGGTTCATCTCGCCCAGGCCCTTGTAGCGCTGGATCGACAGGCCCTTGCGGCCGGCGTCGAGCACCGCGCCCACCAGGTCGAGCGGGCCGCGCACGGTGGTGGATTTGTCCTTGCGGCGGAAGATCGCCGAGCCCGAGAACACCTCGGCCAGGGCGCCGGCCCGTTCGGCCAGGCGGCGGGCGTCGGCGGCGTGCAGCAGGCCGTCGTCCAGCACCACGCTTTCCGTCACGCCGCGGCGGATGCGCTTGAACACATAGGCGGTGTCGCCGCGCTCACCCGACCACGGGCCGTCGCCTTCTTCCGCATACAGATCAAGACGCCTGGCGGCGGCGGCGATGTCCGGCGTGTCCCCGAACAGGCCGGCCAGGGCCGCCTGCTCGATGGCGAAGGCCGGGGCGCGCTGCGACAGGCGGTCGATGTTGCCCTTGGCCTGGCGGCACAGCTGGACCAGGGCCAGCAGGTCCTGGCTGGTGCGGCGCTCGCCTGACGGCAGGTCCAGCTCGGCCCCGTCGACGCCTTCGTCGACCAGGAAGGCGTCCATCTCGCTGTCGTCCTTCAGGTAGCGCGACGACTTGCCCTTGGCGGCTTTGTAGAGCGGCGGCTGGGCGATGTAGATGTAGCCGCGCTCGATCAGCTCCGGCATCTGACGATAGAAGAAGGTCAGCAGCAGGGTGCGGATGTGGGCGCCGTCGACGTCGGCGTCGGTCATCAGCACGATCTTGTGGTAGCGCACCTTGTCCGGGTTGAAGTCGTCGCGGCCGATGCCGGCCCCCAGGGCGGTGATCAGGGTGCCGATCTGGTCGGACGACAGCATCTTGTCGAAGCGGGCACGCTCGACGTTGAGGATCTTGCCGCGCAGGGGCAGGACGGCCTGGTTGTCGCGGTTGCGGGCCTGCTTGGCGCTGCCGCCGGCCGAGTCGCCCTCGACGATGAAGATCTCGGACTTGGCCGGATCGCGCTCCGAGCAGTCCGCCAGCTTGCCCGGCAACGACGTGATGTCGAGCGCGCTCTTGCGGCGGGTCAGTTCGCGGGCCTTGCGGGCGGCCTCGCGGGCAGCGGCGGCCTCGGCGATCTTGGAGACGATGGCCTTGGCCTCGTTCGGGTGCTCCTCGAACCAGGTTGCCAGGCCTTCCTGCACCAGGCTCTCGACGGCCGGGCGCACTTCGGACGAGACCAGCTTGTCCTTGGTCTGCGAGCTGAACTTGGGGTCGGGCACCTTGACCGACAGCACGCAGGTCAGGCCTTCGCGGGCGTCCTCGCCCCCGACATTGACCTTCTCCTTCTTGGTGATGCCCGAGCTCTCGGCGTAGTTGGTGATGATCCGCGTGAGCGCGCCGCGGAACGCCGAAAGGTGCGTGCCGCCATCCCGCTGCGGGATGTTGTTGGTGAAGCACAGCATGTGCTCGTGATAGCTGTCGTTCCACCAGACAGCCAGGTCGACCTCGACCTTGTCCTTGCGGCCGCGGATGACGATCGGAGTCTTCAGCAGCGGGGTCTTGGCCTTGTCCAGATGGCGCACGAAGGCCTCGATGCCGCCCTCGTAGTGCAGCTTCTCTTCCCAGGTCTCGGCGTCGCGCAGGTCGCGGAAATAGATCGTCACGCCCGAGTTCAGGAAGGCCAGCTCGCGCAGGCGATGCTCCAGCGTCTTCCGGTCGAACTCGATGAAGGCGAAGGTTTCCAGCGACGGGAAGAACGTCACCTCGGTGCCGGTCAGCACCTCGCCGGCCTTGGGGCCGTCGGCGCGCACGGGCGAATCGCCGGTTTCCTTCAGCGAGGTCACCGCGTCGCCGCGCTCGAAGCGCATTTGGTGGCTGCGGCCGTTGCGATGGATCTTCAACTCCAGCCAGTCGCTGAGCGCGTTGACCACCGAGACGCCCACGCCGTGCAGGCCGCCCGAGACCTTGTAGCTGTTCTGGTCGAACTTACCGCCGGCGTGCAGCTGGGTCATGATGACCTCGGCCGCGCTGACGCCCTCGCCCTCGTGGATGTCGACCGGGATGCCTCGGCCGTCGTCGGTGACCGTCACCGAGCCGTCGGCGTTGAGGATCACCTCGACCTTGGTGGCGTGGCCGGCCAGGGCCTCGTCGATGGCGTTGTCGACCACCTCGTAGACCATGTGGTGCAGGCCCGAGCCGTCATCGGTGTCGCCGATGTACATGCCGGGGCGCTTGCGCACCGCGTCCAGGCCCTTGAGCACCTTGATGGAGTCGGCGCTGTATTCGCCGGTCATCACTTCGGGGGCCGACATTTCCGAACCGTCCGCGGTGGTCAGGCGATCGGTGTTGGCGTCGGCTTCAGGGCCTTTGGTCTCTTCGGTCATACGTCTTCCAATGCGGTCAGGCCGAGTTCGCTGACGCGAACGCCGAGAGCCCGACCTTTCAGATGGTCGAACAGCGACTCGTCGGTGCCTGTCAGAAAAGCCTGCAGGCCGAGCGCCGTGATTTCGTCGGCCAGGGCGGCCCGCCTTTTCAGGTCGAGATGCGCGGCGACTTCGTCGAGCAACAATATAGGATTCGGCGCGTCGTTCGCACGCGAAAGTCGCGCCGCTTGGGCCAAAACCAGGTTCAGAATCAGCGCTTTCTGCTCCCCGGTCGAACATTCCGCGGCGGGACGGTCCTTGTCGACGTGGTGGATGGCCAGATCGCCCCGGTGCGGGCCGGTCAGGGCGCGTCCGGCGGCCCCGTCGCGGGGGCGGGCCGCCACCAGGGCCGCGGCGAGCCGGGCCTCGATTTCGCTCGTCTCGACGCCCTCCAGCGCCAGTTTTTCCCACTCGCCGGTCAGGGCCAGGCGAGCGCGGGGGAAGGGGCGGTCGCCGCGGCCGTCGATCTCGGCCTGCAGGGCCAGAAGGGTGCGAGCCCGGGCCCCGGCCATCAGGGATCCGGCCTGGCCCAGCCGAGCTTCCAGGGCGGTCAGCCAGACCGCATCGGCCGGCTGGCCGGTCTCGGCCGCGTCGGTCAGCAGCCGCATGCGCTCGCGCTGAGCCTTGTCATAGGCGTTGGCGTGGCGGGCGTGGTCGGGCTCGCCAGCGAACACCAGGCGGTCGAAGAACTTGCGGCGCTCGCCGGCCGCCTCGAGGAACAGCCGATCCTGGGCGGGGGTCAGCCAGATCGGGCGGACGTGGTCGGCCAGGCGGCCAGGCGGCACGGTCTCGCCGTCGATGCGCACGATGCGGCGCGCGGCCCCGGCCAGCTCGACGCCCGTGCCCAGGCGGACGGGCTCGTCGTCGCCAGGATCGGTCTGAGGCGCCTGGGCCTCGGCCGCGACCGCCCAGGCCCGCCCCGCCGCTTCGCCCGGCAGGCGGCGGCCGACCTCGGTCAGGCTGGAGCCGCGCAGGCCCTTGCCCGGCGACAGCAGGCTGATGGCCTCCAGCAGGTTGGTCTTGCCCGCCCCGTTGGGTCCGAACAGGTAGACGCTGGCGCCCTCGGGGCGCAGCCGCGCGCGCTCGTACGAGCGGAAGTCGGTCAGGGTCAGCGAAAGAAGGGCGGCGCGGCTCACTCGCGCCTTCTAGCCTATTCGGGCCGCAGGTCTAAATCCGTCGATGCGCGGGAACCGGTCAGCCCTGGTCGCGGCGCCGACCGACGCCGGCGTGGGCCATCAGCTGCGGCGGACCGCGCAGGGCGTGGAGCATGTGCGGGGCGCCCAGCAGGACGAGCAGCCAGCCGGCGCCACTGAACACGACGACGCTAATTCGTTCCCAGATCACGCGCATGGCGGACTCCTTCGGCGAGGATCGCTGGCTAGGCCCGCATCATGGCGGAACTGGGTCGAAGCCGGGGCCTACCGCTCCTGGTCGGTAGAGCGCATCAGGATCTCGTTGATGGTCACGTGGGCCGGGCGCGTGACCGCGTAGAGGATGGCGTCGGCGACGTCCTCGGCGGTCAGCTGGCGCATGGCTGCGGCGGCCTCGTTGATGGTGGTTTGAATCGCATCGACGGCGATGTGGTCGCGCAGCTCGGTGGCGGCCATGCCGGGCGAGATCACCGTGACCCGGATGTTGCTCTTGTGGACCTCCTTGCGCAGGGATTCGGAGAAGCCGAGCACGCCGAATTTTGTGGCCGAATAGGCGGCGGCCAGGGGATTGGAGACGTGGGCTGCGGTCGAGGCGATGTTGACGACATGGCCATCCTTGCGAGCGATCATCCCGGGCAGGGCGGCCTGGGTGGCGGCGATCAGGCCCAGCAGGTTCAGCTCGATCATCGACCGCCAGCGGGCCAGGTCCGCGCCCGCCACCGGCTCCAGGTACATGACCCCGGCGTTGTTGATCAGGATGTCCAGCTGGCCGAAGGCGGCCTCGGCCTCGCGGACAGCGCGCTGGGCCTGGGCCTCATCGCTGAAGTCGGCGACGATGACCTTCGCCTCGCCGCCCGCCTCGGTGATCCGCCGGGCCAGGGCCTGCAGGCGATCCTCTCGCCGCGCCGCCAGGGCGACCCTGACTCCGGCCCGCGCCAGGCCCAGGGCCACGGCCTCGCCGAAACCCGACGACGCCCCAGTGACCAAGGCCGCGCGGCCGCTGATGTCCATGCCCATGGGGAACGCTCCTCGCCGGCGCCGGAAGGGCGCCTGGGCGAGGATATGGGGGTTCGGCCCCCGATCGGAAGCCGAGCCTCAGCCGAACTTGTAGCCGCAGAGCTTGTTGCCATCGAGATCGCGGAAATAGGCGAAATAGGCGCCGGGCATGCGCTCGCCCGGCGCGCCCTCGCAGGTCCCGCCCAGCGCGATCGCCTGAGCATGGAAGGCGTCGACCGCCTCGCGGCTCTCGAAGTCGAAACCGCCCATCACGCCGTTGCCCACGCAGGCTGGCTGGCCGTCATAGGGGCCCAGCACGCCGAACAGGCCCGTGCCCTTGCCACGATAGAGCCGCCCGCCCGACGGGTGCTCGAAGACGCCGCTCATGCCGATCGATCCCAGCAGGGCGTCGTAGAAGGCCTTGGCCTCCTCGAGCCGGTTGGACCCCACCGTCATGTAGCTGACCCTGGCCATGCGCATCCCTCCCGTCTTCTTAGAAACGGAGGCTAGCACGCGAAAAGACTGCGACAAGGGGCGTGCTCGACCTGGATACGACTGCGCAAGTCGTCGCAGGTACCGGAAGTTGCTTGCGCGGCGGCGTGTCTAGGGCCTGAATAGCGGTAACAAACCCTGGGGAGGGAACATGAGACTCAAGGCTTCCGACGCCACGCGTCAGTGGTGGCAAAACAATCCCGAACTCGGTATCGCGATCGGTTGGGCGGTCGTTTGCGGAGCGCTCTGGTTGGTCGTGCGGGTTCTCGGGGTCGCTTGAGATCACGCCGTCTGCCAGGCGGTCTGCCTCTATCGATGAGCGTTCATTTTGAAGCGTGGGATCAGCACGCAACGGGGCTGGCCGTCCAGGATCGCCACGCGGGCCGCATAGCGTGAGGGCGGCGCGAAATAGTAGCGCTCGCCGCCGGTTTCGACGCCCAGAAAGACCGGTCCCGTGAATTGACAGACGGGATGCAGGCCCGCTCCGCGTTCGTCGGGCCGTCGGGTGCACATCATGTGGCCGACCCGGTATTCGAAGCTCGCCCCGTCGTACCGCGTGACCTGAGCCGTCCCCCAGGCGCGCTGGTAGCTGGCTTGGTCCAGGGACGGGCAGGGCGGACCGCGAAGGCTCCAGAACGTCGCCTCGTCCGTCGACGCGTCTTTCTGGGCCAGATAGAACGCGGCGCAGAGGCCCAGCGACGCGGCGATCACGATCCATCCGCCCAGGCTCATGCCGCTGTCGAGGATGTTCCGACGCCCGCGCCGGTCGGCCTCGGCGCTTTGGCTCGACAGTGGCCCCTTCGGATCGCCCAATCGTCCCCCCTCGTCTTGTGGACACAGTGGGAGGGGACTTTGGGGAGTCCGTCAATCCTGGATTGATCGGGCGGGAGGTTCGAATTTCCGCGGCAAAACGGGCGCACGCGGCGCCCGTTTCCAGAAGATTCGACGCTGGAAGCCTTACACCCGCAGCGGCATCAGCACGTATTTGACGCCCGGGTCGGTCGGGTCGACCACCAGGGTGGGCGAGGCCGGGTCGGCGAAGCGGAACTCGGCGATCGGCCCGCCGATCTGGCCGCAGACGTCCAGCAGGTAGCGGGCGTTGAAGCCGATCTCGAAGGCCTCGCCGTCGTAGTCGACCTCGACCTCTTCCACCGCCTGGCCGGCCTCCATGTTGCGGACCGTCAGGGTGATGCGGCCGGGCTCGACGGCCAGCTTCACCGAGCGGCTCTTCTCGGCCGAGATGGTGGCCACCCGATCGACGGCCTTGGCGAACAGGTCGTTGTCCAGGGTCAGGATCTTGGCGTTGTCGCGCGGGATGACGCGCAAATAGTCCGGGAAAGCGCCATCGATGACCTTGGAGGTCAGGGCGGCGCGGCCGAACTCGAAGCGGACCTTCTGGGCCGAGACCTGCAGGTCGACCTGCTCGCCGGCCGATTCCATCAGGCGGCGGGCCTCCTGGATGGTCTTGCGCGGCACGATGATGCCGGGCAGGCCGGCCGCGCCCTCGGGAGCGTCCATCTCGGCCAGGGCCAGGCGGTGGCCGTCGGTGGCCACGGCGCGCAGCTTGGTCACGCCGCCGTCGTTGACGGTGTGCAGGTACAGGCCGTTCAGATAGTAGCGGGTCTCTTCGGTCGAGATCGCGAATCGGGTCTTGTCGATCAGCCGGATCAGCTCGTTGGTGTCGACCGAGATGCGGCCCGACAGGCCGTCGCTGCTCATCACCGGAAAGTCGCCGGCCGGCAGCACCGGCAAGTTGAAGCGCGAGCGGCCGGCCTGGATCACCAGGCGCGGGTCGTCGCCGCTGAAGCTGAGCGAGACGTCCGAGCCGTCGGGCAGCTTGCGGACGATTTCATACAGGGTGTGGGCCGGGGCGGTGATCTGGCCGGGCACGTCGATCTGGGCCAGGCCCTCGTCGATGATCTCCATGTCCAGGTCGGTGGCCGAGAACGACAGGGTGTCGCGATCGGCCGACAGCAGGATGTTCGACAGGATCGGGATGGTGTTGCGGCGCTCAACGACGCTCTGCACGTGACCCAGCGCCTTCAGCAGCGCCGCCCGCTCGATGGTAAGCTTCATATCTCGGTCCAGGTCCCAGGGCCGCCGCCGACAGAGAGAATCCCCCGCGGCCCCGCAATGAATGGACTTGCGACATTAGCGTAATCGCGCCGCTGGGGAAGAGGGGGCGCGCGACGGGGTGCGGCGAAATGCGCGCCCCGTCGCGCAGAGCCGATCCGGCCTAGACGGCCGCCGCGCGCTCGGCCTTGGTCGGCAGGGTCCAGCCCGGGCGGATGAAGTGGCAGGTATAGCCGTTGGGGATCCGCTCCAGATAGTCCTGGTGCTCGGGCTCGGCCTCCCAGAACGGGCCGGCGGGAGCCACCTCGGTCACCACCTTGCCCGGCCACAGGCCCGAGGCCTCGACGTCCTCGATGGTCTCCTCGGCGACCCGCTTCTGCTCCTCGCTGGTGTAGAAGATCGCCGAGCGGTAGCTGAGCCCGATGTCGTTGCCCTGGCGATTCAGGGTGGTCGGGTCGTGGATCTGGAAGAAGAACTCCAGGATCCGGCGATAGCTGATCACGGCGGGATCGAAGATGATCTCGATCGCCTCGGCGTGGGTCCCGTGGTTGCGATAGGTGGCGTTGGGCACGTCGCCGCCGGAATAGCCGACGCGGGTCTTCAGCACGCCGGGATAGCGGCGCAGCAGGTCCTGGACGCCCCAGAAGCAGCCGCCGGCGAGGATCGCGGTCTCGGTGGTCATGGGGTGATGTCCTTTCATCGTCAGCGTGGGCGAGGCTACATGTTGGGCCTGACGGCCGTGCGCGCAAGCGGCGCGGTCTTTTGCTGGAAAGGCTGCCCGTGCCGCGACCCGCCGTCCTGTTCGTCTGCCTGGGAAACATCTGCCGCTCGCCCCTGGCCGAGGCGGCTTTCCGCCAGGAAGCCACGCGGCGCGGGCTGGAGGTCGAGGTCGATTCGGCCGGCACCGGTTCCTGGCACGTCGGCCATCCGCCCGACCGCCGGGCCCAGGCGGTGGCGCTGCGGCGGGGGATCGACATCTCCGGCTATCGCGGACGGCAGGTGACGCCCGACGACTTCCGCCGGTTCACCCACGTCGTCGCCCTGGACCGCGCCAACCTGGCGGACCTGAAGGCCTTGCGGCCGGCCGACGCGACGGCCGAGCTGCTGCTGTTGCTGGATGTGGTCGAAGGGCGCCAGGGCAAGTCGGTGGCCGATCCCTACCTTGGCGAGGACGCCGATTTCGACGTGACCTGGGCCGACGCCGTGGCGGGGGCCAAGGGGTTGGCGGATCGGATCGAGGGGGAGGGCTGAGGGTTTGCCCTACACGCTACAGAAGTTGTCATCCCGGAAGCGCGTAGCGCTGTCCGGGATGACAACCAAATTGCAGCTCAGGCCGGCCTCAAGCCTTCGTGTCGAAAGCCCCGCCGGTATCGGCGTCGGTGCTGGCGTAGGGGTTCGCCGCGCCCGCCGTCGGCTCGGCCGGGGCGTCCGGGCCTTTCGAGCCCTTGGCGGCCACGGCGACCATGGCCGGGCGGACCAGGCGGCCCATCAGCTCGTAGCCGGCCTGCAGCACCTGGACGACGCCGCCGGCCGAGACCTCGTCCGAGGGCTGCTCCATCACCGCCTGGTGCAGGTGGGGATCGAACTTCTCGCCCTTGCCCGGGTCGATCTTCTTGAGGCCGTTGCGATCGAAGGCCGCCAGCAGCTCCTTCTCGGTCATCTCGACGCCGATGATGAAGTTGGTCACCGCCGCGTCCTGCGACTCGCGCGGGCTGTGGGCGGTGGCGCGCGACAGGTTGTCGGCCACGCCCAGCAGGTCGCGGGCGAACTTCTGGATGGCGTAGGCGCGGGCGTCGTTGCTCTCGCGCTCGGCCCGGCGCTTGGTGTTCTCGGCGTCGGCCAGGTAGCGCAGGGCCTGATCCTTCAGGTTGGCCACTTCCAGCTTCAGCGCCTCGATCTCCTGCGACGCGTCTTCCCAAGAAGCCTGGTCGGCCTCGAAGGCCACGTCTTCGGCCGGCGTCTGTTCGTCGGTCATCTCGTCCTCTATCCGTCCATCATCCGGCCGAGCACGCGGGCGGTATAGTCCACCAGCGGGATCACCCGGGCATAGTTTAAGCGGGTGGGACCGATCACGCCGATCGCCCCCAGCACCTTCTGTCGGCCCGTCATATAGGGCGCCGCGATCAGGGAGGAACCCGAAAGCGAAAAGAGTCGCGTTTCGGCCCCGATGAAAATGCGCACGCCCTCGGCGGTCCGCACGTCGTCCAGCAGGCCGATCAGCTGGCCCTTCTGCTCCAGGTCGTCGAACAGCCGCCGCACGCGCTCCAGGTCCTCCCGGGCGCTGGTGTCGGCCAACAGGTTGGCGCGACCCCGGACGATCAGGGCGCGGTCGGCGTCGTCGCCGCCGCTCCAGGCGGCCAGGCCGTCCTCGACCAAACGCGCCGCCGTCGTATCCAGTTCACGCCGAGCCGCGTCCAGCTCGGCGGCCATCTCGACCTTGGCCTCGTTGAGCGTGCGGCCCCGCAGGCGGGCGTTGAGGAAGTTGGAGGCCTCCTGCAGCGCGGCGGGCGTGACGCCGGCGGCGCGCTTCATCAGCCGATTCTCGACCGTGCCGTCGTCGAACACCATGATCGCCAGGGCCTGGTCGGCGCCCAGGGCGACGAACTCCACGTGCTTGACCCCGCCCTCGCGGACCGGCGCCACCACCACCCCGGCCCCGCCGGCCAGGCCCGACAGGATGGCGCTGGCCTCGCCCATCGCCTCCTCGAACGAGCGGCCGTGGGCGAACAGCCGCGACTCGATGGTCCGCCGCTCCTCCTCGCCGATGTCGCCCACCTCCAGCAGGCCGTCGACGAACATCCGCAGGCCGGCATGGGTGGGGATGCGCCCGGCGCTGGTGTGGGGGGCGTCCAGCAGGCCCAGCTGGGCCAAGTCCTGCATGGTGTTGCGGATCGAGGCCGGCGACAGCGCCACCCCGCCGCGTGAAATGGTCCGCGAACCGACCGGTTCGCCGGTTTCGAGATAGGATTCGACCACCCGCCGGAAGATGTCGCGGGCGCGGGCGTCCAGGTCGGTGAGACTGGGAGTCTGAGCGGAAAAACCCGAAAAAAGCTGTGTCATCTAGCCTTCGAACGCGCCCTGGCGGGCTCCCCAGGTTCCGACGGGATTGGACGACCCCGCTGAAGTTAGGATAAGCGGCCCCATCCTATCACGCAAAGCCCCGGAGTTGTTCCATGCGTCCGTCCGAACGCGCCCCCGACCAAACGCGCGAAGTCACGCTGGAGACCGGCGTCAACCGCTATGCCGAAGGCTCGTGCCTGGTCAGCTTCGGCCACACCAAGGTGCTGGTCACCGCCACGGTCGAGGAAAGCGTCCCGGGCTGGATGCGCAACAAGGGCGCGGGCTGGGTCACGGCCGAGTACGGCATGCTTCCCCGCGCCACCCACACCCGCGGTCGCCGTGAAGCCGCCCTGGGCAAGCAGAGCGGCCGCACCCAGGAAATCCAGCGCCTGATCGGCCGCTCCCTGCGCGCCGTGGTCGACATGAAGGCCTTGGGCGAACGCCAGATCAGCCTGGACTGCGACGTCATCCAGGCCGACGGCGGCACCCGCACCGCCGCCATCACCGGCGCCTGGGTGGCCCTGCGCATCGCCGTCAACTACCTGATCGAGGAAGGCGTGCTGAAGACCGATCCGATCCTGGGCCAGGTGGCGGCCGTCTCGTGCGGCGTGTTCAAGGACACCCCGGTGCTGGACCTCGACTACGAGGAAGACAGCCAGGCCGAGGCCGACAGCAACTTCGTGCTGACCAACGCCGGCGACATCGTCGAGATCCAGGCCACCGGCGAGAAGCGCGGCTTCACGCGGGCGGAGTTCGAGAGCCTGTTCGCCCTGGCGGAGAAGGGGATCGGCGAGCTGTTCGTCAAGCAGCGGGAAGCGGTGTCCAAATAATCTCCGCCATCCCGGGCCTCGTGCCCGGGACCCCTCCGTCCGCCGCATGGGCAGGAGGGGGGCGCGCTGGCGCGCCAAGGCGCCTCACCCTCGGCTGAACCAGGGGTTCCGGGCACAAGGCCCGGAATGACGGCTAAAAGGTGAGCGCGAGGGCGGGCCCTCAGTCCTCCTCATGAACCTCGCCCGGCCCCGGCTCATACGTCATCAGATCCCCCGGCTGGCAGTCCAGTTCGCGGCACAGGGCGTCCAGGGTGGTGAAGCGCACGGCGCGGGCCTTGCCGGTCTTGAGGATCGACAGGTTGGCGATGGTCACGCCGACCCGGTCCGACAGTTCGGTCAGCGACATCCGTCGCTCCAGCAGGATGCGGTCCAGTTGCACGCGGATGGCCATGGGGTTCTCTCGTCTCCGCGTCGTCAGATTGTCAGTTCGGCTTCGCGGCGAAGGCGCGCGCCCTCGCGGAAGACCTCGGCCAGCACGAACACCACCAGGACCGGGAACCAGGCGCTGAGGCTGAACGAGCCGTCGACGATCTTGGCGTCCGGGGCTAGCCACTTGGCCAGGGCGGCGAAGATGTAGTGGCCGATCTCCAGGGCGGCCAGGACTAGGCCCACCACCCGCAGGCGGCGGACATTGTCCGGATGGAACGGATCGCCGGCGGTCAGGGTGGAGAACACCCGCCGCAGGCGCTCGACGATCACCATCCAGCCGCCCGACAGCAGCGCCCAGGCGCCCAGGGCGCCGGCGAACAGCGGCCCCTTGCTGATCAGTTCGTCGATCGAGCTGCCGATGTGCAGTTTCGAGGTGATCAGTTCGGGATTGAAGCTGAGCAGCAGCACCGCGACCGTGAAGATCGCCAGCAGGCTGACCCAGACCCACAGGCCCACATAGATCACGTCCAGGATGATCTTCAGGAAACTCGATACCGAGCCAGGCCCCAAGGCGCGCATCCGCTCTTCCCCTCACGCAGAAACGCCGACCATGCCCCGGCGGATCGGGACCGGTCAAAGGCGAGCTGGACCTCGGGTCAGAACGTCTTGATCGCGAAGGTCACGGCGGCCAGCGGCAGACCGGCGATCAGCGTCAGCGTGGCCATGCGGGTGGCGACGGCGTCGACGATGCGGATCAGTCTGGCGGCGGACATGGCGGGCCTTCGGGTCGGGTGCGGGACCGCGCCGGCATGGCGTGTCTCCCAGGTTCCGAAGATAGGGGTCGATTCCGCCAGCGCCAATGTCGCTTATCGATAAACGATATTAAACTTTAGCAATGATCGCGCTCACCGAACGGATTACGCCAGGTGTGGCGCCGTGGCCACCATCGCGCTCCGGCGACTGGCCGTTTCGTACCAGGCCGCCAGGTTCGGGCGGCCCTCGCGCCAGTCCATCACCTGGCGGACATCCAGGTAGGCCAGCTGGGCGGCGACCGCGATCTCGCCGATCTCGAAGCGGTCGGACGGCGGCGTCTGGCGCTCCAGCAGGTCGAGGGCGGCGACCAGGGCGGCGGCCTGGCGGTCGAACAGATCCTGGCGGTGCGGACCCTCGCGCAGGCGCTCGCGGACGATGGCCAGGGCCGCGTCGCCCATGCCGTCGGCCATGGCCTGGACGGTCAGGGCGGCCCAGCGGTCGGGACCCGCGGCGGGGGTCAGGGCCCTGCCGGCCAGGTGCTCGAGATATTCGCAGATCACCGGCGAGTCGAAGATCGGCGACCCGTCCTGCGTCAGCAGCACGGGGATCTTCGACAGCGGATTGATCGCCCGCACGCTCTCGTCGGTGTAGGGACTGACCACCACCAGCGCCAGCCGATCCGCCAGGCCCAGCTCGAAAGCCGCGACGCGAACCTTGCGGGCGAAGGGCGACATGGGGGAGTAGAGAAGCTGCATGGTCTTGTCCCGGAAAGGAGTCGCGCGATGACGCTGAAGCTGGAAACTGGAACGAAGCTTGTCGCCGCCACGCACAACCCTGGCAAGGCCAAGGAACTGGCGGCCCTGCTCGACGGCCGGTTCGAGGTGCTGGCGGCCGGGGCCCTGAGCCTGCCCGAGCCCGACGAGACCGAGACCACCTTCGTCGGCAACGCCCTGCTCAAGGCCCGCCACGCGGCCGAGCTGTCGGGCCAGATCGCCCTGGCCGACGATTCGGGCCTTTCGGTCGCCGCCCTCGACGGCGCGCCGGGCATCTATTCCGCCCGCTGGGCCGGGCCGGGCAAGGACTTCGCTTCGGCCATGGACAAGGTCGCCGAGCGGGTCGAGGAGACCGGCTCGCAGGACCGTTCGGCCTGGTTCACCTGCGCCCTGGCCGTGGCCTGGCCGAACGGCGGCCCGGCGGTGGTCGTCCAGGGCGAGGTCCACGGGACCCTGACCTTCCCGCCGCGCGGCGACCGGGGCTTCGGCTACGACCCGATCTTCATCCCGGCCGGCTTCACCCAGACCTTCGGCGAGATGGAGCCGGCCGCCAAGGACGCCATGAGCCACCGGGCCGCGGCGTTCGCGAAGCTGAAGGCGGCGCTGTTTGAGTAGAAGCCCCCATCGCTGTCATCCCGGAAGCCCCGCAGGGGCTGTCCGGGACCCAGAGGACTGGGCGGATGCGGTGCGGTTCACCTGGGTCCCGGACAGCGCTGCGCGCTTCCGGGATGACAACGCATACGAGGGTGAGGCGTGACCACCCAACCGCCCCCTCCCGACCTCCCCCCTCTGGGCGTCTACGTCCACTGGCCCTACTGCGCCCGGATCTGCCCCTATTGCGACTTCAACGTCGTGCGTGACCGGGGGCGGACCGACGAGCAGGTGGCCCTGGCCGACGCCATCGTCGCCGACCTGAAGGCCCAGCGGGAACTCACCGGGCCGCGAACCCTGCTGTCGATCTTCTTTGGCGGCGGCACGCCCTCGCTGATGGACCCCACCCAGGTGGCCCGGGTGATCGAGACGGCCAAGGCGCTGTGGACGCCCGCCCACGACCTGGAGATCAGCCTCGAGGCCAATCCCACCGACGCCGAGACCGACCGCTTCGACGCGCTTGCGGCGGCGGGGGTGGCGCGGCTGTCACTGGGGGTCCAGGCCCTCGATGACGCCGCCCTGGCCCTGCTCGGCCGCAACCACGACGCCGGCTCGGCCCGGCGGGCGATCACCGTGGCCGCCCGGGCCTTTCCGCGCCTGTCGGCCGACCTGATCTACGCCCGTCCCGGCCAGACGGTCGAGGCCTGGACGGCCGAGCTCGGCGAACTGCTGGTCATGGGCCCCGAGCACGTCTCGCCCTACCAGCTGACCATCGAGGCCGGCACCGCCTTCGATCGCGCGGTCGGGCGCGGCAAGCTGGTCGTGCCCGACGAGGACCTGGCCGCCGCCCTGTTTGAGACCACCCAAGCGGTGCTGGAGGCGGCTGGTTTCGACGCCTACGAGGTCTCCAACCACGCCCGGAGCGAGGCGGCCCGCTCGCGCCACAACCTCGTCTACTGGCGCGGCCACGACTATGTCGGCGTCGGCCCGGGCGCCCACGGCCGCCTGACCCTGACTGACGGAAAGCTGGCGACCACGGCCCGGCGCGGGATCGCCGACTATATCCAGGCGGTGACCGAAACCGGCGTCGGCTTCGAGCGCGAAGCCCTCACGCCGCTGGAGGCCGCCGAGGAGCGCCTGCTGCTGGGCCTGCGCATCGATGACGGCGTGAGCTTCGCCGAAATCGCCGCCCTGGACCTGTCGCCGGACACGCCGAAGGTGAAATCTCTGGTGGAGTCCGGCCTCCTGGTCGATGATCCTCTGCGCCTGCGGGCCACCCGATCCGGCCGCCTGGTGCTGGATCGGCTGACAGGAACGCTCGCGACCTGATAACCCTTGTAGGCGCGCCGCTTCGTGGCCGCTCAGTCCGCGTCGGCCAGTCCCGTGTTGCCAGTCCTGCGTTGCCCAGGCCCGTGTTGAAAGTCCGCCCTTGAGCCGCCAGCTTGCCCCGCCCGTCCTGTCCGAAGCGCCGCTGGCGCCGGGGCTGTACCTCGTGGCGACGCCGATCGGGAACCTGCGCGACATCACCTTGCGGGCGCTCGACGTTCTCTCCGGCTGCGACGTCCTGCTGGCCGAGGACACCCGCGTTTCTGGCAAGCTGCTGGCCGCCTACGCCATTTCCAAGCGGCTGCAGCGCTATGACGAACACGTCGCCGACCGCGAGACGCCGCGCATTCTGGAGCGGCTGCAAGCCGGTGAGCGGATCGCCCTGGTCTCGGACGCCGGCACGCCGATGGTTTCCGACCCCGGCCTGCGCCTGGCCCAGGCGGCGATCGCGGCCGGCCTGCCGGTGTTCCCGATCCCCGGCGCCTCGGCGGCGCTGGCCGCCCTGACCCTGGCTGGCCTGCCCACCGACCGTTTCCTGTTCGCCGGCTTCCCGCCGACCAAGACCGCCGCTCGCAAGACGTTCTTCGAGGAACTGGTCAATGTCCGCGCCACACTGATCTTCTACGAGGGCGCCTCGCGGGTGGCCGACAGCCTGGCCGACATGGCCGCCGTGTTCGGACCTCGTCCGGGCGCGGTGGCCCGCGAACTGACCAAGCTCTACGAGACCTGCGTCCGCGGCCCGCTCGACGTCCTGGCCGCCGACCCCCGCTTCGAGGCCCCCAAGGGCGAGATCGTCATCCTGGTCGGACCGGGCGAGGACGAGGTCGCCAGCGCCGCCGACGCCGAGACCGCCCTGCGCGAGGCCATGGCCCGCCTGCCGCTGGGCGAGGCCGCCTCGGAGGTGGCCAAGGCCCTGGGCCTGTCGCGCAAGGACCTCTATCGTCAGGCCCTGGCGATGAAGGCGGCCGGATGAGCGTCGTCCGCCCCGCCCGTCCTGACCGCCAGGCCCAAAGACAGGCCGAGAGGCAGGCCCAAAGGCAGGCCAGGGGCGCGGCCGCGCGGCTGTCGGGACGTCGCGCCGAGGTGATCGCGGCCCTGTGGCTGATGGTCAAGGGCTATCGTATCCTCGGCTTCCGCCTGGCCACCCCGCTGGGCGAGATCGACCTGCTGGCGCAACGGGGCGGCGTGCTGGCCGTTGTGGAGGTCAAGAGCAGGACCAGTCTGGAGGCGGCGCTGGAAGCGGTGACCTACGAGCAGCGGGCCAGGCTGCGTCGCGCCGGGGCGCACATCGCCGCCCATCGCGCCGGCCTGCGCGGCGCGGTGGTCCGGCTGGACCTGATCGCCCTGGCCCCCGGCCGCCGTCCGCGCCACGTCCCCAACGCCTGGATGGGCGATCAATGACGCGGGAGGAGGCCGAAGCCCTGCTGACCGACGCCGGCGAGCGTTCGGACAAGGCCTTTCCGCTGTTCGAGGCGGCCCTGGCCTGCGCCGTGCACGACGATCCCGACCGCGACCTGGCTCCCGTGCTCGACATGGCCAAGGCCTCGATCGACCGGCTGACCGACCGGCTGAAGAGCGAGTCCCCGGAGGAGGCCCTGGCCGAGACCATGGCCGGCGACCTGCGGCTGTCGGGCGACCTGATCACCTACGACCATCCCGACAACGCCGACGTGGTCGCCGTGGCCGAGCGGCGCAAGGGCCTGCCCGTCACCCTGGGGGTGTTCTACCTGCACGCCGGACGGGCCTGCGGCCTGGACCTGCACGGCGTCGACTTCCCGGGCCACTTCCTGCTGCGCATCGAGACCGAGGAGGGCCCCCTGGCGCTCGACCCGTTCAGCGAGGGCCGGGTGGTGCTGCCGTCCGAGCTGTCGCGCCGGGCCCTGCGCACCGGCCTGATGCCCGACGTCGCCGCCAAGCTGGACGTGCTGATGAGCCCGATCCCGGACCGCGCCGTGTTGATCCGCCTGCAGAACAACATCTTCGCCCGCGCCCAGCAGGCCCGCGACTGGGCCCGGGCCGAGCGCTCGGCCCTGCGCCGCGCCCTGCTGGACCCCACCGACCACCATCCCTGGCTGGACGTCGCCGCCGCCCGCGAGGGCCAGGGCGCCCTGGCCGGCGCCCTGCAGGCCCTGTCGCGCGCCCAGGTCCTGGACGGCGGCGCGACCATCGCCGCGCGGGCGGCGCGCGAGCGGATGCGGCTTAGGTTGAACTAGGCGTGGTCGGGGACATGCCCTCGCGGCGTGTCCCCAACAGCAAGCGTCGCGTCCGGAAATGGGGACACGCCACAAGGGCATGTCCCCGACCTCAGTGCTGCGGCCGCTCCGCGACGAAGCGCGCCACCGAGTCGCGGAAGGCCTGCACGTCCTTGTTCAGCTGGATCAGCTTCTCGACGCTCGTTCCGGCCGACTCGAACAGCGTCTGGCCCAGGCAGGCGCTGCGGGCCTGCATGTCGCGGCCGTGGTCGGTCAGGCTGACGACCACCTGGCGCTCGTCGGCGGGGTTGCGTTCGCGCGACAGCAGGCCGGCGGCCTCCATGCGCTTGACCAGCGGCGTGACGTTGCTCGAGTCCAGGCCCAGCCGCTCGGCGATCGCGCCGACGCTCTGGCCGTCGATCTCCCAGAGCGCGCTCAGCACCAGGTACTGCGGATAGGTGATCTCCAGGGCGTCGAGCAGCGGCTTGTAGGCGCGGTTGATCGCCAGGCTCGCCCCGTACAGCGAAAAGCACAGCTGGTCGTCGAGCGTGAGGGTGCGGGCGGCGTCTGGCACGGAAGGCTCCTGCGAACGCGTTCGCCTTAGCGCGAAAATAGATGTCGTGACAAATAATGACTCGACAGACGTTCGGAAGGTCGGGTAGGTCGCATCATATGTCGCGACATTAAATGCTGTAACATATTTCATTCTCCGACCCTCGCCCCGATGGAGGCCCTCATGGCCAATGACACCTCGCGCTCGCGCACCGACGCCGGCGCCCTCGTGCGCTACTACTTCCTCCGCGCCGGCGTGGCCGCCGCCTGGGTCGCGCTCGCCTTCACGATCGCCCGATCCAACCCCGTCCTCGCGGGCGCCCTGCTGGTGGCCTATCCGGCCTGGGACGCGTTCGCCAACGCGCGGGACGCCAAGGCCAACGGCGGCTTCCGCGCCAACATCGCCCAGGCCCTCAACACCGCCGTCAGCGCCGCGGTCGCGCTGGCGGTGCTGGTCGCTCTCCAGATCGACATGCGGCTAGTGCTCGGGCTGTTCGGCGCCTGGGCCATCCTGGCGGGTCTGCTGCAGCTGGTTGCCGGCGTGCGACGGTGGCGCGCCTATGGCGCCCAATGGGCGATGGTGCTGAGCGGCGCCCAGTCGGCCTTGGCCGGCGGGTTCTTCCTCAAGAGCGCCACCGGGCCCGTCGCCTCGGTCATCACAGTCGTCGCGCCCTATGCGGCCTTCGGAGCGTTCTACTTCCTGGTCTCGGCGATCCTGCTGGCCGTGAAGACCCGTCGGCGCGCCGAAACCGCCTGACCGGCGCGCGCGGATCGCGGCGGCCTCTCGCATTCGGGCGCGGGCCGCCTTAACTAGGCAGTCGCGGCGCGGGCCCTCCCCGCGCCGCCCCTAGCCGATCCGGAGCCCCCATGTCGCTGAGAGTCGCCGTCCAGATGGATCCCGTCCTGGGGATCAACATCGAAACCGACACCACCTTCCTGATGATGTGGGAAGCCCAGGCGCGGGGCCACCGGCTGTGGTTCTACACCCCCGACAAGCTGTCGATGGAGGATGGCCGGGTGTTCGCCCGCGCCCAGCCGCTGAAGCTAACCAAGACCCAGGGCGCCCATGCCGAGCTGGGCGAGGCCGTGATCCTGGACATGAAGGACGACGTCGACGTGGTGCTGATGCGCCAGGACCCGCCGTTCGACATGGCCTACATCACCGCCACCCATTTCCTGGAAAAGGTCCATCCGCACACCCTGGTGGTCAACAATCCGGCCGAGGTGCGCAACGCGCCGGAGAAGCTGTTCGTCACCGACTTCCCGGGCGTCCAGCCGCCGACCCTGATCACCAGCGATCACCAGGCGATCTACGACTTCCGCGCCCGGCACGGCGACATCGTCCTCAAGCCCCTCTACGGCGGCGGCGGGTCGGGCGTGGCGCGGCTGCTGGCCGACGACCCCAACCTGGACGCCCTGCTGGAACTGCACGCCATGATCGGCCGCGAGCAGGTGATCGCCCAGAAGTTCGTCCCGGCCGTCAGCAAGGGCGACAAGCGCATCCTGCTGGTGCACGGCGAGCCGGTGGGGGCGGTCAACCGCGTGCCGGCCGCCGGCCAGGTGCGGTCCAACCTCCGGGTCGGCGGCCGGGCCGAGGCGGTGGAACTCACCGCGCGCGACCTGGAGCTCTGCGCGATCATCGGCCCGGAACTGAAGCGGCGCGGCCTGCTGTTTGTCGGCATCGACGTGATCGGAGAATACCTGACCGAGATCAACGTCACCTCGCCGACCGGGGCCCAGCAGCTCAAGCGGTTCGGGGGCGCCGACGCCGCCGCGATCCTCTGGGATCGGATCGCCGAGCTGAGTTCCAGCTAAAAATGAGGAACGTCGGCTAGACGACTGAATCGTCACACTTTCCTGAAACGTTCGTTTTTCGTTCTTGCTCCGCTCCAACGGCCATGGTTGGCTTGTGGATAAAACGGTGGGCAACGGGACGGGAAAGCTAATGGCGGCAAGGGTCGTGACGGTGGCGTTCGAAGGCGTGGAGGCGCGCCGGGTCGATGTCGAGGTGCAACTGACGGGCGGCGCCCAGATCATGGTGATCGTCGGCCTGGGCGACAAGGCCGTGGCCGAGAGCAAGGAGCGGGTGCGCGGCGCGTTCGCCGGCCTGGGCCTGGCCCTGCCGCCCAAGCGCATCGTCGCCAACCTGGCGCCCGCCGACCTCCCGAAAGAGGGCTCGCACTACGACCTGCCGATCGCCCTGGCGGTGATGGCGGCCATGGGCGTGATCCCGATCGACGCCCTGGACGGCTGGGCGGCGATGGGTGAGCTGTCCTTGGACGGACGGATCGCGCCCTGCGCGGGGGCGCTGCCGGCCGCCATGGCCGCTGGGGCCATGGACCTGGGCCTGATCTGTCCGGAAGCCTGCGGGCCCGAGGCGGCCTGGGCGGGCGGCACGCGGATCCTGGCGCCGCGCTCGCTGGTGGCGCTGATCAACCATTTCCGGGGCGGCCAGATCCTGTCGGCGCCGTCGCCCGGTCCGGTGGTCGAGGGCGAGGCGGCGAAAGACCTGCGCGACGTCAAGGGCCAGGAGCACGCCAAGAGGGCCTTGGAGATCGCCGCCGCCGGTTCGCACAACCTGCTGTTCTGCGGCCCGCCCGGCTCGGGCAAGTCGATGCTGGCCCAGCGCCTGCCGGGACTGCTGCCGCCCCTGAGCTCGCAGGAACTGCTGGAGACCTCGATGGTCCATTCGGTGGCCGGGCTGATCGCCAAGGGAACCCTGACCCGGGCCCGGCCCTATCGCGCCCCGCACCACAGCGCCTCGATGGCGGCCCTGACCGGCGGCGGGCTGAAGGCCAAGCCGGGGGAGGTGTCGCTGGCCCACAATGGCGTGCTGTTCCTGGACGAACTCCCCGAATTCGGCGTCCAGGCCCTGGACAGCCTCCGGGGACCGCTGGAAACGGGCGAAGTCATGGTGGCGCGGGCCAACGCCCATGTCCGTTATCCGGCCCGGGTGCAGCTGGTGGCGGCGATGAACCCGTGCCGTTGCGGCCACGGCGGGGCCGGGCGCGGGGCGTGCGGCAAGGCCCCGCGCTGCCTCCGCGACTACCAGGGCCGGGTCAGCGGGCCGCTGATGGACCGCATCGACTTGGCCGTCGACATGCCCGCCGTCACGGCCGCCGACCTAGCCCTGCCGCCGCCGTCCGAAGGCACGGCCGAGGCCGCCGCCCGGGTCGCCCGGGCCCGCCGCCTGCAGCTGGAGCGGGCCGAGGCGATCGAGAACGCGCCGGCGGGCGCCGAGGCGCTGAACGGCCGGGCCGAGGGCCGCTATCTGGAGAGGATCGCCGACCTGGACGAGGCCGGGCGCGGCCTGCTGGCCCGCGCCGCCGAGGCCGGCCAGATCAGCGCCCGCGGCTGGACCCGCGTGTTGCGCCTGGCCCGCACCATCGCCGACCTGGAGGGCGCGGCCGGCGTGAAGCGGGTGCACGTGGCCGAGGCGTTGGCCCACCGGCGGACCAGCGCCCTGGGCGCGGCGGCGGGCGAGGCGGCCTTCTAGGAAGTCCATGCTCTGCGCATAGCGAACGAACTCCCGCGATTTCAATGCCTTGAACTTTTTCGACCCTTTTTGATCCCCACCCCTTCCGACCGCCCGCATACTGATCCCACCTGAAAGCACGGGAAGGGCGCACGTACGGCGACCGATGCGGCTTTTGGGGGTGGTCGAGCGGGAAGCGTTTGTTGGTGGTCTTCGGTGACAACCTTTCGTGACGGTCCTGGGCAGGTTCCCCTTGGTCGGGACGAAACCCAGGCGGCGGAGGATCGGCAAGCGCAACAGGCACGGGCTGAAATCGCCCATGCGGTCCGGAGAGCGCCAACTCTCCGCCCGTCGGGGGCCTCCATCGGAGCGGGTTAAAAATCCGCGATCCGAAGGCTTCCGGATAACGGTTCCACGCGGAGCGCCTGCACTTCGTCGAAACGGTACAAAACATCAAAGCTATTCCGGGCGAGGCCCGGGCGCTTCGCACCCTTCCCATCACGCTCAGCGGGGTTCCGCGTGAGGCAGCGAAGCCGCGCCAATCAGATCCTCCCCCTGTGGGGGAGGTGTCGGCGAAGCCGACGGAGGGGGGAGTGATCGGCAGATGGCCAGATCCCGGATAAACGACCCCAAACCTCCCCCCCCACCGATCGCTGCGCGATCGCCTCCCCCCATAGGGGGAGGGTTGAACGCCCTACCGCGTCAGCGGCCGCAGGATGATCTCGACCCGACGGTTCTGGGCGCGGCCTTCGGCGGTGTCGTTGGAGGCGATCGGCTGGCGTTCGCCCTGGCCAGCCACGAAGATGCGGTCGGGCAGCACCCGCCCAGGACCGGTCAGGTAGCCGGCCACCGAGCTGGCGCGGCGCTCGGACAGGGTCTGGTTGTAGTCGTCCGGACCGCTGCTGTCGGCGTGGCCGACCACGTCGATCGTGGTCTGCGGATAGGCGTTCAGGGTACGAGCGACATCGTCGAGCACGCGGGTGAACTGCGGCTGGACCTCGGACCTGTCGACCGCGAACGTCACGTCGCTGGGCATGACCAGCACGATCTGGTCGCCGTTGCGGCGGACCATCACGCCCGAGCCTTCCAGGCTGCGGCGGAAGTCGGCCTGCTGGCGGTCCATGTAGTTGCCGACCGCGCCGCCGGCCAGGGCGCCGACGCCCGCGCCGATCAGGGCGTTCTTGCGGCCCTGCTCGCCCTTGTTGGTGTTGGTCAGGTAGCCCAGCACCGCGCCGACACCCGCGCCGGTCAGGACGCCGGTTCCGGTGTTGTTGCGCACCGGCATGCCGGTATAGGGGTCGGTGGTGGTGCAGGCGGCCAGGGTCAGGGCGCCCGCCAGGGCGATCCATGGCGCGGTCTTGGGCGCGGTCTTGGTCATCATCGCGGTCTTTCCCTCATGCGGCCTTGATCCCGAGCCATCGCCCGTGATCCTTGGCGTCTTGATCCTTGCGAGGCAGAACGCCTCGTCCACGGCCAAGTTCCAACAGGCCACATGACGCCAGGATGAACGGACTTCGCGCCGGCCGCCTGACGGTGTAGTAAGTGCGGCCTTACTAATCTCCACCCTGCCAGCTTCGAGGCCCACGCCCGTGTCCGCATCCGCCATCGAACCCGTCTCGTTCACCCTGTATTCGAAGGACTTCGACAGGTTCGCCCAGGCGCTGGGCGCGTCGTTCCAGCGCTACGGCTTCGCGGTGATCTCGGACCACGACCTGGCCCAGGCGCGGATCGACGCGGCCATCGCCGACGCCAAGGCCTTCTTCGCCCTGCCCGAGGAGATCAAGCGCCAGTACGCCGGCGTCAAGGGCGGCTCGCGCGGCTACATCCCGTTCGGCATCGAGACCGCCAAGGGCGCCGACCACTACGACCTGAAGGAATTCTGGCACGTCGGCCGCGACCTGCCGCCGGGCCACCCGTTCCGCGCCACCATGGCCGACAACATCTGGCCGGCCGAGATTCCCAGCTTCCACCACAATGTCGGCTGGCTGTATGGCGCGCTCGACAGCCTGGGCGTGCGGGTGCTGAAGGCCATCGCCACCTATCTGGAGCTGGGCCGCGACTTCTTCGACCCGACGGTCAAGGACGGCAACAGCGTGCTGCGCCTGCTGCACTATCCGCCGATCCCCAAGGACGCCACCGGCGTGCGGGCTGGGGCGCACGGCGACATCAACACCATCACCCTGCTGCTCGGCGCAGAGGAGGGCGGCCTCGAGCTGCTTGACCGCAACGGCGACTGGCTGCCGATCAACCCGCCGCCCGGCTGCGTGGTTTGCAACATCGGCGACATGCTCGAGCGTCTGACCAACCACGTCCTGCCTTCGACGATCCACCGCGTGGTCAATCCGCCGCCGGAACGTCGCGGCGTGCCGCGCTATTCGACGCCGTTCTTCCTGCACTTCGCCTCGGATTATCTGATCAAGACCCTGCCCAGCTGCGTCACCGACGAGAACCCGGACCGCTATCCCGAGCCGATCACCGCCGACGCCTTCCTCCAGCAGCGCCTGCGCGAGATCAAGCTGGCCTAACCGGAACCTCCATCAGTCCCGGAACGAGCCGGAGGCGAGACGCCGCCAGCAAGAAAGCCCCGGAGCGACGCTCCGGGGCTTTGTCCTACTTGGTGATCCGCAGGTTCTGGATCGAGCCGGCGATGGTGTTGAACACCGAGGTCAGCTGGGCCGCGTCCGTGACGTCGTAATACATGTCGGGCTTGGTGGCGCAGTACTGCAGGATGCCCTTGGAATGGGACGAAACCCCCACGCCGATGGCGTAGATCTGTATGTTCTTGGCCCTGGCGTTGTCGCACAGCAGCTTCTCGCGGCTGTCGATCGCGGCGAGCCGCTCGGTCGCCGAAGAGGTCGCCGTCAGGGCGGTCCCGCTAGCGTTCTTCAGGCGGCCCTGGCCGATGTAGCCGTAGCCCGTATAGATCGAATTGTTCGGGTTGTTATAGGTGTCGTTGGTGTTGTCGCCGTCGGTCAGCAGCACGATGACCTTGGTGGTCTTCCTGCCGTCGGCCGAACCCGGATTGACGCCGTCGGCGAATGGCGCGTTGTTCGACAGGGTGTGCCAGCCCCAGGCCAGCCCCATGGCGACATTGGTGTTGCCGTTGGCGATCATCTGGCCGAGCTTGGTCTTGACCGCATCCCGCTCGGTCGTGGTGCGGACGTTGGTCAGGCGCATCAGGCTGGTCAGGCCGCAGCCGGCGTTCGGACCGAAATCCGTTCCCGTCTTCGCGAGACCGAGTACGTTCTTCTTGTCCTGGCTGTACTTGGCGACCACCGTCGAACGGCTGGACCAGGCCGTCGCGTCGGTGGCCTTCGGCGAAACCGTGTCCGGCAGCCAGTTGTTCTTGATCGGATACGAGGTGCTGTAGCGCCGGGCGTCACGATACATCGTCGTTTTCGACTGATTGACGCCGACCACGTTGTCGTCGGGCTCGTCCGGGGCGAAGAACGGCACGAACATCGACGCACCGACGGAGGGATTGGGCTCGTCGTCGGTGACGTCGTAGGGCGCGGGCCGGCTTTCGACGCAGCCGCCCCAGGTCAGGCCCAGGTTCGACAGCAGGGTGAAGCGGTTCTGGTTGGTCGCGAACACGTCGGTCCCGTAGCCGGTGGTCGGCATCTCGCCGGCCATCCAGGGGTCGTTCTGGTAGGCCGAACCGATATTGACGGTCATCGAGAACGGCACGACGCTGATCTTCACCGCGTCAGTCTCGCTGGCCCGGGCCGCGGCGGCGGCCAGAACGTCGACCAGCGACTTGGAGGCGGTGATCAGGGCGTCGATCTTCCTGGTCCCCGAGCCCAGGGTGCTGCCCATCGAGCCGGTGTTGTCCAGCACCAGGGCCACTTCCAGCTTGTTCACCGAGCGCATCACCGTGGCGCCGGCCGAGACGTTCGCGTCGCCGGTGCTCCAGAGGTTGGAGATGATCGGCTTGATCGTCACGTTCTGGATCGAGCCGACGACGGTGTTGTTGTCGCCGAGGGTGAAGGTGGAGTTGTCGGCCGTGAGAGGCACGCCCAGGCCGGCCATCTCGGTGGCCAGGGCGGCGTCGCCGACGGCGTCCAGATCGGCGTTGGTGGTCGCGGTCGAGCGGGCGGCCATCAGGGTCGCCGCGTCGAGAGCGTCCTGCAACTGGCGCTTCTGGAGGCTGGCGCGGCTGAGGTCGATCAGGCCGAACGTGAGGATGGCGATCGGGATCAGAAGCAGCGCGAACTGCACGGCGATGGCCCCGCGCTCGTCGTCGCGAAGGCGCGCCGCAAGGCGTTTCCACATGGTCATGAGCAAGGCCCGATTCCCCCAGAGAACAGGCATTATCGCTGGAGACGGTGAACGGGCCGCAAACGACGATGGTAAATCATTCCGCCTTCGGTCGGCGCCGTTCAGGTCGGTTTCAAGCGGCCAGCAAGCGGGACTTCATGCAGCCTCCCCGGGCTTTGGCGATCCCGCAGGATCGAAAGGCGCATGGAATGAGGCGCGGGCCCGAGCGTCGAGCGTCTGGGGCCGCGACGCCCCGTCCTTTTGGAAAAAGCCGCGAGAGCTGCTATATCCTCGCCTCGACCCCGAAATGTCTTGCCCCTGGACCGCCCCTTGAGCGTCACCCTCGACCTGTCCCGCGTCGCGCCCGCCGTCGATGCTCCCAAGCCGCTGATCAACCTGTCGGGCCTGACGCGGCCGCAGATGGTCGCCGCCCTGACCGAAAGCGGCGTGGTCGAGCACGGCAAGGCCAAGATGCGCGCCACCCAGATCTTCCGTTGGGTGCATCACCGCGGGATCACCGACTTCGCCCAGATGAGCGACGTGGCCAAGGAGACCCGGGCGCGCCTAGCCGAGCACTTCACGATCGCCCGCCCCGAGGTGGTCGAGCGCCAGGTGTCCAAGGACGGCACCCGCAAGTGGCTAATCCGCATGGCCCCGGGTATCGAGGTCGAGACCGTCTACATCCCGTCGGTCGGCCGGGTCGGCGCCCTGTGCGTCTCCAGCCAGGTGGGCTGCACCCTGAACTGCAGCTTCTGCCACACCGGCACCCAGGCCCTGGTTCGCAACCTGACCGCCGCCGAGATCGTCGCCCAGGTGCAGATCGCCAAGGACGACCTGGGCGAATGGCCGTCCGACAAGGAAGACCGCCTGCTGAGCAACATCGTGTTCATGGGCATGGGCGAGCCGCTCTACAATCTGGGCCAGGTGGCCGACGCCATCGAGATCATCAGCGACAACGAGGGCATCACCATCTCGCGCCGCCGGATCACGGTCTCGACCTCCGGCGTGGTCCCGCAACTGGAGGCCCTGGGCGAGAAGACCCAGGCCATGCTGGCCATCAGCCTGCACGCCACCAACGACGCCCTGCGCGATGAACTGGTGCCGCTGAACAAGAAGTATCCGCTGGACCAGCTGATGGCCGGCATCCGCGCCTATCCAGGCCTCAGCAACGCCCGGCGGGTGACGTTCGAATACGTGATGCTCAAGGGCGTCAACGACAGTCCCGACGAGGCCCGGGCCCTGGTCAAGCTGATCAAGGGCATCCCGGCCAAGGTCAACCTGATCCCGTTCAACCCCTGGCCGGGCACGGACTACCAGTGCTCCGACTGGGCCGCGATCGAGGCCTTCGCCGCGATCCTCAACAAGGCCGGCTACTCCTCGCCGATCCGCACCCCGCGCGGCCGCGACATCCTGGCCGCCTGCGGCCAGCTGAAGAGCGAGAGCGAAAAGGTCCGCGCCTCGGCGATGCGCAAACTGTCGATGGCCGCCATGGCCGGCGTGCTGGACGACGACGAGGACGAGGCGGCCGCCTAGATGCCGGAGCCGGCGGGCCCGTCCGGTCCCGACACCGCCATGATGGCGGGCCCCGAAGCGCTGGCGCGATTCCTGGAAACGGCCGACGAGGGCGTCCTGGAGGGCGTGTTCTCGACTGGCGACCTGGTCATCCTCGAGAACTTCCCGCCGCACGTCTTCACCGGCCAGGACGGCTTGGCGCGCTGGCGCGGCCTGATGGCGCGCCATGTCGGGGCGGTCGGCGATCTTCGGCATAGGTTCGGCCCGCCCCAGGATTTCGGACGGACGGGCGACACCGTCTACTTCTCCCTGCCCACCCGCTGGACCGGGGTTCGCGACGGCAAGGCCTTCGACGAGCACGGCGGCTGGTCGTTCGTGCTGATGCTCGAAGACGGCCTCTGGCGGATCCGGGCCTATGGCTGGTCGGTGGTGAGCTTCGAGCAATAGCCCGATCAGTCGGCCTTGGGCTGCCAGAGTTCGATCTTCGTGCCGTCCGGATCGAGAATCCACGCGAACTTGCCGGTCGGATCGCTGTCGTCACGCTTGAGGACGGCCACGCCCTTCGCCTTCAGGCGGGCGAGATAGGCGTCCAGGTCGTCGACGGCGAAGTTGATCATGAACTCGCGGGTCGACGGGCCCATGTAGCCGCTCGTGTTCGGAACGGCGTTCCAGACGACGGCCGGCGGGTGTCCGGGCGCATCGTAGGCGAGCGTCGCCCCGCCCCAGGATTCCAGCGGCACGCCCAGTACGTCGCGATACCAGCGGACCAGGGCCTTGGGGTCCTTGCTCTTGACGAAAACACCCCCGACGCCGGTGATATGTCCGGCTGGCTCGGCGTGGACGGTCGTGCAAAGGCCGAGCGCCAGTATGACGGCCAGACAGCCCAGGTCCTTGCGGTGAACCGCCATGCTTCTTCCCCTCTGACGCAGGTCCTGGTTCAAGCTGTCGTCGCGAGGTCGGCGCGTCCAACGGCTCCGGCGGCGCTGTCGCGGACGATGCGCCGCATGGGTCCGTCGTCGACCGCATCCCCAGCCCCCTACGCACGGCGCTCGGTCCCGTGCTAGCAATGCGTCCCTCAAGTTCGGGGATTACCGTCTTCATGCCGTCTCAGCTCCAGTCGCCCGAGATCCAGGCCTTCGCCAGCGGCCTGCCGCTGACCCTGATGCACGCCGCCATCACCCTGGTGATGCTGGTGGTGGGCACGGCGCTGTACGCCCTGCTGACCCCGCATCGGGAGATCAAGCTGATCCGCGAGGGCAACGCCGCCGCCGCCCTGTCGCTGGGCGGGGTGATGGTCGGCCTGGCCATTCCGCTGGCCACCTCGCTGCGCGCCTCGGTGTCGCCGCTGGAGATCGTGCTGTGGGGCGTCTCGACGATCGCCGTGCAGCTGCTGGTCTTCCGCGTCACTGACATGCTGCTCAAGGGCCTGCCCGAGCGGATCAACGAGGGCGAGGTCGCCGCCGCCGCCCTGCTGGTCGGGGCCAAGCTCGCCACCGCCCTGATCCTGGCCGCCGCGGTCGCCGGCTGACGGCCAGGCGAGCGGGGCGCACCGTGAATTTTCCGAAGCTTCCGGACTGGCTGATCTACGGGGCGGTGGTGGCCGCCCTGCTGGTCGTGGCCGTGGGGCGGCAGGAGCGCTCCGACGCCCCGCCGCCGCCGCCGCCGGTCCCGGGCGGCGAGGGCCTGCCGCTGGGTCCGGCCTCGCCGTTCGATCCGTCCGTCGTCGTCCAGGTGCCCGAAAAGGGCCAGCCCGGCAGCGGCACGGCCTTCTCGGTCGACGACGGCGGCTCGTGGCTGACCGCCCGGCACGTGGTCGACGGCTGCCGCGAGGCGGCGATCGTCGTGGCCGACGGCCGGGGCGTGGCCGCCCGCATCACCCTGGACCCCACAGGCGACGCCGCCATCCTGACCACCGTGGGCGGGGCGCCCGCCGTGCCGCTGCGGGGCATGGGCGAGCCGCCGCGCCGGGGCGAGCGGGCCTATCACCCGGGCTTCCCGCAAGGCCATCCCGGCGAGGTCACCTCGCGCCTGCTGGGCCGCGAGAACCTGGTCATCCGGGGGCGCGGGGCGCGGGTCGAGCCGGTGCTGGTCTGGGCCGAGGTCGGTCGCACCGGCAATCTGAAGGGCACCCTGTCGGGCCTGTCGGGCGCCCCGGCCCTGGACAGCGCCGGCCGGGTGATCGGCGTGACGGTGGCGGAGTCGCCGCGCCGGGGCCGGATCTACACGACGGCCCAGGAGACCGTCGACGACCTGCTCCGGCAGAGCCGCCGGCGACCGGCCAGCTTCGCCCTGGGCGAGGCGATCACCACCGAGAACTACGGCCGCGTCGCCGACGGCCTGCGCCGCGACCTGCGCGTGGCCCAGGTGGTGTGCCTCAAGAGCGAGACCTGAGGCGAACTGCCTTCACGCTTGGTGCGTGGTCCTCGTCCTTCGACAGGCTCAGGATGAGGACCATTGATGGGTCTCAGCGTTAGAAAAACCTCATCCTGAGCTTGTCGAAGGACGAGGTTTTGTCTCAGGCATTGAGCGTCGATACGCCCTAGACCGAAACCTCCACCTCCGCGGCCGCCTTGGCGGCCATGTGTCTGGGCTGGCGCACCGCGACCAGGAACGACAGGGCGATGGCCACGACGCCGATCAGCGCCGTGTAGATGAAGAAGGCCGTGTAGCCGGCCGCCATGGCCGGGGCGCTGACTCCCAGCTTGGCGCCGGCGGCCGTGAAGCTCTCGGGCGGCAGGCGGGTGAACAGGGCCTTCAGCGCGCCGATCGGGCCGCCGCCCTCCGCCGCCAGGGCCGAGGCCTCGACGATCCGTCCCGACTGCGAGGCGATCAGCTTGCCCGGCAGGGCGTAGAGCGACGAGAACAGGGCGTACTGCGTGGCCGTGAAGCCCGCCGTGGTCAGGCTGGACATGTAGGCGATCAGGGCCGTGCCGGCGACGCCGCCGGCGATGTTGTCGATGCAGATCGAGGCGAACAGCATCGGCACGTCGTGGCCGCTCATCGCCAAGAGGGCGAACATCAGGTTGCTGATCGGCTGGGCGAAGGCGCCGACGATCAGGGCCCGCATCAGGCCGAACCGGGCGACGACCACCCCGCCCAGGAACACCCCGGCCATCGAGGCGATGATGCCGAACACCTTCCGGATCTCGGCGATCTCGGTCAGGGAAAAGCCCATGTCGCGGTAGAAAGGGTTCATGATGTTGAGCACGAAGTCCGAGACCCGGTAGACGCAGATCGCCGCCAGGATCAGGCCGGCCACGCCCGAAAAGCGGGTCAGGAAGTCCTTGAGCGGCGCGTAGAGCGCCGTCGACAGATAGACGCCGGGCTTGGTCTTGACCTTGGGGATTGGCCAGGCGGCGACCACGATGACCCCCAGGCCCGCCAGCACGCCGGCCAGTTGCAGCCAGACGCCATTGGGCTTGGCCTTCCAGGCCTCGGCCAGGGCGTCGCCGCCGACGATGTTGGACAGCAGGCTGGCGTCGCCCGACAGGCCCGAGCCGACCAGCAGGGCCCCGACCATCAGGATCGCCAGCCGGGCCAGCCATTCCAGGATCTCCAGCGCCTTGGGCTGGGCGACCCCGTCGGTGTGGATCGGCCGGATGGCGTGGGCCCGCTCGCGCGGGGCCAGCAGGGTCGAGACCACCCCGACCAGCATGACCCCGGCCATGACCAGGTAGGAGATGTTCCAGCCGAACCGCTCGGCCAGCAGCAGCGGCACGGCGCCGGCCATGATCATCGCGCCGCGATAGCCCCACTGCACGGCCACGGCCATCTGGCCCTGGCGGTCGGTGTCGACCACCTCGATCCGCCAGGCGTCGATGACGATGTCCTGGGTGGCGGTGGCGAAGCCGACGATCACCGCGATGGCGGCCATCAGCGGCAGGTTCGCGGCGGGATTGACGCCGGAAATGGCCAGCAGGCCCAGGATGATCACCGCCTGGCAGACCAGCATCCAGGCCCGGCGGTGGCCGACCAGGCCGTGCAGGACCGGCACCTTGGTGCGGTCGATCAGCGGGGCCCACAGGAACTTGAACGAGAACGACAGGGTCGCCAGGCTGAAGAAGCCGATCACCGCCAGCGACAGCCCCGCGTCCCGCAGCCACAGCGACAGGGTGTCGAAGATCAGCATGAAGGGCAGGCCCGAGGCGAAGCCCAGGCCCAGCATCACCAGGCTGCGGCGCTCGCCGAAGAAGGCCAGGGTCTGGAGGAGGGTCTTTTTCGGCGGCGGGGCCTTGGCCTGAGTTTCGTCGGTCATGCGGCGTCGCCCCTTCGGGGGAAACGCCCCCGCATCAGCCGGCGACCTTGGCGCGCGTCGCGGCTTTCGTCCAGCCGAGGCCGCTCTGTCCAAGATGGGCCCAGTTGGTCAGCACGCCGCGCAGGGCCGAGGGGGTCAGCGGCTTGGCCAGGAAGTCGTTCATGCCGGCCGCCAGGCAGGCGCGGCGGTCCTCGTCGAAGGCGTCGGCGGTCAGGGCGACGATCGGCGTGGTCACGCCGCGCTCGCGCAGGGCCCGGGTCGCCTCGAGGCCGTTCAGGCCGGGCATGCGCAGGTCCATCAGGATCAGGTCGTAGAAGCCGCGCGACAGGGCCGAGACGGCCTCGTCGCCGCTGGCGATGCGATCCACCTTGCAGCCCTCGCGCTCCAGCAGGGCGCGGGCCAGCAGGGCGTTGATCGGATTGTCCTCGGCCAGCAGCACGCGGACGCCGGGGGCGGCGGCCGGGGCGATGCGGTCGTCCTCGTGGGCGGTCGAAGCGGTGGTCTCGACGACCTGGATCTTGGTGGCAGGGCGCGCCGCCAGCACCTGAGCGATCAGCGAGGCCCGGCGCAGCGGCTTGATCAGGTAGCCCAGGCCGGCGGCCTTCAGCTTGGGGATGCGGTCGCGCTGGTCGGGGGTCAGCAGGGCCACGCAGGCGCGGCCGGCCGGGGCCTTCAGCGCGCCGCGCGGACCGGCCCCCTTTGTGTTTATGGGCGCCGCGTCCAGCAGCAGGACGGCGTCGGCCGGAGCGCCCTTCAGGGCGACGGCGACGGTCTCGCCAGACAAGGCCTGGCCGCCGCTGGCCCGAACCTGGCGGATCGCCGCCTCGCGGACCATGGCGTTGGGCGAGGCGATGGCGACTGTGCGACCCGCCAGCGGCAGGTCGGCCGGCGCGGGCGCGGTGGACGCGACTTCGAACGGGGCCTCGAACCAGAAGTCGGCGCCCTGGCCCAGCTCGCCGCCCACCCCGGCCTCGCCCCCCATGGCGCCGGCCAGCCGGGCGACGATGGCCAGGCCCAGACCCGCCCCGCCCAGCTGGGCCTGGTGCGAGGGGTCGGTCTGGACAAAGGCCTCGAAGATCGCGGCGCGGGCCTTGGGGGCGACGCCCGGCCCGGTGTCGCGGACGCTGAACCGCAGGCGGCCGTCGGCGACCCGCTCGGCGCTCAGCAGCACGCCGCCGGTTTCGGTGAACTTGATGGCGTTGCCGGCGTAGTTCAGCAGCACCTGCCGCAGGCGGCCCTCGTCGGCCAGGATCGTCGGCAGGCCGGGGGCGGCGGCCCAGGCGATCTCGATGGCCTTTTCGTGGGCGCGGGGGCTGAGCAGCTCGGCCACCTGGCGCAGCAGGTTCTCGACGTCGACCGGGGCGGCGTGCAGCTCGATGGCCGTGGCGCCCAGGCGGGCGAAGTCCAGCACATCGTTGACCAGCGACAGCAGGTGGTCGCCGCTTTCGCGCAGGGCGCCCACATAGGCCCGCTGTTCGGCGGTCAGCCGCGTGCCTTCCAGCAGCCGCGCCATGCCCAGCACGCCGTTCAGCGGGGTGCGGAACTCGTGGCTGAGGGTCGCCAGCTGTTCGGGGGTGACCCCGGCGGAGGAAGGACGGTTGCTCATGGCGGGAGACTGTAGCGCTGGCGGCTTAACGACGGGTGTTCGTGAGGGGGGGGGCGACATGCCGGGATCCTTGGCGTGGTGCTCATTTGCCCCCCCGGACCGCTTTTCGACGCTCCTCCCCCTGTGGGGGAGGCGATCGCGCAGCGATCGGTGGGGGGAGTTTTGAGGTCGTCGATCCGGATTGTGGCCATCGGCCGATCACTCCCCCCTCCGTCGGCTGCGCCGACACCTCCCCCACAGGGGGAGGATCTGATTGGCGCGGCTTCGCCGCCTCACGCGGCTGGCCGCTGAGCTATCGGAAAGGGACGCGGAGCGCCGGACATCGTCCGGAGTTCTTTAAGTTGTTACCGTTTCGACGAAGCCGCTCGCTCCGCGCGGTCGTTATCCGCCAGCGTCCGGTGGGCAGCCCTGTTGAGGCTTAGCCGGACCCGGTCTCGATCCCTTTCGGGAGAAACCGGACGCCGGGGGCGCGGGCCTATGGGCATACTCGCGCTTTGTCCCCGGTCGACGCCGACGGCGGGCGGGGCCTGCAACGCCAGGCTCCCCGGACACGCTGGAGTAACCCCCTCCAGCCCAGTCCCGCTCGATCGCCCCCCGCCGCCGCATCGGTCGCTGGCCATGCGCCCTTTCCCTGCGACGAGGTGAGGACAGGATAAGGGCGGTCTGGGAGGGTGAGGACAGAATTGGGTCGAGAAAGTTCAGGGCGTTGAAATCGCCGGAGTTTGTTCGCTGAACGCCGAGCGCAAGCCGGGGACGTGCTCTCACGGCAAGGTCTTGCGGATCGATTCACGGCGTCTGGGTGAGTGCATGTCCCCACCCGTATCCACGGCGTCACGAGACTTCAACACCAAGCTCAGCGGGTCCGTTGGGGACACGCACGCACGACTAACGCCCTGCAAACCGGCCGTCCCCCTGCCGTGAGAGCGCGTCCCCGGCCCGATCACCGGCGCCGATTCATCGAGCGTCGGTGCGGCGCCCCGCTCGCGCCCGTTAATGAATAAGTAAGTAAGAATTTCCTTCTGGATCGAGGCGAGCCGCAACCAGTTGCAATCTTCGCGGTGGGTTTCGAGGCGTCGGGAAGCCCGTGGCGAGTTGTCGTTCCGCTTGGCGCATCGAAGATATTCGAAATGGCGGCGCTTCGAGCGGACTCTCGATCAATCTTGATCTGGAAGACTATCGGCATGACGTATGCAGATCTAACAAATAACGTCACGACTTTTTTTCTGCTATAAGTCCATGAAATCAATTCATCAAAGCAAAACCATGATCTCTCGATTGCGAAGTGCTGAAAACTTCGACATCGTCCTGTCATCGAGCGCTTCTAGGCTGGATCGAGATCGTGGGCTTGCTGAAAGCGTCTAGAACAATCGGCTCACCCAGATTTGGACCTCAGCGGCGACCGCCCAGAACAAGACCCCCTTCGGAGGAAACCCATGACCACCCTGACCGCGGGCGATCTCGCCCTGATCGGCTACAGCGCCGACACCGCCGGCAAGTCGTTCTCGTTCGTGCTGCTGCAGGCGGTCGAGGCCGGCACGGTGATCAGTTTCACTGACAGCGGCTGGCTGGCGGCGGGCGGGTTCCGGGCCGGCGAGGGCGTCTACACCTATACGGCCGGAGCCGGCGGCGCGGCGGCGGGCACGGTGATCACCGTCACGGGCCTGACCGGCTCGCTGAACCCCTCGACCTCGGGCGACCAGATCATCGCCTACCAGGGCTCGGGCCCGTCGGCGACGCCGCTGTTCGCCCTGGACTTCGCCGACGGCAACACGACCTACGCCGGCGACGCGACCAATTCCAACACCTCGGCCGTCCCGACCGGCCTGGCGACGGGCAGCACGGCCCTGGCCTTCGGGGCCGACAACGGCGCCTATGTGGGCGCGACCACGGGGACCAAGGCCGAGATCCTGTCGGCCATCGGCAATTCGGCCAACTGGACGCTCGATGACGGCGTGCCGGTTCCCTACAAGACCGGCTTCACGGTCACCGACGGCGGCGTGCCCAGCGCCAATGTCTCGATCAGCGACGTCACCCTGGCCGAGGGCGAACCCGGCGACCAGGTGATGACCTTCACGGTCACCCGCACCGACACCACCGGCGCCTTCACGGTCGACTTCGCCACCCATGACGGCTCGGCCCAGGCCGGGACCGACTACGCCGAGACCCACGGGACCCTGACCTTCGCGGCCGGCGGTCCGGCCAGCCAGACCGTGTCGGTGACGATCCACGGCGACGTGACGGCCGAGCCGAACGAGACCTTCACGGTCAATCTTTCCAACCTGGTGGTCACCAGCGGCGCGGCGGCCCTGGTCGACGCGGTCGGCCAGGGCGCCATCGTCAACGACGACTTCGCCCCGGTGGCGATCTACGACATCCAGGGCGCCGGCCACGTCTCGGCCTATGACGGCCAGATGGTCTCGACCCGGGGGGTGGTGACGGCCATCGACACCACCGGTTCGCGCGGCTTCTGGATCCAGGACGCCTTCGGCGACGGCAACGACGCCACCTCGGACGCCGTCTTCGTGTTCACCAACGCCATCCCCACGGTCCATGTCGGCGACCTGGTGCAGGTGACTGGCACGGTCGACGAATATAACGGCGGCGTCGCCAGCAACCTGTCGATCACCGAGATCGCCGCCCCGACCGTCAGCGTGATCGGCACCGGGACGGTCGCCGCCACCGTGCTGGGCGCGGGCGGCCGCGCCATCCCCAACACCGTGATCGACGACGACCATCTGGGCAGCTTCGATCCGGCCACGGACGGCGTCGATTTCTACGAGTCGATCGAGGGCATGCTGGTCACCGTCCACAACGCCCAGGCGACCGGTTCGACCTACCAGGGCCAGACCTGGGTGGTGGCCGACAACGGCGCGGACGCCACCGGCCTGAACGACCGCGGCGGCGTCACCGTCTCGGACGGCGACAACAATCCCGAGCGGATCCTGGTCTATGCCGACAGCGGCGTGAACCCGGGCTTCTCGGCCGGCTACGTGCTGGGCGACCATCTGGGCGACGTCACCGGCGTGGTCAGCTATTTCGGCGGCGAGTACGAGGTGCTGGCGACCTCGGTCCAGAACACCACCAGCAACGGTCCCGTGCCGCTGGAGACCACCAGCCTGGCCGGCGACGCCAGCCACCTGGCGATCGGCGCCTACAACCTGGAAAACATCTCGCCGCTGGACCCGGACGCCAAGTTCGCGGCCCTGGCCGCCGACATCGCCCATAACCTGGGCGCGCCCGATATCCTGGGGGTCGAGGAGATCCAGGATTCCGACGGGATCGGGACCGGTTCGGACCTCAGCGGCGCGGCGACCCTGAACAAGCTGGTGGCGGCCATCGAGGCGGCCGGCGGCCCGCACTACAGCTGGGTCGAGGTCGCCCCGACCACGCCCAACAGCACCGGCGGCCAGAGCAACGGCAACATCCGCAGCGCCTTCCTCTATCGCGAGGACCGGGTGGACTATGTCGAGGGCTCGGCCCGGCTGATCCAGGACACCACCGGGACCACCGACGCCTTCCACAACAGCCGTAACCCGCTGGCCGCCGAGTTCGTGTTCCACGGCGAGACCGTCACGGCCATCGACGTGCACAACTACTCGCGCGGCGGCAGCGACCCGCTGTTCGGCGCCAACCAGCCGGCGGTCACCAACGGCGACGACCGCCGGGTCGACCAGACCACGGCCGTGCGCGACTACGTCCAGGGCCTGCTGGCCGCCGACCCGGACGCCCATGTCGCGGTAATGGGCGACTTCAACGGCTATTATTACGAGCAGACCCTGACCCTGCTGGAGGCTAATGGCGACCTCTACAACCTGGCCCGGACCCTGACCCCCGAGGAGCGCTACTCCTACATCTTCGAGGGCAACGCCCAGCAGATCGACAACCTGCTGGTCTCGCAAAGCCTGAAGGACGGGGCGGTGTTCGACAACGTCCACCTCAACACCGGCCAGGCGGCGATCGACCAGCCCACCGACCACGACGCGATCCTGGCCCTGCTGTCGATCAACACCGCCCCGGTGGCGACGCTGGATGGCGTGTTCACGGTCGACGAGGACGCGGTCCTGACCGTCGACGCGGCCCATGGCGTGCTGGCCAACGACAGCGACGCCAACAGCGACGCCCTCAGCGCCGTGCTCGGCCAGGGCCCGACCTACGGCACGCTGGTGCTCAACGCCGACGGCTCGTTCGTCTACACGGCCAACGCCGACTACAACGGCGGCGACAGCTTCACCTACACCGCGCACGACGCGTTCGGCGGGGTGTCGGGCGTGGTGACGGTCCAGTTGGGCGTCGCGGCGGTCAATGACGCCCCGGTCGGCGCGGCCGACACCGCTTCCGTGGCCGAGGACGCCTCGATCCTGGTCGACGTGCTGGCCAACGACCACGATGTCGACCTGGACGGCCTGGTCATCGCGGCCCTGTCGGGCGCCAAGTCGGCCCTGGGCGCCTCGATCAGCCTCGAGAACGGCCAGGTCCGCTACGTGGCCGACGCCGACGCCTTCGACCAGTTGGCCGCCGGCCAGTCGGTGGTCGACAGCTTCACCTACACCGCCTCGGACGGCCACGGCGGCTTCACCGCCCCGATCACCGTCAGCCTCACGGTGGGCGAGGCCGGCGACAACCGCGTCCTGTCAGGCGGGCTGTGGCAGGTCAACAGCTTCACCGACGCGGCCGGCAAGGACACCACCTATACCGGCGGGCTGCTCAAGGACGTGATCGACGGCGGCGACGGTGCCGACACGCTGAGGGGGCTGGCCGGCTACGACACGCTGACCGGCGGGGCCGGGGCCGACTTCCTCGACGGCGGCCTGGACGGCGACTACCAGCGCGGCGGCGCGGGGGCCGACCGGATCGTCTATGACGCGGCCGACTACGTGATCGACGGCGGGGCGGACCGCGACACGCTGATCCTGAACGTCGGCGCCGCCGTCAACCTGGCCAACATGTCGACCAGCCAGGTGGCGGGCGGGGCCTATGTGGCGGGCTTCGAGGACGTCGACGCCTCGGCCGCGACGGCCGGCGTGACCCTGACCGGCTCGGCCTACAACAACAGCCTGACGGGCGGGGCGTTCGCGGACGTCCTGGTCGGCGGCGCGGGCTTCGACAGCCTGGCCGGCGGGGCGGGGAACGACGTCCTCGACGGCGGGGCCGACGGCGACCAACAGCGCGGCGGCGAGGGCGACGACAGGATCGTCTACGACGCGGCCGACTACGTGATCGACGGCGGCGCGGGCCGCGACACCCTGGTGCTGAAGGTCGGGGCGGTCGTCAACCTGGCCAACCTGTCCGGCAGCCAGATCGCCGGGGCGACCTATGTCTCCAGCTTCGAGAACGTCGACGCCTCGGGCGCGACGGCGAGCGTGACCCTGACCGGCTCGCAGTTCGCCAACAGCCTGGTCGGCGGAGCGGGGGCGGACGTGATCACCGGCGGCGGCGGGGCGGACCTGCTGGCCGGCGGCTTCGGCGCCGACACCTTCGTGTTCGCCGCGAGCTCGGACTCCGCCCCGACCGCGCGGGACGTCATCCTCGACTTCGGGGCGGGCGACCGGATCGACCTGTCGGGGATCGACGCCAACACCGGCCTGGCCGGCGACCAGGGCTTCACCCTGAACAACCAGACCGGCCATGCCGGCGACATGGCGATGTTCTACGACGCCCAGGGCGACCGCACGGTGGTGCTGCTCTATACCGACAACAGCGGCCAGGCCTCGTCGATCCTCGAGCTGGCCGGCGCCCACGGCCTGACGACGTCGGACTTCATTCTCTGACCAGGCCCGCGACCTGACCGGGACGGGGCCTCAGTGCACCGTCCCGGTCGGGGCGTTGGCCTCGACGGCGACCGTGGCCAGCACCGCGCGGCGTTCGTCCAGAACCTCGACCAGCAAGGTCCCGTCGTGGGCGAACTCGTCGGCGTTGTCGCGCAACCACTCGCCGGCGATCCGCGCCGCCTCGACCTTGGCCGAGTCGAGGTCGTCGAACACCTCGCCCTCGTCGTCGGTCAGCACATGGCCGTCGCTGAGCTGGAAGAAGTAGCGCACCGGCCCTGCCTCACACCTTGTCGCGGCGCGACCTCAGCGCCTGCTCGGTGGCGTCGGCCGAGACGCCGAACCTGCCGGTCCAGCAGGCCGGCTCGTGCGGCTCGTCGACGTTGACCCGGGCGCGGCCCTGCGGATTGTCGGCCATGACATCCTCCTTTGCCAAAAGGAATCCGCTTGGCGGGCCGACAGTTCCGAGATCCGTTCGCCTGAAGGACTACACCTAGAGCCCTCCTTGCCTCCGCTCTCACCGGGAAGACGGACCTCTATTGGGCTCCAACGGCCGCGCATAGGCGGCGCGGGCCCGGCCGGAGCGGACGAACACCCGGGTGATCCGCGGATCGATCGCGCGGATACGGGCCGCGAAGTCGTCGGCGGCGTCCTCGATCTCGCCGGCGGTCAGGGCGTCGTGGAAGTCGAGCGTCACGCCCAGCAGGATCTCGCTGGGGCCCAGGTGCATGCTCAGCACCTCGGCCACGGTGTCGATGCGAGGGTCGGCGGCCAGCATGTCGCGCACCGCCTCGACGATGCGCGGCGAGGCCGACTCGCCGGTCAGCAGGCTGCGGGTCTCGTTGGCCAGGAAGATCGCCACCCCGACCAGCAGCACGCCGATGGCCACCGAGGCCGCGCCGTCGGCCCAGGCGATCCCCAGGATCGCCGAGCCGGCCACGCCCAGCGCCGCGATCGCCAGGCCGGCCAGGGCCGCGCCGTCCTCCAGCAGCACCGCGAAGATCGACGGGTCCTTGCTGCCGCGGATGGCGCGGAAGAACGGCGTGCCCTTGCGGACGACCTTGAACGCCTTCCAGGCCACCAGGAACGAGCCGCCCTCGAACAGCACGGCCAGGCCGATGACCAGGAAGTTGATCCAGGCCCGTTCGATCGGCTCGGGTCGGGCGATCTTCAGCAGGCCCTCGTAGATCGAGAAGGCGCCGCCCAGGGCGAAGATCAGCAGGGCCACGACGAAGGCCCAGAAATAGACCTCCATGCCGTGGCCGAACGGGTGGGTCTGGCTGGGCGGCTTGCGGGCCCGGGCCAGGCCCAGCAGCAGCAGGCCCTGGTTGCCGGTGTCGACGCTGGAGTGGATGGCCTCGGTCAGCATGGCCGACGAACCGGTCAGGGCGAAGGCGACGAACTTGGTGGCGGCGATGGCCAGGTTGCCGGCCAAGGCCGCGTAGACCACGGTGGTCGAGCTGTTGTGGGTTCCCGTCGCGGCCATGCGGGCCGAACGCGGCGGAGAGCGGCCCGTTCCGGTTAGGGACGATCGACGGCGAAGCGGATCAGGCTGGCGTTCTTGTCGTCGGCGACCCAGATGGCGCCGTCGGCGGCGACGGTGATCCCGACGGGCGTTCCCTGCGGCCGCACGTCCTCCACGCGGCCCCAGCCCGGCGTCAGCACCTGGGCCAGGGCGGCGGGCCCGGCGCCGAACGGCCGCGATCCGCTGGGATAGGTCGGATAGGTCGCCTTGAACCGCGTCAACGGTACGCCCTGGGCGTCGACCGCGAAGGCGACCAGGCGTCCGCCGGTCGAACGATAGCCATGCCAGCTCATCAGCAGCTTGCCCCTGAGGCCGGGGAACATCGCGCCCTGGTACCAGGTCATGGCCAGCGGAGCGACGTGGGGCGGCAGCAAGGCGACCGGCCGGGTGTGGGCGCTGGACGCGCAGTCCATGGCGCCGGCCCAGCCCGCGGTCGGCGTCGCCAGGTCCTGGCAGTAGGGCCAGCCGTAGTGCCGGCCCGCCTCGATGCGGTTGACCTCCTCGAACGGGCTCCAGCGGTCGGCGAAATCGTAGCTGTTCTCGGCCTGCAGGACCGTTCCCGAGGGATGCACGGCCAGGGCCACCGAGTTGCGCAGGCCGCGGGCCAGCATCGTGAACTTCGGATCCCAGCGGCCGGGGGCGAGGCGGGCGTAGCGGCGGATCCCGGCCGTGGCCTCCTGGCCCTCCGACTGGTCGCAACGGTCGGTCCCGACCCGCGCGCCGTTGGCGTCCAGGCACTGGTCCGACGGCGCGCCGACATTGACCAGCAAGGCGCCGTCGGCGGCGAACACGAACTGCGACAGCGGGTGGCGGTTGTCGTGCAGCTTGTTGTCGGGCAGGCCGGTGATCACCTCCTGGACGGTGGCGGCTGGATCGGCGGCGCGCGGGTCGAAGCGGAAGATCCGGCTCATCTCGCCGACATAGACCAGGCCGTCGGGACCGGTCGCCAGGCCGTGCGGCAGCGATAGGCCGGTCAGCAACGGCTGCAACTGCACGGGCTGGCCGGGGGCGGCGGTCAGCTTCCAGATCACGCCGCGCGGCCGGGTCCAGTCGGCGAGGTCGGCGACCAGCCAGGTCTGTCCGTCCAGCTGGACCAGGGTGCGGGGCAGGCGCAGCTGGCGGCCCGCGAAGGCGCCGGGGACTGGGCCGAGCACCAGGCCCGCGCACATGCCCGCCGCGGCCTCGATGGCCAGGCGAGGCCAGCCGTCGCAGGTCCCTTCGACCTTGTAGCCGACGCGCGGCGCGGCCTGGGCGGGACCGGCGAGCGGGCCCCCGCCCAAGCTCAAGACCAAGCCCAGGGCCAAGCCCAGCATCGAGGCGATCCTCGCCCGCATCATCTCGTCGCCCCCGTCCGATCAGGCGTTACGATCTAGCGTTGCAACGCGGCCGAGGAAAGGGCGTCAGACCCGATTGTAGGGATACCGGTCGCGGATCATCCGCTGGAAGAACCGACCCTTCGACGGCGCCCGCTCGAACGCCTCTGTCACCCGCGCCGGCACCCCGACATAGACGTATTCGTCGCCGTCGATGAAGGTGACGAACAGCTTGCCGTGCTCGGGCTCGTAGTCGATTCGCCGGATCGCGGTGGAGTCGACACGCATGGCTCAAGGTCTCCGCATGGGGGTCGTCTGACAGAAGAGCGCATGCCGCCTGGGGCGGTTCCCCAGGGATCGTCGGGCGCCCGTTTAGCGTGCAAACCGCCGCGAACTGGGGTGTAATCTCGGGACAAGGCTCCGCTTCACGGGGCCAGGGGAGAAACGCGCATGCAACCGCATTCCTGGGTCGCGATCGTCACGATCGCCGCGCTGCTGGTCTATGTCTGGATGGCCTTCCGCATCGGCGGGGCCCGGCGCAAGTGCGGCATCCACGCCCCGACCATGACCGGCGATCCCGTCCTGGAGCGCCACATCCGCGTACAGGCCAACACCTTGGAGTGGCTGCCGCTGTTCCTGACGTCGCTGTGGCTGTTCGCGATCTACTGGAGCGACCTGGTCGCCGCGGTCCTCGGCGTGGTCTGGATCGTCGGGCGCATCGTCTACGCCCTGGGCTACGTGGCCGATCCGGGCAAGCGCGAGGCCGGCTTCATCATCCAGGCCCTGGCGACGGCGGTCCTGCTGTTCGGCGCCCTGGGACGGGTCATCTGGGTGCTGGCGACGGTCGGGGCCTAGCTACCGTCTGGTTCACCGGGCGAGGCTTGGCTATGAGGGTCGCGCCATGATCCTGCCCGTCGATCCCGCCCGCTACAGCGCCTTCCTGGTGACCATGTTCGTCATGGCCATCACCCCGGGGCCGGCCAACCTGTTCGCCATCGCCACCGGCATGCAGAGGGGCAAGGGCGCGGCCTTGCTGGGCGTGGCGGGCATGAACACCGCCACCCTGGTCTGGTTCGGCTGTTCGGCCCTGGGACTGGGCGCGCTGATCATCGCCTTCCCCAGGGCCTTCCACCTGCTGGCCCTGGCCGGGGCGGCCTATCTGGTCTGGCTGGGGCTGAAGTCGATCGGGTCGGGCCTGAAGGATCCGGGCGGCGAGGCCCAGGCCCACCGATCGTTCCGCATGGGCCGCTCGGCGTTCCGCGACGGCTTTACCGTGCAGATCGCCAATCCCAAGATCCTGCTGTTCTTCACCGCCGTGCTGCCGCCGTTCATCGACGTCCAGCGACCGCTCGCGCCGCAACTTCTGATGTTCGCCGTCGCGACCATCGGCATGGATCTGATCAGCATGAGCAGCTACGGCCTGGGGGGCGCGGCGCTGGCGTCGCGGATGAACGAACCGGGCTTTCGCAAGGGGTTCGCGATCATGGTCGGGGTGCTGCTGATCACCGCCGCCGGACTGATCGTGGCCCGGGGCTGATCTCATCGCTGAAACGCAATGGCCTTGGCGAAACCATAAAGCTGGGCCATGCATTAGACTGACGGGACGAAACGAGTCTTTTCGCCAAAGATTCCGAGTAAAGGAATGCGCCATGACTAAACGCAAGACCATAGGCGGCAAGGCCGGGATGGTCGCGGCCGTGGCGCTCGCCGCCCTCCTGACGGCCTGCGCCACCGCCACCCCCTATCAACCGAACGTCCGGGGCCAGCAGGCGACGGGCGGCTTCTCCGAGCAACGGCTCGAAGGCGACCGCTATCGCGTGACTTTCGCCGGTAACAGCCTCACCTCGCGCGAGACCGTCGAGCGCTATCTGCTGTATCGCGCCGCCGAGCTGACCACCCAGCAGGGCTACGACTGGTTCGAGACGGCCGACCGCCGGACCGACCGCGACGCCCGCACCGTGATCGAGAGCGACCCCTTCGGCCGGCCGTTCGGCTATTACGGCGGCGGCTACGGCTACTGGCGTCCGGCCTGGCGCTATTACGGCCCCCGCTACGGCGGCTGGCGCGCCTGGGATCCCTACTGGGGCGACCCCTTCTTCGATCGCACCGAGGTCCGCACGATCGAGAAGTTCGAGGCCAGCGCCGAGATTGTCATGCACAAGGGCCGCAAGCCGGCGGGCGATCCGCGGGCCTATGACGCCCACGAGATCATGGCCAACCTGGCCCCGAGCATCCAGCGGCCCGTGCCGAAGTAGCATCCTTCCTTCTCCCCTTGCGGGAGAAGGTGTCGGCGAAGCCGACGGGTCGAAAGACAGAGCCGCCGCGAGCAGCCGAAAGGCCGGTCGCGGCGGTTGTCGTTTGAGAGACCCCTCATCCAACCCGCTGCGCGGGCCACCTTCTCCCGCAAGGGGAGAAGGAAGCGCTCCCTATCGCGGCGCCATGCGGATGCCGCCGTCCAGGCGCACGTCCTCGCCGTTGAAATAGCCGCAGGTGATCATGGTCAGGGCCAGCTGGGCGTATTCCTCGGGATTGCCCAGGCGCTTGGGGAAGGGCACCGAGGCGGCCAGGGCGGCCTTCACGTTCTCGGGCGCGCCGTTCATCAGCGGGGTGTTGAAGATGCCCGGCAGGATGGTGTTGACCCGGATGCCGTCGTTCATCAGGTCGCGGGCGATCGGCAGGGTCATGCCGATGACCCCGCCCTTCGAGGCCGAATAGGCCGCCTGTCCCACCTGGCCGTCCTCGCCCGCCACGCTGGCGGTGTTGACGATCGCGCCGCGCTCGCCGTCCTCCAGAGGCTCAAGGTCCAGCATGCCCTTGGCCGATTTGGCGATGCAGCGGAAGGTGCCCACCAGGTTGATCTGGATGATCATGTTGAAGGCGTCGAGCGGGAAGTGCCGGGCCTCGCCGGTGGCCTTGTCGCGGCTGGCGGTCTTGATGGCGTTGCCGGTTCCGGCGCAATTGACCAGGACCCGCTCCTGGCCGTGGGCGGCGCGGGCCTTGGCGAAGCCGGCGTCGACGTCGTCGTCGGAGGTGACGTTGACCTTGCAGAACACGCCGCCGATCGCCTTGGCCACCGCTTCGCCCTTGGCCTCGTTCATGTCGAAGATCGCGACCCTGACGCCCTGGGCGGCCAGGGCGCGGGCGGTGGCCTCGCCGAGGCCCGAGGCTCCTCCGGTGACGACGGCGGCGACGGTGCTATCGAGTTTCATGGACGTTTCCTCAGAGCCTGCGTTTAATTGGACCTTGAGGAGCGGTTTACCCCGATGAGCGCAGACGCCAAACCATCCCCCGACGTCAACCCGAAGGGCGTCGACCCCGACGCGAACGCCCGCGAGGTGCTGGATCCGAAGAAGGCCCTCGTGCCCGCCACGGTGAAGGTCAACGAGCAGCGCGTGGCGCGCGGCTTCTGGCCGAAGATCCGCAAGGTCGTTTCCAAGGTTCCGTTCGCGGCCGACGCCCTGTCGCTGTGGTGGTGCGCCAAGGATCCGACCACCCCGACCGCCGCCAAGGGCATGATCCTGGCGGCCCTGGCCTATTTCGTGCTGCCGACCGACGCGATCCCCGACGTGCTGCCGGCCATCGGCTTCACCGACGACGCCGCCGTCATCGCCGCCCTGATCGCCATCGTCGGCAAGAACCTGAAGCCGCGCCACAAGGACGAGGCCCGGACCTTCCTCGCCAAGCTGGGCGCGGATGACTGAGGCCTGGCTGTGGGGCGCAGCCGGGCTCTGCGCGGCGCTGTACGGCCTGGTGCTGGTCCAGCGGCCGCCGTCGTTCCCGCGCACCCTGGTCAAGACTTTGGCGGTCGCCGCCCTGGCCGTGCTGGCCTATCTGGAAGGCGGCGGGTCGTCCCTGGCCATCGCCCTGGCCCTGTGCGCGGTGGGCGACGCCTTCCTGGCCGGCGATCCCAAGCGCTGGCTGCCGTTCGGCCTGGCCGCCTTCCTGGCCGGCCATGTGGTCTATGTGCTGCTGTTCTGGCGCGAGCGAGGGCCGGCGGCGGGCGCGGCGTTCTGGGCGGTCGCGCCGCTGGTCGTGCTGGCCGCCGCCGCGATGCTGGCGCGGCTGTGGCGGTCGCTGGGCGCGCTGAAGCCCGCCGTGGTCCTCTATGTTCTGGCCATCGTGGCCATGGTCTCGACCAGCCTGCTGCTGCCGCGCCTGCGCTGGCCGGCCACGGTCGGGGCGCTGGCCTTCATGGCGTCGGACGCGGTGCTGTCGTTCGACCTGTTCAAGGGGGCAAAACTGGCCGGCTCGCCCCGGTTGACGGCGTGGGCGGTGTGGTTCCTCTATTTCGGCGGCCAGGCGATGATCGCCCGGGGGATGCTGCGCTAGGGAGACGAGCCTTGTCCGACGCCTTCGACATCTCGGTGCTGCCGTTCGCCGCCCTTATGGGCGTGGAGATCACCCACGCTGCGCCCGATGGCGTCGAAGGCCGGCTGGTCGTCCGGCCCGACCTGTGCACCGCGGGCGGCGTCCTGCACGGCGGGGCGGCCATGGCGCTGGCCGACAGTCTTGGGGCGGTGGGCGCCTTCCTGAGCACGCCGGCCGGGATGCGCACCACCACGCTGGAGAGCAAGACCAACTTCATCGGCGGCGCCCGGGTCGGGACCACGGTGACGGCGGTCTCGACCCCGCTGCATGTGGGGCGCCGGTCCAGCGTCTGGACCACCCGCGTCGAGGGCGAGGGCGGCAAGCTGGTGGCCGTGGTCACCCAGACCCAGATGACGGTGGCCCAGATGACGGTGGAGGCCTGAGCCATGATCCTGTTCGAAGCCCGCCCGATCACCGTGTCGATCGCCCGCCCGGCCGACCAGGTCTACGACTTCGCTCACAAGCCCGAGAGCTTCCCCAGATGGACGGCCGGTCTTGGCGCGGGCTTGACCCGCGACGGCGACCGCTGGATCGCCCACGGGCCGGACGGCGACGTCCAGGTGCGGTTCTCGCCGCCCAACGCCTATGGCGTGCTCGACCATTGGGTGACCCTGCCGGACGGGACCGAGATCAGCATTCCCCTACGAGTGGTGGCCAATGGCGACGGCGCCGAGGTCACCTTGACCCTGTTCCGGGCTCCGGGCATGGACGCGGCGAGGTTCGAGCGCGATCAGGGCATGGTCGCCGACGACCTAGCCCGGCTGAAGGCGCTGCTGGAGTCATGATCACCCTGCGCGGACCCCGGCCGGGCGACTATGGCTGGATCGTCCAGCGGCACGGCCTTCTGTATGCGGCGGAACAGGGCTGGGACGCCCGGTTCGAGGGGCTGGTGGCCGGCGTCGTGGCCGAGTTCATCAAGGGCTTCGACCCGGCGCGCGAGGCCTGCTGGATCGCCGAGCACCGGGGCGCGCCGGTCGGCTCGATCCTGCTGGCCCGCGAGAGCGATACGGTCGGCCGCCTGCGCCTGCTGCTGGTCGAGCCCTCGGCGCGTGGCCTGGGCGTCGGCGACAGGCTGGTGGCCGAATGCGTGAGCTTCGCCCGTTTCGCCGGCTATCGCGAGGTGGTGCTCTGGACCCAGAGCAATCTGCTGCCGGCCCGCCGCCTTTATGAGCGCGCCGGTTTCGAGCTCGAGGACAGCTGGCCCTACGACGGCTTCGGCGAAGGGCTGGTCTCGGAAACCTGGCGGCTGAGGTTTTAACGCCTACCCCATCAGATGGCCTCGCCAGGCCTCGCGCAGAACCTTCTTGTCGATCTTGCCCGTGGCGGTCAGAGGGACGGCGGCGAAGACCACGTCGTCGGGCGTCCACCACTTGACGATCCGGGGCGCCAGGTAGGCCAGCACGTCGGCCTTGGCCACCGACGCCCCCGCGTGGGCCTCGATCACCAGCAGCGGCCGCTCCTCCCATTTGGGGTGCGGCACGCCGATCACGGCGGCGATCTTCACGCCTGGACAGCCGGCGGCGATGTTCTCCAGGTCGATCGAGCTGATCCATTCGCCGCCCGACTTGATGACGTCCTTCTGGCGGTCGGTGATGCGCATGAAACCGTGCTCGTCGAGGGTGGCGATGTCGCCGGTGTCGAACCAGCCTTCGGCGTCGGCCGCGTCGCGCGCCTGGCGGTAATAGCGCTGGACCACCCAGGGGCCGCGCACCTTCAGGGCGCCCGAGGTCTGGCCGTCGCGGGGGGCTTCGGTCCCGTCCTCGGCCTCGATCCGCAGCTCGATTCCGAACTGCAGCCGGCCCTGGCGGGTCCAGATGGCGTCGTTCAGGGCGTCTTCGCCTAGGGCGGCCAGGGACGGGGTCGGGGTGGCGACCACGCCGATCGGGCAGGTCTCGGTCATGCCCCAGATCTGCAGCACGTCGACGCCGTATTTCGTCTTGAAGGTCTCGGCCATGGCGCGCGGCACGGCGCTGCCGCCGATCACCACGCGCTTGAGGCTGTCCGGCCGCTGATCGGCCTGCTCCAACCAGGCCAGATACATCGTCCAGATCGTCGGCACCCCGCCGGTGAAGGTCACGCCCTCGCCCTGGATCAGCTCGTGCAGCGACGCCCCGTCCATCCTGTCGGCCGGCAGCACCAGCTTGGACCCGCAGATCGGGGCGGTGAACGGCAGACCCCAGGCGGTGGCGTGGTAGAGGCTGGAGCAGGGCATCACCACGTCGAAGGCGGAGAGGCCGAAGGCGCTGGCCAGGCCGCCGGCCATGGCGTGCAGCACCACGGCGCGGTGCGAATAGAGCACGCCCTTGGGATCGCCCGTCGTGCCCGAGGTGTAGCAGAGGAAGGCGCCGGCGTTCTCGTCCAGCCCATCCTTGAGTCCGGGCCAGTCGATGGTTCCGGCCTCGCTGGCGATCAGGGTCTCGTACGAGACCGCCCCGACCCCGGCGTCGTGGGTCCGCGCGGCGTCGGACAGCATGACGAAGGTCTTCACCGTCGTCAGGCGTGGGGCCAGGCGGGCGACCAGCTCGACGAAATTGCGGTCGAACAGCAGGACGCCGCTGGCGGCGTGGTTGATCGTGAAGGCGATCTGCTCGTCCGACAGCCGGGGATTGGCCGTGTGCAGCACCGCGCCGAGGCCGGGGACGGCGTAGAACAGCTCCAGGTGCCGGTGGGTGTTCCAGGCCAGGGAGGTGACGCGGTCGCCGGACCGTACGCCCAGCCCCGCCAGGGCGTTGGCGGCCTGGGCCGCGCGCCGGGCAAGGCCCGCATAGTCGTAGCGCCAGACGGGCTCGTCGATCAGCCGGGAGACGATCTCGCGCCCGCCATGGGCCGAGGCTACATAGCGCAGGATGCCGCTGACCAGCAGCGGCGTGGTCTGCATCAGGCCCGGGATCATGGGCGCTCCTCCCTTGTCGTTGGGAGCAGCTTAGGGCCGGCGGAAGAGAAAGGGAGCGATCAATTTCCCCGCCCTTGTCGAAGGGTCGAGAAGCCGATCCTAGAACTCTTCCCAGCCGTCCGAGGCGAGCGCCGCGTTGCCGTTGAAGGCGGCCGCGACCTTGGTCCGGACCGCCCGCGCCGGGCTGGCGACCGGACGCGAGGCGGGGGTGGCCGCGGCGGGGCGCGGGGCTTCGCCGCCGACCCTGAAGCGGCCGACCAGGGCGGCCAGTTCGCCGGCCTCGCCCTTCAGCGAGTGGGTGGCGGCGGTGGCTTGCTCGACCATGGCGGCGTTCTGCTGCACCACCTGGTCCATCTGGTTCACGGCGCTGTTGACCTGGTGCAGGCCGGTCGCCTGTTCCTGGGCCGAGGCGGCGATCTCCTTGACCAGGCTGTCGATCGAGGCGACCTGGTCGACGATGGCCTGCAGGGCCTGGCCGGTCTGGCCGACCAGGCTGACGCCGGTCCCGACCTGGGCGGTCGAGGTCGAGATCAGGCCCTTGATCTCCTTGGCGGCGTCCGCCGAGCGCTGGGCCAGGGCCCGCACCTCCTGCGCCACGACCGCGAAGCCTCGGCCGGCGTCGCCGGCCCGGGCGGCCTCGACCCCGGCGTTCAGGGCCAGCAGGTTGGTCTGGAAGGCGATCTCGTCGATCACGCCGATGATCTGCGCCACCTGCTGCGAGGAGGTTTCGATCTCGGTCATGGCGCTGACGGCCTGGCTGACGATCTGGCCGGACTTCTCCGCGCCGGTCCGGGCGTTGGCCACCAGGCCCGAGACCTCGTTGGCGCCGGCGGCGGTCTTGCGCACGGTGGCGGTGATTTCGTCGAGAGCGGCGGCGGTCTCTTCCAGGCTGGCGGCCTGCTGCTCGGTGCGGCGCGACAGGTCGTCCGAGGCGCTGGCGATCTCTTCCGAGCCGGAACGGATGCCGTCGGTGGCGGTGTTGATGCCGCGCAGGGCGTCCCGCAGGCGGTCGGCGGCGGTGTTGAAGTCGGACTTCAGCTGGGCGGCCTTGGGGGCGAAGTCGACGGCGATGCGGTGGGTCAGGTCGCCGTTGGCCAGACGGTCCAGCGCCTGGGCCAGAGCGCCGATCGCGACGGCGTCGGCCTGGGCCTCGGCGGCCTTCTCGGCCTCGCGCTGGGCGCGCTCGGCCTCGGTCAGCCGGCGCTGCTCGACGGTCTCGCCCTCCAGCCGCGCCTTGGCGACGGCGGCGTCCTTGAAGCTGAGCAGGGCGTCGGCCATCAGGCCCACCTCGTCCTTGCGGCCGATGGCCGGGACCTCGGCGTCGTTGTCGCCCGAGGCCAGGCGGCGCATGACGGCGGTCATCCGCGACACCGGGGCGCCGATGGTGCTCGACAGCAGCCAGCCCATCAGGCCGGCGATGGCCAGGGCGGCCAGTCCGCCGACCACCAGCGACTGGGTGGCCAGCGTCATGGCGCCCTTCTGTTCCTTGGCGCGGATCGTCACGCGCTCGAGGGCGGCGCTCGACAGTTCGTCCCGCAGGGCGCGCAGGTCGTCCAGGTTCTTCTTGCCGATCAGCCCGGCGGCCTGGGACTTGCTCGCCGGGTCCTTCATCGCCGTCAGGGTCGGCTCGGCGACGTCGTGCCGCCAGTCAGCCATGGCGGTCCGCATCCGCTGGATGCGTTCCTTCTGGGCGGCCTGGGTGGTCTTGGTCTCGAAGGCGTCCAGCGCCTTGTCGAACGCGGCGGCGTTGTCCTGGTAGACCTCGGCGAAGGCCGGGTCGTCGGTCAGGGCGTAGCCGCGCAGAGCGTTCTGCTGCTCAAGGATCAGGCCCATCATCGTCTCGGCCTGGCCGGCCAGGACCAGGCTGCGCTGGCTGGAGGTCGAGGCCTTGTCGATGCTCTGCAGGCTGGTGAAGACGACGCTGGACGAGACCACGAACGCCAGGATCAACGCGCTGAACGCGATTCCGAGCTTGGTGGAGATCTTCAGGTCCTGGAACCGCATCGCTTGCCCCGCGCGCCGCTGTTGAAAACGACGCGCAGGGTTTCAGCGAGAACCGTTAAGGTTACGTTGCGGGAGCTTTAAGCATAACGTCGATATTTCAACGCCCTAGGTGGGACAGCACCGCGTCGCCCATCTGGGCCGTCGACAGCTCGCCGCCCAGGTCGCGGGTGCGGGCCCCGCCGTCCAGCGCCGCCTTGACCGCCGCCAGCAGGGCGTCGGCGGCGTCGGCGCGGTTCAGCGACCAGCGCAGGGCCATCTCGAACGACAGGATGGCGGCCAGCGGATTGGCCACGCCCTTGCCGGCGATGTCGGGCGCCGAGCCGTGGATCGGCTCGTACAGGCCCGGCTTGCCCGCCGCGCCCAGCGCCGCCGACGGCAGCATGCCCAGCGAGCCGGTCAGCATGGCCGCCGCGTCCGACAGGATGTCGCCGAACAGGTTATCGGTGACGATGACGTCGAACTGCTTGGGGGCGCGGACCAGCTGCATGGCGCAGTTGTCGGCCAGGATGTGCTCCAGCTGGACGTCGGCATAGTCGCGAGCGTGCAGGTCGGTGACCACCTGCTTCCACAGCAGGCCGCTTTCCATGACGTTGGACTTCTCGGCCGAGGCCACGCGATTGCCGCGGCCGCGGGCCAGCTCGAAGGCCACCCGCGCCACGCGCTCGATCTCGGCGGTGGTGTAGACCTGGGTGTCGACGCCGCGCTTCTGGCCGTCGCCCAGGTCCTCGATGCCGCGCGGCTGGCCGAAATAGACCCCGCCCGTCAGTTCGCGGACGAACATGATGTCCAGACCCGAGACCAGGTCGCGCTTGAGGCTGGAGGCGTCGGCCAGGGCCTCGAAGCAATAGGCCGGGCGCAGGTTGGCGTAGACGTCCATCGCCTTGCGCAGGTTCAGCAGGCCGGCTTCTGGGCGCAGGTGGCGGGGGGCGTTGGCCCATTGCGGACCGCCGACCGCGCCCATCAGCACCGCGTCGCTGGCCAGGGCCGCGTCGCGGACCTCGTCGGTCAGGGGCGTGCCGTGGGCGTCGTAGCTGGCTCCGCCATAGATCCGCTCCTCGACGTTCAGGTCGGGCGTGAGGGCGGCGGCCACCCGGCGCACCTGGGCGCAGACCTCGGGGCCGATCCCGTCGCCGGGCAGGAGCAGAAGCGTGGACATCGGAAGGCTCTCTTAGATGGATCGATAGTCGGTGACGTCGAACGACGACATGCGGCGGTCGTGGACGCCCAGTTCGGGGAAGCAGGCGCGCCAGGCGGCCATGTGCGGGCTGGCGCGGTGGAAGGCCAGGGCCGCCTCGTCGATGAAGTGCTCGAACACCCGGATCAGGCCCGGATCCAGAGGATCCTCGCTCAGCGCATAGTCCAGGCAGCCCGGCTCGCCCCGGCTGCCCTCGACCTGGGCGCGCAGGTGCGGCCGCAGCTCGGCCAGGCGTTCGGGCGGAACGCGGATCGTGCCGGCCAGGATGACGGTCATGGGCGGCGCCCCAACTTCAGCACCCTGCGTCCTTCGAGGCTCGCCCTCGGCTCGCACCTCAGGATGAGGAGCTTTGTGCAACTGGTTACCTCATCCTGAGGCGCCCGCGCAGCGGGCCTCGAAGGACGCAGGGCGTTCACGCTTCCAGCCACGGCCGATCCAACGCCCGCTTGCTCTCGTAGACGTCGATGTCGGCGCTGTGCATCAGGGTCTCGCCGATGAAGTCGAGGCCCTTGAGCATCTTGTCCTTGCGCACCGGATCGATGTCGAAGTGGAAGCTCTTGCCCGAGGGCGAGATCACCGTCTGCTCGGCCAGGTCGATGCTGACCATGTGGTTGCCGCCCTTGGCCTCGTCCATCAGGACGGCGACTTCCTCGGGCTTCAGCACCACCGGCAGCAGGCCGTTGTTGAAGCAGTTGTTGTTGAAGATGTCGGCGAAGCTGGTTGAGATCACGCACATGATCCCGTAGTCCATCAACGCCCACGGCGCGTGCTCGCGCGAGCTTCCACAGCCGAAGTTGTCGCCGGCGATCAGCACGCTGGAGCCCTTGTACTCCGGCCGGTTGAGCACGAAGTCGCTGATCTCGTGCCCCTCGCCGTCGAAGCGGAAGTCGTAGAACAGGCCCTTGGCCAGGCCCTCGCGTTCGACGGTCTTGAGGAACTGCTTGGGGATGATCTGGTCGGTGTCGATATTGGCCAGCGACAGCGGCGCCGCGCGGCCGTCCAGACGGGTGAAGGCCTGCATCAGGCGGTCTCCTCAAGCAGGGTGCGGACGTCGACCAGGTGGCCGGCGATCGCCGCCGCCGCCGCCATGGCCGGCGACACCAGGTGGGTGCGGCCGGCCCGACCCTGGCGGCCCTCGAAGTTGCGGTTGCTGGTCGAGGCGCAGCGCTCCTGCGGCTGCAGCTTGTCGGGGTTCATGGCCAGGCACATCGAGCAGCCCGGCTCGCGCCAGTCGAAGCCGGCGGCCTTGAAGATGGCGTCCAGCCCCTCGGCCTCGGCCTGTTCCTTCACCAGGCCCGAGCCCGGCACGACCATGGCCTTGACGTGAGGCGCGACCAGGCGGCCATGCAGGAAGGCCTCCTGCACCACGGCGGCGGCGGCCCGCATGTCCTCGATCCGGCTGTTGGTGCACGAGCCGATGAAGACCCGGTCGATGCGGGCGTCCGAGATCGGCTGGCCGGCGGTCAGGCCCATATAGTCCAGCGCCCGGTGGGCGGCGGCGCGCTTGTCGGGGGTGGCGAAGCTTTCCGGATCCGGGACGTTGCCGGTCACCGGGATGACGTCCTCGGGCGAGGTGCCCCAGGTGACCATCGGGACCAGGGCCGAGCCGTCGATCACCACGGTGCGATCGAAATGGGCGTCCTCGTCGCTGACGAAGCTCTTCCAGTACGACAGCGCCATGTCCCAGGCCGCGCCCTTCGGGGCCGAGGGCTTGCCCTGGATATAGGCGAAGGTCTTGTCGTCCGGCGCGACCAGGCCAGCCTTGGCGCCGCCCTCGATGGTCAGGTTGCACAGGGTCATGCGGCCTTCCATCGACAGGTCGCCGACCACCGGACCGGCGAACTCGATGACATAGCCGGTGCCGCCGGCGGTGCCGATCTCGCCGATCACGGCCAGGGCGACATCTTTCGCCGTGACGCCGGGGCCCAGCTGGCCATCGACGCGGACCAGCATGTTCCTGGCCTTCTCCTGGCGCAGGGTTTGGGTGGCCAGGACGTGCTCGACCTCTGACGTGCCGATGCCGTGGGCTAGGGCCCCGAAGGCGCCGTGGGTCGAGGTGTGGCTGTCGCCGCAGACGATGGTCATGCCCGGCTGGGTGCGGCCCTGCTCGGGGCCGACCACGTGGACGATGCCGTTGCGGATGTCGCCCATCGGGAAGAACTCGATGCCGTTGTCCTGCACATTGCGGGCCAGGGTCTTGAGCTGCAATCTGGCCTCGTCGTCGGCCACGGCGTCGACGCCCTTGGCCTGGCCCTCGGTCGGGATGTTGTGGTCGGCCACGGCCAGCGTGCGGTCGGGCCGGCGCACCTTGCGGCCGGCCGCCCGAAGCCCGGCGAAGGCCTGCGGGGTGGTCACCTCGTGGATCAGGTGCAGGTCGATATAGAGGATCGCTTCGCCGTCCTGTTCGTTGACGACGTGAGCGTCCCAGATCTTGTCGTAGAGGGTCTTTGGTGCGCGGGTCATGATACCCGGGCATCTAGGCCTTGAGACGGGGCGCGTAAAGCGAGGAAACGCCGAAAATCAACGCCCGCCGGCGGCAAGTTGGATCAAACCTGCCTCGGCGAAGCCATGCAAAGGCCGCGCAGCGCATGTTTCTTGCCCCCACGCCCAGCCTGAGCGACGCCGACCGCGAGCGCGGCCTGCGACATCTGGTCCGGGAGGCGGGCTTCTCGAACGCCGTCACGGCGGTGACCAGCGGCGTCATCCTGACCGCCTTCGCTCTGCAACTGGGGGCGTCGAACACCACCATCGGCCTGTTGGCGGCGATAACCTTCTGGGTGCAACTGCTGCAGCTGCCCGGCGTGCTGCTGGTCGAGGGGCTGCGCACCCGCAAGCGGATCTCGGTGCTGGCCAGCCTGATCAGCCGCTGCGCCCTGATCGGCATGGCCCTGCTGGCCCTGACCGGCGGCGGCCAGCTGCCCCTGATGGGGCTTGTCGCGGCGCAGGTGTTCTATTGCGGGGTCGCGACCTTCGGCGGCTGCGCCTGGAACGCCTGGGTGCGGGACTTGGCCCCCGAGCAGCGGATGGGGCAGATCTTCGCCAAGCGGACCATCAACGCCACCATCGTCGGCCTGGTCGCCAGCCTGGCCGCCGCCGTGGCCCTGGACCGCGCGCCGGAAGGCTCGTTCCTGCGGCCGTTCGTGTTCGCGGGTCTGTACTTGGCCGCCTTCCTGGCCGGCCTGCTCAGCTGCCGCGAGCTGGCCCTGACCCCCGAGCCGCAGATGCCCGCCCCGGCCGAGCGGGTGAAGCTGGTCCCGCTGCTGCGCGCCCCGCTGAAGGACAGGAACTTTCGCCGGCTGATCGCCTTCCTGGCCAGCTGGCAGTTCGCGGTGAACCTGGCCACGCCGTTCTTCACGGTGTTCTTCGTCAAGCAGCTGGGGCTTTCGGTCACCTTCGTGGTGGTGCTCAGCGTGGTCAGCCAGGCCACCAACGTCCTGGCCCTGCGCAGCTGGGGTCTGCTGTCGGACCGCTTCGCCAACAAGTCGGTGCTGGCCGTGGCCGCGCCGCTGTTCATCGCCTGCATCGCCGCCATGGTCGGCGCCTCGCAGATCCACGACCGGCCCTGGGTGATGGCCTATCTGGTGGGCCTGCACGCCCTGATGGGGCTGGCCACCGCCGGGGTGACCCTGTCGTCGGGCAATATCGCCCTGAAGCTGTCGCCGCGCGGCTCGGCCACGGCCTATATCGCCGCCAACGCCCTGATCAGCTCGGCCGCCGCCGGCCTGGCGCCGCTGCTGGGCGGGATGTTCGCCGACTTCTTCGCCGCCCGCCAGCTGGAGATCCTGCTGCGCTGGACCAGCCCCGGCGACGTCTTGACCCTGATGCCGCTGCGGATCTCCAATTGGGACTTCTATTTCCTGATCGCCGCGATCCTGGGTCTCTACGCCCTGCACCGCCTGGCCATGGTCAAGGAGCAGGGCGAGATCGACAACCGGCTGATGGTCGGCGAGGTGCTGGCCCAGGCCCGCCGCGACGTGCGCAACGTCTCGCCGATCGCCGGCCTGAAGATGCTGACCGACGTTCCCGCCGCCCTGCTGCGCGACGCGCGGGTCCGCAAGCGCCTGCAGCGGATGCGCGACCGCCGGGACGCCCAGGCCGCCGCGCCGCCGCGCAAGCGCCGCTCGCCGCCGCACCGGGCCACGATCAGATAGGGCTTTCCGAACGCAAAGAGGGCGCGCCCATGTGTTTGGGGCGCGCCCTCATATCGCATTTCCTTCAGGGGCCATGACGCCGTTCCTGAAGAGGGCCACTCCCTAGCAAGGGGGCGGTCTATAAGCCCGTCGCAGAGCGGTGGGGGTGCGTTCACCAAACACCAGACAACGACGTTTTGTCAATACATTCGTGCGCTTGCACCCAAGCTTGGCCGCTGAAACCCATACGAAAAAGGCCCCGGCGTTTTCGCCGGGGCCCTGATCTTCGGCAAGTCGCCAAGCCTATTCGGCGTCGGCGGCTTCCACCTTGCGGATGTTGGAGCGTTCGGCGATCCGGGCCGACTTACCGCGACGGTCGCGCAGGTAGTACAGCTTGGCGCGACGGACGACGCCGCGACGCTTGACTTCGATGCTTTCGATGCTCGGCGACAGCAGCGGGAACAGACGCTCCACGCCTTCGCCGAACGAGATCTTGCGGACGGTGAAGCTCTCGTGCACGCCGCCGCCCGAACGGGCGATGCAGACGCCCTCATAGGCCTGGACGCGCTCGCGCTCGCCTTCCTTGATGCGGACGTTGACGCGCAGGGTGTCGCCCGGCTCGAACTCGGGGATGGCGCGGGCGGCCAGCAGACGCTGGGCTTCTTCGCGCTCGAGTTCCTTGATGATGTTAGCAGCCATAACTCTAGTCTCCTTTGGGCTTACCCGTTTTCGGGCCGCCTTTTGCCTGTTGATTGGCGAGATGCGCTTCCCAGAGGTCTGGACGCCGCTCGCGGGTGGTTTCTTCACGCATGCTTTTCCGCCACTGGGCCACCTTCTTGTGGTCGCCCGACAGCAGCACCTCGGGGATGTCGAGCCCTTCGAACGTCCGCGGCCTGGTGTACTGCGGATGCTCGAGGAGCCCGTCCTCGAAGCTTTCTTCCTGCGTGCTCTCGAAATTGCCCAGAACCCCTGGAGCCAATCGAACGCACGCCTCGATCACGACCATCGCCGCCGCCTCGCCACCGGCAAGAACAGCGTCTCCGACCGAGACCTCCTCGAACCCCCGGGCGTCGAGCACCCGCTGGTCCACCCCCTCGAAACGGCCGCACAGGACGATGACGCCCGGCGCTTTAGCCCATTCCTTGACGCGCGCCTGGGTCAGGGGCCGACCCCGGGCGCTCATGTACAAAAGCGGCCGCCCACCGACATCCACGCTGTCCAGCGCGGCGGCGATGACGTCCGCTTTCAGTACCGCTCCCACGCCGCCACCCGCGGGGGTGTCGTCGAGGAAGCCGCGCTTATCCTTGGAAAACCCCCGAATGTCCAGTGTTTCCAATCGCCACAGGTCCTGTTCCTTCCACGACGTGCCGATCAGCGAAACGCCGAGCGGGCCGGGAAAGGCCTCGGGGAACATGGTCAGGACGGTGGCGGTGAAGGGCATGGGCGCTCCATAGCGCCCAAAGCCGCTGGAAATCTAGGTCAGGCCCGGATTCTTGGGCCAGGACGGTCCGTCAGGTCAGGATCGTCTTGGGCAGCGGTTTGCCCGCTTCGGCGGGCATCAGCGGCGGGGTCAGCTTGACCGGCTCGCTGGTCGGGCCGGCGGGCGGCGCGACAGGATGGGCGGGGGCCACGGCCAGCACGGCGGCGGTGGTCAGGGTGGCGGCGACGAGCGCCGTACCGACACGGATCTTCTTCCATGAAACCATGGGCCAGGGTCTTCCTGTGTTTCGGGTCGTTCAAACCAAAGCCCGGGAGAAGGGGAGGTTCCCGTTTTTGCGGCCATGGCGAACCTCCTGCCTCTAGGCGAGGCAATTGACCTCGCCAAGGCGGCAATACGACGCGTTTGCCGTAATTCGACGATCGCCGTTTTCGCGGGCGCCCGTCGCCAAGGCGTGTCGGCGACGGGGCAATAAGGTCCGATTTTCGCGAGACGGCCGGGGCGCGATTGCCGATAGTCCGCTCGCCTGACCCTCGGAGCGCCGCCATGACCACGACCGCCGACCGCTTTCACGCCCTGCACGCCGGACCCGAGGTGCTGGTCCTGCCCAACGCCTGGGACGCGGCCAGCGCGGCCTTGATGGAGGACGCCGGGGCCAAGGCCGTGGCGACCTCCAGCGCCGCCGTGGCCTGGGCGCGGGGCTATGCCGACGGCGACGCCGTGCCCGTGGCGGCGGTCATCGACACCGTCGCCGGCATCGCCCGGGTGGTGTCGGTCCCCGTCACCGCCGACATCGAGGGCGGCTACACCGACGACCTGGCGACCTTGGCCGAAACGATCAAGGCCGTGGTCGGGGCCGGGGCCGTGGGGATCAATTTCGAGGACGGCCGCCGCGATCCGGACCTGCACGCGCGCAAGATCCAGACCGTCCGCGCCGCCGCCGACCAGGCGGGCGTGAACCTGTTCATCAACGCCCGCACCGACGTCTATCTGGCCGGCCTGGCGCAGGGCGAGGCGGCCCTGGCCGAGGCCCTGCGCCGCGCGGCGCTGTACGCTGAGGCCGGGGCCAGCGGGATCTTCGTGCCGCTACCGATCGAGGAGGACCTGTTGTCGGCCCTCGCCGCCGGGATCACCCTGCCGCTCAACGTCATGGGCCGCCCGGGCATGCCCTCGGCCCGGCGCCTGGCGGAACTGGGCGTTCGGCGGCTGAGCTCGGCCACCGGCCCGTTCAACGCGGCCTATGGCGCAATGCTGGCGGGAACCCGCACCTATCTGGCCGACGGCGACACCACCGACTACGCGGCGTTCGGCAAGAACCTTCCCAACCTGAACGCCCGGTTCGGCTAGGGCTTGGCGGGCGCAGAAGGCGCCGCGGCCTCGGCCGCCGTTTCTTGCCAGGTGAAGCGGATCGGCAAGGCGATCCGGAGACCTTCGACCGTATCGCCCTCCTTGGTCCACGGGTTCATCGCCATCACCTTGGCGGCTTCCAGCGCCGCCGCCCCGAAATCAAGCCTCGCGGGCTCTTCGCGCCTGGCCGAGCAGTCCACCAGGCGGCCGCCGGCGTCCACGGCGCAGTCGACCACGCCCAGGCCGCTGAAGACGCCGGCCTTGACCGCGGCGGCGGGATAGATCGCCGACATGCCCTCGGCGGTCAGGGTGGTGGTCCAGCGCGGACGGGTCAGTTGTCGCGTGTCCGGCGTGGCCGGGTCGCGGAAGCGGAAGGGCACGTCGATGTTGAGGTTTCGAACGGCCTTGGCGTCTTCCGGCCGCACATAGATCTGGAAGGCGCTCGCCAAGCTCTTGGCGGCGCGGCCGAAGCCCTTGCCCGACGGGATTTCCGAAATCACCTCGCAGTCCTTCAGCGCGCCGGTCGGGCTGAGCCCGCAACGCAGCGCCGCCTGCCCCGACGCCGTGTCCTTGGCCGCCGCCGGCCAGGCCGCGCGCACCTGTTCGAGGCTGGGCGCGCGGACCCATGGCGGATCGACCATCAGCCGACGCGAACCGAACGTGGCGGCGGGACCCCTGGCGATGGGGGCTTCCCAATTGATCGGAATGGTGACGTCGCCGCCGGGCACGGGCTTGCCGCCGCGGATCTTCGGCGACATGCGAAACTGCGGTGACAGCTGCAGCGCGGCCGCGCCGAAGCCGAAGTCCGCGGGGCTTTCGAACAGCACGGCGCAGCGCTCCAGGAACCCCTCGATCGTGACGTTGCACTTGATCGTCGCCTTGCCGGCCGCACCATCCCGCAGGGCCTTGGTCGGGAACGCGGCGGCCAGATCCTGGGCCGAGGGCTTGCGCAACCAGTCGGGATTGGAATCGCCCGGGGCGAGGAACGAGAAGTCCGTCTCGAAACGCTTGCCGACGATCGATCCGCCCTGGCCGTCCGTGGTCTTGACGCGCTCCTTGGCCGACAGCGCCAGGGCCGCCTCACCAAAGCCCAGACCGGCGGGCTTCTCGTCGATGACCCGGCAATCGACCTCGCGGCCGGCGTCGTCTGCCGTGCAGTCCAGCGTCGCTTCGCCCGAGATCTTCCTGTCGAAGGCCGTCTTGGGATAGGCCGCCGCCTTCTCGGCGGCCGTGACCCGCCGCAATAGCTGGGGGTGGACCTTCCCGTCGTCCGCCGCCGCCACGCCGTTCAACGCCGCCGTCGCGAACGCCGCCAGAACCCAGATCCTCATCATTCCCCCAATGAACGCTTCGGGCCGCGCACCAGGTTGCAGCCTAGGGTGGAGCCTATGGCGCCTTTCGTCGAAGCGCCACTGTCATCAGCGGCCTCCGAGGGTGTTTCCGCGCGGGCCGTGACCGCCTATCTTCCCGGCCATGACCGACACGCTCGCGCCCGATTCCGCCGCTTCCCTGCCGACCGCGGTGGAAGCCGACCGTCCCCTGACCCAGGACGGCCCCGCCGTACGGCTGTTCCTGGTCGACGGCTCGGCCTATCTGTTCCGCGCCTATCACGCCCTGCCGCCGCTGACCCGCAAGAGCGACGGCCTGCCGGTGGGCGCCGTCCAGGGCTTCTGCAACATGTTGTGGAAGCTGATGCGCGACATGCAGGGCGATACGCCCACCCACCTGGCGGTGATCTGGGACCATTCCGAGAAGACGTTCCGCAACACGCTCTACGACAAGTACAAGGCCCACCGGCCGCCGCCGCCCGAGGACCTGATCCCGCAGTTCCCGCTGGTGCGCGAGGCTACCCGCGCCTTCGGCGTCCCGGCCATCGAGCTGCCGGGCTACGAGGCCGACGACCTGATCGCCGCCTATGCCTGCCGGGTGCGCGAGCAGGGCGGCGAGACGGTGATCGTCTCGTCCGACAAGGACCTGATGCAGCTGGTCGGCGACGGGGTGTCGATGTTCGACCCCATGAAGGGCGTGCGCATCGACCGCGAGCAGGTGTTCGAGAAGTTCGGCGTCTATCCCGAGCGGGTGGTCGACGTACAGTCGCTGTGCGGCGACAGCGTCGACAACGTGCCGGGCGCGCCGGGCATCGGGATCAAGACCGCCGCCCAGCTGATCAACGAATACGGCGACCTCGACACCCTGCTGGCGAGGGCCGGCGAGATCAAGCAGCCCAAGCGCCGCGAGACCCTGATCGAATACGCCGACCAGATCCGGCTGTCGCGGCAGCTGGTGCAGCTGGACTGCGACACCCCGCTGCCCGAGCCGATCGACGACCTGGTCGTGCGCGAGCCCGACAAGCAGGTGCTGGCCGACTTCCTGGAGACGATGGAGTTCCGGTCCCTGGCCCGCCGGGTCGGCGACGGCAACGCCTCGGCCGCGCCGCGCACGCTCGACCGCCCGGCCGCGACGCCGACCGCTCCGGTGCTGGGCGTGTCCTACATGGGCGCCGCCGCCCGGGCCGCCGCCAATCCGGTCGCCCAGCCGGCCAGCGTCGATCACGCCGCCTATGTCCGCATCCAGGACCTGGAGACCCTGAACGCCTGGATCGCCAAGGCCACGGCCAAGGGGATCGTCGCCTTCGACACCGAGACCGACGCCCTGTCGTCGGCCACCGCCGGCCTGTGTGGCGTGTCGCTGGCCATCGCGCCGGGCGAGGCCTGCTACATCCCGGTCGGCCACTGCGAGAAGGACGGCCTGGCCCTGGAAGCCGCCGCCGACCTCGTGCAGATCCCACTGGAAGAAGCCATCGCCGCTCTCAAGCCGCTGCTGGAGGATCCGGCGGTGCTGAAGGTGGCCCAGAACGCCAAGTACGACATCGCCGTCCTGGCCCGCCACGGGATCAAGGTGGGTCCGATCGAGGACACCATGCTGATCAGCTACGTGCTGGAGGCGGGGCTGCACGGCCATGGCATGGACGAGCTGTCGGAGCTGTGGCTGGGCCACAAGCCCATTCCGTTCAAGCAGGTCGCCGGCTCGGGCAAGGGCCAGATCAGCTTCAAGCATGTGGGTCTGGCCGAGGCGACCGCCTACGCCGCCGAGGACGCCGACGTCACCCTGCGGCTCTATGAGGCGCTCAAGCCCCGCCTGGCCCGCGAGGGTCTGCTGACCGTCTACGAGACCCTGGAGCGCCCGCTGCCGGCCGTGTTGGCGGCCATGGAGAACGAGGGCATCCGGGTCGATCCCGACACCCTGCGCCGGCTGTCCAACGAGTTTTCGATGCGGATGGCCGAGTTCGAGGCCCGGGCCCAGGAACTGGTCGGCCGTCCGTTCAACCTGGGCAGCCCCAAGCAGATCGGCGACGTGCTGTTCGGCGAGATGGCCCTGAAGGGCGGCAAGAAGACCGCCACCGGCCAGTGGTCGACCGACAGCGACGTGCTGGAGGCCCTGGCCCTGGAGCACGAGCTGCCGCGCGTGCTGCTGGACTGGCGCCAGCTGTCAAAGCTGAAGGGCACCTACACCGAGAACCTGATCGCGGCCATCGCGCCCGGCGGCGGCAACCGGGTGCACACCTCCTACGCCCTGGCCTCGACCACCACGGGTCGCCTGTCGTCGTCCGACCCCAACCTGCAGAACATCCCGATCCGCACCGAGGAAGGCCGCAAGATCCGCAAGGCTTTCGTGGCCGCCCCGGGCAAGGTGCTGATCAGCGCCGACTACAGCCAGATCGAGCTGCGCCTGCTGGCCCACATCGGCGACATCCCTCAGCTGAAGACGGCCTTCCAGGAGGGCCTGGACATCCACGCCATGACCGCCTCGGAGATGTTCGGCGTGCCGATCGAGGGCATGCCCAGCGAGGTGCGTCGCCGGGCCAAGGCGATCAATTTCGGCATCGTCTACGGCATCTCGGCCTTCGGCCTGGCCAACCAGCTGTCGATCCCGCAGGGCGAGGCCGGGGCCTATATCAAGACCTATTTCGAGCGCTTCCCGGGCATCCAGGCCTATATGGAGGCGACCAAGACCTTCGTGCGCGAGCACGGCTATGTCACCACCATCTTCGGGCGGAAGATCAACATCCCCGACATCGGCGGCAAGTCGGTGGCCCACCGGCAGTTCGCCGAGCGGGCGGCGATCAACGCCCCGATCCAGGGCGCGGCGGCCGACGTCATGCGCCGGGCCATGATCCGCATGCCGGGCGCGCTGGAAGCGGCGGGCCTCTCGGCGAAGATGCTGCTGCAGGTGCACGACGAATTGGTGTTCGAGGCGCCGGAGGCCGAGGCCGAGGCCACGATCAGGGTCGCCCGCGAGATCATGCAGGGCGCGGCCGCGCCGGCGGTGGCCATCTCGGTGCCCCTGACGGTCGAAGCCCGGGCCGCCGCCAACTGGGACGAGGCGCACTAAGGCGAAATTTTTTGCGACCTTCGGCGGCTACCGCTTCAGGTAGAACGTCTCGGCTTGTGTCACGCTCGAAGCCTTTGGGCATGCAATCCTGAATTGGGGCGGCGCCGCGAAACGCCGCCGTCGTCTGACCTTCCGCTTTGCGCCTGCGACCTTGCGTCACAGCACGGTTAAGGCCGTGGAAACCCTGCCGCCGCAACAGATGGGACGTGCGACGCGCGCTTCCGACTGCCGCCTAACTGTCCGTGGTCCATGAAGTTTTTGCGTCGCGATCTCAAGTGGAGCGCGTCCATGACCTTCGGCGATCTGAAAATCCCCCATAAGCTGATGGCGGTCTTCGCCGTGATGCTTTCGGCGATCGCGGTGATGGGCGTGACGCTCTTCGTCAACCAGACCAAATACGAAGCTTCGATCGAGCGCACCGAGCGCGCCTACCTGTCGCTGCGGGCCGCCGACACCGCCGCCTTCCGGCTGACCCGCCAGGAAAACTCGCTGCGCGGCTTCCTGCTGTCGGGCGACGAATACTACGTCAAGCGCCTGGAAGAGGCCCACAAGCCGAAGTTCCTGGCCGCGCTGGAGCAACTGCGCACCCTGGCCAAGGGTGACGAGGCCCAGCTGGCCCGGATCGCCGACGTCGACGCCGCCTACGCCGACTACCGCAAGAAGGCCATCGAGCCGGGCGAGACCCTGGCGCGCGATCCGGCCACCCACCAGCAGGCGGTAGACCTGGTCAAGCACGACGGCGTCGCCGACCAGGCGGTCTCGGTCGTCGAGGACGACATCGAGCTGATCGTCAAGAATTCGGAAGCCGTCGTCGCCGCCGAGGCCGCGGCCCAGAAGCGGTCCGCCCTGGAGGCCCGCCTGACCCTGGCGATCGGGATCGGCGTCGCCATCGCCATCGCCCTGGGCGGCGGCCTGCTGCTGTCGGGCGTCATCGCCGCGCCGGTCACCGCCATGACGGCGGCCATGCGCCGCCTGGCCTCGGGCGACAACGGCGTGGGCATCCCGGCCACTGGCCGCAAGGACGAGATCGGCCAGATGGCCGCCGCCGTCGCCACCTTCAAGGAAGCGGCGATCGCCAAGATCCGGCTGGAGGCCGTCGCCGAACAGACCCGCCTGACAGCCGAAAGCGAGCGCGCCGCCAATGACGACGAGCGCCGCGTGGTCGCCGCCGAGCAGAGCGCCGTGGTCGACCAACTGGCCGCGAGCCTGGCGCGCCTGGCCCAGGGCGACCTGACCTGCCGCATCGACGCCGACTTCGCCGGCCGCTACCGCCAACTGCGCGAGGACTTCAACCTGGCGGTCGAAAAGCTGCGCGAGGCCATGGCGGCCATCATCGTTTCCACCAACGGCGTGCGCAGCGGCTCCGACGAGATCGCCGACGCCTCCGACAGCCTGGCCCGCCGCACCGAACAGCAGGCCGCCAGCCTGGAAGAGACCGCCGCCGCGCTCGACGAGATCACCGCCACGGTCCGCAAGACCGCGTCCGGCGCCAAGGAGGCCTCCTCCGTGGTCGCCACCGCCCGCACCGACGCCGAGGAGTCCGGCCGTATCGTCGGCCAGGCGGTCCATGCCATGACCGAGATCGAGACCTCGTCCGCCCAGGTCAGCCAGATCATCGGGGTGATCGACGAGATCGCCTTCCAGACCAACCTGCTGGCCCTGAACGCCGGTGTCGAAGCCGCCCGGGCCGGCGACGCGGGCCGCGGCTTCGCGGTCGTCGCCCAGGAAGTGCGGGCCCTGGCCCAGCGCTCGGCCGAGGCCGCCAAGGAGATCAAGACCCTGATCTCGACCTCGACCCAGCAGGTCGGGGCCGGGGTCGACCTGGTCGGCCAGACCGGCAAGGCCCTGCAGCGCATCGTCGCCCAGGTGGCCTCGATCGATGGCCTGGTCACCGAGATCGCCGCCTCCGCCGTCGAGCAGTCGACCGGCCTGCAGGAGGTCAACAAGGCGGTGAACCAGATGGACCAGGTGGTGCAGCAGAACGCCGCCATGGTCGAGGAAGCGACGGCGGCCAGCCATTCGCTGAAGAACGAGGCCAGCCAGCTGGCGGCCCTGGTCGACCGCTTCCGGGTCGGCGACGCGTCCGCGACGGCGCCGGCCGCGCGGCCGGCCCAGCCCCGCGCCGCCACCGCCGCCCGGCCCGGCCGGGCCAGCAACGCCGCCCTGGCCACCAAGGTCGACGACTGGGAAGAGTTCTGATCGGCGTCCCCTCGACGATCGGATGAACGAAGGCTCCCCGGATTCGCCCCCGGGGAGCCTTCTGCTTTTCAGCGGCTGGATCCAGCGCTTGCCTAGTACCAGCCCGCCTCGCGCAGCGTCCGGGCGTAGGCGCGGCTGACCGGCGCCTCGACGCCGTTGGCCAGGACCAGGGTGGCGCGGCCGTCGCCCCGCCGGGCGTCCCGCACCGCCGCCTTGGCCACCCACCAGGAGCGGTGGGTCTGGGCGCCCTCGATGCCCTCCAGCTCGGCCACGGCGTCGGACAGGCGCAGCAGGATCAGGTCCTGGCCCTTGGAGGTGTGCAGGCGCAGATAGTGGTCCTCGGCCTCGACGGCGTAGATCTCGCCGCCGCGCAGGCGCGGAGGCAGGCGTTCAAGGAAGCGGGGCGGCGGCGCTTCCGGCGGCGCGGCGTGGGTCTCGATCACCCGTCGGGTGGCCAGGGTCATCAGGGCGGTCATGCCGCCGGTCATCAGCAGGGTGACGCCGAAATAGGTCGCCGCGACGCGCGGGGTCGGGGGCGAGCGGCCGCCGGCCAGCCAGACCAGAACCGTGAACAGCGGGGTCAGCACGACGACGATGATCAGGGCCCGCCACCAGGTCGAGGCCAGGCCCGGCCACAGTCCGCCGACCGCCTGGGCCACGGTCGTGCCCAGCACCGCGCCCAGGGTGGACAGTCCGATCCAGTAGCCCAGGCGCGGAACCAGCGGCGTGTCGCTGGTGCCCAGCGCGCCGACCAGAGCCAGGAAGGCGCCGGCGACCACCGCCACGGCCAGCGGCCGCAGGTAGCCGCGCAGGAGCGCCGGGACGGGCGTGTCCGTTGGCGCTTCGCCAATGGCGGCGGCCCGCCGTTCACGAACTGCCGACGCTTTCTCACGCACCTTCGGATGACCCCCGTCGCCGCCGATCCTAAGCCGGACCCGACCTTGATCGCCCCGGCACGGCGCGATCGCTTCGGGAGAAACAAGATGTCCGACACCAGCCTGTCAATCGGTCCGGCCCGCTTTATCCGCATGGTCGCCATCGGCCTGGCCGTCACGGTGGGCCTGATCCTGGCGACGGGCGCCGCCCGGGGCCATGGGCCGGGGACGGTGCTGGGCGGCCTCGCGCACCTCAAGGGCCACCTGCACGCGCCCCACCTGGGCCTGCTGGCGGCCGCGCCGATCCAGATCCAGCTTCATGTGGCGGCGGTGACCACCGCCCTGGCGATCGGCGTCGTCCTGCTGCTGGGCCTGAAGGGGAACACCGTCCACCGCACGCTGGGCTGGCTGTGGGTCGTGGCCATGGCGACCGCGGCGATCTCGTCGCTGTTCATCCACCGGTCCAATCCCGGCGGCTACAGCTTCCTGCACCTGTTCGCCGGCTGGACCCTGATCGCCCTGCCCATGGGGGTGTTCGCGGCTCGCAAGCACAATGTCCGCCTGCATGGCCGGACGATGACGGGACTGTTCGTCGGCGGCCTGCTGATCGCCGGCGCCTTCGCCTTCCTGCCCGGTCGGCTGATGTGGCAGATGGCGTTCGGCTAGACGGGAGCGCGTCGCGCTTGCCAGGTCCGCGCCGGGAGGCCTACGAACGGTCAAGCCATGCGCGGACCACGGAACATGACGTCGCAAGTTCGAGCCCCTCGCGCCCAGCCCGCCGCCCGCGCCAAGCCGGCCGGACGCGGCCGACCATCCAAGGCCGCGGGACGGGACCTGAAGGAGACCATCCTCGACGCCGCCGAGGGGCTGTTCGCGCGCCACGGCTTCCACGGCGTCACCATCCGCCAGGTGGCCGCCGAGGCCGGCGTCGACACCGCCCTGATCCACTATTATTTCGGCGCCAAGCGCGAGCTGTTCGACGCGGTGTTCCTGCGCCGAGCCGAGATCCTCAACACCGCCCGCAGCGTGTCGATGGACGCCTACGAGAAGCGCCATGCCGGGGTCATGACGGTCGAAGGGGTGATCGAGGCCTTCATCGAGCCCCTGCTGCGCATCTCCCAGGACGGCGGCCAGGGCTGGAAAAGCTATTTCGCCCTCGTGGCCCAGGTGAACAACACCCCGGCCTGGGGCGGCGAAACTATGGCGCGGTTCTTCGACCCCGTCGTCCACCGGCTGGTCGAGACCCTGAAGGTGGTTCGTCCGGACGCGGCCTATCGCGACCTCTACTGGAGCTACCAGTTCCTGACCGGTTCGATGATGCTGGCCCTGTCGGAGACCGGCCGCATCGATTCCCTGTCGGGCGGGGAGTGCCATTCCAGCGACCTGGGCGCGGTGCGGGCCCGACTGTTCGCCTACTGCGCCGCCGGCTTCGAGGCCGTGATCGCCCGCGCGCCGCGGGGCTGATTCCGAACCTTCCCAACGTCTTCCGCTGTCCCGTGCGCTCATTTCATCAGTTGGTGAAAAAGGGCTGGCGCGAAGCGCAACTCTGGGTGACAGTGTTCTCCAATTCGCGAACGCATGAATTCGCGAACGCCGGGAAATGCGTCCGTTCGACGGGGCTGTCCGGCACGGGACGGAACGCATAGGGGAGGGGAAAACCCATGAAGACGATGCTCAAGCTCGCGCTGCTGGCCGGCGCGGCCTGGTCGACCGCCGCTTCCACCGCGCTCGCCCAGGACGCCGCGCCCGCCGGCGCCGACCAGGTCGCGGTCGACGAACTGGTCGTCACCGCCCGCCGCCGCGAGGAGACCCTCAAGGACGTGCCGATCGCCGTCTCGGCCTTCAGCGCCGAGACCCTGGAGCGCCAGGCCGCCAACGACATCACCACCCTGTCGCAGACCACGCCGAACATCACCGTGCAGACCGCGCGCGGCTCGAACTCGACCCTGATCTCCTACATCCGCGGCATCGGCCAGCAGGACCCGCTGTGGGGCTACGAGCCCGGCGTCGGCCTCTATGTCGACGACGTCTACATCTATCGCCCGCAGGGCGCGGTGCTGGACGTGTTCGACGTCTCGCGGATCGAGGTGCTGCGCGGTCCGCAGGGCACGCTCTACGGCCGCAACACCATCGGCGGGGCGATCAAGTACGTGACCAACCGCCTGGGCGACGAGGCCGGCGGCAAGATCCGCGGGACCTACGGCAGCTACAACCAGACCGACCTGCTGGTCGAAGGGCATACGCCGGTCGGCGGCGGCCTGTCGGTGGGCGGCGCCTACGCCCTCTACAAGCGCGACGGCTACGGCACGAACCTGACGACCGGCGCCGAGCACTATAACAAGGACGTCCAGGCCTATCGGCTGAGCGCCGAGTACAAGCCGAACGACGACCTGTTCTTCCGGCTGGCCTACGACAAGGTGCAGGATGATTCCAATCCTCGCCACGGCCACCGCGAGCTGCCGGCCCTGGTCGGCGGCTACAAGGTGCTGGACGCCTACGACACCCAGGCGGGCCTCGGGGACAAGAACGCGGTCAAGACCGAGGGGCTGTCGCTGGCCGGGGAGTATCACGCCAGCGAGTTCCTGACCTTCAAGTCGATCACCGCCGGTCGCAAGGGCCACACCCAGACCCTGATCGACTTCGACGGCACGCCGCTGCCGACCCTGGACGTGCCGGCCACCTATGACGACCGCTCGTTCTCGCAGGAACTGCAGGCGGTCTATTCGGACGACACCGTCCAGGGCGTGTTCGGCCTCTATTACATGAACAGCCAGGCCTCGGGCGAGTTCGACACCATCGCCGGCAACCTGGGCGTCTCGATCGCCGACGGCGGCAAGGTCAGCACCCAGAGCTTCGCGGCCTTCTTCGACGTTTCCGCCAGCTTCACCGACCGCTTCAAGGTCTCGCTGGGCGCCCGCGCCACCCGCGACCACAAGCGCAGCAACACCTTCCGGTTCTTCTACCTGGGCGCCACCCGCTCGCCCTACCAGGGGGGAACGCCGCGGCCGATCCTGCAGGTGCGCACCAACTACAGCGCCGAAAAGACCTTCGAGGAGTTCACCCCCCGCCTGTCGGCCTCGTACGAGCTGACCGACGACCTGAACACCTACGTGTCCTATTCGAAGGGCTACAAGTCGGGCGGCTGGGACATGCGCGGCGACGCCTTCCTGACCCCCCAGACGGTCGAGGGCTACGATCCTGAGACGGTCAACGCCTACGAGGTGGGCCTGAAGGGCAACCTGTTCGATCGCCGGGTGTCGTTCGCCACGGCCGCCTTCCTGTCCAAGTACAAGGACCAGCAGGTCACCACCCAGGTGGTCGTGCCCTCGGGCATCGCCAGCTCGGTCGACAACGCCGGCGCCTCCACCCTGTACGGCGTCGAGTTCGAGGCCAAGGCGGCGTTCAGCCAGCACCTGTCGGGCACGGTGGCCCTGGGCTACATCCACGCCAAGTACGACACCTTCAACCGCTTCGTGCCGGCCGGGGCGCCGAACCCGGTCAACCCGTCGCAGACGATCCCAGCCGGCGGCCAGGTCGTCAACGTGGCCGACCTCTACGGCTTCCAGAACACCCCGGAATGGACGGGCAACGCCAGCCTGACCTGGCGCGGGACCGTGGCCGGCGGCCAGCTGCAGGTCACCCCAATGGTCAGCTATCGCGACGACTACCAGCAGTTTGAGCTGCCCCTGCCGCTGCTGGACCAGAAGGCCTTCACCCTGGTGGACCTGACCGCCAGCTGGGCGCCGGAAGGCGGCCGCTACAAGATCTCGGTGGCCGGCAAGAACCTGACCGACGAACGCTATCGCACCGGCGGCTACAACTTCGGCGTCGCGACCTACAACAACTCGGTGATCGGCTTCTACGGCCCGCCGCGCACCTATTCGGCCTCGCTCGAGGTCAAGTTCTAGAGCGTCGCGCGGAAGATCGACATCCGCTTTTCCGCGCGGCTTGCCCTAGTGGCGGAACACCCGCACGCCGGTGAACGCCATAGTCAGGCCCAGGCGGTCGGCGGCCTCGATGACCTCGGGGTCGCGCATCGAGCCGCCGGGCTGGATGATCGCCGTGGCCCCGGCCTCCGCCGCCTGGATCAGGCCGTCGGCGAACGGGAAGAAGGCTTCCGAGGCGCAGGCGCACCCACGGAGGTCCAAGCCAAAATCAGCGGCCCGCAGGGCCGCGATGCGGGCCGAGTCCTTGCGGTTCATCTGGCCGGCCCCGACGCCCAGGGTCTGGCCCGCGCGGGCGTAGACGATGGCGTTGGACTTGACGTGCTTGCCCACGGTGAAGGCGAACAGCATGTCGCGCACCTCCTCGTCCGTCGGCTGACGCTTCGTGACGATCTTCAGGTCCGAAGCCTTGATCCGGGCGTCGTCGCGGGACTGGACCAGGAAGCCGCCGGCCACCGACTTGAAGGTGTCGCCGGTCGACAGAGCGTCGGGCAGGCCGCCGGTGACCAGCAGGCGCAGGTTCTTCTTGGCGGCGAACACCGCGACGGCGTCGTCGTCGGCTTCCGGGGCGATCACCACCTCGGTGAAGATCTCGACCATCTGCAGCGCCGCTTCGCGGGTCAGGCGGGTGTTGACCGCGACGATGCCGCCGAAGGCGCTGGTCGGGTCACAGGCCAGGGCCCGCTCGTAGGCCTCGCGCTGGGTGGCGCCGACCGCCACGCCGCAGGGGTTGGCGTGCTTGATGATCGCCACGGCCGGACCGGCGGCCGGATCGAACTCGGCGATCAGCTCGAAGGCCGCGTCGGTGTCGTTGATGTTGTTGTAGCTGAGTTCCTTGCCCTGCAGCTGGACAGCCGTCGCCACGCCGGGGCGCGGGTTGGGGAAGGTGTAGAAGGCCGCCTTCTGGTGCGGGTTCTCGCCGTAGCGCATGGTCTGGCGAAGCTCGCCGGCGATCGACTTGCGGGCCGGGAAGTCCTGGCCCAGCTGGGCGGCGAACCAGGTGGAGATCGCCGCGTCATAGGCCGCCGTCCGGGCGTAGGCGCGGGCCGCCAGGGTCTGGCGCAGGGCCAGGGTGGTGCCGCCGGCCTTCAGGGCGTCCAGCACCTCGGCCAGGTCCGACGGATCGGTGCAGACGGCGACATAGCCATGGTTCTTGGCGGCCGAACGGATCATGGCCGGGCCGCCGATGTCGATGTTCTCGACGCATTCGGCGTAGGACCCGCCCTTGGCGACCGTGGCCTCGAACGGATAGAGGTTCACGTACAGGATATCGATGCCGCCGATGCCGTGGTCGGCCATGGCCTTGGCGTGCTCGGGCGCGTCGCGCACGCCCAGCAGCCCGCCGTGGACGATCGGGTGCAGGGTCTTGACCCGGCCGTCCATCATCTCGGGGAACTGGGTCAGGTCCGAAACGTCCTTGACCGGGATCCCGGCCGCCGCGATCGCCGCCTTGGTGCCGCCGGTCGAGACCAGCTCGACGCCCGCCGCGTGCAGGACCTGGGCGGCCTCGACCAGGCCGGTCTTGTCTGAAACCGACAGCAGGGCGCGCCGGGGGGCGACGAGATCGGGGGCGGACGGATAGTCGGGGGCGGCGGGCACGGCGGACTCCTCGGGTCTGTTGACGACGGAATGGAGCCCAGGCGCGCGGCGGTTGAGGTCCGCGCTCCCCGATGGTTGCCCATCACTAGCGCCAGTCACGCGGACGGCGCGGAAAATACGGGGGTCGGCGGGGGAGTCAATGCGGGTTTCCGGCCGCCGCGGACACGGTCCGCGTCGGCGGCCGCGCGAACTTCCCATACGCCGCCTTCGCGCCGACCCGAGGGGTCGGCGCGTTGGTCCGGTTCAGAGGATGAAGTCGGTGGCGACCAGGGTCGGCCCGTAGACGATCAGGGTCGCGTCGGCGATGTGGTCGAGGTTGTTGTCGAGCTGGACGGTGTAGTAGTTGGCGCCCGCCGGGTGCGAGATCAGGATCTCGCCCGCCACGCCGTGGAACTGGCTCACCAGCTTGAAGGCGGTGTCGCCGTTGGCGGCCTTGCCGTCGGCGTCGATGGCGCTGAAGTCCAGCTTGTCGATCCCGGACTCGAACGCATTGATGGTCTCGTACTTGCCGATCGGCAGGTCGCCCATGGCCAGGAACTGGAAGACATCCTTGCCGGCGCCGCCGTCCATCGTGTCGGCCCCGGCGCCGCCGACCAGGATGTCGTTGCCGCTGCCGCCCAGCAGGCGGTCGTTACCGTCGCCGCCGCTGATGAAGTCGTTGCCGCCCATGCCGTCGATACGGTCGTCGCCCGCCTCGCCGTAGAAGGTGTTGGCCTGGGCTCCGCTGTCGGACAAGGTGTCGTTACCTGCCCCGGCATAGACGGTGCTGGCGCCCTGGGTCACCAGGGTGTCCGAGCCGCTGCCCAGCTTCCAGACCTCGATCGAGCTGACCGTGTCGACGAAGCCGTCGCCGGTGTTGACCACGCCGGCCGCCTCGTTGCCGACGATGGCGGTGGTGACGTCCGACCAGTCGCCGGTGTCGCGGCCCAGGCCGCCGTCGAGCACGTCGTTGCCCGCGCCGCCGTGCAGGATGTCGTCCCCGGCCTTGCCGTACAGGAAGTCGTTTCCGGCGCCGCCGTCGAGGACATTGGCGAAGTCGTTGCCCGTGAGCCTGTCGGCGCCCGACCCGCCCGTCAGGTTCTCGATGTTGATGAAGGTCATCGAGCCGAGCACGGTGGTCTGGGCGGTGGTCACGCCCAGGTCGACGATCATGGCGCTGGTCAGCCCCTTGAACGAGACCGTATCGACGCCCGCGCCGCCATCCAGCTCGTAGGCGCCGTTCGCGGCCATCAGGATGTCGTTGCCGGCCTCGCCGTGCAGGATGTCGGTCTTGGACGCGCTCGTCAGGGTGTCGGCGTTCGCCGTGCCCGAAAGGATGGCGTGGACCGGCGCGGCCGGCGTCACGGGCGCCGCCGGCGCCGCCGGCGCGGCCAAGACGCTGTCGGCGAGTCCGATGCCGGCCGAGGGCTGGGGAAGGACCTTGTCGCTGACGGTCGTGATGGAAAGGCCCTTGAAGTTGGCCGCGAAGGTCTCGGGCGAAGACTCCCGATAGACCCCTTCCTTGAAATAGGCGCCGACAAGGTCGTTGAACCCCAGGGCGCCGTGGAAGTCGACCAGCTCGACGCCGTTACGCCAGACCACCAGGTGGCCCTGACCGAAGGGGTCGAACTTGATCTGGAGCTTGAAGTCGTACCATTGGCCCCGGACGACGTCCGCGGTGTCGGTGTAGTGCCGGACATAGCGGATGTCGGCCTCGGTCGAGATCGCCGCGCTGGAGTCGCGGGTCACGATGCGCATCTTGTCGCCGACCATCTCGAGCGCGAAGGCCGGGCTGTGGCCGGCTTCGCCCTTGTCGAAGGTCGATTGCAGCTGAACCAGCGTCATCCAGTCGGCGGTGTTCTTCGCGCCCGGTTCGATCATGACGCTGAAGCTGATCTCGTAGGTCTGCCCGGCCTGCAGCTTCGCGGCGCTGGCGATCTCCGACCGTTCCTTGGTCGCGCCGTCGCCGGCCAGGTTGTCGCCCGCCCGCACCTCGAAGCGCGAGACGCCGTTGGCGGCCTGATAGTTCCAGGCGTTCCCGACGTTTTGCACGTAATAGACTTGGTTTTCCGAATTCATGGACCTTGCTCCCCGACCCGTGGGGAAAATGGCTGGGCGTCCTATATTCGCGTTTAAGAAAGTCGGATAAAAGAGTCCTAACAAGATAACGCTGGGCCGTGATCTGGCTTTCGTTCCACTTATCGAGCGTTTTGTTAAATTAATTTTGAGTAAATAGCAAAGATATGGACCTAATTATACAAAGTGTACGATCTGCAATGACCCATTATGGTCTCTAATAGATCGAGTTGATGAGGCGCTTTCGCTCTAAAAACTGAAATACTGGGGACGACGAAACGCGTTAACGATCGCCGAGATCTGGCGCATGCTTTTGTCGATGCGTCGTGTCGGCGCGGCTTGGGGCCCCGCGGCGCTTGTTAAGCTTAGCCATTGCGAACGCGTCGTCGCCCCGCCGTTGTCCGGGCGTGGCGAAACGACGCGCTGCATCGCAGCGAAAAATTTGGACGGAAATCGCGTTTCCATTGGGATCCGAAGATGTCCGAACACTTCAAGGCGCGACGCGGGGGCGATTGTCGCCATTTCACGGGCGGTCTGGAAGGCGCTCCTAGGCCAGCCTGACCGGCAATACGGCGCGCACGCCCTCGACGGCGAAGGTCAGCTTGGGCTGGCCGCCCAGGTCGGCCGACAGGCCGCGATCCAGCAGGCGGGTGCCGAAGCCCTTTCGGTCGGGAGGGACCACGGGAGGGCCGTCGCGCTCGGCCCAGGTCAGGACCGCCCCGTCCTCGCCCGTCTGGTCCCAGGCGATGGCCACCTTGCCGGCCGGGGTCGATAAGGCGCCGTACTTGGCCGCGTTGGTGGCCAGCTCGTGCACGGCCAGGGCCAGGGAAAGGGCGGTGCTGGCGCCGACCCGCAGGCTGGGGCCGTCGATGCTCACACGCCCCGGCTCGCGATCGTCGATGAACGGGGCGACCCCCTGGCGCACGATGTCGTCCAGCGCCGCGCCTTCCCAGCTCTCGCGGGTCAGCACGTCGTGGGCGGCCGACATGGCCAGCAGCCGGTCGATCAGCCGCTCGCGCACCCGCACCGGCGTCTCGTCCGCGCGCAGGGTCTGGCGGACGATCGACTGGATCGAGGCCAGGGTGTTCTTGACCCGGTGGTTGAGCTCGTTGATCAGCAGCCGCTGGCGGGCCTCGGCCGCCTTGGTCTCGGTCATGTCCATGGCCATGCCGATATAGCCCTGGAACTGGCCTCGGGCGTCGATCCGCGGCCGGGCGTTGGCCACCATCCAGCGATAGCCGCCGTCGCCGCACCGGAACCGCGCCTCGAAGCCGTAGGCCCGAGGACCCTCGGGCGCGCCGCGCGCCGCCGCCCGCCGAGCCCCGACCTCGGCGATGTCCTCCGGATGGATCATGCCGACCCAGGCGTCGCCCAGCAGGGCCTCGGCGTCTATGCCGGCGAACTCGGCGAAGGCTTCGTTGGCGAAGGTGATGCCGCCGGCGGCCGAGGTCATCCAGACCGGGGCGGGGGCCGAGTCGGCCATGGCCCGGAACCGGGCCTCGCTTTCGCGCAGACGTTCCTCGGCCCGCTTGCGTTCGGTGATGTCGGCGTGCACGCCGATCCACTCGCGGATCGAGCCGTCGGCTTCGAGGGCGGCGACCGCGCGGACCGCGAAGTCGCGCCAGGCGCCGTCGTGGCGCCGCACCCGGTGCTCGAAGGTGAAGGGGCCGCCCCGGGCGACGGCGGCGTTCCAGGCCAGGAGGGTCGGCCCGGCGTCGTCGGGATGGACGGCGTCGACCCAGCCAAAGCCCTGGTGCTGCTCGGGCGTCTGGCCGGTCAGCGCGGACCAGCCGGGTTGGTCGCCGACCATCCGGCCCGAGGCGTCATTGGTCCACAGGATGCCGTTCACCGCGCCGATGGCGGCCCGGAACCGCGCCTCGCCGGCGGCCAGCCGCTCATGGACCACGACCCGATCGGTGACGTCGCGGATGAAGCCCAGGAACACCGTCGCGTCGGCCTCCCCGAACGCGGCCAGCGACACCTCGATGGGGATCTCCACGCCATCCTTGCGCACCGCCATCAGCTGGGATTTCTGACGCTCGACCGGCGGCTCGGCCGAGGCCAGCCGCCGGCTCAGGATCTGGCGATAGGCGGTCTGGTGGCGCAACGGGGCCAGCACCTCGATCAGGCCCCGGCCCAGGACCTCCTCGCGCGGCCAGCCGAAGGCCGCTTCGGCGCGGGCGCTCCAGTCCAGGATCACGCCCTGGGGGTCGAGGACCACCACGGGATCGATCGCGGTCCGCAGGATGGGCGACAGGGCGGTGAGATTCGACATCTGCCCCTCCCTCCGGCTGACGCGGTCGAAAACAGCTACAGGACGGGATGTTGACTGTGAATTCCGTCACCAAACCCGGGTGTGGGACGTAATGTCGCAGCCTTGCCCGATCCTAGTGGTCCGCCGCGCGGGCCAGTTTCCAGCGGATCTTGGCCCCCTTCTCGGGGCGGACCTGGCTCTTGAGCACGATGGCGCCGGCCCGCCGGACGTGACCGTGGTCGAAATGGGCGGAGGGGGCGATGCTGACGTCGACGGCGTCGTTGCGCAGCCACCAGCCGACATTGGACGGGCCCTTGATCAGCACGCTCTTGCCGTCGCGGGCCAGCGAGGCCCGGGCGTCCGGGTGCAGGTGGAAGGTGACCGAGAAGGGCAGGTAGCGGCGCGGGCCGTCGGGATTGGCCGAGCCGATCGGGATCAGGCTGTCCTCGCCACGCAGTTCGTCGGCCTTGATGTCCAGATAGAGACGCCGGGCGTGGGTCAGGCCCAGCCGCCGCCAGCCGTCGTGGACGATGTCCAGCCAGACGCCGGTATCGGCGTCGTGCCGCTTGATCTCGACCTCGGCGGCGCCGTCGATCAGCCACGGCCCCAGGGCCCGGGCGCGCCAGCCCGACAGCGGTCGTCCGGCCGAGCCGTCGCCCACCGACACGGTCGAGGCGGCGTCCGACAGCCGGAAGGCGTTGGCCCCGGTCGCCTCGGGGCTCCAGCCGCAGCTGGTGATCAGCCGGTCCTTGCCGAAGACGATCTCGACCGCGGCCGGCTGGGCGCAGGCGGCGACGCTGAGCGGGCCGACGGCCGGCGGACCGGCGTCGGCCATCACCTGGAGGCTGCCGCCCTGCATCTTCTGGTAACCGACGTGCGGGGCGGTCTCGGGCGGGCGCGGGCCATGGTCGTCATGGGCCAGGGCCGCCGCGATCCGGCGCGCCTCGACCGCTTCGCCGCCCTGGAAGGCCGCCAGGCAGCCGTCGGCCAGGGTGAAGAACCGCACCGACGCGCTCAGGCGGTCGATGGCGCGGCTCAGGCCCTCGGGCGCGGGGCGGCCGCGCTGGCCCAGGGCGTCGTCGAGGGTCAGCAGGTCGAACAGCAGTTCCAGCCCCGCCTCCGGCGAGCGGCTGGCGTGGCCGCCGTCGGGCAGGACGGTCGCCTCCAGCAGGGCGATCACCCGCTTCAGCCCCCGGGCCATCAGCCGGTCGCTGGCCTTGCCGGTCAGGGCGCAGCCGGCGATGGTCGCGACCGCCGCCCGTTCCAGCTTGCGCTCGGGGGCGTCGGAGGCCTTGAGCAGCTGGCGCGCGCCGCGGGCGATGTCCAGGGCCATGGCCGAGATCTCGGCGTCGGACGCCTCGGGCGACAGGGCGCGAGCCGCGCAGGCCAGGTGGAAGGTGCGCCGTTCCAGGCGCTCGCCGCTCCATGAGAATTCGTTCCAGGTTCCGAACACCCGCCGCCAGTCCTGCAGCAGCCGCAGCGCCAGCCGAGCCGAGCCCGGGCCGGCCGCCAGCAGGTGCGGCAGCCAGTCGAAGCCGTGCAGGGCGGTGGCGAACTGGCGGGTCGGGCTGGGCTGGTCGAACGGGTCGCCGGTCTCGCCCAGCCGCAGGGCGCCGCCGTCCAGCACCATCAGGCCTTCCAGCAGCTGGCGGCCGCGCTCGGCGTCGACGGGGCGGGGGTCGTGCGGATGGCCGGCCAGGCCGACCGGGCGCGGCCGGCTGATCAGCGCCCGGTGCGGCGGCGAGCCGAACCACTCGCGTTCGACGTTGCCCTTGATCGCCGCGCCCAGAGCCTTGAGGAACACCCCCCGGGTGCGCCTGCCGCGACCACGGGCTTTAGGGCCGCCGGCCAGGGCGGAGGTCTTGCGGGCGGAACCTGTCTCTGGAGCCCCCTCCATGCCGCTGGATCAGCCCCCCTTCAGGGCGCGGATGTTGTCGGCATAGGCCGACGGTCCGCCCTTGAACACCGCCGAGCCGGCGACCAGGGCCGTGGCTCCCGCCGCCACGCATTGCGGGGCCGTGACCGGGGTGACGCCGCCGTCGACCTCGATGATGATGTCCGCGCCCGCCTTGTCGACCATCCGGCGCAGGGCCTCGACCTTGCGCAGCTGGCCTGGAATGAAGCTCTGGCCGCCGAAGCCGGGGTTGACCGACATCACCAGCAGCAGGTCGACGTCTTCCAGGATCCACTCGACGTGGTCGATCGAGGTCGAGGGGTTGAACACCACCCCGGCCTTGGCCCCCAGCTCGCGGATGCGCTTGAGCGAGCGGTGCAGGTGCGGGCCGGCCTCGGGATGGATGCTGATCAGGTCGGCGCCGGCGGCGCGGAACGCCTCCAGGTACGGATCAGCCGGGCTGATCATCAGGTGGACGTCGAACGGGATGCTGGCGTGCGGCCGGATGGCTTTGACGATGTCCGGGCCCAGGGTGATGTTGGGCACGAAATGGCCGTCCATGACGTCGACATGCACCCAGTCGGCGCCGGCCGCCTCGATGGCGGCGACCTCTTCGCCCAGCTTGGCGAAGTCGGAGGCGAGAATGGACGGGGCGATCAGCGGCGCGGTCATGTCCATGGCTTAGCGGGCTAAGGCTCGCGCCACAAGCGAGCCCGTTGTCGTGTGGGGGCGCTGCTTTCACACTTCCCCAAAACTTGTCATCCCGGACGAGCGCGCAGCGCGAAGATCCGGGACCGACGCGTGAACTCGGCGCGTGCGGCGGTCCCGGATCTGCGCCCGGCTTTCGCCGGGCTTGTCCGGGATGACAGCCTTGAGACTCAGACCTTCACGAACCGCGCCGCGAAGAAGCCGTCCAGCCCGCCTTCGCGGTGATGCGGCAGGATCCGCAGCGTGCCGCGCGGCGTCAGGCTGGCGGCCGGGGCGCCGCCTTCCTCCGGGGCGATCGGGTCCAGGGCGATATCCGGGCGGCGGGCCAGGAAGGCCTCGACCTGGGCCTCGCCCTCTTCGGGTTCAAGCGAGCATACGCAGTAGACGAGGCGGCCGCCGGGCTTGAGCCGGCCGGCGGCGCTGTCGAGCAGGCGGCTCTGGACGGCGGCCAGGCTGGCCACGTCGCCGGGGCGGGCGGCCCACAGCACGTCGGGATGGCGGCGGAAGGTGCCGGTGGCCGAGCACGGGGCGTCCAGCAGCACGGCGTCGAAGGTCCGGTCGTCCTCCCAGGCTCCGGCGTCGGCGGCGACCACCTCGGCGGCCAGCTTCAGGCGGGCCAGGTTCTCGGTGACGCGCTGCAGACGGGGCGCCGAGCGGTCGACGGCGACGGTGGCCGCGCCGGCGGCGGCCAGCTGCAGGGTCTTGCCGCCGGGCGCGGCGCACAGGTCCAGGGCGGTCTGGCCGGGCTGGACGTCCAGCAGGCGGGCGGGGATGGCGGCGGCGGCGTCCTGCACCCACCAGACCCCGTCATCGAAGGCCGGCCAGGCCGAGACGTCGCCCCGGCGCTCGGTGCGCAGCGTGCCGCCGGGCAGGATCTCGCCTTCCAGTTCGGCGGCCAGGGCGGCGGCGTCGACGCCAGGCTTCAGCGACAGGTCTGTGGCGGGCTCGAAGCCGATCTGGGCGGCGACGGCGTCGGCGGTCTCCTTGCCCCAGGCGCCGACCCAGCGAGCGTAGAGCCACGGCGGCGCCAGATGTTCGGGCTCCGCCGAGGGCGGGCCGTCGCGCAGCAGGCCGCGCAGCACGGCGTTGACCAGGCCCTTGAACGGGCGGCTGGCCTTGTTGACGCCGGCCAGCTCGACGCTGGTGGCCACGGCGGCGAAGGCCGGAACCTCCAGGAAGAAGGCCTGGGTGGCGCCCAGGCGCAGCAGGTTGCGCACGCGCGGCGGCGGCTCCTTGGCCAGCTTGCCGGCCAGGGCGCGGTCGATGGGGCCCAGGTGGCGCAGGGCGGCCATGGCCAGGGCGCGCGCGAAGGCCCGCTCCCGCGGTTCGAGGAAGCGGAAGGCGTTGGCCGAGGCGGCTTCGTCGAGGCCGCCGCGCCGCGACAGGGCCGCGTCGATGAGGGCGAGGGCGCCTTCCCGTGCCGGGAGGCCGTCATTGAGTTCCTGAGTCACCCGCCCGCCGTGCCCCGAGGCGACGACGAGCGCAAGCTTTTTGGCGTCGACGGTGCTAGGAAGGCGGTCATGTCCGAGACCGATCTGCCGCCCGGCGCGGCGCCCGACAAGCCGCTCAGCCCCGCCGCCCGCCGCGCCCTGGAAGAGGCCGCCGCCCGCCGCGCGGCCGACCACGCCGCCACGCTGCCGACCGAGGAGGGCGGCCGCGACGGGCCCGAGCCGACGCGGTTCGGCGACTGGGAGCGCAAGGGGGTCGCGGTCGATTTCTAGCCCTGGCTACAGAATGAAATCGCCGTGGACCAGCGAGGTGGTGTTGGCCACCAGGATCGAGAAGTCCGCTAAGCCGTCGCCGTTGACGTCGGCCTGGACCATCAGGCCCCCGGCGGCAGCGCCGTAGCGGACCTCGCCGGCCACGTGGTGGAAGGCGCTTTGGCCGATGAAGGCGAACGGGTCGTCGAGGCCGCCGACCACCGCGTCGATGGCCGACAGGTCGATGCGATCGCCCTGGGCGTGCGAGAAGTCGGTGATCTTGTCGACGTCGCCTGGGTTGAAAGCGCCGAACACGAACAGGTCCGAGCCCGCGCCGCCGGTCAGGGTGTCGAAGCCCGCGCCCCCGGCCAGGGTGTCGGCGCCGCTTCCGCCGATCAGGGTGTTGTTGAACGCCGATCCGTTCAGCCTGACCGCCGCGGTGGCGCCCGAGGCGTCGACGTCCTCGAAGCCCGACACATAGGCGGTTCCGCCGACGACCTGGCTGGACGAGAAGGCGCTCAGGTTCACCGTGGCGGCGGTGTTGAGCACCAGGGTGTCGCGGCCGGCCCCGCCGTCGATGACGGTGTCGGCGGCGTCGTAGACGATGCGGTCGTCGCCGGCCTCGCCGCGTAGCTGGTCTGCGTCGGCGCCGCCGTCGAGGAAGTCATTGCCCAGTCCGCCCTTGAGCACGTCGAAACCCGCTCCGCCCCTCAGGGTGTCGGCGAAGGCTCCGCCGGTCAGGGTGTTGTTGAACTGCGAGCCGGTGACGGTGACCCCGCCGGCGGCGTTCGTGGCGTCGACGTCCTCGAAGCCCAAGACATAGGCCGAGCCGCCGGTGACCTGGCTGGACGAGAAGTTTTCCAGATGCACGACGGCCGCCGCCTTGAGGACCAGGGTGTCGCGACCGGCCCCGCCGTCGATGACCGTGTCGGCGGCGTCGTAGACGATGCGGTCATCGCCGGCCTCGCCGCGCACCTGGTCGGCGTCGGCCCCGCCGTCGAGGAAGTCATTGCCCAGTCCGCCCTTGAGGATGTCGAAGCCCGCTCCGCCCATCAGGGTGTCGGCGAAGGCTCCGCCAGTCAGGGTGTTGTTGAACTGCGAGCCGTTCAGGACAACCGCCCCGTTGGCCGCCGAGGCGTCGACGTCCTCGAAGCCCGCGACATAGGCCGATCCGCCGCTGATCTGGGTGGTCGAGAAGTTGCCCAGGTTCACCGTGGCGGCGGTGTTCAGCACCAGGGTGTCGCGACCGGCCCCGCCGTCGATGACGGTGTCTGCGGCGTCGTAGACGATACGGTCGTCGCCCGCCTCGCCGCGCTGCTGGTCCGAACCGGTTCCGCCGTCGAGCGAGTCGGCGCCCGCGCCGCCGCTCAGGATGTCCGCGCCGCCGCCGCCCGTCAGGACGTCGGCATAGGCTCCGCCGATCAGCCTGTTGTCGGCGGCCGATCCGGTCAGGACGACGGCGCCGCTGGCGGCCGAGGCGTCGACGTCCTCGAAGCCGGTGACCACGGCGGTTCCACCCGCCACCTGGTTGACCGCGTCGCCGAGATTGACCGTGGCGGACGCCTTCAGGACCAGGGTGTCATGGCCCGCGCCGCCGCTGATGGCGGCGACCGCGCGGTCGTAGGTGAAGGTGTCGTCGCCGGACAGGTCCAGCGCCTTCTCCGGCGTGGCGACAGGGTCGGGGCTGGCCAGGATCGTCGTCGTGGTCGTGCCCGAACCCTCGACGTGCATGACCTTGGTCGAGCCGTCCGTGTTGTGGGCCCGAACGTCGAGGTCCAGGTTGTTGATGGTCAGCGAACCGGCGCCCGACACGACCTCGGCGCCCAGCTCGACCGAAGCGACGTAGTCCGCCGAGGAGACCAGCTTCAGCCCCTCCAGGGTCTTGAGGATGCTGGCGATGTCGATCTGGCCCTTGGGCGTGTCGGCGTCCAGGACCACGGCGGTGTAGGTCCAGTCGCCGGCCTTGCTGGCGTAGATCTTGCCGGTGACCGAACCGTTGGAATAGGTCCCGACGACCTCCCCCGTGGGATCGAAGCCGCCCTTGTGCACCCAGACCATCACCTCGCTGGTGATGGTGTCGGCGCCGCCGTTGGGCGTGTCGGTCAGCCAGATGTCGAACGAGACGTTGAAGCCGCTGGTGTTGCCCTTGTAGCTGACGTCGTAGTCGGCGGTGAGTTGGCTCAGCGTGCTCACCTGGACCGGGAAGACGCCGCCGATGTCGCTGGCCTTGTGACCGCCGCTCATCGGAGCCGGGCCGAAGATCACTTCGGGATAGGCGCGGATGGTCGGGTAGGGTTCGGTGACGACGGGGAAGGACCAGTTGAAGGTGGTCTTGGCCGTCATGTCCGAGGCGCTGTAGGCGCTGTCGATCACGTAATCCGTCTTGTAGACGAGGTCGCCGGGGTTCCAGACGTTGTTGAGGACGTACCAGCCGTGGGCCGTCCAGGCCGCGCCGGGGCCCGTCAGCTGGGAATAGCCGGCGGGAATGGCGACGGGGTCGGCCTTCAGGCCGAAGTCGTAGGCGGTCAGGCTGGACAGGGCGACGTCGCGGATCACCAGGGTCTCGCCATTGGCGAAGCCGAGCTTGACGTCGGCGCCGCTCTGGGTGGCCACGGCCTGAAGTTGGGCGAAGGTGCTGACGCCATAGCCGCCCAGCTGGATGACGTCGCTGCCGGGCTTGAAGTTCATGATCGCGTCGGAGCCGTTGCCGGCGGCGACCTTGAACAGGTCCGCGCCCGCGCCGCCAACCAGCACGTCGTCGCCGGCCAGGCCGTTCAGCGTCGCGCCGACCGCGCCGGCGACGATGATGTTGTTGAGGGCGTTGCCGGTTCCCGCCGTCGAGCCGGGGGAGTTCAGCAGCAGGTTCTCGACGTTCGCCGCCAGCGTCGCCGGGCCCCAGAACCGGGCGTCGACGGTATCGACGCCTTCGCCGGCCTTCTCGACCACGACCGAGGCGCTGTCCCACAGGTAGTAGGTGTCGTCGCCCGCTCCGCCGATCAGGGTGTCGCCGCCCGAGCCGTGGAACACGTCGTTCCTGCTCGATCCGAGCTGGGTTTCCTTGGCCGAGCTGTTGGCCACCCAGTTGCTGGCCGCGCCCGAGAGCGTCAGCTCGAGCCCCTTGGCGGTGATGTATTTAGGCATGTACCCCTCCGAACACCGGAGGGTCTAGGCTTTTGGCCTGAACGATGAGTAGATCTTCGTGATTAATCTGCAGTTACTGAAGTATAATGTAGCGTTAAGATCTGCAACCTGGCCGAAAGTACCCAATCATGCTCGCTTCTACAAAGTGTATAGATCGAGACTTGCTACGATCTTACTAAACATAGCCGCGAAAATGCTGGCATATGCCAGTATAGATGGGCGGTTGCCGGGGCTCCGGTTGGGCGTAGGCCAAAAGCAGAGCGCCGCGGACGCAGAGTCCGCGGCGCTCGAACGCCATAGCGGCATGGTCAAGGTTCGAAATTCGCCACGAGCTGCTCGGGGCAAAGCGGCCGGCGCGCCATTTTGTCGCGCGGTTCGGACCGCGCCTCGCGGGCGCCGGTTCGAGTCCTGTTTTCGGTTCAGGCTTCCGCCATCTCCGCGACCACCTTCAGGGCCGCCTCGCGCGGGTCGTTGGCCGCCGTGATCGGGCGGCCGCAGACCAGGTGGCTGGCGCCGGCCTTCAGGGCGTCGGCCGGGGTGGCGGCGCGGACCTGGTCGTTCTTGGCCGACCAGAAGGGGCGCACGCCGGGGGTCACCACCAGGAAGTCGGGTCCGGCGATCTCGCGGGCCAGGGCGGCCTCGTGCGGCGAGGAGACGATGCCGTCGACGCCGCAGTCCACGGCCTGACGGATGCGCCGGGCGACCAGGTCGCGGGCCGAAAAAGCATAACCAAGTTCGATCAGGTCGGCGTCGTTCAGGCTGGTCAGCACGGTGACGGCCAGGATCTTCAGGTCCGAGCCGCCCTTGGCCTTGACGGCGGCCTGCATCACCTGCGGCTCGGCGTGGACGGTCAGCAGGTCGCAGCCGGCCCCGGCCAGCACCCGGGCCGACCGTTCCACGGTCGCGCCGATGTCGTGCAGCTTCCAGTCCAGGAAGATCGACTTGCCCTCGCCCTTCAGGTCGCGCGCCAGGGCCATGCCGTCGGTGGCCAGCAGCTCCAGCCCGATCTTGTAGAACGACACCGCGTCGCCCAGCGTGTCGACCATCGCTCGGGCTTCGGCGACGCTGGGCAGGTCGAGCGGCAGGATCAGGCGCGGATCTGCCAGGAGTTTGGGGGTCATGGGCGTTTCCCGGGGTGTGGCGCGCGGGGTCGCATCACCCTAAGAAGGGTGCGGATCCGCGCGAATTGAAAGCTAAGCACCCCGAATGAGCCAGGCCGAGCTCGCCGTCAACTTCTTCGTCGCCCTGTTCGCCCTGATCGACCCGATCGGCAACGTGCCGCTGTTCGCCGCCGCGACCCTGGGCGCGGCCGCCGCCGGCCGGCGGATGGTGGCGGTCTATATCGGCCTGTTCGTCGCCGCCTTCCTGATCTTCTTCTACTTCACCGGCGTCGGTTTGCTGGAGTTCTTCGGCATCTCGATGCCGGCCTTCCGCATCGCCGGCGGCATCATCCTGTTCATCCTGGGCCTGGACATGGTGCGCGACGACTTCACCACCATGTTCGCCGACGCGGCCGAGGGAATCGAGGGCCAGTCGGCGCGGGTCTACGCCAAGCAGCGGTTCGAGCGGCTGATCGTGCCGTTCGCCATGCCGCTGCTGATCGGGCCGGGCGCGATCTCGACGGTGATCATCTACGCCAGCGAGGCCAAGAGCTTCGGCCTGGCCGGCATGGCCATCGGCTGCGGGGTGATCGCGGCCGTCGCGGTGGTGCTGGTCGCCACCTTCTGGGCCTCGCCGATCATCAGCCGGGTGCTGGGCCGGATCGGTATGAGCATCGTGGTGCGGGTGCTGGGCCTGATCCTCTGCGCCCTGGCGGTGCAGTTCGTGCTGATCGGCGTGGGCGACGCGACGCGGGGCCTGATCCGGGCCGACGCCAAGGCGCCGTACGCGGATCATCGATAGCGGACCAAACTGGGACCAAACTGGGGACACACACTCGCCGCACGGCGTGGGTGAGTTCTCTCGATAGGCGCGGGGGCGAGTGTGTGTCCCCGCCTTCAGAAGCCGTCTAAACCTTCCTGAACCGCGATCCCTGGCTGGCCATCAGGGCCAGGGCCCAGTCGTCGGGGATCAGCTTGGCCAGCACGGCGATGGCCTTGTTGGGCGAACCCGGCACGCAGATGGCGCGGTTGGCCTCGGCCGCCTCGTAGCCGGCGGCGGCCACCTCGTCGGCGCCCAGCCACAGCCAGGTCGGCAGGCTCTGGCTGACCTGGGCGCGGGTGCCGTTGACGTCGTGGAATTCCGAATAGGTGAAGCCTGGGCACAGGGCGCTGACGTGGACGCCGGCGCCTTGCGTCTCCAGGTGCAGGCTCTGGGAGAACTTCACCAGGAAGCTCTTGGTCGCCGCATAGAGGGTGTGGCCGGCCGCGCCGGGGGCCAGGCCGGCCAGGGAGGCGACGTTGACGATCCGGCCGAAGCCGCGCTCGACCATGCCTGGCAGCACCTTGTGGGTCAGGCCGCAGACCGAGACCAGCAGCACCTGCAGGAAAGCGCTCTGGTCGGCCCAGGTCGTCTGGGCGTAGGCGCCGGGCAGGCCGTAGCCGGCGTTGTTGACCAGGGCGTCGACCACCCGGCCCTCGGCCTCGATGGCGGCCAGCACCTGGTCGACGGCGTCGGGCTGGGCCAGGTCGGCGGCGATCGGATAGGCTTCGACGCCGAACCGCAGGCGGATCTCGGCGGCCAGGGCCTCCAGCCGGTCCAGCCGGCGCGCGGTCAGGGCCACGTCGTAGCCGTGGCTGGCGTAGATGCGGGCGAAGGCGGCCCCGATGCCGGCGGAGGCGCCGGTGATCAGGGCGAGACGGCGGGCCATGCGGCGTGTGTCCAGGCAACTGCAAACGTCACCGAGACGAAGCACGACCGCCGATTTGGTTCAAGCACGTGCGCGAGACGCCCCTTCGTCACGCTGCGTATTCACAGCGCGCCACCTCCCCCGCTACGCGGGTGAGGAGAGGGGGAGGGGGCGCTCGGGCTCAAGCGCCCCCTCGGCGGCGCCGGAGCGCCGCGGGCCCGTCCTTCGGGCTGGGGGATCAGGAAGGACGGAGCTTGTCGTGTTAGGCCGCCTCGCTGAGGGCCGGCTGGGCGCCGCGCGTCCAGCGTACGGCGGCCTCGGCGATGCGGACGCCGAACAGGCGGGCGGTCTCGCGGTCGCCAGCCGGCGGGCTGATCTCGGGCGAGGCGTTGTCGGACTGGCCGGCCAGGCCAATGAACGAGCCGACGCGGTTGATCGTGTCGGGCCCGCGTTCGGCGGCGATCACGCCGGGAGGGGCCAGGCCCAGGTTCACCCAGTTCATGCCGTGCTGGGCCGCCAGGATGGTCAGGCTTTCCAGGGCGTGGCCCTTGTCGCCGGCGAAGCTGTGCGAATTGGTGAAGCCCGCGGCCAGCTTGTCCTTCCACGCGCCGGTGAAGAACACCCCGGCGGTGGCGTCGGCGAACACTTTGAACACGCCCGAGACGTCGCCCATGTAGGTCGGGGCGCCGAACACCACGGCGTCGGCGGCGGTGATCTCTTCGATGATCGGCGCGAAGTCCTGGGCGGCGTTGTCGATCTTCAGCACCACGGGAGTCTGGCCGGCGTCGCGGACGCCCTCGGCGATCTTGTCGGCCAGGACGGCGGTGTGGCCGTAACCCGAGTGATAAACGATGGCGACCTTGGTCATGGTGGTGAGCCCTGAAAATGTTTCGCGGTCTCGCAACTGAAACCGTGGCGATTACATATGGCGCCCGCCGCGACTTTCCAGGAGGATCGGCAACAGATGTTGATGCAGTTATTCTGCGGGCCGATTCAGCGCGGATAAAAACGCGGCCGAACAGGCGGCCGCCCGCCGCGCGCTCGGGCCGCCGATCCAGGAAAACGTTTGGGGGAGCGCTTAAGCCGCCGCCTCGACCGAGGCGCTGTTGAGCAGGTCGGCGACCGAGATCTGCGACAGGCGGTCGGCGACGGCGGTGTCGGCGGCGATCATCGCCCCGCGCACGGCGTCGGGGATCTTCTCGCCGACCGGGCAGCCCTTGACGCCCTTGGGGGCGACGCCCAGGTGGGCGCAGCCGTTCACGGCCCGCAGCACGACGTCCAGGGTGATGGTCTCGGGCGGCTTCAGCAGCCAGGCCCCGCCGTTGGCGCCGGCGCGCGCGCCGATCAGCCCCGCCTTGCCCAGCATGGCCGTCACGCGACGCACCACGACCGGGTTGGTCGGGACCGAGGCGGCGAGCTCCGCGCTGGCCACGGCGCGGTCGGCCGAAAAGGCGCTCTTGTGCGCCAGATAGGCCAGGGCGTGCGCGGCGACGGGGAATTTCTGACTGTCAGACATTTTTCTATGGCAGGACCCTAAGGGCGTCGCTCGTGCGTTCAACCAAAAACTGTCACCGCGGTTCGGCGGCAGGTCGCGATTGAACCGGGACGGGATTGGGTGTATCGCGCCCCGCTTGATCGATATGGGGCTCCGCACCGCGTTTTGCGAGGGCGACCCCGGAGGGATTGAATGGCTTCCGAAGCCTCTGGCGCCCCCGCTCCCGAAAGCGCCGCCTCATGTGACGTCCCTCCGCAAGCCGGCCATGACCTGAAAGGGCACGGCTTCCTCGCCCTCGCGCTCGGCGCGGTGGGCGTGGTGTTCGGCGACATCGGCACCAGTCCGCTGTACGCGATGCGCGAGGCCCTGGCTCATTCGCGCAGCACCACCGCCACCGAGCACGCCGTGCTGGGCGTGGTGTCGCTGGTGCTGTGGACTCTGACCCTGTTCGTCACGATCAAGTACGTGATCTTCTTCATGCGGGCCGACAACAAGGGCGAGGGCGGCACCCTGGCCCTGATGGCCCTGGCCCAGAGGGCGCTGGGCAAAGTCGGCAACCGGCGCTCGACCGCGGTGTTCTTCCTGGGCGTGATCGGCGCGGCGCTGTTCTACGGCGACGGCATCATCACCCCGGCGATCTCGGTGCTGTCGGCGGTCGAGGGCATGAAGGACGCGCCGCACGTCGGCCACGCCCTGACGCCCTACATCCTGCCGATCTCGGCCGGGATCCTGGTGGCGCTGTTCCTGGTCCAGGCCAAGGGCACCCACCGGATGGCCGCCCTGTTCGGACCGGTCATGGCCGCCTGGTTCCTGATCCTGGGGGCCCTGGGCCTGTTCCACCTGGTGGACGACCTGTCGATCCTGCGCGCCTTCAATCCCTGGTACGGCGTGCGCTTCCTGCTCGAGAACGGCTTCCTGGGCTTCGTGATCCTGGGCAGCGTGTTCCTGGCGGTGACCGGCGCCGAGGCGCTGTACGCCGACATGGGCCATTTCGGGAAAGGCCCGATCCGCGCCGCCTGGCTGTGGCTGGCCTTCCCCTGCCTGGCCCTGAACTATCTGGGCCAGGGCTCGCTGGTGCTGGACCACCCGGCCTCGCGGCACAACCCGTTCTGGGACATGGTGCCGACCTTCGCCTATTGGCCCGTGCTGCTGATGGCCACGGTGGCCACGGTGATCGCCAGCCAGGCGGTGATCACCGGCGCCTTCTCGATGACCCAGCAGGCGGTGCAGCTGGGCCTGCTGCCGCGCCTGGACATCAAGCGCACCTCCGAGACCCAGGCCGGCCAGATCTACGTTCCGGCCGTCAACACCTTCCTGCTGGTCGGCGTGCTGGTCCTGCTGGTGATGTTCCAAAGCTCGCACAGGCTGGCCAGCGCCTACGGCATCGCCGTGACCGGGGCGATGTTCGTCGACACCCTGCTGGCCTATGTGGTGCTGCGCCTGGTGTGGAAGTGGAACCTCTGGCAGACCGCCGCCCTGCTGATCCCGCTGGCGATGATCGACCTGGTGTTCATCGCCTCGAACATGCTGAAGATCCCGGACGGCGCCTGGCTGCCCCTGGCCTTCGGCGCGGTGCTGGTGCTGGTCATGTGGACCTGGACGCGCGGCGCCCAGATCCTGACCGACAAGACCCGCCGCGACAGCGTGCCGCTGGTCGACCTGATGGAGATCCTGCGGGCCCGCGCCCCGCACCGCGCCCCGGGCACGGCGATCTTTCTCACCTCCGACCCGGACATGACCCCCGTCGCCCTGATGCATAACCTCAAGCACAACAAGGTCCTGCACGAGCGCAACGTCATCCTGACCGTCCGCACGGCCGAGACGCCGCGGGTCGCCGACGAGGATCGCGTCCGCACCCAGGCGATCAACGCCGACTTCAAGAAGGTCGAGATCTTCTACGGCTTCATGGAAAGCCCGAACGTGCCCAAGGCCCTGGCCATCCTGCGCAAGCAGCAGGGCCTGAAGTTCGACATCATGGCCACCAGCTTCTTCCTGGGCCGCCGCTCGATCGTGCCGTCGGCCAACAGCGGCATGCCGCTGTGGCAGGACCGGATCTTCATCTTCCTGATGAAGAACGCCACCAACCCGACCGACTTCTTCAAGATCCCGCCCGGCCGCGTGGTCGAGCTGGGCGCGCAGGTGACGGTGTAGGATGAACATCCTCGGCGTCATCGGCGACGTGCTGTGGCTGCTGGCCCTGTCGATCATGGGCGGCGCCTCGCGCATGGCCTGGGGCAAGGTCAAGGACGTGCTGGTGCCGGTGCTGTGGGCGCCTTCGGGCCAGACCGTGTTGCGGGCGCCGCGCGCCGTGGCCCTGGCTTCGCTGCCGACCTTCGCCTTCCTGCTCAGCCTGTGGCTGCTGGTCGAGAGCCGCCGGCCGACAAGCCTGGACGTCGGGATCATCCTGCTGTGTGTGCGCGCCATCGTGGCGGCGATCTTCGCGGTGGTTCACCTGACCCAGGTGCGCCGCGCCCTCAACCAGCTGGCCGCCGAAGGCCAGATCAAGCTCTGACGCCGCCCTTGTCGCGCGACGCCGTTTCAATCGTCGCGAAACCGCGCTAAACGCCCCGCGACCTTGTGTTTCTCCGGCGGAGAAACACGCTGCGACTTTGTGTTTCCCGGAAGGACCCCCTCATGGCTGGCAAGCCCGTGAAGAAGGTCGTGCTCGCCTATTCGGGCGGTCTCGACACCTCGATCATCCTCAAGTGGCTGCAGACCGAGTACGGGGCGGAGGTCGTCACCTTCACCGCCGACCTGGGGCAGGGCGAAGAGATCGAGCCGGCGCGCGCCAAGGCCCTGGCCGCCGGGGTCAAGCCGGAGAACATCTTCATCGAGGACGTGCGCGAGGAGTTCGTCCGCGACTTCGTGTTCCCGATGTTCCGGGCCAACACGGTCTATGAGGGCCAGTACCTGCTGGGCACCTCGATCGCCCGCCCGCTGATCGCCAAGAAGCAGATCGAGATCGCCCGCAAGACCGGCGCCGACGCCGTCAGCCACGGCGCGACCGGCAAGGGCAACGACCAGGTCCGCTTCGAGCTGGGCTATTATGGCCTGGAGCCCGACATCCATGTGATAGCCCCGTGGCGTGAATGGGACTTCAAGTCCCGCGAGGCCCTGCTGGAGTTCGCCGAAAAGCACCAGATCCAGATCGCCAAGGACAAGCGCGGCGAGGCCCCGTTCAGCGTCGACGCCAACCTGCTGCACAGCTCGTCCGAGGGTAAGGTCCTGGAAGACCCGGCGGTCGAGGCCCCCGAGTTCGTCCACATGCGCACGATCGCGCCGGAGGACGCCCCCGACAAGCCGACGGTCATCACCATCGACTTCGAGAAGGGCGACCCCGTCGCCATCGACGGCGTGGCGATGAGCCCGGCCACCCTGCTGACCAAGCTGAACGAACTGGGTCGCGACAACGGCATCGGCCGGCTGGACCTGGTCGAGAACCGCTTCGTCGGCATGAAGTCGCGCGGCGTCTACGAGACCCCGGGCGGCACGATCCTGCTGGCCGCCCACCGCGGCATCGAGTCGATCACCCTGGACCGCGGCGCCATGCACCTGAAGGACGAGCTGATGCCGAAATACGCATCGCTGGTCTACAACGGCTTCTGGTTCGCCCCCGAGCGCGAGATGCTGCAGGCGGCCATCGACTACAGCCAGCAGAAGGTCACCGGCCAGGTGCGGGTCAAGCTCTACAAGGGCAACGTCGCCGTCATCGGCCGCACCAGCCGCTACAGCCTCTATGACCAGGACCTGGTCACCTTCGAGGAGGGCAAGGTCGCCTACGACCACCGCGACGCCGGCGGCTTCATCAAGCTCAACGCCCTGCGCCTGCGCGTCCTGGCCAAGCGCGACAAGCGCGAAGGCTAGGGTTCACGGCCTTGCGGCACGACAAAGCCCCGCCGGCGACGGCGGGGCTTTTTTGCTGGATCCGCTTTCGACCCAAGTCGGGCGTCAGCAAACGCCGTTCTCGGCCACGGCCTACTTTCGAGGGGCCGCGGGGGCCGATCGGGTTGGGGGCGTCGTCTCCGCCCGTTGCGAAAAAACCGAGAAATCCGGCAGCGGATGCGCCTGGAGTTCGGCGTCGTTCCCGATCGGCAGTATGGACGCCCTCGACCCATCGAACGCCGGCCAGGCCGGCAGCCCATCGCCCGTCGGGCTTCCTGTTCGCGCGAACTGAACCACGGTGTCGGCCAGCCGATCCGCCAATCGCCGATCTTCCGCGGTCCAGGACCGCGGGTCCACGGCGAGATTGTCGAACATGTACTGGACGTCGACGCCGTGGCCGGCGCCACAGCCCCAGGAACAGGGCGTCGGCGGTTCCGCCGGACGGTGTGCGAAGTAGTAGACATACGATTTGGAGCGGCCGAATTTCGCCTGCAGGGCGGCCCAGTGCTCCATGCGCCAGCCCCACCAGTCGTTGGTCAGTTGGTTGATGGAGGCGGCGGCCTCGGAATCGGTCGCGCCGGGATAGGCGGCCAGCAGGCGATCGGACGGCGGATGGCCCAGGAGCTTGGCCATCTGGTCGCGGCGTCCGGCGGAGGTGGACGCACGGGGGTCCAGGTAGAACCCGATCAGGTCCTTGCCTTCCTCGGCGGTCCATCCCACCAGCAGGGGCACGTCGTTCTGACCGCGATCGCGATAGGTGGTGGTCAGATCCGAGCGCAGCAGGCGCCCGTCGACATAGACGCGTGGCAGCCATGCCTGCTTCTGCAGGTCCTCGACGCTCAGCTTGCGCAGATCCGCCAGACGTTCCGCGCCGACGGCCTTGGCGAAGGCCAGGCCTTTTGCTTCGGCGACCGACTTCTGGTCGAAGCGGTGGTCGTCCTCGGGGTTGATCGGCATCGCATCGTTTCCGCTCTCGGCGATGGCGCGCTGAAACAGGCCCTTGGCCAGGGGAGACGCGACCAGCAGCGCGACCGACTCGCCCCCCGAGGAGTTGCCCATGATCGTCACGCGATCGGGGTCCCCGCCGAAGGCCGCGATGTTCGTCTTGACCCAATGCAAGGCCGCGATCTGGTCGAGAATGCCCTGGTTTCCGGACACGTGGTCCGGCGACTCGGCGCTCAGTTCGGGAGACGCATAGAAACCGAATATGCCCAGGCGATAGCTGAGGGTGACCACGATGGCCCCGCGCCTCGCCAGGTTGGCGCCGTTCTGCACGGGCACGGCGGCGGCGCCGCTGTCCATGGCGCCCCCGTGGATCCACACGACGACCGGCAGTTTTTCGGCCTTGGCCGGCGCCCATAGGTTCAAATACAGACAGTCTTCGCTTTTGGGGATTGAAATCCAGGTCGCCGTCTGAGCGCATGCGGCTGAGAATTCCCGCGTCGCCCTTTGCCCTTCCCACGCGACGACGGGTTGCGGCGCGCGCCAGCGGAGTTCACCCAGGGGCGGCGCCGCGAACGGGATTCCGAAATATTCATTGAGGCCGCCGTCTTGCGATCCCACGATCGCACCCCCGGTCACCTTCACGGGGCGGGTTGCCGGCAAGGCGTAACTGGCATGAGCCAGGAACAGGCTCAAGAGGCCGGCGGCGGCGGTCCTCATCCCCAAATGTTTCACGATTTCATCCCCCTGCGGTATCTTTCGGCCACGCCATCGATCGGCTTGTTTTTCTGTTCGCGACTTTTCGATCGAAAACACCCGGCCCACAATACCGACCGAGATTTCCATCTTCGATTTCACCGACAGTGTCGACGAAACGCCGGCCTCAAGCCTGGTCCGTCACTTGATCTCGCCCGGCCGGTAGGTCCGCTCGACATGGCCGGCCAGCTGGTCCGGATAGAAATAGACCGTCCGCAGGTCGCCCTTCGCATAGCGCTGGACCTGGTCGGCGAAGTGCCTGGAGGCCGGATCGCCGCTTTCGCCGCCGGCCGACACGGCCAGGGCCTTCACCCTGGGCCCGAACTCGACCACGGCCACGAAGCTGTTGCCGCTGGTCCCGTAGTAGTTCTTCGTCCCCGGATAGCGCCTGGCCCCGAACGAGGCCAGCGAGCCCCATTGGCCCGAGGTGAAGGGCACGGGGGTCGAGGGCTTGGCGTCGTCGAAGGTCTGGACGATGGCGCCGTCGTTGCGCTGGAAGCGGTTGATCCGGCCCCACGGCGTGCGCCAGTCGCCGAAGTCGGCCGTCAGGCGGTCCGAGGCCTCGGCCAGGGCCGCCAGCTTCTGGGCCGGCGTCGTGCGCTCGGCCATGTAGGCGTAGACCGACACGCCCTCCGCCTTGGCCTGGGCCGCCGACTTCGCCCACAGGGCCTCGCCCCAGAACACCGCCAGCGAGGTCTCGGTCGAGGCCTGCGACCATTTCAGGTCCCAGGCCTTCAAGGCCGCCACCTGCGGTCCCAGCCGCGCCTTGACCGGATCGCCGTCGGGCGTCTGGTCGTAGGCCTTGGACAGGGTCGGGACCAGGTCGGCGAAGGCGGTCAGGTAGGGATCGTAGGCCGCCTGGATCAGGGTCGGCAGGGTGAAGTCCTTCCGCGCGCTCAGCACCCGCGTGGCGTGAACCCCGCGCGGCGTCTCGCCGACGCTGTCCATGTAGCGCGGGAAGTCGGCGGGCTTGGGGCTGTAGGGGCCGGCCGCCGAATAGGGCCAGTTGTTGGTGTTCATCAGCCAGCCGTTGGGTGGGTTCTTCAGGTGCGGCGCCTCGGACAGGGCGTGCAGGCCCTTCCAGTCGGTGGCCGGGTCCGAACCGTCGACCGGCCTGGTGTAGTCGAAGCGGTCGTCGCGGCGGGGGATGAACTGCGGGTGCAGATAGGCGACCTCGCCCTTGTCGTCGGCGAACAGGGTGTTGTTCGACGAATTGGCCTTCAGCTCGGCGACCTTCAGGAAGCTCTTGTAATCGTTCGCCTTGGTGCGCAGGAACGACTGCTCCAGGGCCTCGACCGGCTTGTACATCATGGCGAAGGCGATCCATTTGCCGTCCGCCGCCCGGACGATTGGACCGTGGTGGGTGCGATAGACGGTGAAGGTTCGATGTCCCAGCGCGCCATCGGCGATCCTGTAGGCGACCTCGACGGTCGAGGTCGTCACCGGCCGTTCCTCGGCGCCGTACCGGTAGACCAGCCTGCCGTCCTCGCGCTCGATCGTCTCGGCGAACTCGTCCACCACGTCGACGGTGCTGGAGGTGTGCATCCAGCCGGCATGGGCGTTGAAGCCCTGGTAGACGAAGAACTGGCCCCAGGTCGCCGCGCCATAGGCGTTCAGCCCGGCGTCGCTGGTCATCTGCAGTTCGGAGCGGAAGAAGAACGAGGTGTGCGGGTTGATCAGCAGCAGGGCGTGGCCGTCCTTCGTGTTGGACGGGGCGATGGCGAAGCCGTTCGAACCGGTGGGCTCGCGGAATTCCACGGCCTGGGCCAGCTCGCGAGCCTTGACCTGGGCCGAGGCCTGCAGCCGCGGCTGGCCGTAGAAGGCCTCCAACTCGCCCAGCGAGATCCGCTCGACGTCGCCGCCGATGCTGCCCTCGGTGAAGCTCAGCGCCATCCACGGCTCGAAGTGCGTGATGACCTTCGGCTTCACGTCCGGATGGGTCGCCAGGTAGAAGTTCAGCCCGTCGGCCCAGGCGTCCATCAGCGCCTTCAGCCAGGCTGGGCTCCTGGCGTAGCGGGCTTGCAGGTCGGCGGGATCGACGAACAGCCTCATCCGCAGGTCCTGCCAGATCGCCTTCTCGCCCTCGGCCTCGGCCGTGCGCCCCAGGGCGGTCAGGTAGTTGGCCTCGACGCGATTGAAGTCGTCCTCGGCCTGGGCGTAGACCATGCCGAACACCGCGTCGGCGTCGCTCTTGCCGTGCACGTGGGCGATCCCCCAGTCGTCGCGGACGATCTGCACCCGGGCGGCGACGGCGCGCTGCCGGGCCAGGTCACCGGCGGGCGCGGCGGCCAGGGCGGGCGCCGACAGCGCCGCGCAGGCGGCCGACAGCAGCAACAGCTTTCCGATCCGCAAGACGCGCCCTCCCGATTCACGGACCGGACCGTCGGGCGCCGTCCTCGCCTTGTCCAGACCCGCCCGCGGTCGCGGACGCGATCAGCCGCGCCGCGCGAAAAAGCGGGCAAGGCGGCGGTCAGCGGATGTCGGAAGGGTCCTTGGTGGAGCCGAGGGGAATCGAACCCCTGACCTCCTCATTGCGAACGAGGCGCTCTACCATCTGAGCTACGGCCCCAAGGAAGCGCGGAGATACGTTGGGGCGGCGGCCTCGTCAAGCGCTCGGTTGGCTCTCGTGACGGCGGTCGCTTGCCAGGGCTGTCGCGGCGCGGCAAGAAGCGATGTCACTGGACGGGAAGCTCATGGTCGCCATCCTCAACTTCGTCTTCTTCATCGCCGGCGCGCTGCTGAGCCTGCTGTGGTGGGCGATCATCATCTCGGCCGTGCTGAGCTGGTTGGTGGCCTTCGACATCATCAACCTGCGCAACCGGGCGATCTACCAGATCAGCACGTTCCTCGACCGGGTGACCGGGCCGATCCTGCGGCCGTTCCAGCGGATCATCCCGCCGCTGGGCGGTGTCGACATCAGCCCGATCATCGTGCTGCTGATCATCACCGGCGTGCGGGCCATCCTGTTGCCGGCCCTGCATCGGACCCTGATCGGCCTGGTCGGCGGCGGCTACTACTAGCGCTCAAATGTCCTCGACGACCCGCCTGGCTGTCCGTCTCACCCCGCGCGGCGGACGCGAGGCGATCGACGGCTGGGCGGTCGACGGCGAGGGGCGGCCCTATCTGAAGGTGCGGGTCGCCGCTCCGCCGGTCGAGGGCGCGGCCAATACGGCGCTGATCGCCTTCCTGGCCAAGACGCTGGGCGTTCCCAAGTCGTCGGTGACGCTCGCCGCGGGGGCCGGGGCGCGGCTGAAACTGATCGACGTCGCCGGTTGCGACCTGTTGTCGCTGGAGCGCGCCCTGGGACGCCCGCCCGACCGCGCGTCCTGACACGCCCAGGCAAGGGCGACCAGAAATCCCAGCCTGGCCTTGGCCAGGGCGCAAAAATCCCCGGATGCGACGCGAAATCAGCGCGAATTGCGGCTTTTCGGACCGAAAAGGCGTCAGCGAACCCCGGTTTTTCACTCCCTCTTAGCGACGATGTTTCATGCTATGGGCTCTGCAACGCGTGGCGGGGGCCGCGGGGCACGGGGGGCTGTGTGAGCGACGAACGGCATTGGTCGGGAGAGATGAGCGCGGCGCGCGCGCGGCGCGGCAACCTCTATCTGCGCGTCGTCGCCACGGTGACGATCGCGTTCATTCTGCACGTCTTCATGAACGCCGGCTGGGCCTGGCTGTGGGTGGGGACCTATGCGGCGGCCCAGCTGGTCGAGCTGGTCCTGATCCGCCGGCTGCTGCGCCAGCCCCATCCCGGCCGCGTCCTGCGGTTCGCCGTGGCGGCCATGCCGGCGATCACCTCGATCATCTTCGGCTTCCTGTCGCTGCCGCTGTTCGCCTCGAGCGTGCGCTTCGCCCCGACCCTGGGCGGGCTGCTGCTGGCCGGGGCCCTGCTGAACGTCATCGTCGTCAACGCCAGCCTGAGGTCGGCGACGATTTCGGCCGCGACGCCGCACGTGGTCTATCTGCTGGCCGCGCCGTTCGTGGCCCGGGCGGCCAATCCGCAGGCGCCGCTGGCCAACGCCCTGTGGTTCGGGGTGCTGCTGCTGATCGTCTCGGTGTTCGTGGCCGCCCGCACCCTGGAGCGGGCCCTGCGCGCCGAGGCCGCCGCCAAGGAGGAGGCCGAGCGCCGCCGCCACGAGGCCGAGGAGGCCGTCGCCGCCAAGTCGGCCTTCGTGGCCATGATCAGCCACGAGCTGCGCACGCCGATCAGCGCGATCCTGGCTGGGGCCGCCCGCCTGCACGGCGACGCGCTCGACGCCGCCTCCCGGACCCACGCCCAACTGATCGGCGACGCCGGCGCGATGATGCGCACCCTGCTCAACGACCTGCTGGACCTGTCGCGCCTGGACGCCGGGCGGATGGCGGTCGAGCAGGCCCCGTTCGACCTACGCCAGGCCATGGCCGACACCCTGCGCCTGTGGCGGCCCGACGCCCACAAGAAGGGCCTGCGCCTGCGGGTCGAGGGCGCGGCCCGCCTGCCGCGCTGGGTGGCCGGCGACTCGCTGCGGCTGCGCCAGGTGCTCAACAACCTGCTGTCCAACGCCATCAAGTTCACGGGCCGGGGCGCGGTCACCGTGCGGCTGGCCGCGCGCGAGGCCGGCGGCCACCTGGTGTTCGAGGCCGTCGTCGCCGACACCGGCCGGGGCCTGACCGACGAACAGGTGGCGCGGCTGTTCACCCCGTTCGACCAGCTGGCGTCCAACGTGGCGCGCGAGCATGGCGGCTCGGGCCTGGGCCTGGTGATCAGCCGCGAGCTGGCCCGGCTGATGGGCGGCGACCTGACGGCGACCAGCAAGCCCGGCAAGGGCTCACGCTTCCGGCTCGAGGTCCGGCTCGAGGCCGCCCAGGCGCCGGACGCCAGGGCCGGCGGCGCCATGATCGACGGCGCGCGGGTGCTGGTGGTCGACGACCACATGGTCAACCGCCGGGCCCTGGAGCTGGTGCTGCAGTCGTTCGGCATCCAGCCGACCCTGGCCGAGTCCGGCGAGCGGGCCCTGGAGCTGCTGTCGTCCGAGGTGTTCGACGTCATGCTGATGGACGTCTACATGCCCGGCATGGACGGCCGCGACGCCACGCGCCAGCTGCGCGCGACCGACGGGCCCAACCGCCACATCCCGGTGATCGCCGTCACCGCCTCGGCCACCGCCAAGGACTGGGACGCCTGCCGCTTGGCCGGCATGGACGCCCACGTCGCCAAACCGATCGACCCCAGCCAGCTGCACGCGGCCTTGGGCGAGGTGCTGTCTGTCGGGGCGTCGAGGGCGGCGGCCTAAACCCCCTCCGGCCCTCCGGGCCACCTCCCCCAGAGGGGGAGGATCTGGTTCGCGCTAGATGCTCCCCCTTTGGGGGAGCTGTCGCGAAGCGACTGAGGGGGTTCGCCGAGGCGCGGTCTCATGAAGCAATCCGCCCAGCCGCTCCTTCAACGCTTCCTGGTCCTTCATCTCGCACTCCCACACCGTCTCCACCCGCCAGCCGGCGGCGGCCAGGTCGGTGCGGTTGCGAGCGTCGCGGGCGACGTTGCGCGCCACCTTGGCCAGCCAGTAGTCGCGGTTGGCCTTGGGCACGCGCGCGCCCCTGGGGCAGTCGTGGCCGTGCCAGAAGCAGCCGTGGACGAAGATCGCCAGCCACCGGCCCGGCATCGCCACGTCGGGCGAGCCGGGCAGGTCCTTGCGGTGCAGGCGATAGCGCGCGCCCAGGCCGGTCAGCACGCGGCGCAGCAGCAGCTCGGGCCTGGTGTCCTTGCTCTTGACCCGGGCCATCACGGCCGAGCGCTTGGCGGGGTCGAAGACGTCGCTCATGGCGTCCTAAACGCCCCCGCCGCTGCGGTGGATCAAAGTCCCTCGAACAGGGCCGTCGACAGGTAGCGCTCGGCGAAGCTGGGGATGATCGCCACGATCAGCTTGCCGGCGTACTCGTCGCGCATGGCCAGGTCGAAGGCGGCGGTCAGGGCCGCGCCCGAACTGATGCCCACCGGCAGGCCTTCGGTCGAGGCCGCCTTGCGGGCCATGGCGAAGCTGTCGTCGTTCGAAACCTGGATGATCTCGTCGATCACCCCACGGTCGAGGATGCCCGGCACGAAGCCAGCGCCGATGCCCTGGATCTTGTGCGGGCCGGGCGCGCCGCCCGACAGGACGGCCGAGGCCTCCGGCTCGACGGCGACCATCTTCACCGACGGCTTGCGGGCCTTCAGCACCTGGCCGACGCCCGAGATGGTGCCGCCGGTGCCGACGCCCGAGACCACGGCGTCCACGGCGCCGGCGGTGTCGTTCCAGATCTCCTCGGCCGTCGAGACGCGGTGGATCAGCGGGTTGGCGGTGTTCTCGAACTGCTGGGGCATCACCGCGCCGGGGGTGGCCTCGATGATCTCCTGGGCCCGGGCCACGGCGCCGCGCATACCCTTCTCGGCCGGGGTCAGCTCCAGCTTGGCGCCCAGCAGCAGCAGCATCTTGCGGCGCTCGATCGACATGCTTTCGGGCATGACCAGGGTCAGCTTGTAGCCCTTGGCGGCGGCCACGAAGGCCAGGGCGATGCCGGTGTTGCCGCTGGTCGGCTCGACGATCACGCCGCCCGGCTTCAGCAGGCCCTTGGCCTCCAGATATTCGACCATGGCCACGCCGATGCGGTCCTTGACCGAGGCCAGCGGGTTGAAGAACTCCAGCTTGGCCACGACCGTGCCCTTGGGCTTCAGCTCGGCGGTCAGGTTGGGCAGGCGGACCAGCGGCGTGTCGCCGACCGTGTCGAGGATGGAGTCGTAGATCTTGCCGCGCCCGGCGCGCTTGTACCGCGCGGCGTCGTAGATCGAGGAGGCGTCGTCCATGGGAAGTCTCGCTTGGTGTGGCGTTTGCAGCCGAGGGCCTGAGGCACCTTAGGCCGTGGGTTTTGACGTGTCAGCGGCTCATTCGGCGGCGAGCGGCGCAGTTTTCCTGAGGGCGAGCGGAGCCAGCAGGCCTTCGGCCAGCCAGCGCACCACTGGGGCGGCCACGCCGTCGCCGATCACGTGCAGGCCGGCGGTGGCGCTGCGGGGCAGGCGGTAGGCGTCCGGCAGGCCCATCAGCCGGGCGCCCTCGCGCGGGCCGAGCAGGCGCGAGCGAACCCGGCCCTGGTCGATGACCAGCAGGGTCTGGCGCGAGGAGCCGCCGCGCGGCGTGCGCAGACAGCCGGCCAAGCCGTCGAACCGCACCTCGGCCCGCTGCTCGCCGCCGCGCATCCGCCGGAACACCGCCCCGACCGCCCGCTCGCCCGAGGCCAGGCGGGCGTTGACCGCGGTGCGGTGGGCGGGGGCCATCAGGTCGAGCAGGGCCTGGGTGGCCTCGTCGGTCCGCCAGCTCACCTGGTCGTCGGGTTCGAGCAAGGCGGCCAGGTCGGTGTTGCGGGCCGGCGGGGGGGGCAGGCCCCACCAGGTCCACAGGTCTTGCAGGTCGGCGGGCAGGCGGGCCTGGGCCTCGCGCACGGCGCGGGTGTGGAACGGGCTGGGACCGGACAGGCCCTCGACCGGCAGGCGGGTGGCGACCACGAACACCCGGGGCCGCGACTGCGGTACGAAGCGGGCGGCGTCGATCTCCAGGGCGCCGAAGCGATAACCCTGGCCGGCCAGGGCGCGGCACAGGGCGGTGAAGTCAGCGCCGCCGTGCGAGGTCAGCAGCCCCACGACGTTCTCGACCACCACCGTATCGGGCGCGCGGCCTTCGGCGGCCAGGGCCTCCATCAGCTTCCAGAAGCCGAAGAAGGCCGAGGACCGCCCGCCCTGAAGGCCGGCTCGGGCCCCGGCCAGGCTGAAGTCCTGGCAGGGGCTGGAGGCCCAGGCCAGGTCGGCGCGTCCGGGGAGGTCGGCCGGCGCGATCTTCCAGACGTCGCCCTGGTGGAAGTGTCCTTCACCGTTCGTGGCGCCCGCGTCGGCGAAGTTGGCGCGGTAGGTCGCGGCCTTGACCGGGTCGAAGTCATTGGCGAAGGCGCAGGTCCAGGCCTCGCCCAGGCCCAGGCGCGCCATCCCGCCGCCGGCGAAGAATTCGTAGAAGGACGGGGAGGCGTTCCGATTCATGGGCGGGGAGTCTAGCGTGAGCCGCCCATCCGAGGATAGCGCCGCCATGCTTCGTTCCGCCGCCGCCCTTTGCCTGATCTTCAGCCTCGCCGCGTGTGGGGAGGCGCCGATGGGGGCCTCGGAAGGGGCGTCGAGCGCGCCGGCCGACGCGCCGGCCTCGGCCCCGCCGGGACCGGACTTCTCCGGCGACTTCCAGCTGGTCGGGACCGAGCCGTTCTGGGGCGGACGAATCCAGGCCGACGGCTTGACCCTGTCGCGGGCCGGCCAGCCGGACGTCACGGCCGCCAACACCGGCGTGCGTGTCGAGGGCGACGTCGGCGTCTGGGGCGTGGGCGGGCTGGTGTTCAAGCTGCGGCCCGAACCGTGTTCCGACGGCATGTCGGACCGGCGGTACGGCTACCGCGCCGAGGCGACGATCAACGGCCAGGTCCTGAAGGGTTGCGCGGCGAGGCCGGAGGATCTGCGGGCCCAGCCGAGGCCGTAGGGGCCAGTCGCCCTTGCAGTTGTCATCCCGGAAAGCGCGCAGCGCTTGTCCGGGACCCAGGTGAACCGCACCGCATCAGCCCAGTCCCCTGGGTCCCGGACAGCCTCTGCGAGGCTTCCGGGATGACAACCGTTGGGGGCTCTGACGTCTGGCGATTACTTCACCGTCTTACAGCGCGCTGGAGTCTAGTTCCCCACGTCCATCAGCTCGTAATGGCCGCGCGCGTCCGGGCTCTGGCGGCCGCCCGGGACGGGCAGCAGCAGGCCGATCGAGACGGCGGCGACGGCGGCGACGGCGGCGAAGAGGGCCTTGGTGGCGGAGGCCATGGCGGCGGATCCTGGTTGAACGATCCGCGCCGGCGGCGCGCGATCGGCAACAAAGATGGTTGCGGTTCGTCGGCGTTTCAAGATCGGTCGGGGACAGGCGCATGCGCCTGTCCCCGGATGTCGCACGATCTAGAAAATCTCGAACAGTCCCGCCGCGCCCATGCCGCCGCCGATGCACATGGTCACCACGCCCAGCTTGGCCTTGCGGCGCTTGCCTTCCAGCAGCAGGTGGCCGGCGCAGCGGGCGCCGGTCATGCCGAACGGGTGGCCGATGGCGATCGAGCCGCCGTTGACGTTGTACTTCTCCGGGTCGATGCCCAGGCGGTCGCGGCTGTAGAGGCACTGGCTGGCGAAGGCCTCGTTCAGCTCCCACAGGTCGATGTCGTCGACCTTCAGCCCGTGGCGTTCCAGCAGGCGCGGCACGGCGAAGACCGGGCCGATGCCCATCTCGTCGGGCTCGCAGCCGGCGATGGCGAAGCCCTTGAACAGGCCCAGGGGCTCCAGGCCGCGACGCTGCGCTTCCTTGGCCTCCATCACCACCACGGCGGCCGCGCCGTCCGACAGCTGGCTGGCGTTACCGGCGGTGACGAAGTTGCCGGGGCCCTTGACCGGCTCCAGCTTGGCCAGGCCTTCCAGGGTGGTCTCCGGGCGATTGCACTCGTCCCTGGTGACCACGTAGTCGACCAGGCTCTCCTCCTTGGTCTCCTTGTTGACCACCTTCATCTGGGTGGCCATCGGCACGATCTCGTTGTCGAACAGCCCGGCGGCCTGGGCGGCGGCGATCCGCTGCTGGCTGCGCAGCGAATATTCGTCCTGGTATTCGCGGGCGATGTTGTAGCGCTTGGCGACGATGTCGGCGGTGTCGATCATCGCCATCCACAGGGCCGGCTTCTCGCGCATCAGCTTTTCCTCGGTGATGTGGAAGCGGTTCATGTGCCCGCCCCCCTGCACCAGCGAGATCGACTCCACCCCGCCGCCGATGGCGACCGGCGCGCCGTCGTTGCGGACGTAGTTGGCGGCGGTGGCGATGGCCTGCAGGCCCGAGGAGCAGAAGCGGTTGACGGTCTGGCCCGAGGTGGTGACCGGCAGGCCGGCCCAGATGGCGGCGTTGCGGGCGACGTTCATGCCGGTGGCGCCTTCGGGGCCGCCGCAGCCGAGGACCACGTCCTCGACTTCCGGGCCGTCCAGCTTGGCGCGGGACACCGCGTGCTGGATGGCGTGGCCGGCCATGGCCGCGCCGTGGGTGTTGTTGAACCCGCCGCGGTTGGACTTGGCCAGGCCGGTCCGGGCGTAAGAGACGATGACCGCTTCGCGCATTGGGCGCACTCCCCTTTAAACGTTAGTTTGAATTGGCGGCCACCCTAGACCGGGATTTCCGTCGGCGAAAGGTCACGCGAACGTAAAGCAGGCGAACCCCTGTTAGCGCTAACAGTCGTCAGGAACAGCTCTAGAGCTTGACCATTACGAACGCGCCAGATGAAAGAAAACACGGGTTTTTGTTGCCCGTAGTCCACTCGCCCAGGGAAAGATCACCGTGTCGACGCCCCGATCTGGTTTGGCGTTGACTTTCAATGATTCCCTCAAGAACGCTCAGGTTGTGGCCGATAATTATAATCCAAGGCCGCTGGAAAACTTGAGCGGGAGGAATTCATGCGCCCTGTTACCCAACGCCGGCACGCGCTGCTGGCCGCGACCGCCCTGGCGGCGTCGATCGCCCTGCCGGTGGCGGCCTTCGCCCAGCAGGTCGACACCGTCGAGGAGCTGATCGTCACCGCCACCAAGCGCGACGCCACGATCCTGGACGTGCCGTTCTCGATCAACGCCCAGACCGAAGCCGACATCCAGAAGTCCGGGGCGGTGACCCTGGAGGACCTGTCGCGCAACGTCGCCGGCCTGACGATCCAGAACCTCGGGCCGGGCCAGAGCCAGGTATCGGTGCGCGGCGTCTCGGCCGGCCAGGTGGTCCGCGACCAGCCCGGCGTCAAGGAACAGGTCGGGGTCTATCTCGACGAGTCGGTGATCTCGCTGTCGCTGTTCACCCCGGACATCGACCTGTTCGACCTGAACCGGGTCGAGACCCTGCGCGGGCCGCAGGGCACCCTATTCGGCTCTGGCTCGGTCGGCGGCACCATCCGCTACATCACCAACCAGCCCAAGCTGGGCGCCTACGAGGGCACGGTCGAGGCCAACTTCAATACGCTCAAGGGCGGCGATGTCGGCGGCTATGTGAAGGGCGCCGTCAACCTGCCGCTGTCGGACAAGGCCGCCCTGCGGGTGGTGGGCTACGACACCGAATACGGCGGCTTCGTCGACGCCCTGGGCGAGGGCGGCGCGCGCAAGAACAACGTCAACGACGGCTATCGCCGCGGCGGCCGGGCTTCACTGCTGTTCCGGCCGACCGAAGACATCAGCATCACCCCGCGCGTCGTCTACCAGAAGATCCACGCCGGCGGCTTCAACCGCCAGGAGGCGTTCAACCTGTTCGCCAACCCGTTCACCGCCACCCGTCCGGCCATCACCCTGGGCGAGCGCGAGCAGTACCTGCTGCTGGACGAGAGCTTCGACGACAAGACTTTCCTGGCCGACCTGACCGCCTCGTTCGGCTTCGACGGCGTCGAGCTGACCTCGGTAACCAGCTATATCGACCGCAAGATCGCCGTGAATCGCGACGCCAGCGCCTTGACCGGCAGCGTGTCGGTGGACCTGGGCTTCCCGGCGGCGGCGGTCACCCTGCCGTCCAAGCTGGTGGACACCACCGACCTGGAGCAGTTCACCCAGGAGGCGCGCCTCAGCTCCGACAACGACAGCCCGTTCCAGTGGCTGATCGGGGCGTTCTACTCCAAGGTCGACCGGGTCTACGACCAGCGCCTGCCGACCCCGGGCTACGACGCCTACACCGACGCCACCCTGGGGGCGGGGACCTCGGCCGCCGTGGCCAACGGCTTCCCGGCCGACTCGCCCTACAACGCCGCGCTGCCCTACAAGATCAAGCAGAAGGCGGTGTTCGGCGAGGCCAGCTACGAGATCCAGAAGCTGACGATCACCGCCGGCGGCCGCTACTACGACTTCAGCGAGAACCGCCGCTTCACCTCCGGCGGCCTGTTCGCCAACGGCGACGACCAGGTCGACAAGACCTCGTCCGACGGCTTCACTCCCCGCGTGCTGCTCAGCTACAAGGCCAACCCTGGCCTGACGTTCAACGCCCAGGCCTCCAAGGGCTTCCGGCTGGGCGGGGTCAACGACCCGCTGAACCTGCCGCTGTGCACCCCGCAGGACGCGGCGATCTTCGGCGGCTTCCAGTCCTATGACGACGAGACGCTGTGGAACTACGAGGGCGGGGTGAAGGCCCGGCTGGGCGGCGTCACCTTCAACGGCGCGGCGTTCTATACCGACATCAAAAACCTGCAGACCACGCTGGACGCGGGCTCGTGTTCGTCTCGGGTGGTGTTCAACGTGCCCAAGGCCCACACCAAGGGCGTCGAGGGCGAGCTGTCGGCCCGCCTGGCGCCGGGCTTCGACCTCAAGGTCTCGGGCAGCCTGCTGGAGGCCGAGTTCGACTCCACGGTGCGCGACGGGACGGGGGCGGTGATCGGCGGCATCCGCGAGGGCAACCGCCTGCCGTCGGTGCCCAAGTTCCAGATCTCGATCAGCGCCACCTATACGCGGACCCTGACCGCGACCATGGACGGCTACGTCACCGCCTCGTTCCAGCACGTGGGCAACCGCTACACCCAGGCCAGCGACCAGGAGAACAACCCGCGCTCGTTCGTCTCGGGCCTGCCGTTCGGCGGGGCCTCGGGCAATGACGCCACGGTGCTGAACCTGCAGCTGCCCAGCTACGACATCATCAACCTGAGCGCCGGCGTGCAGATGGACGACGGCCTGGACATCATCGCCTACGTCAACAACGTGGCCGACGAGAACGCCCTGCTGTCGTTCGACCGCGAGCGCGGCGGCCGGGCCCGGCTGGGCTATTCGATCGGCCAGCCGCGCACGGCGGGCCTGACGATCCGCAAGTCGTTCTAGGCTTCGATGGGAGAGGCGGCCGGGAGACCGGTCGCCTCTTTCTATCTATTGGCCCGGCGGCCTGGCTTCGGCCAGCGGGTCGGCGTGGCGATGGATCAGCTTCCAGGCGCCGTCCTCGCGGCGGAAGATCTCGGTGATCCGCAGGTGCATCTCGACCGGCTGGTCCTGGCCGGCGAACCGCACCGTGGCGTGCTGCAGGCCGGTCCAGTAGGCCAGCTCGCCGCTGGCCTGGCCGTGCAGGATCTCCAGCTGGGTCTCGCCGCCGGCCGCGAAGCCGCGGGCCCCGCGGGCGTTGACGGCGGTCACGTGGCCCGCCCCCTCCTCGCGCCCGCCATTGGGCGGAAAGAAGGTGGCCGGATTGGCTTGGGCGGCGATCTCGCCCAGCGGTCCGGCCTCGCCGTTGACATAGGCCTGGGCGACGCGCCGGCGCTGGTCGAGGAAGGCGGTGAAGTCGTCCTGGTCGGTCATGAGAGCCTCCTGAAGCGTCACGCCCAGAACGCGCGGGGGCGCTAAACGCACCCTCCCTCCCTATCGGAGAAGGTTCTCTATTTTGGCAGCACCGTCAGCCCGTCCGGCAGTTCGTTTCGGTCGTCGGGGCGGGGCGGGGCGTGGGCGGCGAGGATGGCGCCGGTCCGGGCGATGGCGGCCACGAAGCCGTCGGCCACGGCCCCGCGCTTGAGGCCGGCGACCAGGTCGGCCACCACCTCGTCCCAGACGCCACTGGGGGCGGCGGCGTGGACGCCGTCGTCGGCGATCACCTCGACCCGGTGCTCGGCCAGGGCGGCGAAGATCAGCACCCCGGTGCGCTCGCGGGTCAGGTGCAGGTCCTTGGCCAGGAAATAGTCCAGCGCCGCCTGGCGGACCCGGGCCTTCTTGACGGCGGCGGGGATCAGGGCCCGGCGCACGGCGGGGATCGAGACCAGGGCCGCGACGACCGCGAAGATCGCCGCCTGCAGGCCGACATAGGTCAGCAGGGCCGAGAGGATGGCCACGTCCTGGGCCGCGGCGTGGCCGATGCTCCAGTCGCCGAACAGCCGGCTCAGCATCTCGGGCCGGAAGCCGGCCAGCAGGGCCAGGGCCGGCAGCAGCAGGGCCGCGCCGGCCGCCCAGATCAGCGGGACCGCCCGATCGTCGCCGACCTCCGGGGCCAGCACGCAATAGATCTCGCCGGCGGTGGTCTTCTCGGCCTGGGCCACCGCCTGGGCGATGCGATCCTGGTCGGCCTGGGACAATGTCTTCATCACCCGCTTCCCTCTACCAGCTGCCCGAGGAGCCGCCGCCGCCGAACGAGCCGCCGCCGCCGGAAAAGCCGCCGCCTCCGCCGCCGTCGCTCCATCCGCCGCCGCCGCCGCGACCGCCGCTGAGCAGGCCGTTCAGGATGATCCAGGGCAGGGCCGCGCCCAGGCCGCCGCCCCGTCCTCCGCGACGGCCGAACATCTGGCTCAGCACCACGATGACGATGAACAGCACCAGCAGGGCCAGGATCGGCGGGGCGCCCGAGCCGCGCTCGGCCTGGTCGGAGACTTGGAAGGCCTGGGCCGCCTTGGCCTTGGCGGCCTCGTCCGGCAGGGCCAGCTGGGCGATGACCGCGTCGGTCCCCGCCGTGACCCCGCCCTCCAGGTCGCCGGCCTTGAACCTCGGCAGGATGGCGGTCTGGATGATCACGCTGGACAGGGCGTCGGTGAGGATCGGCTCCAGGCCGTAGCCGGCCTCGATGCGCACCTTGCGCTCGGTCGGGGCGACAATCAGCAGGGCGCCGCTGTTGGTCCCCTTCTGGCCGATCCCCCAGGTCCGGCCCAGCTGGTAGCCATAGTCCTCGATCTCGTAGCCCTGCAGGCCGGGCACGGTGGCCACCACCAGCTGGCGGCCGGTGGTCTTCTCCAGGTTTTCCAGCTTGCTGGTCAGGGCGGCCTCGGCCGCCGGCGAGAGAATGTTGGCGCCGTCGACGACGCGTCCGGTCAGGGGCGGGAAAGCGGGGCCGGCCGCCAGGGCGGGGAGGGCGAAGATCCAGAGCGCCAGGAAGGCGAGCACCCAGCTCCTCATCCGTGAAACGGGGGAGGTGGCGCGATGCGGATACGCATCTTGACGGAGGGGGCGTTCCCCACCGCTGACGCCCCCTCCGTCACGGCGCCGAGGGCGCCGCGCCACCTCCCCCGCCTTGCGGGGGAGGAGAAGAGAGAGCGCGACCCTCACCTACTGCGCCGGAGCGGGCTGAGTATTGGCCGTCGGGGCCGGCGGGGCGCCGAAATCCACCGTGGGGGCCGACTGGGCGCTGGCCGTGGCCTGGAACAGTTGGGCCGGCTTCTGCGAGCCGTACAGGGTCTTGGCCCAGATCACGCTCGGAAAGGTCCGCAGGGTGGTGTTGTAGACCTGGGCCGTCTGGTTGTAGTCGCGCCGGGCGATGGCGATGCGGTTTTCGGTGCCCTCCAGCTGGCTCTGCAGGGCCAGGAAGTTCTGGTTCGACTTCAGCTCCGGATAGCTTTCCTGGATCATCATCAGCCGGCCCAGCACGCCCGACAGCTTGTCCTGGGCGGCGGCGTACTGCTGGAACTGGGCCGGGTCGGTGATGGTCGAGGCGTCGACCTTGACCTGGGTGGCGCTGGCCCGGGCCTGGGTGACCTCGACCAGCACGCTCTTCTCCTGCGCCGCGTAGCCCTTGACCGTATTGACCAGGTTGGGGATCAGGTCGGCGCGCCGCTGGTACTGGTTCTGCACCTCGGCCCAGGCGGTCTTGGTCGCCTCGTCCTGGGTGGGGATGGTGTTGATCCCGCAGCCGGCCAGCAGGACCGCGGCGGCGAAGACGGGAACGAGACGGGTGAGGGTTCTGAGCATCCGCATGGGAAGTCCCTTCGGGCCTGATTGGATCCGGACGTAACGCCGTATGTCGTTTCCGGTCGGACGCACACTAAGGGCCAGCTTCGCGCCGATGCAAACGCGATGACGACCTGGGCGCGCATTCCGCCGCCATGCGTCCTTATCGTCCCGGGAATCGTCGGGCCGGCCGCCGGACGCGGGAAGCTCGGCGAACACGGCCTTGCGACGATTGGTCGCCGGGCGCGGCGCGGCCTTACGGCCTTGTCTTAATCGCAAGCTCATCTGGACGGGCCAGGATCGTCGCCATGATCATGATGGCCGCCTGCGCCGTACTGGGAGCCGTGCTGGGCCTCTACGCCAGGCCGGCCTGGCTGGGCGTGCTCATCGCCTTGGTGCTGGTCGCCGGCGTCTTTGGCGTCGAGCGGCTGTTCATCGCCCTGATCGACGACCAGCCCAATCGCGAGCGGCTGATCGAGCATCTGCGGGCGCTGTTCGGCGAGGGCTGGCTCGATATCGTCGGGCCAATGGCCGCGGCCGTGGCCGGCGCGGTCTTCGCGGCGATCATGGGTAAGGTCCTGGAGCGCGAAAGCCGCACCGTGGTGATCAACGCCGACGACATCCGTCGCAAGGCCGGCAAGGACGGCCGCTACGCCCGACTGGACGGCATGGTCCAGGAGCGATCCGTCCAGACCGCCGCCAAGAGCCGTTTCGACTCGATCCTCGGCCCCTAGAGCTCTTTTTATCCGCACGTCTCCGCGCAGATCGGGCGCGGAGACGTGGAGCCTTGGCGCGCTCGCGGCGCCAGGGCTAGGGTCCCCCCGTAAAGCTTTCGAGGGGATGCGCCGCGGATGATCACGACAAGCAGCCGACGGGCCGTGCTGGCCGGCTTGGGCGGCCTGGGCGCGACCAGCCTGGCCGGATGCGTGACCCAGGGCGGGGCCCCGGCTCGCCGCACCCCCGGCCTGATCGCGCCCGCCCGGCCCGCCTTCGTCGTCCCGCCCCTGGCCCCGCTGCGGATGAGCGCCGACCGCATCACCAGGATCACCGTCTGTCTGCGGCCGTTCCGCGCCGCGGGACCGAGGCTGGACGTCGAGGACGTCAACGGCAAACGCGTGGTCCACAACTACGGCCACGGCGGCAGCGGCTGGTCGCTGTCGTGGGGCTCCAGCACCATCGCCGCCGGCAAGGCGCTGGAGGGCGGGACCAAGGAGGTGGCGGTGATCGGCTGCGGCGCCCTGGGCCTGACCTCGGCCCTGCTGCTGCAGCGGGCCGGCGCCAAGGTGACGATCTACGCCAAGGAGCGCACGCCCCAGACCCGTTCGTTCCGCGCCACCGGCACCTGGTCGCCGGACTCGCGCGTCGCCGAGGCCGACAAGGTCGCGCCCGGCTTCCCGGCCCTGTGGGAAGAGATGGCCCGCACGTCGTACGCCACCTACCAGACCCTGCTGGGCCTGCCCGGCGAGCCGGTGTCGTGGAGCGACCGCTACACCCTGTTCGACCGCGCGGGCGTCGGCCCGCCCGCGCCGCGCCCCGCCGGCGCGGTCCACTTCGCCGAATATGGCGAGCGGCTGCGCGACATCGTGCCCGCCGCCCAGGAGCTGCCGGCCGGCTCGCATCCGTTCCCCGTGCCGCGCGTGCGGCACGCGACCTCGATGCAGTTCAACGTCACCGATCTCGCCCACATGCTGACCAGCGACTTCCTGGCCGAGGGCGGCAAGATCGTCGCCATGACCTTCGACACCCCCGCCGACCTGGCGCGGCTGAAGGAGCCCGTGGTGGTCAACTGCACCGGCTATGGCGCCCGGGCCCTGTGGAAGGACGAGACCATCACCCCGGTGCGCGGCCAGATCGCCTGGCTCGCCCCGCAGCCGGAGGTCCGCTACGGCGTCTATTACAAGCACGTCGCGGTGCTGCCGCGGCCGGACGGCATCGTGGTGCAGCAGGTCGGCGACAGCGATCAGTGGGGGTATGGCGTCGACGACGAGCGGCCGGACCGGGCGGAGGCGGAGGCCGCGGTGGCGACGATCGCGGAACTCTACGCCAGGACGTCGAGCGCCGCCTGACAATCTCGGCTTGAAACAAGCGTTTCAATAAAAAATGCTCATGCGAAATAGATTCCGCTTGCGCTATTTCCGAACACTGATATCTAAGCAGTGCTTAGTTCTGATCCGACGCGCCGATGGGGATACCGGCGCCGACATCCCCGGCTCTGGACGCCCAGTACAGCTTTTCGCCGATCATTCGATCCAACTCCCCTGTATGCGCTGGAGGGCTCTCTGATGAAGCTCCAATCCCTGGCGGCTGTCGCCGCCCTGACCACCTGCCTGTTCGCCGGTTCGGCCTTCGCCGACGGCCGCATCGCCGTCGCCCTGGAAAACCCGCTGGCCGCCAAGACCAAGGTCGTCGCCGGCGGCGCGGTCTTCGTCTGCGAAGGCGCCGAGTGCGTCTCGACCGCCGCCCCGTCGCGGGCCCTGACCGCCGTCTCATGCAAGGCCCTGGCCAAGGAAGTCGGCCGCGTGGCGGCCTTCGGCGGCGAGACCAAGTCGCTGGACGCCGACGACCTGACCCGCTGCAACGCCACGGCCAAGGCCGGCGTGCAGACCGCCGAGAAGTAGACGACGCACTCTATTAGTACCCGGACGTCCTGGGGCCCTCCGCCCCGTCCGGCTGTTTCCTCGAACATTCGCCTGAAGGGCGGCGAGCCGGTCTCGCCGCCTTTTTCTTCGGGCGGGTTAGGGCTATGGCATCGCCGATGACCGCTTCGACCGCCTCCTTGCTGGAAACCGCCCTGTGCGAGATCGCCGGCCCGGCGACCCTGCCGACCTCGATCACCATCGATTATGGGGCCCTGGCCCATGCGGACGCGCTGGGGCCGCCGGCCGCCAAGGCCTGGGTCGAGCGTTCGACCCGCAGCCTGGTCTTCGCCCAGGCCGAGCTCCGCGCCGCCGACGGCGCCCTGGTCGCGGCCGCCTCGGCGGTGTTCCGCAGGGTCGCCTAGGGCCGAGGTTGGCCGTTTGGCTTCGATCGGCTCGCCGGGCCGAGCCACGCGTCGGCGGATCGCGCGCGCCCACACCTGTTTTACGAAACGGCGCCGCTCCTTACGCATTGGCCTTGGTTGCGACTGCGAAGGCTGCGTGTTATCAGGCGCGCGGCTTCGGACAGGGCAGCGCGTCAGCGCCGGCCGTCCATGTGCTTTTCTAGAGCGCGCTCAAGCCTTTAAGCCGGGACGAGGGTTAATCTTCTTGTCCGCGGCGATTGCAACGCACCGGGCGGAACAAGTGGCGGACGAAACCAAGGCGACGGATGCGGGTCAGCGCTATGCGCAGTCCCTGTTCGAACTGACGATCGAGAGCAACCAGCTGACCCAGGTCGAAGCCGACCTGAAGTCGCTGCGGACCATGGCGGCCGAGAGCGCCGACCTGCGCCGCCTGATCGACAGCCCGGCCTTCTCGGCCGAGGACAAGGCCAAGGGCCTGACCGCCGTGGCCGCCAAAGCCAAGTTCCAGCTGCTGACGGCCAAGTTCCTGGGCCTGGTGGCCAGCAACGGTCGGGCCGGCGACCTGCTGGGCGCCATCAGCGCCTTTATCGAGCTGTCGGCCCAGCACCGCGGCGTCGTCACCGCCGAAGTCACCACCGCCAAGGCTCTGACCGCCGCCCAGTTGAAGGGCGTGTCGGCCGCCGTCGCCACGGCCGTCGGCAAGACCCCCGAAATCTCGACCCGCGTCGATCCGTCCATCCTGGGCGGCATCAAGGTGCGCGTCGGCTCCCGCCTGTTCGACGCTTCGCTCCGTTCGAAGCTCGATTCCCTGAAATTCGCCCTGAAGCGCGCCTAAGCCTTTATAAGCGCGCCCTAAAGATAAAACGCAGAGAGCCCAAGACAGCCATGGACATCCGCGCCGCCGAGATTTCGGCCATCCTCAAGTCGCAGATCGCCAATTTCGGCGAAGAAGCCGCCGTTTCGGACGTCGGCCGGGTGCTGTCCGTCGGTGACGGCATCGCCCGCATCTACGGTCTGGACAACGTCCAGGCCGGCGAGATGGTCGAGTTCCCCAAGGCCGGCGTGAAGGGCATGGCCCTGAACCTCGAGCGCGACAATGTCGGCGCCGTGATCTTCGGCCAGGACCAGGCCATCAAGGAAGGCGACGAAGTCCGCCGCCTCGGCGAGATCGTCGACGTGCCGGTCGGCCGCGGCCTGCTGGGCCGCGTCGTCAACCCGCTGGGCGAGCCGATCGACGGCAAGGGCCCGATCGTCTCGACCGAGCGCCGCCGCGTCGACGTCAAGGCCCCGGGCATCATCCCGCGCAAGTCGGTGCACGAGCCCGTGCAGACCGGTCTGAAGTCGATCGACACCCTGATCCCCGTCGGCCGCGGCCAGCGCGAGCTGATCATCGGCGACCGTCAGACCGGCAAGACCGCCGTCGCCATCGACACCATCCTGAACCAGAAGGCCGCCAACGCCGGCAAGGACGAGAGCGCCAAGCTCTACTGCGTCTATGTCGCCATCGGCCAGAAGCGTTCGACCGTCGCCCAGATCGTCAAGACGCTCGAAGAGCACGGCGCCCTGGAATACACCATCGTCGTCGTGGCCTCGGCCTCCGAACCGGCCCCGCTGCAATACCTGGCCCCGTTCTCGGGCTGCGCCATGGGCGAGTGGTTCCGCGACAACGGCCTGCACGGCCTGATCATCTATGACGACCTTTCCAAGCAGGCCGTCGCCTACCGCCAGATGTCGCTGTTGCTGCGCCGTCCGCCGGGCCGCGAAGCCTATCCGGGCGACGTCTTCTATCTGCACTCGCGCCTGCTGGAACGCGCCGCCAAGCTGAACGAGGACAACGGCTCGGGCTCGCTGACGGCCCTGCCGATCATCGAAACCCAGGCCAACGACGTCTCGGCCTACATCCCGACCAACGTGATCTCGATCACCGACGGCCAGATCTTCCTGGAAACCGACCTGTTCTACCAGGGCATCCGCCCGGCCGTGAACGTCGGCATCTCGGTGTCGCGCGTCGGCTCGTCGGCCCAGATCAAGGCCATGAAACAAGTGGCCGGCGCGATCAAGGGCGAGCTGGCCCAGTATCGCGAGATGGCCGCCTTCGCCAAGTTCGGCTCGGACCTGGACGCCTCCACCCAGAAGCTGCTGGCCCGTGGCGAGCGCCTGACCGAGCTGCTCAAGCAGCCGCAATACGCGCCGCAAGCGGTCGAGGAGCAGGTCTGCGTGATCTACGCTGGCACCCGCGGCTATCTGGACAAGATCCCGACCTCGTCGGTCCGCCGGTTCGAAAGCGAACTGCTGGCCCGCCTGCACAGCCAGCACAAGGACCTGCTGGACGGCATCCGCACCAAGAAGGCCCTCGACAAGGACCTGGAGAACACGCTGAAGAGTGTGCTCGACAGCTTCTCGGCGACCTTCGCCTAAGCCCCCTCGGAACGCTCGGAGAGAGTAGCGCCGAATGGCCAGCTTGAAGGAAATGCGCAATCGGATCTCGAGCGTCAAGGCGACGCAGAAGATCACGAAGGCGATGCAGATGGTGGCGGCGGCCAAGCTCCGCCGCAGCCAGGATGCGGCCGAAGCCGCGCGCCCCTATGCGCGCCGGCTGTCGAACGTCATCGCCAACCTGGCGAGCGGCGTGTCCGGCGACGGGGCTCCGGCGCTGCTGGCCGGCACCGGCCGCGACGATCGCCACCTGATCGTCGTCGCCGCCGCCGACCGCGGCCTGGCCGGCGGCTTCACCTCGTCGATCGTCCGCGCCGCCCGCGAGCGGATCGACACCCTGGTCCGCGAAGGCAAGGACGTGAAGATCGTCTGCGTCGGCAAGAAGGCGACCGCCCAACTGCGGCGCCAGTACGGCGACCGCATCGTCGAGAATTTCGACCTGTCGGCCTACCGCCAGTTCACCCTGTCGGTGGCCCAGCCGATCGCCGACCTCGTCACCCGCCTGTACGAGGCCGGCGAGGTCGACGTGGTCACCCTGTTCTACAGCCGCTTCAAGTCGGTGGTGCAGCAGATCCCGACCGCCCTGCAGCTGGTGCCGGCCGTGGTCGAGGGCGCCGAAGCCGTTTCCGGCCCGGCCGCTGTCTACGAGTATGAACCCTCGGAAGAGGCCATCCTCGAGACCCTGCTGCCGCGCAACCTGACGGTCCAGATCCTGTCGGCCCTGCTCGACAACATGGCCGGCTTCTACGCCAGCCAGATGACGGCGATGGACAACGCCACGCGCAACGCCGGCGACATGATCAAGCGCTACACCCTCGAATACAACCGTTCCCGCCAGGCCCAGATCACCAAGGAGCTGATCGAGATCATCTCCGGCGCCGAAGCCGTCTGATCAAAAGCCTAACGTAAAAAACGCACGCACGAGCACGCACGAAAGACCCTGAACGCCATGGCCAAGACTCCCGCTAAGGCTCCCGCCGCCGCCGCCAAGCCGGCGGCCGTGAAGAAGCCCGCCGCCTCGAAGGCCGCCGCCGCTCCCGCGACGGCCGCCGCCGCGACCCCGAAGGCGCCTGTCGCCAAGAAGCCGGCCGCCCCCAAGGCCGCCGCGCCCCAGGCCGTCGCCACCCGCGAGAAGCCCGCCACCATCGGCGCCGCCACCGGCAAGCTGGTGCAGGTGATCGGCGCCGTCGTCGACGTCGAGTTCGAAGGTGAGCTGCCGGCCATCCTGAACGCCCTGGAAACCGTCAACACCGCCTCGGGCCAGCGCCTGGTGTTCGAAGTCGCCCAGCACCTGGGCCAGAACACCGTCCGCGCCATCGCCATGGACGCCACCGAGGGCCTGGTCCGCGGCCAGGCCGTGCGCGACACCGGCGAGTCGATCCGCGTTCCGGTCGGTCCCGGCACCCTGGGCCGGATCATGAACGTCATCGGCGAGCCGATCGACGAGCAGGGCCCGATCAAGTCGGACATCTTCCGCACCATCCACCGCGACGCCCCGTCGTTCGCCGAGCAGACCAATACCGCCGAAGTGCTGGTCACCGGCATCAAGGTCATCGACCTGATGTGCCCCTACACCAAGGGCGGCAAGATCGGCCTGTTCGGCGGCGCCGGCGTCGGCAAGACCGTGACGATGCAGGAACTGATCAACAACATCGCCAAGGCCTACGGCGGTTACTCGGTCCTGGCCGGCGTGGGCGAACGCACCCGCGAAGGCAACGACCTCTATCACGAGATGATCGAGTCGAACGTCAACGTCGACCCGAAGGCCAACAACGGCTCGACCGAAGGCAGCCGCTGCGCCCTGGTCTACGGCCAGATGAACGAACCCCCGGGCGCCCGCGCCCGCGTCGCCCTGACCGGCCTGTCGATCGCGGAATACTTCCGCGATGAAGAAGGCAAGGACGTGCTGCTGTTCGTCGACAACATCTTCCGCTTCACCCAAGCCGGCGCCGAAGTGTCGGCTCTGCTGGGCCGCATCCCTTCGGCCGTGGGCTACCAGCCCACCCTGGCCACCGAGATGGGCAACCTGCAGGAGCGCATCACCTCGACCAACAAGGGTTCGATCACCTCGGTCCAGGCCATCTACGTGCCCGCCGACGACCTGACCGACCCGGCGCCCGCCGCCTCGTTCGCCCACTTGGACGCCACCACCGTTCTGTCGCGCGACATCGCCGCCCAGGCCATCTTCCCCGCCGTCGATCCGCTGGACTCGACCTCGCGGATCATGGACCCGCTGGTCATCGGCGAAGAGCACTACAACGTGGCCCGCTCGGTCCAGGAAGTGCTGCAGCAGTACAAGGCCCTGAAGGACATCATCGCCATCCTGGGCATGGACGAGCTGTCGGAAGAGGACAAGCTGACGGTCGCCCGCGCCCGCAAGATCCAGCGCTTCCTGTCCCAGCCGTTCCACGTCGCCGAGCAGTTCACCAACACGCCCGGCGCCTTCGTCCAGCTGAAGGACACCATCCGCTCGTTCAAGGGCATCGTGGACGGCGAGTACGACCACCTGCCGGAAGCGGCCTTCTACATGGTCGGCCCGATCGAGGAAGCGGTGGCCAAGGCTGAAAAGCTGGCCGGCGAAGCCTGATGACCGACGAGCACGAGCTGATCAACTTCTGCTGCGAAGAGCTCGAGGATGCTGTGTCTTCGGATCCCGAGGACGCGCTGATCGAGCACGACAGCGGGTTGATCCTGCTCAATCTGGGTCATCGGGAAGAGGGTGGTGAAACCGGCGTCGTGCTGGCCACCATCCGCTTCTGCCCGTTCTGCGGCACCGAGATCCAGACCGACGAAGACATCGAAGCGGCCCTGGGCGCCGTGGAGACACACGACTGATGGCTAAGCTGCACTTCTCCCTCGTCGCGCCCGAGCGCGAACTGTTCTCGGCCGAGGTCGACCAGGTCGACGCTCCGGGCACGGAAGGCGACTTCGGCGTCCTGCCGAACCACGCGCCGTTCATGACCACCCTGCGCGAAGGCCGGGTCACGGTCCGCGACGGTTCGTCCGTGCGCCTGTTCGACATCCAGGGCGGATTCGCCGACGTCGGCCCCGACGGCTTCACGATCCTGGCCGAACACGCGGTCGAGGCGGCTTAAGCCCTTCGATGGCCGGGCCTGGCGGTGTCCTGCTGCTGGCCTGGATCGGCGCCTTCGCCGGTCCTTTGATCATCCTGACGGCCTGGGCGCTGGTGCGGCGCTCGGGCCGTTTGCGTCTGGCCTGGACCTTGGCGGGGCTGGCGCTGGTCGCCTATGGCCTTGGGGTCTGGGCCTTCCTGATCGAGCCGCGCCTGCTGGTCGTGCGCCAGGTGACGATCGAGTCGTCGGCCTGGCGCGGTCCGCCGGTGCGCCTGGGCCTGATCAGCGACACCCATGTCGCCGCGCCTCATGTCGACCCGGCCCGGGTGGCGCGGGTGGTGGCGCGGATGAACGCTCGGCATCCCGACGCCGTGCTGCTGCTGGGCGACTATGCCGGCGGCCATGAACCGGCCGCGACCCGGGCCGTTCCCGCGCGGTCGGAGATCCTGCGCGGGGTCGCCGCGTTCAAGGGACTGCGGGCGCGGCTGGGCGTCTACGCCGTGCTCGGCAATCACGACTGGTGGTACGACGGTCCGGCGATCGAGCGGGCCTTGGCGGCCAGCGGCGCCGTGGTGCTGGAGAACCGCGCGGTGCTCGCGCCGCGGCCGGAAGGCGCCTTCTGGATCGCCGGCCTGGCCGACCTCGACTCCTTCCGCGCCGAACCGTCCTACCCCCGCGCCCTGGCGGGCGTTCCGACGGCCGCGCCGGTGGTGGTCATGAGCCACTGGCCCGACCCGTTCGCTCAGGCGCCGGACCGTGTCGCCCTGACGGTGGCGGGCCACACCCACTGCGGCCAGGTCAACCTGCCGGTGCTGGGCCGCCTGATCCACGCGTCCCGCGCTGCGCGGCGCTGGGGCTGCGGCGCCTATGTCGATCGGGGACGGCATCTGTTCGTCACCGGCGGCCTCGGCGTCTCGATCCTGCCCGTCCGCTTTCGCGCGCCGCCCGAGATCGTCATCGTCACCCTCCGTGCGCCCAAATAGAAGAACGTCGTTATGCACAGCCTCGATATCGGGTAGCCTGGCGCGCGCCATGCCGGCGTCGGGGAGAGCGCGATGCGGATCGCGACGACGGTTCTGATCACGGCCCTTCTGGCCGCCAGCTCGGCCCAAGCCGCGCCCACCTATCGCCAGGAGGTGGTCGACGTCTTCAAGAGCGTCTGCCTGCCGGCCGGGACCAACGCCGCGGCGGTCGGGGTCGCCGCCGCCAAGCTGGGCTGGAAGCCGGCGCCGGCGTCGATCAAGGCGCTGTGGCAAGGCCCGGCGACCAAGGTCTGGGTGTCGCCGACGACGGCGCGGTTCTACCTGGCCCAGGCCCCGCAGGACGGCTTCTGCCAGGTCGGCTATTACGACGGGGCCCAGCCGCCGACCGATCCGGTCGCCTTCGCCACCCTGATGCGCAACATCATGATCCATGCCGGCATCGCCGTCGGCTCGGGCTTCGTGAAGACCGCCGAGGACAACCAGCTGATCCAGAAGGGGACGTACCTCTCGCCGGCCTATCCGGGCCTGAAGATGTACGTGGTCGTCGCCAACTTCCCCGACGCGGCGACCTTCGTGCTGAGCACCGCCAAGCCCTGAGGCCGGCGACGGCGCCTCGCCTTCGCCCCTGAGGCGTCACGCCGCAGGCGCGCGGCGAGAAAATTACACCTGTGACCCATTCTCCGCCTTAATCGGCCACCATAAGGGTTGCGAGGGAACGCCTGTCGGTTTTAATGCCGACCTCTTGCCTAACGGGGATAACTCGACCATGCGCCTTGCGCTCGCCAGCCTCTTTGCTCTCGGCGCGGTTTCGACCGCCGTCGCCCAGGAGCAAACCGCTCCGACTGCTCCGACCGCTCCGGCTCCGGCCGCTGCTCCGGCGCCCGCCGATCCGGCGGCCCAGACCCCCGCCGCGCCGGCCGACCCGATGACGGCCACGCCCACCGTGGCCGCTCCGGCCGCCGGCCAGGCGCCGGACTATGTCGCCCCGACCCGCGGTCCGCCCACCACCGACCCGGTCTCGCTGCAGCTGCTGGGCGTGCTCGACAAGGTCTGCAAGCCGGCCGTGGTCGGCGGCGACATGCCGTCCCTGGCCAAGGCGGCGGGGATGAAGAAGAAGAAAGAGCAGTGGGTGATGGATATCGGCAAGCCGTATCTGATCGCCGTCGACAATCCCGGCAGCAACAAGAACGTCTGCACCGTCACCATCCAGTACGCCCAGGGCGACGCCCAGGCCCAGGCCCTGGCCAACGCCCTGCACGACTGGGCCACCTGGGAGAACAAGCCGCAGCTGCGCCTGATCCGCAACGACCTGACGGTCAGCGACGTCAAGCGCCTGACGGTCTCGTGGGACGACGCCTGGGCCGACGGCCACGCGGGCCTGGTCTACATGCGCCTGAAGAAGCTGGACGACAGCTCGATCGGCAAGAACTTCGAGCAGGCCCGGATCCTGTACAGCACCACCAGCCGCTAAGCGGTCGGCGGATCGGGAGCTTGTCCCCCGGTCCGGTGGTCCTATCTAGTCGAAGGCGCGGGGACGACCCCGCGCCTTTCGCGTTTCCGGGGACGGCCCCGCCCTTAAGTCTGGGAGCCCGTCATGGCCTGGATCATCCTTTTCGTCGCCGGTCTGTTCGAGATCGGCTGGGCCGTGGGCCTGAAGTTCACGCAAGGCTTCACGCGGCCGGTCCCCACCCTGCTGACCGCGGTCAGCCTGGTCGCCTCGATGGGCCTGCTGGGCTGGGCGGTGAAGTCCCTGCCGCTGGGCACGGCCTATGCGGTCTGGACGGGCGTGGGCGCGGTCGGCACGGCCATCGTCGGCATCCTGCTGTTCAAGGAGCCAGCCACGGCCGGGCGGCTGGTCTGCCTGGCGCTGATCGTCTCGGGCATCCTGGGGCTGAAGCTGTTCACGCCTTCGCACTGAACGGGCGGCGCCGCCGCGCGCTCGCCCGGGGTCAGCAGCAGGCCGGCGTCGCGCAGCCGCACGCCGCGGGCGATGCTGGCCGTCCACCAGACGATGAACGGCGCGGCGACCAGGCTGGTCGCCGCCACCGCCAGCCAAGGCGACAGGCCCGCGCCCATCAGCGGGCCCAGGGCCGCCAGGGCGACGCCGATCAGCATCTCGGGCCAGTGAAAGGCCAGGGCCGCGCGGCCGCTCAGCCGGCCCTCGTCGCGCTGCTGGGCCGACCAGCCGGCGTCGCGGCCCAGGGCCACCGACAGCAGGGCGCGGGTGTGGGCGGCCATGATCACCGGCGCGGTCAGGGTCGAGGCCAGGGTCTCCAGCCCGACGCTGGCCAGGGCGCGCCAGGCGCCGCCGAACCGGCTGGCCTGGCCCTCGGACAGCATCAGGGCGTAGGACATCAGCTTGGGCAGCAGGACGAAGGCCAGGCTGACGGCCAGCACGATGGCCCCCGCCAGCGGATAGCCGCCGGCCTCGCCGGTCCGGCCGTCGGGCGCGGACAGCAGGGCGCCGGTCACCACCAGGGCGATCCACAGCGGCGCCAGGGCGTAGCTCAGCACGCCCCGCGCCAGGTGCAGTCGGCTGACCGGATGCAGGCCGCGCGCGCCCAGCACGCCCAGGTGCTGCAGGTTGCCCTGGCACCAGCGCCGGTCGCGGATCAGGTGGTCGATCAGGGTCGGCGGGCTCTCCTCGAAGCTGCCGGTCAGCGCCGGGGCGAGGCGGACGCCCCAGCCGGCCCGGCGCAGGAAGGCGGCCTCGACGAAGTCATGGCTCATGATGTGGCCGCCGAACGGCTTTCTGCCTTTCAGGTGCGGCAGTCCGCCAGACTGCGCGAAGGCCTTCACCCGCAGGATGGCGTTGTGACCCCAGTAGTTGCCGTCATGGCCGCTCCACCAGGCCACGCCCCAGGCCGCCAGCGGGCCGTAGAGGGTGTTGGCGAACTGCTCCAGCCGGCCGAACACCGTGCGGCGCCCGACGATGGTCGGGGCGGTCTGGATCAGGCCCAGCGACGGGTCGCGCTCCATGGCCGCGGCCAGCCGCCACAGGGTCAGGGCGTCCATCAGGCTGTCGGCGTCCAGCACCACCATGTGGTCATAGGCCCCGCCGTGGCGGCGCACCCATTCGGCGATGTTGCCGGCCTTGCGATCGAGGTTCTCCGGCCGATGGCGGTAATAGGCCCGAGGGCCGACGCCGCCGCGCCGGAAGGCGGCGAAGCCGCGCTGCTCGTCGGCGACCACCTCGGGCCGGCGGCTGTCGCTGAGCACGACGATGTCGAACATCGGCGTCAGGCCCAGGGCGTGCAGCCCCGCCCGCATCGTCGCCAGCCGGGCGAAGAACGGTCCGACGTCTTCGTGATAGATCGGGGCCAGCAGGGCGGTGCGGGTGGTCAGGGGCCGCAGGGGCGCCTGGGCCACGGTCCGCTCCCAGGTGTCGGCCCGGCGCGACAGCCACAGCCCGCCAAGGCTGGCGGCGAACGAGAAGGCCATCCAGCCGAACAGCACCAGGATCAGGCCGACATGCGCGACCTCCAGAGCGTCCAGCCCGTCCTCGGCCATGGCCGCCGTCACCGCCGACACCGCCAGGCCGGTGGCCAGGGCGCAGAAGGCCGCCAGGGCCGCCCGCCGCCGTCCCAGGCCCGGAACCGGCGCGAAGCGGCGCGGCTCGGCGGGGCGATGCAGCGGTTGGTCCGGCATGGCCAAGGGGGCCAGCGGCGGCGCCGTGGGCTCCGCGCGGACGTCGGTTCCGGCGAAGGAACGACGCTCCGATTCGCGTTGTTGTAGCGGATGGGTATAGGCGTGCATGAAAACCTCTTCGGCGCGGAAACACGCCGCACGCGTCAAGGTTCCTGAAGTTTAGCGACTCTATTACATTAGTGTTCTGACGCCGAATTTCTGAGCAAATCGGCCCCGAATACTGTCAAGCGCCGGTCATTTCGCCGCGCGCAAGTCAAGGAAGGGCCGTGAAAGGGCCGCAATTCGGCGGCAGCCAGGTCCTGGCGCAAAACCGGGCTCGGAACCGGAATCAGGCGGCCGCCCGGCCCTCGACGGCGATGAAGTCCAGGCAGGCGGCGGCGACCTCTTCCCAGCCCGGTTCGCCCGGCAGCCAGTGGCTCATCGACGGGAAGACCTCGCAAGATCCGCCCAGCCGCGCGGCGGTCTGACGGACGGTGGCCGGCGGATGGATCACGTCCTTGCCGCCGGCGATCGCCAGGGTCGGCACGCCCACGGGGCTGGCGCCAGTGGTCATGAACGGGTCCATGAACCAGTTCAGCGTCTCCCACAGCGCCCGGCCGCTCTCGGCGTGCATCTTGGCGTAGAGACGCTTGCGCTCGGCACGGGGCAGGCGGTCCAGGGTATAGCTTTCGACGACGCCATAGTCGGGCGCCACGGCCTGCAGCCAGTAGGGTCCCAGGGCGTAGAGGCTGACGGCCGACGCCGCCTCCTCCAGGGACGAACCGGTGACGCCCCAGGGCGGGGATGGGGCCAGCAGGATCAGCCGCGAGACGCTGGCGCGGGCGGCCGCCATCTGGGCCACCAGCCCGCCCATCGAGTGGCCGATCAGGATCGGCGGCTCGCCGCAGGCCTCGCACAGGGCGGCGATCTGCTTGGCGTAGTCGACCATCGAGCGGCCGGCGACCAGGGCGCCGTCGCCGTGCCCCAGCAGGTCTGGGGTCTGGACGACGTGGCCAGCGGCCTCGAATGGGCGGCGGAACGCGTCGAACGTCCAGCCGCCGCAGAAGGCGCCATGCACCATAATCACCGGAGTCGCCATGCACGCCTCGCCTGTTCGTCGGCCGGAGCGCCGAGCGTTCAGCCTACACGCTCTTCTTCGGTGATGGCGAAGATTTGGCGGCCGATTTTGTTGCGGGAGTTTTGGCCGTTTTCGCAGGCGCAGGCGCCGGAGCCTTGGCGGCGGCGGCGGCGGCGGGCTTGGCCGCCGGCTTGGTTGCGGGAACGGCTTTGGGAGCGGCCTTGGCGGTCGCCTTCGCGGCCGGCGCGGTTTTGGCCGCCGGCTTTTCGGCCGCCGGCTTGGGCGTGGCGGTCTTGGCCGGAGCCTTGGCGGCGGCGGGCCTGGCCTCGGCCTTCGGCTTGGCCGTAGGCTTCGCAGCGGGCGGCGCCTTGGCGGCCTTCGGGGTGGACGCGGCTTTCGGGGCGCTGGCCTCCGCGGCTGGCGCGGTCTTTGTCGCCTTGGGCGTCGCGGCGGCTTTCGGAGCGGCCTTTGCCGTCACCTTGGCGGTCGGAGCGACCTCGGCCGCGGGTTTCTCGACGGCCGGTTTGGGCGCTGTGGTCTTGGCCGGGGCTTTCGCAGCCGCCGGCTTCGGGGCCGGCGCGGCCTTGGCGGCCTTGGGGGCCGGCGCCGCCTTGGGAGCGGCCGCCTTGGCCGAAGCGGGCTTGGCGGCGGCCTTCGGCTTGGCCGGGGCCTTCGGGGCCGCCGGAGCGGCCTTCGCCGTGGTTTTGGGGGGCTTTGGCTCGGGGGTGATCGCCGTCGGCGCGGCGGGGGCCTTGGCGGCCGGGGTCGGCGCGGGTTCGACCGGAGCCGGGGCGGGCGTCGGCGAGGGCTCCGCGGCCTTCACGGGTTCGGGCGCAGGCACCGGGGCGGAAGCCGGAGGCGGGCCCGGAGCGGCTTTCGGTTTGCCCGTCAGCCAGGCGATCACGTCGTCGAGAATGCTCATCGTGTTTGGCTCGTCTATCAGGTAATGGGCGTTGTTGGGGTAGATCTTGAGGTCGGCGGCCGGATATTTTCGGCCGACGCGCCGTACGTCCTCGAGAGGCGTGGTGCGATCCAGGGCGCCGGCCAGGACCAGCACGGGGACGGTCACCTTCGCGGCGTCGACATGGGCGGCCCGGTTCGGATCCTTGTGCGGCCAGGCGAGGTCGGCCAGCACCTGTCCGCTGTCGTGGACCATGGTCGCGTACAGCGTGTCGTGGCGCGCGGCCGGCACGGCGTTCATGACGCCGAACTTGAAGCCCGTCTTCCACATCTTGCCCGCCCTAGTCTCGGGCTTGGACTGTAGGGCCATGTTCAGGAAGGTAAAGACCGACGAGAGCTTGGGCTTGCCGCGGGCGTCGGCCGGCGAGGCGGGGGCGAACAGCACCAGGCGATCGGCCTGGCCGGCCTCGGCGATCTTCTGGGCGATCAGCCCGCCCATGGAATGGCCGAAGACGATCGGCTTCCTGCCGTCCTCCTTGGCCAGGGCCTGGGTCAAGGCGCTCATCTCGGCGACATAGTCGGCCAGGGTCAGGCCGGCCAGGCCCGCCCGGGGGCCGTCGACCGTACGCACGGCCGAGCGGATGGTCGGCGACACGACGCGGTAGCCCTCGGCCCGCAGCCGCGCGGCTACGGGATCCCAGACGTCTCCAGCACAACCGTAGCCGTGGATCAGCAGGATCGTGTCCGCCATTCCATGCTCCCCAGCGCGGCGAGATTTCAGCCGCCGCGCGCGAACCCACCGAACGCGGCGACGACCTGTTCGTACACCGCGCGCTTGAAGGGTACGATCAGTTCGGGCGTTTCGTCGAGAGCGCCCCATTTCCAGGCGTCGAACTCGACATGGGCGTCGGCCTCCAGGTCGATCTCGGACTCCTCGCCCAGGAAGCGGAAGGCGAACCACACCTGCTTCTGGCCCTTGAATCCACGGGCCTTTTTCGACGAGGCGAAGTCGGCGGGGAAGTCGTAGATCAGCCAGTTCTCGGTGCGGCCCAGATATTCGACCGAGATGACGCCGGTCTCCTCGGCCAGTTCGCGGCGCGCCGCGGCCAGCAGGTCCTCGCCGTCGTCGACCCCGCCCTGCGGGAATTGCCAGTTGTGGGGCGGCGGCTGGTTGTGGCGCTTGCCCAGCCAGACGCGGCCGTCCGGGTGGAACAGCACGACGCCGACATTGGGGCGGTGGTCGGGGTAGGGATCGGGCGTTTGGCTGGGACTCATCGCTTGGCCATGGCCGAGGCGGGGGCCAGTTGCAAGCCCCTCCCGGACAGGCCGGCGGCCCACAGCCGCACCTGGTTGATGGTCACCGGATAGGCGAAGCCCGAGCCCAGGGCCTGGCCGCGACCGGCGGCGCCGGCCTCCAGCATCTTCAGCTGGCCGTCGATCGAGCCGGCCGCCAATTCGTCGTCGATGATCCGGTCGGCCGAGGCGCGGGGGATCGGGCCGCCGCGCAAGCTGGCCTGGCCGTCGTCGATGAAGGCCAAGCCCCGGGCCTTCAGGGCCAGGGTGAAGGTGGTCATGGCCGTGTCGCTGGTGACGAACCGCGAGCCCAGATAGTTGGTCAGGCCATAATAGCCGGTGGCCCGCGACATCAGCCATTCCAGCTTGCGCACCGTGTCCTCGGGGCGGTTGGCGGTGATCAGGGTGTAGGGGCCCGGGTCGTTGGCCGGATAGTCGACCGGCTCCATCGGCGCTTCCAGCAGGACCTCGTGGCCGTGGCTGCGGGCCAGGTCGATCCAGCCCTGCAGCCCTTCCGCATAGGGGGCGAACGACAGGGTGATCTCGGGCGGCAGGGTCTCGATGGCCGCGCGGGTGGTCTGGGGGTTGAGGCCCAGGCCGCCGATCACCAGGGCCACCTTGGGACGGCCGTCGGCTGTGAACGGACGGGCATAGGCCTCGGCGGCCGTCCGGCCGTCCGGCGCGATCACCGGCAGCGAGCCGCCCCCAGGGCCCGGGGCGTAGAGGCCGGCGATCGGCGCGGCGGGCAGCGGGCCGTCGGCCGAGGCGACGGTCGGCGGGGCGGCGATCGTCCCGGTCTCGGCGTCGTCGGCCGCGGCGTGGCTGACGAACGGCAGGTTGGACAGGTCCAGGGCCCCCGGCAGCAGCGGGGCTTCCTGCTCGCCCTCGCCGACCAGGGCCTCGCGCCAGCCGGGCGGGACGTTCCTGGTCGTGCCGATCTGGTCGAGCGCCACGCGCACCAGGGGCGAGCCCTTGTTGGGGTCGCCGGTGACCAGCACCAGCAGGGCCAGGCTGAGCAGGAACAGGAAGGCCGCGGCGCTGGCGCCGATGAACGGATTGGCCGCCGCCGCCAGGATCCTGGCGCGCAGGTCGCCGTCCTCGCGACCGGACGCGGACGCGTCGGCGCTGTAGGCGGGCTTGCGGGAGAAGGTCACGGCCATGGGGTCCGAGCCTAGGCGGGAAGCGCCGAATATATGGTTAATGAAGGGTGCGGCGGAATGGCGTCCAACCCCCTTTCCCTCCCCCTTGTGGGGAGGGTGGCCCCGTAGGGGTCGGGTGGGGTTGATGAGTCAGCGGACCCCACCCACCAGCTTCGCTGGTCCCCCCTCCCCGCAAGGGGGAGGGAAAGGCTCGTCGGTCTACTTCTTCTCCACCGGCGGGCCTTTGCCGGCCGCGGCGGCGGCCTTGGCTGTGACCTCGGCGATCTTGGCGGCGGGCTTGGGCAGCTTCGGCACGGCCTCGACCGAGCCGGCCTTCAGCACGGCGATGGCGCGCTGCAGTTGGAAGTCGCCCTTCTTGTCGTCAAAGCCGGTGGGCGGGGCCTCGGCGGGGGTATGGACGCCCTGGCGGCTCTTGCCTTCGTCGGCGTTCAGCGCGTTCTTGAAGCTGGCCTCGCTGAACCACACGCGGTTGGCGATGTCCTGGGCCTGGTCCTTGGTCTGGGCCACTTCCAGGTCGGGCGCGATGCCGGTCTTCTGGATCGAGCGGCCCGACGGGGTGAAGTAGCGGGCCGTGGTCAGTTTCAGGGCGCCGTCGGCCCCGCCGCGCAGCGGGATCACGGTCTGGACCGAGCCCTTGCCGAAGCTGGTGATGCCCACCAGCTCGGCCCGATGGCGGTCCTGCAGGGCGCCGGCGACGATTTCGGCCGCTGACGCGGAGCCCTGGTTGATCAGCACCACCACCGGCAGGCCCTTCAGGATGTCGCCGCCCGGCTTGGCGTTGTAGCGCTGGATGTCGCGCGGGTCGCGGCCGCGCTGACTGACCACCTCGCCGCCGTCCAGGAACACGCTGGAGACGCCCACGGCCTGGTCGAGCAGGCCGCCGGGATTGTTGCGCAGGTCGAAGATCAGCCCCTTCATCTGAGGATTCTTGGTCTTCAGCTCGTTGATCGACGCGGTCAGGGCGTCGGTGGCCTTCTCGTTGAAGCCGGGCAGGCGGACATAGCCGTAGTCGCCTTCCATGCGGGCGATGGCGGCCTTGGGCTTGATCACCTCGCGCGTCAGCTTGACGTCGAACGGGTCGGTCTTCTCGCGGGCGATGGTCAGGGTGACCACCTCGCCGGCCGCGCCGCGCATCTGCTTGACCGCCTCGTTGACGGTCAGGCCCAGCACCGACTGGCCGTTGACGGCGGTGATGTAGTCGCCGGCCTGGATGCCGGCCCGCGAGGCGGGCGTACCGTCCATCGGCGAGATCACCTTGACCACGCCGTCCTCGCTGGTGACCTCGATGCCCAGCCCGCCGTACTCGCCGCGGGTGGTGTCCTGCATGTCCTCGAAGCTGTCGGGCGACAGGTAGCCGGAATGCGGGTCGAGGCTGGTCAGCATGCCGTCCAGGGCCGCCTCGATCAGCTTCTTGTTGTCGACCTCGGAGACGTACTGGTTGTCGACCGTCTGCAGGACGTCGCCGAACAGCTCCAGCATCTTGTAGGTCTCGCCCTTGCTTGCGCTGGTCGCCTGGGCGATAGGGCTGACATAGGCCATGGTCCCCGCGCCGAGGACGAAGGCCGAAACACCGATGAGCAGGTACTTGCGCATGTGGCCGAAATGGCTCCCTGACGACGCCGTCGCGCCGCGTTAAAAACTCGTCGTTCCGCCTGACTAGAGCGGACCCTTGTTCATTTGACGGCCATCATCGCTGAAAAAGCCGTCTATCGCGATCCCTGTTTCAGCCAGCGCTCCGGATCGGCCGGAACGCCGTCTTCCCGAACCTCGAAATAGAGTTCTGGCTCCGAGGCGCCATGGTCCGCCATCCGGCCAACCGTCGCGCCGGGTGCGACAGATTGTCCGGGCGCCACCGAAACCTGGTCCAGGCCGGCCAGCACCAGATGGTAGGCGCCCTGAGCGCGCAGGATCAAGACCGTGCCCCAGCCGTTCAGCGGTCCGGCATATTCGACCACGCCGGCGGCGGGACTGGCCACGGCGTGACCCTTTTCCGTGCGGATCGTCAGGCCGGCGGCGCGGCCGCCGACCGGCATGACCTGGCCAAAGCGACGCGCCAGCGGCCCGGGGGCGGGCAAGACCAGGACCAGCGGCCCGGTGGCCGGCCGCGGCGTCAGGCCGTCGGTCAAGGCACCCAGTGTGCCCTGGTCGTCTCCAGTCAGCGCTTCTTGCGCGTAAGCGCGTTCCAACTGCGTCTTCTCGACGATCATCCGCTCCAGATCGCCCTTGCGGTCGGCGACCAGGCTCTCGGCGGTGAACAGCTCCTCGGAGGCGGCGGCGGCCTGGCGGCGCAGGGCCGAGACGGCGCGGGCCTGGCGGGCGTAGCCGTCCGCTCTCGCCTGCAGCTCCGGGGTCATGGCGCGGATGAGGATCGCGGCCCGCACCGCGTCGCGGGCGTCGTTCGGGCTGACCAGCAGGGCCGGCGGCGGATCGCGGCGGAAGAGCTGCAGGGCCGACAGCAGTCGGGCCAGCTGGCCCCGGTCGCGGCCCAGCTCGCCGACCAGGGCCGACTCGCGCTGGTGCAGGGCCTCCAGCCTGGCGCGCTTGGCCGAGACGTCGTCGCCGGCGTCGACCCGCTGGCGGCCCAGGGCGTCCAGCTCGCCGCGCAGGTCGGCGATCTCGCGGCGGGTGTCGGCGGCGGCCTGCTGGTCCTTGGCCTTCTGGCTGAGCGGCCCCCGCTGGCCGACCTGGGCCGCGACGAGGCCGCCCGCGCCCAGCAGGGCGGCCAGGAGGCTGGCGGTGATCAGGACGACGCGGCGCGACATATGCCGATCAATGCCTCAATCGCGGTGATACGGCGAGCCCGCCAGTATGGTGACGGCGCGATAGACCTGTTCGGCCAGCATCGCCCGGGCCAGGGCGTGCGGCCAGGTCTGGGGTCCGAAGGCCAGGGTCTCGTCGGCCGCGGCGAGGATCGCGGGGTCCAGCCCGTCGGCCCCGCCGATCAGGAACACGACCTTGCGGCAGCCGTCGTCGCGCAGCCGGCCCACGTGCTCGGCGAAGGCGCGCGAAGGCCGCACCTTGCCGTGCTCGTCGCAGGCGATGACATAGGCGCCCTCCAGGTGCGGGCGCAGCACCTCGGCCTCGGCGGCCTTGCCGGGCTTGCGCGCCTCGACCTCGACGATCTCGACCGGCCCAAGCGCCAGGGCGCGGCCGGACGCGGTGGCCCGGGACGCATAGTCCACGGCCAGCTGCGCCTCGACCATGCGGCCGAGCTTCCCGACGGTGAGGAGGGTGATCTTCATCAGGGCCCTGCGTTGAAACCTCGTCTCCCGCGGATCGGCTAAGCCGATCCGAGCCAAGAATGGGCGACACGCTCAGGATGAGGTTTCAAGAATGACGCGGACGATAGGCAGCCCTCATCCTGAGCTTGTCGAAGGACGAGGGCGGACCCGCAGACAGCCTAGTTCGACGCCATCCGGTGCGGCGCGTCGACGGCCCAGATCTTCTCGATGTTGTAGAACGAGCGGACTTCGGGGCGGAACAGGTGGACCACCACGTCGCCGGCGTCGATCAGCACCCAGTCGCAGTGCGGCAGGCCTTCGACCCGCGCCTTGCCGAAGCCGCTCTCCTTGAGCGCCCGGATGATGTGGTCGGCCAGGGCGCCGACGTGACGGTGCGACCGGCCCGACGCCACGATCAGGCTGTCGGCGACCGAGCTCTTGTCCGTCAGGTCGATGTGGACGATGTCCTGGGCCTTGTCGTCGTCCAGACGCGACAGGATCAGGGTCTCGAGGGCCTTGATACTCAGGTCCAGCTCGGACTCGTTCTTGGTCGAGGTATCGGGGGAAACCGTTCCCTCGTGCGCCTGGGGCGCGGGGTCGCTACGCAGCGGAAATGCTCCTTGATGGCTTCGCGCAATAGCTCCCATAGCATGGATGACTCCAAATGATGAGGGGGAACGTGGAGATGGGCGATTCAGGGATCAGCGAGATGCCGTGCGCGTTGCTTTCGCGGCTCCGAAAAGTCCGCTGACGACGAAGCCGACGAGACCGATCGCGGACGCGGCGGTGCTGCCGGCAATGATCCCCAGCACCGTGTCGGATATGTCAAATCCACCAATTTTGAAGCCGCTCAGTAGAATGATCACGCCAACGAACGCGCAATAGCCGATCAAGAAACGGAACACCTTGCCGGCATACGGTTCCATCATCCTCGTGCGGACGTCGTCGTAGGTTTGCTGGCCCTTGAGGCCTTCGTTTTCGGCGCGGAGGCGTTCATTTTCGGCCGACAGTTCGGCGATCGTTTCCAGATAGACCTGGCTCTGGGCGGCATCGAAGTCCTGGGGATCCGGAAAGGTCGGAGCCCCGCCGATAATGGACGGATCAAGCCTCGGCCCCTTGGATCTAGGCGGCACGTTGAGCCAGCGCGTCATAATAGGTGCGGATCACCTCGTCTTCGATCCGAGTATTGCGTCCTCGCTGAAAGGCCTTGAACCAAGGCGTGTCCGGCTGGTGGGTCAATGCGGAGAGCCGAGCGGCGCTGAGGTCGCCGTACCGCGACCAGACTTGAGCAATCACTTCGCGCTCACGAGGGGTCAGATCGGCGCGATAGGGCGCGGCCTCTCCCGTCTTGCCAAAGAAACTGGAAATCTTGCTGTCATCGGGGCTGATCAGCCGGCCAATCGGCTCGCTGCCAAAGAACTTGGTATGCTCGTAGAGATCCCGGACGACAGGCCCAAAGCTCCAGGCCTCTATGTCGTCGATGATGAGCGGCGCGTCATTGATCGCCCAGTTCCAGCCATGGGCGATATAGGTGAGCTTCTGCAACTGCATCTGGGTCAGGCGCTCGGCCGCCCCAGGCAGGCGCAGGAACTCGTTCGCTATTTCAACGGCCTTGTAGGGCATGAGCTGTTCCGCTTGTGTTCCGACCATACACCCGCGACGCGCGAAGGAAAACCCGCAACCGCGCTGTTGTTTCAGCCCCTGGTCTGCCGCCCGCGCAGCGCCGTCGACGAGGCGAAGTTCAGCGGGCCGGTCAGGTAGACCCAGGCCGGGGCGGTAGCGTCGGCCAGGATCGCCGCGGCGCTGGACGGCTTGCGGGCCCAGGCGAAGCGGCGGGCGGCCGGCGAGGTGCGGGCCTTCAGCGCCGCCCAGGGGCGCGAGATCACCGCCACCGGCACCTCGCGCATGATCTGGGTCCAGCCGCGCCAGCGGTGGAAGGAGGCCAGGCTGTCGGCGCCCATGATCCAGACGAACTTCACGCCCGGGAACCGCGCCCGCAGCACCCGCAGGGTGTCGATGGTGTATTGCGAGCCCAGCCGCGTCTCGGCGTCCGAGACGATCATGCCGGCCCCGCGCGCCTGCTGCCGGGCCCCGGCCAGGCGCTCTTCCAGCGGCCGCGTCTCATGCGCGGATTTCAGCGGGTTCTGCGGCGAGACCAGCCAGATCACCTTGTCTAGCTCCAGGCGTCGCAGGGCCGTCTCGGCGACGTGGGCGTGGCCCTCGTGCGCCGGGTTGAAGCTGCCGCCGAACAGGCCCACGCGCATGCCCGGTTCCAGATGGAAGCCCAGGCGTTGCGCGGCGGGTCTGCCAGCTTCAGGGACGAGTCTGGCCGGTCCCGCGAACCACATATTTGAATGTCGTCAGTTGCTCGGCCCCGACCGGGCCGCGGGCGTGTAGCTTGTCGGTGGCGATGCCGATCTCGGCCCCGAAGCCGAACTCGCCGCCGTCGGCGAACTGGGTCGAGGCGTTGACCAGCACGATGGCGCTGTCGACCAGGGCGACGAACCGCTCGGCCGCCGCCACATCCTCGGTGAGGATGGCGTCGGTGTGGCCCGAGCCGTAGGCGGCGATGTGGGCGGCCGCGCCCTCCACCCCGTCGACCACGGCCACCGAGATCGTCGGCGCCAGGTATTCGGTCGACCAGTCGGCCTCGACGGCCGGCTTCATGGTCGGTTCGATGGCCCGCGAGGGACCGTCGCCGCGCAGCTCGCAGCCGGCCTTGATCAGGGCGTCGGCGATCGGCGGCAGCAGGCGCGAGGCGGCCGCGCGGTCGACCAGAAGCGTCTCGGCCGAACCGCACACCGACACCCGGCGCATCTTGGCGTTCAGCACGATGTCGACGGCCTTGCGGGGATCGGCGGCGGCGTGGACGAACACGTGGTTCAGGCCCTCCAGATGGCCCAGCACCGCCACCCGGGCCTCCTGCTGGACCCGCGCCACCAGGCTCTTGCCGCCCCGGGGGATGATCAGGTCGATCGTCCGGTCCAGGCCCGACAGGATCGCCCCCACCGCGTCGCGGTCGGGGGTGCGGACGATCTGCACCGCGTCGGTCGAAATCCCCGCCGCCTTCAGCCCCTTGGCGATGGCCGCGTGGATCGCGAGGTTGGACTGCAGGCACTCGGAGCCGCCGCGCAGGATCACGGCATTGCCCGAGCGCACGCACAGGGCGGCGGCGTCGGCGGTGACGTTGGGCCGGCTCTCGAAGATCATGGCGATCACGCCGATCGGGGTGCGCACCCGGGCGATGTCCAGGCCGTTGGGCCGCGTCCAGCGGGCGGTCTCCACGCCCAGCGGATCGGGGATGGCGGCCACGGCCTCGACCCCGGCGGCGACGCCTTCCAGGCGCTCGGGGTTGAGCATCAGCCGCTCGACCATCGGCGCGGTCAGGCCGCCCGCTCCGGCCTTGTCCAGGTCGCGGGCGTTGGCGGCCAGGATGGCCGGGGCGTCGGCGCGGATAGCGGCGGCCATGGCCTCGAGCGCGGCGGTGCGCTGGGCTGGCGTGGCCACGCGCAGGGCCGACGCCCCGTGCCGCGCCGCCTGTCCCATCGCCGTCATCGCCGCCTGCAAGCTCATGCCCGCGTCGTCCATCGCCATCCTCCGATCCCGGATATGCTCCCCCGATATGCTCAGAGTGAGGCTTACCTAGGCGCTTTGCGGCGGCGGGGGAATGGGGAAAGGGTGGCGGGGGTGTTAGCGGGGCTGGGGGTTCAAGCGAGTTCAGCCAGAAGGCGTTCCGTTAAGTCGGCGATGGTGTTGAAGTCGGCTTGCAGTTGATAGTGAAAAATCACTGGATTGGGATCGACGAGGGAATGCACCATGAACGGAGTGAAATGCCGCAAGCTGTCGCGTTCTGAGCAGAGACGCTGATAGGCCTCCAATTCACCGCGCATCAAAGCGGCATTGGCTTGAGCCTCTAATACTTGGAAGTCTTGGGACCGGCCAGGGTCTACGCTGAACGGTGGGATGTAGAGGGGAATGCGATGTGCTAGTGCATCGCGGAAGTCTTTTAGATGGGTGAACCAGGCGTCGAAAGTTTCGAGATGAGTTCGAAATTCACTTGAAAATGACGCACGTACTTGGCGGTAGCCTGGTCCCAGACCGATCCACCTTGCAGGTAGAGGTTGGTTATCAGGGCCGGTAACTTCACGTTCATGGACCCAAATCCATGCAAGATTTTCACAACAACCGAACGTGTTGAACGTGAAAGCTTGAATGTGGATCGTCGCATCGGTGATGTCCTGTCGATCTGGAACAACTATCTGCGCCGGAGGTAAAATCTCAGAAACGCGATTGATGCATCGTGTAAGCGTTCCAAGGCGGCGTGCGAGTCCGTGATCCGCATGTTCGCGGGCTAAGGCCGTGCGAAAAGGTGTTGTGACTAGCTGTTGGCATAGTTGTTGAAACTTGGCGCCGATCTCCCGGCGGCCGACCTCGAGTTCAGCGATTTGCTCGGGACTAAACGGCATGTTTGGACCGTAGGCACCATCGACCCCAGGTCAAGCTTGAGTGCCCTTCAGGCAACTCACCAATTGGGGGCCACGTACTATTCGCCCCACCCGCCCCGGATGGGACCACGCCTTAAAGCCTTGGTGGATCGGAGCTCTGGCGTCTGGCCGTGTCAAGGACGACGCGGAGCGCGGTCGCTATAGGAAAATTGCGGCTTCTGATCGAGACGCAAGGGTCCGTCCTCGGGGCTGCGGGGGCAGGAATTAGCGTCGACGACCTCGACGAAATCGAGCGCCCCAATCCTGTATCGACTGCCCAGAGGGTTGGAGGTTTGGGAGCGATGGGCTCGGGGCTTCACCTTCAAGACCATGCAGGCGAAGTCGGCATTGTTTTCCACCGCCCGAGTCAGCGCCCGCTCAAGGACGAGTTCCTTCTCCGACGGCGTGTGCGTGTTGTCGTGGATGTCGGCGTCGGGAAAGTTCAAGGCCAGTACGTTGCTGCAGAAGTCGAGGCAGCCGATGTCGCGCACATAGACGCCTTCGATGTTCTTGGCGCTGACCATGGCCCTCACCGTGACCGTGCCGAGGAGCACAGGAGGCGTCGCCCAGCGCGCCTCCACGAGGTCGCGCACTGAGACCACCCGCGCAGGATCTCTCGCGCCGCAGCCCGTAACGATCAGGCCAAGGCAGGCCACGACGGCGATACGGTATGGGCGGTGCTTGGTAGGCATTAGGTCGGTCCCCCCGGTGGCTGTCGAGCGGTTGCACCCCATCCGCCCCGGATGAGGCCGCGCCTTAAAGCCTTGGTGGATCGGAGCTCTGGCGTCTGGCCGTGTCAAGGACCGGCCTCCGGCCGGCCGCGTCGCGGCGGCGCGACGCGCCGTCCTTGACACGGCCAGACGCCAGAGCAGGCTCGCCATCAAGGTTTCAAGGCGCGGCCTCGCCGCTGGCGGGCGGTTGGCGATCGCGGCCGGGGACGCGCTCTCACGGCACGGCGCGGATCAGGTTCGCAGAGCGGTTGGGGTGAGTGCGTGTCCCCAACGGACCCGCTGAGTTTGGCGCTGAAGTCGCATGACCCCGTGGATGCGGTTGGGGACATGCACTCACCCCAAGGCCGTGGATCGATCCGCAAAGCCTTGCCGTGAGAGCACGTCCCCGGCCGTGCTCGGCGTTCAGCGAACAAACTCCGGCGATTTCAACGCCCTGAACTTTCTCGACCCGTTTCTGTCCTCACCCTTCCAGACCGCCCTTATCCTGTACCCACCTCGTCGCAGGGAAAGGGCGCATGGCCAGCGACCGATGCGGCGGCGGGGGGCGATCGAGCGGGAAGCTCCGTCGGCGGTCCCTTGGGATCAAACCTCGCGTCTCCAGGGCCGGCCGGGCATGGAACACTAAAACGGCGTGGCGCGAGGGCTGGCGGAGCAACAGGCGGGCGGTGACGCGCTCGCGGTCCGGGACCGGGGTTCGTTGACCTGGCCCGCCCGTCGGAGGCTTCAAGGCGGCGAGGTCCGAACAGGGCTCAGCGCCGCGGGCTTCCGGATAACGACCGCGCGGAGCGATCGGGCTTCGTCGAAAACGGTTACTACTTCAAACACTCCGGACGATGTCCGGCGCTCCGCGTCCCTTTCCGTCAGCTCAGCGGCTTTCCGCGTGAGGCGGCGAAGCCGTGCATCCAAGATCCTCCCCCTGTGGGGGAGGTGTCGGCGCAGCCGACGGTGGGGGGAGTAATCGGCCGATGGCCACAACCCGGATCGACGACCCTAAAACTCCCCCCACCGATCGCTGCGCGATCGCCTCCCCCACGGGGGGAGGGGCTGGATACGCCGGGTCGCCGCCCAAATCGGATGACGGCCCGCCTCTCCAGCCGCTAGGGTCGCCGCGCCCCTGAAGGAGAATCCCATGCGTCCTGGACTGGTGCTGGCCGTGGTCGCCGCCCTCGCCGCCTCTTCGGCCTTCGCCCAGGACAAATCCGCCGCCCTCACACCCTACGACGCCGTCGACCCGTTCATCGGCACGGGCGGCGACGGCCATACCTTCCCCGGCGCGGTCGCCCCGTTCGGCATGGTCCAGCTCAGCCCCGACACCGACATCCTGCCGTTCAAGCAGAGCTACGCCCGCGCCGCCGGCTATCGCTACAGCGACCCGACGATCCTGGGCTTCTCGCACACCCACTTCTCCGGCTCGGGCCATTCGGACCTGGGCGACGTCCTTCTGGCCCCGGTCAGCGGCGAGGCGAAGCTGGAGCCCGGCGAGGCCGACAAGCCGGGCTCGGGCTACCGCTCGCGCTTCACCCACGATGGCGAGGTCGCCCAGCCCGGCTACTACGCCGTGTCCCTGACCGACAGCCAGGTGCGGGCCGAGCTGACGGCCGGCCCGCGCACCGGCCTGCACCGCTACACCTTCCAGAAGGGCGCGCGGGCCCAGGTGCTGCTGGACCTGCGGTCTTCGATTTACAGTTATCCGGGCAAGGTCAGCTGGTCGCGGATCCGCGTCGCCGAGGACGGCACGGTGACGGGGATGCGCGAGACCCGCGGCTGGGCCCCGGGCCGCCAGCTGTATTTCGCGATCCGCTTCAGCAAGCCGCTGGTCGGCAAGGCGCTGTACAACAAGGAAGAGGCCGTCCCCTACAAGGGCTTCGCCCAGCCCGGCCGCACCGCCTTCGACCGCGCCCAGGTGGAGGGCCGGGCCCTGGTCGGGGTCTTCGACTTCGGGACGATCGACGGGCCGCTGGTCGCCAAGGCGGCGATCTCGTCGGTCAGCGAGGCCAACGCCGTGCTGAACCTTTCCAGCGACGAGAAAGGCTTCGACTTCGACGGCCTGCGGGCCCGGACCCGAGCGGACTGGGAGAAGGCCCTGGGCGCGGTCGAGATCGCCGCCCCGGCGCAGACGCGGACCAATGTCTACACCGCCCTCTACCACGCCCTGCTGGCCCCCAGCGTGTTCAGCGACGTCGATGGCCGCTATCGCGGGCCCGACAACGAAGTGCATGAGGCCCGGACCTCGGATGGAAAGGGCTTCACCTTCCACTCGACCTTCTCGCTGTGGGACACCTTCCGCGCCGAGCACCCGCTGCTGACCCTGGTCCAGCCGGAGCGGCGCACCAGCGACGTGGTCAATTCGCTGATCGCCTCGCAGCAGGAGAGCCCGTACGGGATCCTGCCGGTCTGGCAGTTCCATGGCCAGGAGACCTGGACGATGATCGGCTACCACGCCGTGCCGGTGATCGCCGACGCCTACCTGAAGGGGATCCGGGGCTTCGACGAGAAGGCCGCTCTGGACGCCATGGTCAAGAGCGCCACCTACGCTCCCTATGGGGGGCTGGGCGACTACATGGCGCTGGGCTACGTGCCGATCGACAAGGAGCCGGAGGCCGCTTCCAAGACCGTCGAATACGCCTATGACGACTGGACCATCGCCCGCATGGCCAAGGCCATGGGCCGCGATGACATCGCCGCGACGTTCCAGAAGCGGGCCGGAAACTGGCGCAACAGCTTCGACGTCAAGACCGGCTTCCTGCGGGCCCGCAAGAGCGACGGGACCTTCCGCGCGCCGTTCGACCCGACGGCGATCAACTATGGCTCCGACTACACCGAGGGCAACGCCTGGCAATATTCCTGGTTCGCGCCGCAGGACCTGGGCGGGCTGGTGGGGCTGATGGGCGGCGACGCGGCCACCGTCCGGAAGCTGGACGCCATGTTCGACTTCGACAATTCCAAGCTCGACTACTCGCACGCCGAGGACATCGCCGGCCTGATCGGCCAGTACATCCACGGCAACGAGCCCAGCCACCACGTGGCCTATCTGTACGACTACGCCGGCGCCCCGTGGCGCGCCCAGGCCCGGCTGACCCAGATCGTGAAGTCGCAGTACAAGCCCACGCCGGACGGCCTGTCGGGCAATGACGACCTGGGCCAGATGTCGGCCTGGCTGGTGTTCACGAGCCTGGGCTTCTACCCGGTGGCGCCGGGCTCGAACGAATATGTCATCGGCCGGCCGTTCGTGGAGCAGGCGGTGCTGAACCTGCCGAACGGCAAGCGGTTCACGGTGCGGGCCGTGGGGCTGTCGGACGCCGCGCCCTATGTCGGCGCCGTGACCCTGAATGGCAAGCCGCTGCCCAGGAGCTTCCTGCGCGACGCCGAGATCCGAGCCGGCGGCGAACTGGTCTTCACCATGAGCGCCACGCCCAACAAGGCCTGGGCGACAGGGGTGAAGGACCGGCCGATGTCGATGACGGGCTATGGGAAATAGGGCGGGGTCACGGAGCCTTGAAGTTGGCGCAGGCGGTTGCGCCATGCGCCTGGTATTCCGCTATGGGCGGCAGGACCACGGCCGCGCGCCGGGCGTCCAGGCCGTCAGGGTCCTTGACCGGGAGCGGCTCCCAGCGACCGGGCGCGACGCAGTCGCCCTGGGTGCCGTAGGTCTGCAGCGCCTTGGCGTTCACCGCCACCCGGTCGGTGAGATAGGCGTAGTTGATCCGCGCCCCCACACCGGTCTCACCCGCCAGGAGGGGGAGGACGGCGCGCTGGAAGGCGGGGTCGCGGTCGGCGTGCTGCAGGATCAGCCAGGCGCGCTTGTTGGCGACTTCGCCGTCGCGGGCGGTGGTGAACCAGCCGGAGGTGCGCCACTCGGCCTTCAACCAGGCGGTGTTTTCGGCGTCGACGCCGCAGGTCTTGGCCGACAGGGGGCGCATGACCATCTGACGCCGCGGTCCCTGGGGCATGGCCTCGACGTCGTGGAAGGTATGACGCCAGGCCTGGTCCCGGGCGACGCGGGCGAAGAGCTGGCGATGGCGGGGATCGCTGGCGGCGACGGCCGCCTTGGCGTCGGCGCGCACGCCGTCATAAGCCCGGCCGACGTCCTCGCCGTTCAGGGCCTTGGTGACGCGGGCGTAGATCTTATCAAGCTGGTCGTTGGCGGCCTTCCAGTCGGCCCGCCAGGCGGCGGCGTCACGGGCCTGGAGGGCGCTGGCCAGGCCCCCGCGCACGAAGGCCTCGGCCTCGGTCTCGCAAGCGTCGGGCGCGGCGGCCAGGCGCGCCGCGAACGCTTCGTCCAAGGTCTTGCTCAGGGCCACCATCTGCTCGTCGCCCAACCGCTCGCGCAGGGCGGCGTAGTCGAAGGCGCGGGCCGCGGCGGGGTCGTCCAGCAGGGACGCCACCGGCGAAGGGGCCGCGGTCGCCGCGACCAGGGTCAGAGCGCCGACCGCGCCGGCCAGACGAAGAAATGGAGTCATGGCCACGCCCTCACCCACGATCAACTTTCGGTGGCAGGCTCCTTCATGGCGCGATCCAGGTCAAGCTTCGCTCGGCGGGCGCGGGGGCGAGGCCTAGAACCCCAGGCAGGCCGGCTGGGTGACGATCATCACCGCCTCCTGGGAGAAGCGGGCCTTGTACGCCGCCCGCACGGCGTCCAGCCTGTCCTCGCCGCCGGCGCGGTCGGGCAGGGCCAGGATCACCACCTTCGACGGCTCGCGGCCGACGACGCCATCGGCGCCGCGCCACTGGCCAGTGGCGTCCAGCACGGTCAGGCCGTCGGGGAAGCGCGGGGTCAGCTCCTCGTCGACGAAGCGGGCGAAGTCGGCGTCCGAGACGCCGACCTTGTCGCCGATGTCGCGGCCGAAGAACAGCTGGGCGGTGCGGCCGGGGCTCTGGCCGGCCGGGCAGGCCGCCGGGGCCAGGCCGGCGCAGCCGCAGAGCAGCGCCGCGCCGGCCAGCAGGGGCGCCAGCGCGGTCCGCATCTAGCCCCCTACCGCCAGGTCGTCGGCGTGGATCATCGGGCCTTCGGTGAAGCCCAGCTCGGCCTCGATGGCGTCCGAGCGCAGGCCGGCGATGCGGTGGGCGTCGGCGCTGTCGTAGCGGACCAGGCCCCGGGCCACCTCGCGGCCGGTCTCGTCGCGGACGCGGACGGCGTCGCCCTTGTCGAACGGGCCCTCGACGGCGCGGACGCCGGCGCAGAGCAGGCTCTTGCCGCTGGCCAGGGCGGCGGCGGCACCGGCGTCGACGGTCAGCCAGCCCTGGGGGGCGAGCGACCCGGCGATCCAGGCCTTGTACGCGGCGGCCGGCGAGGCGCCGGCTTCGATCACCGTGGCCAGGGCCCCGTCCTCGATGGCCTGCAGCGGCGCGGGCCGCGAGCCCAGGGTGATCAGGGTGGCGCAGCCCGCGGCCCGGGCGATGCGGGCGGCGGCGATCTTGGTGGCCATGCCGCCGGTGCCGACCCCGGCCGAGGCGTTGGCCCCCTCGGCCATGCCGGCGATCTGCGGCGTGATCTCGCTGACCCGGGCGATGTGGGTGGCGGTCGGGTCGCGGCGCGGATCGGCGGTGTAGAGGCCGTCGATGTCGGACAGCAGCACCAGCAGGTCGGCCCCGACCATCTGGGCCACGCGGGCCGCCAGGCGATCGTTGTCGCCATAGCGGATCTCCTCGGTCACCACCGTATCGTTCTCGTTGACCACCGGCACGACGTTCAGGGCGATCAGGGTCTCGGCCGTGGCGCGGGCGTTCAGCCAGCGGCGGCGGGTCTCGGTGTCGTCGCGGGTCAGCAGGATCTGGGCGGCGCCGATCCCGTGCGGCTCCAGCGCCTCCTCCCAGGCCCGCATCAGCACCGACTGGCCGGCGGCGGCGGCGGCCTGCTTCTCGGGCAGGGTCAGGGACTTGCGGCCCGTCAGGCCCAGGCGTCGACGGCCCAGGGCCACCGCGCCGGACGACACCACCACCACCTGCTGGCCGCGCTTGCGCAGCCGCGCCAGGTCGGCGCAGAAGGCGTCCAGCCAGGCGCGGTCGGCCGCCCCGCTGGCGGCGTCGACCAGCAGGGCCGAGCCGACCTTGAAGACGATGCGTTTGGCGCGGCTGAGCGCTCCCCCGGACGCGCTCATTTACGGCTGCCAGCCCCCGGGGGTCTCCTCGACGTGATCCTCGTCGTCCTCGATCTCCTCGATCGCGTCGCCCCGGCGGATGCGCACCTGGGTGAAGGCGGCGCGCAGCAGCTCGGTGACGCCTTCGCCCGAGACGCCGGAGACCAGCATCGGCTTGACGCCGGCCACGGTCTCGAGCTCGGCGGCCTTGGCCGCGCGGGTCTCGTCGTCCAGGGCGTCGACCTTGTTCAGGGCCAGGATCTCGGACTTGTCGGCCAGCTCGTCGCCATAGGCCTCCAGCTCGCCGCGGATCGTCGTCCAGGCGCTGGCGATGTCGTCCTGGGTGGCGTCCACCAGGTGGATCAGCACGGCCGAGCGTTCGACGTGGCCCAGGAACCGGGTGCCCAGGCCGGCGCCCTCGCTGGCCCCCTCGATCAGGCCCGGGATGTCGGCCATCACGAAGCGTTCGCTGGTGGAAAGGTCCACCATGCCCAGGTTCGGGGTCAGGGTGGTGAACGGATAGTCGGCGATCTTGGGCTTGGCGGCGCTGGCGGCGGCCAGGAAGGTCGACTTGCCGGCGTTGGGCAGGCCGACCAGGCCGACGTCGGCGATCAGCTTCAGCCGCAGCCAGACCCACAGCTCCTCGCCTTCCTGACCGGGATTGGCGTACTTCGGCGCCTGGTTGACCGGGCCCTTGAAGTGCAGGTTGCCCCAGCCGCCGTTGCCGCCCTTGGCCAGGCGCAGGGTCATGCCGGCGGTGTCGAGGTCGGCGATCAGGGTCTCCTTGTCCTCCTCCAGCACCTGGGTGCCGACGGGGACCTTCAGGATCACGTCCTCGCCGGCCGCGCCGTGACGCGCCCGGCCCATGCCATGGACGCCCGTCCCGGCCTTGAAATGTTGCTGGTAGCGGTAGTCGATCAGGGTGTTGAGGCCCTCGACCGCCTCGATCCACACGTCGCCGCCTCGCCCGCCGTCCCCGCCGTCGGGGCCGCCGTATTCGATGTACTTCTCGCGTCGGAACGAGACCGCGCCGCCGCCGCCGTTGCCGGAGCGGACATAGATTTTGCACTGGTCCAAGAATTTCATGAGCGTCTTTTGTCCCAAGGCGGCTTTCGCGTCGAGCCGAAACCCGCCTACGGCCAAGCCTGGGAGGCCTTCGGATGGCTGAATCGGGTCCGGAAGCGGCGCTTTGCCGCGCCGAACCGCGTTCGCCATCGTGACGAAATGTTAAAACTGATCATGCGACAAACGGTCCTATGAACACGGCGGCAGGACTATTGCGCGGGGAGGGCTGGCGTTGACGACGATTTCGGACGCCGAGTTTGCGCATGATCTCCAGGAACTGACGCTGCCGACCCTGTGTCGCAAGTACACCCACGAGGCCTCGCTCCATCGCAACATGCTGATGAGCCGGGGCACGGGCCTGGCGCCGGAATGGCGCGATTTCCGCGCCTTCCTGATCGCCGTCGGCCGTCGCCCGAGCGACGCGCACAACTTCATCCTGCTCAATCGCAACGAACGCACCTACGGCCCCGGACGGGCGCGGTGGATGACGTCGGACGAACAGGCCGTCCACGAGGAGGCGTTCGACCGCCAGCAGGCCGCCAAGAGCCGCGAGGCCCATCAGCTGGTGCACCAGGCCGCGGCGATGAAGCGGGCCGGCGCTCCCAACGCCCCGAACTTCGGCCAGTGGACACCGATGGCCGGCCGCCAGGTGGCCTATACCGAGGTCGCCAAGCGCCTGGCGATCCCGATCAACGCCCTGAACAAGACCATGGCCGACGGTCGCACGGCCGACGACCTGGTCAAGCGCTCGGGCTCGGCCCAGGAGCTAATCAATCCGGATCTGCAGTGGCTGCCGCCGGACCCGACCCGCAAGGCCAACTTCTTCGAGGCCTTCCGCATCTGGCACATGCAGGTGCAGCCGCAGTTCGCCCGCGCCGCCACCCCGACCTTCCTGTTCCTCTACATCGCCCTGCCGGTGATGAAGGAGTGCCGGGACGAGCTGATGGGCCTGAACCTGTGGAACCCGCTGGGCCAGCGGGCCATGAACGCCCGCGACAGCCACGTGGCCTGGAAGAAGTACTGCGAGTTCATGCCGCGGGCCCAGGTGGCGATGATGGAAATCCCGATCTACGCCACCTATTCGCTGCTCAGCGACCTGGACGCCCTGTGCGAGCGGATCGTGGTCGCCGAGAAGCGGTTCCGCGAAGGCCCGCAGAAGGTCGTCGCGACGCACCGGGCGGCCTAGGCGCCGGGCTTAGGCCAGCCAGACCATCATCCGGGTCGGCACGGGCTGGCCCCGCGCCGCCGACGGCTTGTGCTCGACGACGCCCGTATACAGGAACCCCGCCTTGACCAGCACCTGGCCCGAGGCCGGGTTGTCGGCGAAGTGGCCGGCGACGACCACCTTCCTGCGCCAGTCGTTGCGCGCCCAGACCAGGGCGCCCTGGGCCGCTTCGGTCGCCAGGCCGCGACCCCAGTAGGGGCGGCCGATCCAGTAGCCGACCTCCAGGTGGCCGACCTGCGGGGTGAAGAAGCCCAGCACCCCGACCACGCCCTCGTCCTCGAGGTCGATCACGAAGGTGGCGTCCTTGCGCCGATCTTGGACTTGGCAGCGGGCCACGAAGCCGTCGGCGTCGCTCTGGCTGTAGGGCCAGGGCATGCGGGTGGTCATCTTGGCGATCGCGTAGTCGCCGCACAGCGCCGCGATCCGCGACGCATCGTCGATCCGGGGAGCCCGCAGCGTCAGCCGCCGCGTCTCGATGATCGGAGCCTTGTCGATCACGCACATAGGCGCGCCTCCCGTTCTCGGTCCTTCTAGGTGGGGACCGTGACGCTCGGATTTCAGGCCTGAGGTCCTTTTGCGGCCAAGAAATTTCAAGCGCGGACAAAACAAAAGCGGGGAGCCCGGCGTCCGGACTCCCCGCTTGGGTTTCGTCTGTCCGGATCGTCTTTCTTTTGGAAAGCGCGACCCGGTTTCTACGCGGTTCGCGCTATTCGGCGGCCTGGGCCGGAGCAGCTACGTTCACGTAGGTACGGTTGTTGCGCTTGGTGACAAAGCCCACCGCGCCCTCGATAAGGGCGAAGAGGGTATGGTCCTTGCCCATGCCGACATTGGCGCCCGGATAGAACTTGGTGCCGCGTTGACGGATGATGATGTTGCCGGCGGCGACCTTCTGGCCACCGAACTTCTTCACGCCAAGACGACGGCCAGCCGAGTCGCGGCCGTTGCTGGACGAACCACCAGATTTCTTGTGAGCCATAGCGGCCTCCTAGTTCCTTTGGTCCGGTTTCTCTTTAGAGACCTGGATCAAGCTAATCGTTCAATGAGCCCCGCGAGGGTCTCAGGCTTCGGCTTCCGGAGCGGTCTCGGCGGCGGCCTTCTTCGGCGCGGCCTTCTTCTTCGGAGCAGCGGCGGCTTCGGCCTTCACCGGAGCGGTCGGGATCGTCGCCGGGACGGCGGCGTCACCCAGGCCGCGGGCGCGGGCGTTCAGGATCACCTTCGGGGTCAGGTCGATGACGCCTTCCCACTTGGTTTCCTTGCCGCCGCCGGCGACCGAGGTCACGCGGATGACCGACTCGGTCTGGCGGTGACCGCGGGTGCGGCGATAGCCCTGGCGGCGGATCTTCTTGAAGATCTTCACCTTCTCGCCCTTGCGGGTTTCGAGCAGGGTTCCGGAGACGACAGCGCCGTCCACGAGAGGGGCGCCGACCGTCACGGCCTCGCCTTCGCCAAGCATCAGGACTTCGCCGAAAGCGACTTCCGCGCCCGGTTCACCGTCGAGCTTTTCGACAACCAGCAGGTCGCCGGCTTGGACCCGGTACTGCTTGCCGCCGGTTTTGATCACCGCGTACATAGGTTAGCGCCTTAAGAAACGTGCGTTCGCAAAATAGGGAACGCCCGCGAGGAAACCCAGCGGGCGAGGGGGCGGACTTATACAGGCCAAGCCCGGTGAGTCAACGGCCGGATGCGGCTTTCCGGCAACCTTCGCGAGTCATATCAGGGCTGGTATGTTACAATGTAACATACTAAAGGTCGGGGCGTGAATACGACCTTCTTCGCCTCCGTCGCCGCCACCGGTTTCGCCGTGGCCTTCCTGCATGCGGCCCTGCCCACGCATTGGCTGCCGTTCGTGCTGGTGGGCCGCGCCCAGAAGTGGACCACGGGCCGCACCCTGGGCGTCACGCTGCTGGCGGGCCTGGGCCATGTGGGGCTGACGATCGTGCTGGGCCTGGCGGTGGTGGCCGCCGGCCTGGTGGCCCAGCCGCATGTCGGCGGCTATTTCCACTGGATCGTCGGCGGCCTGATGGCGGCGATCGGCGTCTTCTACCTGGTGCGGGGCCGCCACAAGCACGCGACGATGGACGGGGCCCGCAAGTTCGCCTCGGACAAGGCGGCGATCACCGCCCTGGTGGTGCTGCTGACCCTGTCGCCGTGCGAGGCCTTCCTGCCTTATTATCTGGCGGGGATGGAGCACGGCGTGATCGGCTTCGTCATCCTGAGCGCGGTGCTAATGGCCGCCACGGCGGCGGGCATGCTGGTGTTCACCGGCCTCAGCCTGGCGGGCTTCAACCGCCTGGGCTTGGAGCGGCTGGAGCAGTACGAGGAGATCATCCTCGGCGTCGCCTTGATCGTGATCGGCGCGGCCGTGGCGTTCCTCAAGACCTGACGCCGTTCAGGGGGTGCTTTCGCAAGCCGCGCATCACCCCTAAATAGCGCGCATGACCCAAGACACCGCGACCTCCGGCAAGATCCCCGTCACCGTGCTGACCGGCTATCTCGGCGCCGGCAAGACCACCCTGCTCAACCGCATCCTCACCGAGGAGCACGGCAAGCGCTACGCCGTGATCGTCAATGAGTTCGGCGAGGTCGGCATCGACAACGACCTGGTGGTCGGGGCCGACGAGGAAGTGTTCGAGATGAACAACGGCTGCGTCTGCTGCACGGTGCGCGGCGACCTGATCCGGGTGCTGCAAGGCCTGATGAAGCGGAAAGGCGGCTTCGACGCCATCGTGGTCGAGACCACGGGCCTGGCCGATCCGGGCCCGGTGGCCCAGACCTTCTTCGTCGACGACGACGTCAAGGCCCGCACCTATCTGGACTCGGTCACCGCCGTGGTCGACGCCAAGCATATCCTGCTGCGCCTTGGCGACTCCAAGGAAGCCGTCGAGCAGATCGCCTTCGCCGATCAGATCGTGCTCAACAAGACCGACCTGGTTTCGGAAGACGACCTGCGCCACGTCGAGGCCCGCATCAAGCGGATCAACCCGCTGGCCCCGATCCACCGCGCCCAGCGCTCGAACGTGCCGCTGGAGGCCATCATCGGCAAGCACAGCTTCGACCTGGGGCGGATCACCGAGCTGGAGCCGACGTTCCTGAACCCGGCCCACGGCGAGGACGGCCACGTGCACGACGAGCACTGCGGCCACGACCATCATCATCACGACCATGACCATCATCATCATGGTCACGACCACCATCACCACGACGCCAAGAGCGACATCCACGACGACGGGGTGAAAGGGATCTCCCTGACGCTGGACAAGCCCGTCGACGGCCAGAAGATCACCGTCTGGCTCAACGAGCTGCTGGCCCGCCGCGGCCCGGACATCCTGCGCGCCAAGGGCATCATCGACGTCCGGGGCGAGGAGCGCCGCCTGGTGTTCCAGGCCGTGCACATGATCCTGGAAGGCGACTTCCAGCGCCCGTGGACCGACAAGGACAAGCGCTACAGCCGCATGGTGTTCATCGGCCGCGACCTGGACGAGGCCGAACTGAAGGCGGGTTTCGAGGCGACGGCGGCTTAAAGAGGAGCCCTCCCCCTGTGGGGGAGGCGATCGCGCAGCGATCGGTGGGGGGAGTTTCAGGGAGATCCCGCAAGATCTTGCCCGCCGATCACGCCCCCCTCCGTCGGCTTCGCCGACACCTCCCCCACAGGGGGAGGATCCAAAACGTCTTAATGCAGATCCTCGTTGATGATCCCGATCTGCGTCCAGCCTTCGGTGTGGACGCGGTCGATCACCCCCATCAGCGCTTCATAGGGCACGTCGGCCTGGGCGCTGACCATCAGGCGCTGGTCCTTGCGCGGACCCTGCGGGCCATTGGCGGCGAAGCTGGCGCTCAGGTCCTGGGACAGGGTCCCCAGGCTGGTGGGCCGCCCCGCCAGATAGAGGGCGCCCGAATTCTGGATGGCGATCAGCACTGGCGGCTTGGGCGGGACGGCGGCGTCCTTGGCCGGCGGCATGTCCAGCTTGATCGAGGTCGTCGCCATCGGCACGGCGACCATGAAGATGATCAGCAGCACCAGCAGGATGTCGACGAACGGCGTGACGTTGATGTCCGCGTTCTGCCGGATCGTATAGGCCCCGCCGCCGCCGCCCGCGAGTTTCGTCGCCATGACCTGTTTCCTTCCCTTGCCCGGTTTGCGGGTCGATTGAAGTTACGGGTGTAGTTTCTCTTCTTTCTTACGTTTGTAAAGCGCCTGCGCGACAGGCATGAAAAAGGGGCCGGACGCTTGGCGTCCGGCCCCTGATTTTTCGCCAACCGGCGAAGACCTAGTGGATGTCTTCGTTGATCAGGCCGACCTTGTACCAGCCGGCGGTCTGCAGGGCGTTCAGCACGCCCATGAAGTCGGCATAGGTCACGTCGGCGTCGGCGCGGACCATGACGCGCTGGTCGTCCTTCGGGCCGGCCTGGCCGGTCGCGTTGAACTTGGCGTCCAGGTCGAACTGCAGGTTGTCCAGGCTGGTCTGCTTTTCAGCGACGTACAGCGCGCCCGACTTCTGGATCGAGATGAACACCGGTTCCTTGGGCTTGAAGCCAGGAGGCGGCGGGGTCGCCGGCGGCAGGTCCACCTTGATCGCCACGGTCGCCATCGGCACGGCGACCATGAAGATGATCAGCAGCACCAGCAGGATGTCGACGAAGGGCGTGACGTTGATTTCGGAGTTCTGGCCGAGCGAATAACGACCGCCCCCACCGCCAGCAAGTTTAGCCGCCATAGCCTGACTGTCTCCCAAGGGCCGCGTCTGTCGCGGTCCCGAAAATGTTAGATCGCCACGTCTGGCGCAGACGGGCGCGGAAGTAAAGCCCGACGACGCGGCGCGATGGCAACCCCTTTTGTGAGTCTTTTTGGCGGAACGGCGTTCAAATGGCGGGTTCTCCGCACCCTGCTCGCGCCCCACGCGCATTGACGCGCGACTAGGCGCCCGCATCGGGGCGCGGTATGGCGCGCGGATGATCTATTCCTTCGACGCCTATGTCACCGCCGCCCTGTTCGACCGCGCCGGCCGCGCCGCCTTCGCCCTCGGCGACGGCACGGTGCGATTCGAAAACGAAGGCGGTTTCGTCACCGTGGAAGCCCATGCCGGCGCCGTCCTGGCCGCCGCCGTCCATCCGTCGGGCCGCGGGATCGTCACCGGCGGCGACGACGGCAAGGTGGTCTGGAGTCGGGTCGAGGGCGACGAGGTGGCCGCCACCCTGGTGGCCGAGGTCAAGGGCCGTTGGATCGAGCACGTCGCCGCCAGCGCCGCCTCGGGCTTGATCGCCTTCACCGCCGGCAAGGAGGCCCAGGTCCGCGACTCGGCCGATCCGACGTTCCTGCGCGTCTTCCCGCACGAGCGGACCGTCTCGGGCCTGGCTTTCGACCCGAAGGGCCGCCGGCTGGCCACGGCCGGCTATGGCGGCGTCTCGCTGTGGTGGGCCAAGATCGAGGGCCAGAAGCCGCAGGTGATGAAGTGGGCCGGCAGCCACATCGCCGCCGTGTTCAGCCCCGACGGCAAGTTCCTGGTCTCGTCGATGCAGGAGAACCAGCTGCATGGCTGGCGGCTATCGGACGCCAAGGACATGCGGATGGGCGGCTATCCGGCCAAGATCAAGAGCCTGGCCTTCTTCGACAAGGGCAACCTGATGGTCACCGCCGGCGCCAACGGCGCGGTGGTCTGGCCGTTCGCCGGCGCCAACGGCCCGATGGGCAAGGAAGCCGCCGAGATCGGCTTCTCGCGCGATTCGATGGTCGTGCGGGTGGCCGGCGTCGAGGCCCTGCCGGTGGCGATCGCCGGCCAGGACAACGGCAAGATCTGGGGCGCCCATATGCGCTCGGGCCGCATCGAGACCCTCAAGGCCGAGAAGGGCGCGGCGATCAGCGCCCTGTCGGTCTCGGCGGACGGCAGCCGGCTGGCCTGGGGCGACGAGGACGGCGAGGCCGGCGTCATCGCGATCCCGGCGATGGACACGCGGTTCTAGAAAAGACCCCCTCAGTCGCTCTGCGACAGCTCCCCCAGAGGGGGAGCATCTGCTCGGCGTAGATCCTCCCCCTCTGGGGGAGGTGGCCCGGAGGGCCGGAGGGGGTTACAGCTCCGCCAGCACCTTCACCACGGCCTCGACCACGGCCCGGTCCGTATCCCGCAGCCCATCCTGCACGAAGCCCAGCTTGTAGGCCCGGTCCTCGTGGCCTTGGCCCTGGCCATACGCCATCGGCCCGCTGCACGAGCCGTGCACCTCGCGCACGCCGGTCCGCGCCACCAGTTGCGCCACGTTCGAGGGATTGACCCCGCCGCCGGCCAGGATGGCGATGCGGCCGGCGGCCCGCTCGACCAGCGCCGCGATCGTCTCGGCCCCGGCCATGGCGTTCAGGGCGCAGCCGGAGGTCAGGATCCGCTCGAAGCCCAGGTCGATGGCGGTCTCCAGCGCCGCCATGGGATCGGGCGTCAGGTCGAAAGCCCGGTGCAGGGTCACGCCCAGGCCCTCGGCATGGGCGACCAGCATCGACAGGGCGTCGACATCCAGCTCTCCGGTGGACCGGTTTGCGCCAACCACCACCCCGGCCAGGCCTGCCTCGCGCACGGCGTCGATGTCGCGGAAGATGGCGTCCAGGTCGCCGGCGTCATAGACGAAGTCGCCGTTGCGCGGCCGGATCATCGGATAGATCGGGATGCTGGCTTCCGCCGCCAGGGCCATCAGCCCGGGGGCCGGGGTCAGGCCCTGCAGGGCCAGGGCCGAGCACAGCTCGATCCGGTCCGCCCCGCCCTCGATCGCCGCCGCCAGCCCGGCGGGCGTATCGACACAGACTTCCAGGATCACGCGGTCGGACATCTTCGCCTCTCCGATGCTCAGGCTTGAGATAGTCGCGCGGCCAACGTCGAAACCCGTATCCGTTTTCGGCCGCCACGCTCTAGGATTCGCAAAACGCACGTCTTGGAGCACACCCATGCTGAATCGCAGAGGCCTAATCGGCGCCTCCCTGGCCGGACCGGCCCTGGTCGGCGTCCGCGCCGCGGCCGCCGCCGAACCGGCCGGGGGCGGGACGGGGATCCAACTGACCCGGCCCTGCGTGATCTCCACCTGGGACTTCGGCGTGCCGGCCAACCAGGCGGCCTGGGCGATCCTGAGCCAGGGCGGTCGCGCGCTGGACGCCGTCGAGGCCGGAGCCCGCATCCCGGAGCAGGACCTGAAGAACCACAGCGTCGGCCGCGCCGGCTATCCCGACCGCGACGGTCACGTCTCGCTGGACGCCAGCATCATGGACGAGCAGGGCAATTGCGGCGCCGTGGCGGCCCTGGAGCACATCGCCCACCCGATCTCGGTGGCCCGGGCGGTGATGGAAAAGACCCCGCACGTCCTGCTGGTCGGGGCCGGCGCCCTGCAGTTCGCCCAGGAACAGGGCTTCCCGCGCGAGGAGCTGCTGACCCCCGAATCCCGCGCCGCCTGGGAAGCTTGGAAGAAGGACGCCAAGTACGCCCCCAAGGCCAACAGCGAGGTCGGCGACTACGGCAAGACCTCGGGCCAACTCGGCACGCCGGGCGGGGTGGGCAACCACGACACGATCGGCATGCTGGCCCTGGACGCCAAGGGCAACCTGTCGGGCGCCTGCACCACCAGCGGCATGGCCTGGAAGCTGCGCGGCCGGGTCGGCGATTCACCCATCGTCGGGGCGGGGCTCTATGTCGACAACGATGTCGGCGCGGCCACCTCGACCGGCGTCGGCGAGGAGGTGATCCGCAACGTCGGCAGCTTCCTGGTCGTCGAGCTGATGCGCCAGGGCCGCTCGCCCCAGGACGCCTGCAAGGAGGCCGTCGCCCGGATTCTGAAGAAGAAGCCGCAGGCCAAGGACATCCAGGTGGGCTTCCTGGCTGTCAACAAGCAGGGCCAGGTCGGCGCCTGGGCGATCCAGAAGGGCTTCACCTACGCCCTGTGCGACGGGGCGAAGCAGGATCGGCTGGTGGCGGGGGAAAGCTTTTACTGAGCGGGTGATCAGGGCGTGCTCGCAGATCGCTAAAGATTTCGACAGCGGCCAACCGCGCTTCCGAGGCCTTCTGCGGCTCCAATCTTCTGGAGCCACGCCATGCCTTGGACCATCAACACTCGCCGCGCCCTGGCGGCCGGACTTGCGAGCACGGCGGCGTTGCTGCTGGCCGCCGCCGGTCCGGCGCGGGCGTCCGACCATCTGGACACCCCCAGCGTCATAGCCGATCCCCGGGCCGACATCGGCGACATCTTCGCCTGGACTTCGCCGGATAAGCGCAAGCTGAACCTGGTGATGGCGATCGTCGGCCACGGGTTCTCCAAGGACCTGGCCTATGTCTTCCACGTCGACAGCGGCGAGCGGTTCGGCAAGACGACCGCGACGACCACGATCTCGTGCCGATTCAGCGGCGCGGAGATCCGCTGCGAGGCGGGCGACGACGAGGTCCAGGGCGATGCGAGCCATCCGGAGGGGCTGGTCTCGCGCCATTACCGCTATCGCGTCTTCGCCGGCCTGCGCGATGATCCGTTCTTCAACAACGTCAAGGGCACGCGCGAGGCCTACGACTTCGCCGCCGCCGCCCTGAAGGCTGGCGCGCCTCTGGACGAGGCCGGTTGCCCGGCCTTCGACAAGTCGACCTCGGCCGGGATCCTGAACCGCTGGCGACACACGCGCGGCGGGCCGGCCCAGAACCTGCTGTCGGGCTGGACCCCGGCTTCGCTGGTCGTGTCGATCGACCTGCCGGCGGTGTCGCGCGGCGGCAGGATGCTGGCGGTGTGGGGCGAGACGGTCGGACCCAAGGGCCGCATCGACCGAATGGGCCGACCGCTGACCGGCAACGCGCTGCTGGCCACGCTGGAGCCCGAAGCCGTCAGCGACGCCCTGAAAGAGGCCTACAACCACGCCACCCCCGCGACCTCGGACGCCTTCATCCCCGAGATCGAGAAGACCCTGGGCCTCTACGACGCCTTCGACGGCGAGTGCGGCAACGCAATGATCGCCGACCACGCGGCCGGGGCGTCGCGCTACCTGAACCTGGCGATCCTGCTGGCCGACGATCGACTATGGATCGACGGCGCCGGCAAGCGGTGCACGACTCTGTTCGCGGTGGAACTGGCCGCCCTGGCCGGCCGCCGCGACCTGGCCGGCGACTGCGGCGGCCGCACGCCGAACTACGACGCCGTCGACGTTTACCGCTCGCTGCTCGCGACGGGCCGCCTGACGGGCGTCGACGACGGCGTCGACCATGACGACCACGTCCATTCCGACACCGAGTTCCCGTTCCTGGCCGCGCCCGACGGCCCGGCCTACGTCGCGCGCAAGGAGCCCTGACCATGACCCGTTTCACCGCTGGCCTTCGCTGCCTCCTGCCGGCCGCCGGCGCCCTGGTCCTGGCCTGCGGGCCGCAAGGGGCCGCGGCGCACGAGTTCTGGATCCAGCCCGAGCGCTTCTGGCTGCCGGCCGGAACGTCCACGCCAATGACCCTGCAGGTCGGCACGGGGACCGAGCGCCAGCGCTCGCAGTTGCCGCCGCGCCGCGTGCTGCGGTTCGACGCCACAGCGTTGGACGGCGAGCCTCAGGACCTGCGCCCGGCCCTGACCCTGGGCGCGCCGGACGCCGATGGCGCGCTGAGCTTCGCGCAACCCGGCGCCTATGTCGTGACGCTGCGCAGCGACGCCAACGCCCAGAGCCACCAGTCAGCCGCCAGGTTCAACGCCTATGCGGAGGAAGAAGGATTGACCCCGGCTCTGGAGACCCGCGCCGCGAAGGGTCTGCAAGCCATTGACGCCTCCGAACGCTACAGCCGGCAGACCAAGGCGTTGATCCAGGTCGGCGACGGCGGCGCTCAGGAGGCGGTCACCCGACCCGTGGGCCTGGCCCTGGAAATCGTGCCGGAGGTCAGCCCCTACGTCCTGCCGCGTTCCACGACCCTGCCGGTCCGGGTGCTCTACGAGGGCCAGCCCCTGGCGGGCGCGTTGGTCAAGCTCACCGACCTGGCCGACGACGCCGCCCCCCTGGAGCAGCATCGCACTGACGACGAGGGCCGCGCGGGCTTCGCCATGCCCAGCAGCGGGGCCTGGATGATGGACGTGGTGTGGACCAAGCCGCTGACCGACGAAGGCGTCGACTTCGAGACCGTATTTTCCAGCCTCAGCTTCGGCTTTCCCGTTCGAACACGCTGAGGCGCGTTACCCCGAACGACCAGCCGCGCGTTCGACAATCATCGGGGCTCACGCCGACAGGAGACGGACTCATGACAGGTAGAGACGGCGACGCGATCGTCCGCGCGGTGTTCGCGGCCTATGCCGCCAAGGATCGGGCGGCCATCGAGCGATTGATCGCGTCGGACTTTCATTTCACCAGTCCGCTCGACAATCGCCTCGATCGCGCGACCTATTTCGAGCGGTGCTGGCCCAACAGCGGGGGGATCGAGGGCTTCGATTTCGTCCGCCTGGTGACCGGCGACGACCAGGTCGCGGTGACCTACGAGGGACGCGTGGCGGGCGGGAAGCGGTTCCGCAACACGGAGATTTTCACCCTGCGGGGTGATCAGGTCGCGGAGGTCGAGGTCTATTTCGGTTGGTCGCTGCCCCATCCGGCTCCGGCCGGCGGGTTCGTCGATCAGGCATAGCGGCGCGGCGGCGCGACGGCGCATCGGAAGTCGCCCGGGCTCTGGCCGTAGTGTTGGCGAAACGCCGCGCTGAAATGGCTGTGGCTGGAGAAGCCGAGGTCCAGGGCCAGGTCGGTCAGATCCTCGCAATCGCCCAGCCGGTCCAGAGCGCGGGCCAGCCGCAGCCGCAATTGGTAGCGATAGAGGGGCTGGCCTTCCGCCTGGGCGAAGACCTGGGTCAGGTAGACCGGCGAGACGCCGACTTCGGCGGCCACCTCGACCAGGGTCCAGCGGCGGGCCGGATCGGAGGCCAGGACCAGCTTGGCCCGGTCCGCCAGCTTGCGGCGGCCGTAGCTGGCCGCCAGGGCGGGGGAGGCGCGCTCGCCCAGGGCGCGGCGGACCAGGTCCAGGGTCAGGGTCTCGGCCTGCAGCGGCTCGAGAGCGCCGCGCGCCAGGCCGCGCCGCAGCCGGGCGGCTAGGGCCTGGACCGCCGGATCGACGCCTCGCGTCGGTCGCCGGAACACCGCCAGATCGCCGTCCTCCAGCTGTTCGGCGGGCGACAGTTCGGTCAGCAGCGCCTCGTCGAGCGACACCGACAGGCAGGCGTCGCCGCCGCCGATCGGATGGCTGATGGCGTATTCCTGGCCTTGGTTGAAGAACACGAGCTGATTGGCCTCGGCCACGCTCTCCTGACGCCCAACATGGCGCACATAGGCGCCGCGATAGGGGAAGACCAGATGGGTCGCCCCGGCGCATTCGCTGGCGCTCCTGTGCCGGCAGGCGCCGTTGCAGGCCACGTCGCGGACGCCGACCGTCGGGGTTTGCAGCAGCAGGGTGACGCTGAGTTCGTTCATGGCGTCCGCTATCGGCGGACGGGGTTACGGCGGCAATGACCTGGGAGGTTATGGCCCTAAGTTCCTCCACCGATGGGGAGGGCGATCGCCTGACTTACTGCTCAAAGAGCTTGTCATCCCGGACAAGCTTGGCGAAGCCGAGCGCCGATCCGGGACCGCCACAGACGCTGAGTTCACGCGTCGGTCCCGGATCTTCGCGCTGCGCGCTCGTCCGGGATGACAGCTGCTTTTGCCCGGCGCAGGATGAGGATCAGTCGAACCCCCGCATCACCCCCCACTCGTCGAACGGCTCGCGCCGCGAGCGCCAGCTGTTCACCGCCGCCGTCTCGTCGCGATAGCCCAGGGCCATGCCGCAGAACAGCATGTGGTCGGCGGGCAGGTCCAGGAAGGCGCCCGTCAGCCTGCCATAGGCCGACCAGAACTCCTGGGCGCAGGTGTCCAGGCCCCGCTCGACGGCCAGCAGCATCAGGGTCTGCATGTACATGCCGATGTCCGACCACTGCGGCGGGCCGCAGTCGCGATGCACCGAAAAGAACAGGGCGACCGGGGCGCCGAAGAACTCGGCGTTGCGGGCGAATTGCTGGAGGCGGCCCAGCTTGTCCTCGCGCGGGATGCCGAGCGAGGCATAGAGGTCCTCGCCGACCTGGTAGCGGCGGGTGCGCAGCGGCTCCCAGAGGTTGGGCGGATAGACGTGGTATTCCGGCTCGTCGCGGTCCATCAGCCGCGAGGCGACCAGGGTCTTGAAGTCTTTCAGGGGTTCGCCGGAGAGGGCATGCACCACCCAGGGCTGGAGGTTGCCGCCGGACGGGGCGCGGGCGGCCGCCTCCAGCAGGGCGCGCACCACGGCGCCGGGCACGGGGTCGGGCTTGAAGGCGCGAACCGACATCCGGCGCTCGACGGCCTCGGAAACGGTCTGGAACTGGGTCATCAAGGCCTCGCTAACGGCTGGGCGGCTATCCCCGCGACACAGGCTTGGCTAGCATCCGGCCGCAGGGTCAACGCAAGCGTGGCGAAAGACGAGGGGGCGATCGGTGAAGGTGCTGGTGCGGAACATCCTGGTGGCGCTGTTCATCGTGCTGGTCGCCGGGCCGGTGCTGACGGTGATCGTCTACCGCTTCGTGCCGCCGCCCGCGACGCCGCTGATGGTCATCCGCCTGGCCGAGGGCAAGGGCTGGAACCATCGCTGGCGGCCGATCGACGAGGTCTCGCCCGCCCTGCCGCGCGCCCTGATCGCCGCCGAGGACGCCCGGTTCTGCGACCACCACGGCTTCGATCTCGACGCCTTGCAAAAGGCCTACGAGAACAACGGGAAGGGCAAGAAGATTCGCGGCGGCTCGACCATCAGCCAGCAGACGGCCAAGAACGTCTTCCTGTGGCCGGGGCGCTCCTATGTACGCAAGGGGCTGGAGGCCTATTTCACGGTGCTGATCGAGACGCTGTGGGGCAAGAAGCGGATCATGGAGGTCTATCTGAACTCCATCGAATACGGTCCCGGCATCTATGGCGCCGAAGCCGCCTCGCGGACCTATTTCAAGGTCGGGGCCGACAAGTTGACCCCGCTGCAGGCGGCGCGGCTGGCGGCGATCCTGCCCAGCCCGCTGAAGTGGAAGGCGGTCAATCCGGGCCGCTACGTCAAGAAACGCTCCAGCCGGATCGGCCAGGCTTCGGGCGCGGTGCGCCGTGGCGGCCTGGCCGCCTGCGTGGCCTAGGGGGAAACGTCATGACCGTCGTTCTGGGACCGACCCTGGAGACCGAGCGCCTGATCCTGCGCCCGCCGGTCGCGGCCGATCTCGATGGCTGGGCGCAGCTGATGGGCGATCCCGAGGCGGCGCGGTTCATCGGCGGCCGGATGGCCCGCAGTCCCGCCTGGCGAATGATGGCCGCCGTCGCCGGATCCTGGGCCTTGCAGGGCTTTGGCATGTTCTCGGTGGTCGAGAAGGCCAGCGGTCGCTGGGTCGGTCGGGTCGGCCCCTGGCGGCCCGAGGCTTGGCCCGGCGGCGAACTGGCCTGGGGGCTGCATCCGGCCTTCCACGGCAGGGGCTACGCGGTCGAGGCGGCTGGCGCGGCCATGGACTGGGCCGTCGACCACCTGGGCTGGGACGAGGTGATCCACTCGATCGACCCTGAGAACCATGCCTCCAAGCGGGTGGCCGAACGCCTGGGCTCGCGCCTGCTGCGGATGGGCCACCTGCCCGAACCCTATCACGAGAAGGCGCTGGAGCTTTGGGGGCAGAGCGCGGACGCGTGGAGGGCGCGGCGGGCCAAGCAGACCTAGTTCGCCCCCTCCCGGCGCGCGCCCTCGCGTTCGGCCCGTTCCTTCAGCTCCTCGTCGAGACTGGCGGTGTCCCACGAGCCGACGGCGTCGCCGGGGCGCAGGCGCGCCAGGTCGGCGTTGAGCAGCTTGTCCATGGTCCGGGCCGCGTCGCGCGAGGCCAGGATATAGGCCTCCTCCTGGCCCCAGACGGGACGCAGGTCCTCGAACGACTTGCGGTCGTGGCGACGGAAGATGCCGGCGGCGCGGTGGGCGCGGTGGGCGCGGTAGCCCAGCTTCTGCAGGGCGGTGGTCCCCAGGGCCAGGGCGGCCTCGAAGGTCTCGCGCTCGACCGCGTCGGCGCCGTTGGCCAGCAGGTCGTAGGCGTGGCGGCGGTCCCAGGCCCGGGCCAGGATCACCAGGTCGGGGAAGGCCTTGCGGGCCGTCTCGACCAGCTCGACGGTCTTTTCGCGGTCGTCCAGGGCGACGATCAGCATCCGGGCCCGCTCGATGCCGGCGGCCCGTAGGAGGTCCATCCGCGTGGCGTCGCCATAGTGCACCCGGCGGCCGAAGCGGCGCAGCAGGTCGATCTGCTCGATGTCGCTGTCCAGCACGGTCGAGCGGAAGCCATTGGCGGTCAGCAGACGGCCGGTGATCTGGCCGAAGCGGCCGAAGCCGGCGATGATGATGTCCGGCTCGCCGTCCTCGAAGTCGCCGGTGTCGGGGACCTGCTTGGGGATGGCGGCGTCCATCATCGCGGCGATCCGCTCGTAGAGGATCATCGCCACCGGGGTCAGGGCCATCGAGACGGCGACGGCGGCGGTCAGCAGGGCCGCCAGGGTCGCGCCGATCACACCGGCCCCGACCGTGAAGCTCAGCAGCACGAAGGCGAATTCCCCGCCCTGGGCCAGGGCGGTAGCGACGGCCGCCGCGCCCCGCGCCGGGGCCCCGAACAGTCGCGCCAGGCCGAACATCACCGCGAACTTCAGGACCATCAGCCCCAGAACCAGGCCGATCAGGGTCAGGGGCTGGCCGGCCACGAGCCTCAGGTCGATGCCGGCTCCGACGGTGATGAAGAACAGGCCCAGCAGCAGGCCGCGGAACGGCTCGATGTCGGTCTCCAGCTCGCGGCGGAACTCGCTCTCGGCCAGCACCACCCCGGCCAGGAAGGCGCCGAGGGCGGGAGACAGGCCGACGGTCTGCATGATGGTCGCCACGCCGACCACGATCAGCAGGGCCGCGGCGGTGAAGATCTCGCGCAGGCGGGCCTCTGCGATGAAGCGGAAGATCGGCCGCACCATGTAGCGGCCGCCGCCGACCACCGCGCCCACGGCCACCAGCACCGACAGGCCCTGGGCCCAGGGCGGCAGGTGGGCGACCAGGCTGGCGCCGCCATGGCCCTCGGCCGCGGCGGCGTGGACCGGCGGGGCGATGGTCGCCAGGGTCGGCAGCAGGGCGAACATCGGGATCACGGCCAGGTCCTGCAGCAGCAGGATGCCGAAGGCGGCGCGGCCGACCGGCCCTTGCCTCAGGCCCTTCTCGTCCAGGGTCTGCAGCACGATGGCCGTCGACGACATGGCCAGCACCATCCCCACGGCCAGGGCCGTCTGCCAGGGCAGGCCCAGCAGCATCGACACGCCGGCGATGGCCAGAGAGGTGCCGACCACCTGGGCGCCGCCGAAGCCGAAGATCGCCTTGCGCATGTCCCACAGGGTCGAGGGCTGGACCTCCAGCCCGATCAGGAACAACAGGATGACCACGCCGAACTCGGCGAATTTCATCACGTCGGTCTGTTCGCCGACCAGCGACAGGGCGAACGGGCCGATCACCACCCCGGCGATCAGGTAGCCCAGCACCGAGCCCAGGCCCAGGCGCTTGGCGATCGGCACCGAGATGACGGCGGCGCCGAGATAGACCAGGGCTTGCAGGAGGAAGGGCATCAGTCGGTCTCTACTCTACGGTCGTCATGCCCCGCCCGAAGCGGCGGACGGCGATGGTTGGGGTCGGCAATGGTCGTCATCATCTACGCGCCCAGCTCCGCGTCGGCCGGCGCGGCCAGCAGCGAGGCGATGCGCGCCCGGTAGCGCTGAGCCTCGGCCTTCAGCTCCTCGTCGTCCTTGGTCGCCGCGCCGTGCACCACGAAAGGCGTCTCCCAGACCATGCCGCACAGATAGGCGGTCTGCTCCAGCGGCCGCAGGAATTCGTCCATCGAGAAGCGGTTGTAGCCGTGGGCGTGATAGGCCTTGGCCGCCCCGCCGGTGGTGCAGGCGGCGAACAGGCGCTTGCCGGCCAGGGCGTTGCCCTCGATCCCGTAGGCGAAGCCGTGCAGCCAAACCAGGTCGAACCACTCCTTCAGCAGGGCCGGGGTCGAGTACCAGTAGAGCGGGAACTGCACCGCGACCACGTCGTGGGCCAGAAGCTTCTCCTGCTCGGCCTCGATGTCGATCGCGAAGTCCGGATAGGTCTCGTAGAGATCGTGGAAGGTGACGCCCTCCAGCCCCTTGGCCGCCTTGGCCAGGGCGCGGTTGGCGCGAGAGCGTTCAAGCGCCGGGTGGGCCAGGGTCAGCAGCACGCCCGAGGTGGCGGGCGTCACGAGGCCGGTGCTAGCTTCCGTAGGGTTAGCCCGATCCGTCACGCCGCTACTCCACGCATCGAAATTTTATTCATCAAGGGTTGAATTTCTCCGGCCGGCGGCTCAGAGCAGTCGGCGAACGTCGCTCCGGGAGGAACCATGGTCGACAAGGTCAAGTCCACAGCCGGCGAAGCGCTGGCGGGTCTTTTATTCGATGGCATGACCATCATGGCTGGGGGCTTCGGCCTGTGCGGCATTCCCGAGAACCTGATCGCGGCGATCCGCGAGGCGGGGACCAAGGACCTCACGGTCATCTCCAACAATTGCGGCGTCGACGGCTTCGGCCTGGGGATCCTGCTGGAAAACCGCCAGATCAAGAAGATGGTCTCGTCCTATGTGGGCGAGAACAAGCTGTTCGAACAGCTCTACCTCAGCGGCGAACTGGAACTGGAGTTCAATCCGCAGGGCACCCTGGCCGAGCGCATCCGCGCCGGCGGGGCGGGCATCCCCGCCTTCTTCACGCGCACCGGCTACGGCACCCTGGTGGCCGAGGGCAAGGAGACCCGCGAGTTCGACGGCGAGATGTACGTGATGGAACGCGGCCTGACCGCCGACCTGGCCATCGTCAAGGCCTGGAAGGCCGACGCCGAGGGCAACCTCGTCTACCGCAAGACCGCCCGCAACTTCAATCCGATGATGGCCACGGCCGGCAAGGCCACGCTCGTCGAGGTCGAGGAGATCGTGGCGATCGGCGCGCTCGACAAGGACGCCATCCACACGCCCGGCATCTATGTCGACCGCCTGATCCTGGGCGCGAAGTTCGAGAAGCGGATCGAGCGCGTCACCACCCGTCCTCGTGAAGAAAAGACTGGGGAGACCGTGTAATGGCCTGGACGCGTGACCAGATGGCCGAACGGGCGGCCAAGGAGCTGCGGGACGGCTTCTACGTGAACCTCGGCATCGGCATCCCGACCCTGGTGGCCAACTACATCCCGCAGGGCATGTCCGTGACCCTACAGAGCGAGAACGGCATGCTGGGCATGGGCCCCTTCCCCTATGAGGGCGAGGAAGACGCCGACCTGATCAACGCCGGCAAGCAGACGATCACCGAGCTGGAGTCGAGCTCGTACTTCTCGTCGGCCGACAGCTTCGCCATGATCCGCGGCGGCCACATCGCCCTGTCGATCCTGGGCGGCATGCAGGTGGCGCAGAACGGCGACCTGGCCAACTGGATGGTGCCCGGCAAGATGGTCAAGGGCATGGGCGGGGCCATGGACCTGGTGGCCGGCGTCAAGCGGGTGGTGGTGGTCATGGACCACTGCGAGAAGTCCGGCGCCCCCAAGCTGCTGCACCGCTGCAGCCTGCCCCTGACCGGGGCCGGGGTGGTCGACCTGCTGATCACCGAGTTGGGCGTATTCGAGATCAACCGCGGCAAGACTCCGGTGCGGCTGATCGAACTGGCCCCGGGCGTGACCGTGGACGAGGTCAAGGCCAAGACCGAGGCGGCGTTCGAGGTGGCCATCTAAGGTCCTCCCCCTGTGGGGGAGGTGTCGGCGAAGCCGACGGTGGGGGGGAGTCGGCCGGTGGCCCAGCCCTGGGGCTGACGATCCGAAGACTCCCCCCACCGGCCTACGGCCGCCTCCCCCACAGGGGGAGGGGCTAGTTTAGGGCGTCGGCTCGGGATCCGGCGGCAGCCCCGTCTTCGGATCCCGCGGCACCGGCGCGAACCCCTCGGCGATGAACAGGTCCGTCCGCCGCGAGCGCTTCTTGTCCAGCCGCACACGGACGATCTGCAGGTCCGAGGTCTTGGCGAAGTCCTGCTTGATCTTGGCGCGGTAGGTGCCCTCCAGGCTGGCGATCAGCGCCCGGCGGCCCAGGGCGGCGTCCAGGGGGGCCTCGGCCTCGGCCTGGTTGCGGGCCGCGATCTCGTGCACCCACATCCGCAGCGGCGGGGCCGCCGGCGTGCCGAAATAGCCGCGGCCGTAATAGGCGGCGACGTTGTAGAGGAAGCGGTCGTCGACGGCGACGGCGGTCAGGCCGCCGTGCAGGGCCTGCTCCTCGCGCGAGCGCTCGATGATCGCCTGCACCGTCTGGTCCCAGCCGCGGGCCCGCTTGAAGGCGTTGGCCATGCCCATGGCCTCGGCCGTGCGCGGGTCGATCACCCAGGCCAGGAACACCGCCGCCAGAACCGCCTGCAGGGCCAGTCCGCCGACCAGCCAGCGGCGGGCCTCCCAGCGCAGCAGCCAGGCGGCGACCAGCACCGAGCCGGCGACATAGGCCGCGCCGGCCCAGTTGGCGTTGGCCCGCGACACGAAGGCCTGGGCCGCCACCGTGACCAGGGGCGGCAGGGCGAAGCACAGCAGCATGACGTCGGCCGGCGCCAGCCGCTTGCGGACCGCCAGCAGCAGGGCCCCGCCGCCCAGCACGCCGAACGGCACCGGGCCGAACACCCCGAACTGCGAGCCGACGAACTGGACCAGCTCGCCCGGATTGAACAGCTTGCCGGCCTTCCAGTTGGCGTTGGCGGCCGTGTGCTCCAGGGTCGAGAAGTGGTGCTGATAGTTCCAGATCATGTTCGGAGCGAAGACCGCGAACAGGGTGACGAAGAAGGCGAGCGCCATGGCCGGCGTCCAGGCCCGCCGGGCCTCGCGCGACAGGAAAAGGTGCGCGCCAAGGCTGGCCAGGGCGTAGATCGCCGCGTACTTGGACAGGAACGCCAGGCCCAGGGCCGCGCCCATGCCGGCCGCCAGCCAAGTCCGCGCCCGTGGCGAGGCGTCGGGCAGGGCGACGCAGGCCCAGATCATCAAGGCCAGGAAGAACAGCAGCGGGGTGTCGGTGGTGATCAGCACCGACGACAGCTGGATGCCCGGCATCAGGATGAAGATCGCCGCCGCCGCCGCCCCGACCCAGCGTCCGCCCCGCTCGGCGCCGTAGAGCCGCGTGGCGATGCGCGCGATCACCAGGGCCGTGCCGGCGTTGATCAGCGGCGAGCCGATGCGCAGCCAGGCCTCGGCGTCGCCGCCGATCCGCGTGGTCGCCCAGATCAACCAGGCGATGACCGGCGGCTTGGAGAAATAGCCGAAATCCAGGTGGCGCGACCACAGCCAGTACTGGGCTTCGTCCGGGTACAGCTCCAGCGGGGTGACGAACAGGGCTACGACCCGCAGAACCGTCAGAACCCCGACCAAGATCAGCGTCAGCCGCCAGATTCGCGCCTGAGCCCGCCGCGCCGTTTCATCAAGGGCCACGCTGTTTTCTCCCGCATAAGTAAGAGGACGCTGACTAAATCTTCCGCAAGCGGGCCCCTGGAGCGGGTTTATCCGCGATCGTGGCCTTTCCGTCACCAAACCTTCTAAATAGGTCGCTAAAGAGCCTCTCAATGATATGGCCAGGCGGGATTCATGCACCCCGTCGCGGCTTGAACGAGGGGACTAGATCAAGATGATGACGAAAAAGCTCGCCTGTCTGGCGTCGACCGCTCTGGTCGGCTGCCTGCTCAGCGCCACCGCCGCCATGGCCCAGTCGTCGGGCACGACCGAGGTGGATCAGGTCGTCGTGACCGCGACCGGCGCGAAGTCGATCGCCGGCGCCGTGGTCGCCGAGACCGCGCCGAAGTCGCGTTCGACCATCGACCAGGAATTCATCAGCCACCAGGCGCCCGGCCAGACCATCCTGCAATCGCTGAACATGGTCCCGGGTCTGTCGTTCACCAACAACGACCCCTACGGCACCAGCGGCGGCAACATCCGTCTGCGCGGCTTCGACGGCGCCCGTATCTCGCTGACCTTCGACGGCATCCCGACGAACGACACCGGCAACTACGCGCTGTATTCGAACCAGCAGCTGGACCCGGAACTGATCGAGAAGGCCAGCGTCACCACCGGCCAGACCGATATCGACACCCCGACCATCTCGGCCACCGGCGGCGTCATCAACTACACCACCCTGAAGCCCACCGAGGACTTCGGCGGCGCGGTGGTCGCCTCGTACGGCAGCTTCAACTACGGCCGCATCTTCGGTTTGATCAACAGCGGCGCCTTCGGCCCCTGGGGCACCAAGGCCTGGGTCTCGGGCTCGTACCAGAAGTACGACAAGTTCAAGGGCGAGGGCGACCTCGAGAAGACCCAGCTGAACGCCCGCATCTGGCAGGACATCGGTTCGAAGGGCGACTATGTCAGCCTGTCGGCCAACTGGAACATCAACCGCAACTTCAACTACAACTACGCTCAGCTCGGCACCTCGGACGGCTCGATCATCCCGGAAACCGCCCAGTACGGCTGGGACTGGGACTACCGCAACAACACCACGGCCACGACCGGCATCTACGACTGGATCAAGCCGACCAAGGTCGCTGGTACGCGTGACACCGACGCGAACGGTTCGAACTGGTGGGGCGGCCGCATCAACCCGTCGAACACGGGCAACCTGCGGATGAAGTCGCGCTTCAGCCTGACCGACAACCTGATCTTCACGTTCGACCCGTCGTTCCAGTACACGATGGCCAACGGCGGCACCCAGCAGGTGGCGATCAACGAATACGACGCCAAGCTGGTCGGCAAGGCCACCAGCTTCGCCAGCTGCAAGGTGGGCGCGATCTCGGCCACCAACCGCGGCGTCGACCTGAACGGCGACGGCGACTGCATGGACTCGGTCCGTTACATGTCGCCCTCGAACACCAACACCCGTCGTTACGGCGTCAACAGTTCGCTGATCTGGAAGCTGAACGACACCAACACCCTGCGCCTGGCCTACACCTTCGACCGCGGCCGTCACCGTCAGACCTCGGAAGCCGGCTACGTCGACCAGGACACCGGCCTCATGCGGAACTGGTTCGGCGGCAAGGAAACCTGGGGCGGCGATCGTATCGTCGGCGCCGACGGCGCCCTGCTGCGCTTCCGCGACCGCTTCTCGGTCGCCGAGCTGAACCAGGTCGCGCTCGAGTATCGCGGCAAGTTCCTGGACGACAAGCTGAACGTCACCATCGGCGTACAGCACAAGGAATTCACCCGCGAACTCAACCAGTTCTGCTACACCTCGAACGGCACCAGCACCGTGCTCTGCACCACGCAGGCTCCGAGCACCACCCTGGCCAACGGCAATGTCCAGTTCGCCGGATCGTCGACCCAGTACATTTCGCCGTTCGCCTACAGCGTTAAGGTCAAGAAGACCCTGCCGAACGTCGGCGTGTCCTATGACGTGAACGAGCACAACGCGCTCTACGCCAGCTACTCGGAACAGATCTCGGCCCTGAAGACGGACAGCTACTACACCGTCAAGCGCCTGGCCAACGGCTCGATCGGCTCGCTGAGCGCCGCTCCCGAAGCCACCAAGACGGGCGAAGTGGGCTACCGCTTCAACATGCCGGGCTACTACGCCACGGTCAGCGCCTACAAGACCGAGTTCAAGAACCGCGTCGTCTCCACCTACGATCCGGACACCGACTCGTATCGCGAGCGCAACGTCGGCGCCGTGGACATCAAGGGCCTGGAAGGGCAAGTCGGCGGTCGCCTGACCGACGAACTGTCGCTGGCCGCCTCGGCGACCTACACCGACGCCAAGTACCAGGACCCGCTGCAGGTCCAACCGGGCATCTTCGCCCCGATCAACGGCAAGCAACTGGTCGAAACCCCGAAGGTGATGTTCGGCGGTCGGATCAACTACGAGGACGGTCCGTTCCAGATCGCCGTCCAAGGCAAGTACACCGGCAAGCGCTACGCCACCGACCTGAACGACCTGGCCGTCGACGGCTACACCGTGTTCGACCTGGACGCTCGCTACACCCTGGACTCGGTGCTCAAGGGCGCCTTCATCCAGGTGAACATCTGGAACATCTTCGACAAGGAGTACTACGGCAGCCTGGGCACCCAGGTGACCGCCAACCCCGTGTTGAAGGCCGCCAACCAATACAACATCACCAACCAGCCCTATGGCTACATCGGCGCTCCGCGCACGGCCCAGGTCTCGTTGCGGATCAATTTCTAAGACAGACCAGGGCCCCGTCTCGACGGGATCCGAGAACGGGGGCGGTCCGGAAACGGGCCGCCCTTTTTCTTTTGTCGCACCCGTTTGCTTTTTGCTTTGACGCATTTCCTTCACGCGAACCGGAATCCACTTCGCTTGAAAATGCTCTAGAAGGGCGGCTTGACCCCGGGGCCGTCCCGGCCCATTTGCGCCTCCCGTTTCGATCCAGGTTTCCTCCATGACCCCGACCGTCCCCGCCGAGTGGGCTCCGCACCGCGCCATGTGGGTGGGTTTCCCCAGCCACGCCGAGCTCTGGCGGGAAGATCTCGACCAGGCCCAGGACGAGGTGGCCGCCCTGGCCCGCGCCCTGGCCGGGCCCGGCGGCGAGCGCGTGCGGCTGATGGTGGTCGGCGACGAGGCCGAGGCCGCCGCCCGCGCCCGCCTGGGCGACACCGCGGTCGAGATCGTCCGCGGCCAGTTCGGCGACATCTGGCTGCGCGACACCGGGCCGATCTTCACCGAGACGGCCGGCGGCGCGGTGGCGGCTGGCTTCAAGTTCAACGGCTGGGGCGGCAAGTACCAGCTGGAGGGCGACGACATCGTCGCCGAGCAGATCGCCGCCGCCAGCGGCGCGCCCCTCACCCGCAACGCCTTCATCCTGGAGGGGGGCGCGCTGGACCATGACGGTCAGGGCACGATCCTGACCACCCGCCAGTGCCTGTTGAACGCCAACCGCAACGGCGACTGGGACGAGGCCAAGGCCGCCGCCGCCCTGGCCGCGGCGCTGGGCGCCAGGAAGGTGCTGTGGCTGGGCGACGGCCTGCTGAACGACCATACCGACGGCCATGTCGACAACCTGGCCCGCTTCGTCGCGCCCGGCGTGGTGGCCTGCCCGATGGCCTTCGGGACCGACGACCCCAACGCCGAGGTCTATGCCGAGACCGCCCGCGCCCTGGCCTCGATGACCGACAGCCGCGGCTCGCCCCTGCAGGTGGTGCGCATCCCCTCGCCGGGCCGGATCCTGGACGAGGACGGCGAGATCATCCCGGCCTCGCACATGAACTTCCTGATCGCCAACGAGGCGGTGATCGTGCCGATCTACGCCGAGGAGTCGGGGGCCTTCGCCGTCGAGGTGATCAGCGGCCTGTTCCCCGAGCGCGAGGTGATCGGCCTGCCCTCGACCGCCATCCTGACGGGCGGCGGCTCGTTCCACTGCATCAGCCAGCAGGAGCCCGGCGAATGACCCGCACCCTCAGCGTCGCCGCGATCCAGACCTCTTATGGGACGGACCTGCAGGCCAATATCAAGAAGATCGAGCACTTCATCCGCGAGGCGGCCGCCAACGGCGCCCAGGTGATCCTGCCGTCCGAGCTGTTCCAGGGCCCCTATTTCTGCGTGGCCCAGGAGGAGCGGTGGTTCGCGCAGGCCCATCCCTGGCGCGAGCATCCCGTGGTCAAGGCCATCGCCCCCCTGGCCGGCGAGCTGGGCGTGGTCATCCCGATCTCGATCTTCGAGAAGGAAGGCCCGCACTATTTCAACAGCCTGGTGATGGCCGACGCCGACGGGTCGCTGCTGGGCCTCTATCGCAAGAGCCACATCCCCGACGGCCCCGGCTACATGGAAAAGTACTACTTCCGGCCGGGCGACACGGGCTTCAAGGTCTGGGACACCCGCTTCGGCCGCCTGGGCGTGGGCATCTGCTGGGACCAGTGGTATCCGGAGGCCGCCCGCGCCATGGCGCTGATGGGCGCCGAGTGCCTGTTCTACCCCACCGCCATCGGCAGCGAGCCGCACGACCCCAGCCTGGACACCGCCCTGCCGTGGCGGCGGGCCATGCAGGGCCATGCGGTCAGCAACGTGATCCCGGTGGTCGGCGCCAACCGCATCGGCTTCGAGCCCTGGGACGGCTATCCGAACGGCGGCCAGACCTTCTACGGCTCGTCCTTCGTCGCCGACCATCGCGGCGACCTGGTCAGCGAGTTGGGCCGGGCCGACGAGGGCGTCGTCGCGGCGACCTTCGACCTGGATTTCCTGCAGACCCACCGCGCGGCCTGGGGCTTCTTCCGCGACCGGCGGCCGGACCTCTACGCCGCCCTGGCCAGCGGCCGGCCGGCGTGATCCACACCGACCGGCTGGTCCTGCGCGCGCCGGTCGACGCCGACCGCGACGCGATCGCGGCGATCGCCTCGCAGGCGGTGATGCGGCGCCTGGGCAAGCGTCAGCCGGTGGAAGGGTCGCCAACGGCGCCCTCTCGCGCCCGTTCTCCCGCCACGGGCGAAACCGAAGCGTCACTGAACCGCACGGCGGAGGGGTCGATTGCGAGGCCCCTCGGGATCGGCTAGAAGCGCCAGACCTTTCAAGGCCGCCTGAGCGCAATAGGCGTCCGTTCATTAGCCTTTTGTCGAGCTGTTCATGGAAACGACCCAACCCGCCGGCGGCATCTCCGGCAACGTCCTCTTCTACTCCTCGCCGGAGCCGCTGAACCGCGAGCAGCACGCCAAGCTCGCCCTGGTCCACAAGGACAAGCCGTACAGCTTCGCCCTGAGCGGTACCGCCGTGCCGCTGGCCGTCACCGAATTCGCCCCGGCCGCCCTGAGCTATCCGGTGATCTTCGCCGGCGAGGACCGCGTGCCGCTGGCCGTCATGGGCCTCAACACCGGCGAGAACCTGTTCATCCAGGCCGACGGCGCCTTCGAGGCGGGCGCCTACATCCCCGCCTATATCCGCCGCTATCCGTTCGTCCTGGCCAATGACGACAGCCAGGACCGGCTGATCGTCTGCATCGACCGCGGCTCGGACCTGCTGGCCGAGGGCGGCCAGACCCCGCTGTTCGACGACAAGGGCGAGCCGACCGAATACACCCAGAACTGCATCAAGTTCTGCGACGACTTCGAAGTCGAGCGCCGCCGCACCGACTCGTTCGTGCAGCTGCTGAAGGACAACGACCTGTTCGAACTGAAGAAGGCGATCTTCACCCCGATGGACCAGAACGGCCAGCCGGGCGAACCGCAGACCGTGGCCGAGTATTTCGGCGTCTCGGAAGAGAAGCTGAACGCCCTGCCGGCCGAGAAGATCAAGGAGCTGCAGACCAGCGGCGCCCTGGCCCAGATCTATGCGCACCTGGTGTCGCTGATCGGCTGGGACCGCCTGATCGCCCTGGCCACCCTGCGCCAGCAGCAACAGGTCGCCAGCGGCGCGCTGAACTAGGCTTTACGCTTCACGGCGTCGAAGAGGCGGCGGGTTCGAAAGAGCCCGCCGCCTTTTCTTTGCGCGGTCGGGGACAGGCACATGTGCCTGTCCCCAGCTTCAGTTGCGGCCTCACCGCGCGAAGATGCTGCGCGTCAGGCACGAGAAGACCAGGCGCCCCGCCTCGTCCAGCAGGTCGTGCTGGGCGATGACGATGCCCTTGCCGTCGCCGACCGGGTCCTTGCCCATCACCGTCATGCGGCCGCGCAGCAGCTCGCCGGCCGGCGGGTTGCGCAGCCAGCGCAGGGCGTCGACCCCGACCCGCTTGGTCTGGGGCCAGGCGGCGCTGGCCTCGGCGTCCAGCTTCGACCAGATGGCGAACACCATGGTGTCGGGGGCGCCGCTGGCCGTCGGCCAGCCCGGCTGGAAGGCCGCGCAGAAGGCGTCCAGCGCCTTGCCGTCGACCACCGTGGTTCCCAGCGTGACCACCTGGCCGATCGCGATGTCGTCGAAGGAAGCGGGCATGGGGGCGACTCTGCTGCGAAGGCGGGTCCTGGACCTGATCACGACGGCTTGGCCATTGTCGAGAGCGCTTGGACAAGCCATGTGTCTTGGCCTCGCCGTTGTTCCTCCTGGTCGCGTTCGGAACCTGTCCATGCCGCTCCGCAGATTGTTCGCCGTCCTGCCGACCCTGGTGATCCTCCTGTGCGCCGGCGTGGCGGGCCTGGGCGGAACGGCCAAGGCCGATCCGGTGCAGACCGGGCATATCGAGGTCGAGCTGGTCTCGCAGGAAGCCGGCGTCGCCCCAGGCTCGACAGTCTATGTGGCCCTGCGCCAGAAGATCCAGCCCGGCTGGCACACCTATTGGCGCAATCCGGGCGACGCCGGCGACGCCACCCGCATCGTCTGGACCCTGCCGGCCGGCTGGACCGCCGGCGACATCGTCTGGCCGACTCCGGAGAAGAGCCGGGTCGGGCCGCTGCTGGACTTCGCCTATACCGGCGAGGTGCTGCTGCCGGTGCCGATCAGCGTCCCGGCCAGCGCCCAGGTCGGCTCAGTGGTCACCTTGAAGGCGGCCGCCGCCTTCCTGGTCTGCGAGCAGGTCTGCGTGCCCGAGGACGCCGTCGTCACCCTGACCCTGCCCGTGGTGGCGGGCGCGCCCGACGCCGATCCCAAGTGGGGGACCCGGGTCGCCGAGACCCTGGCCAAGGCCCCCAAGCCGGCCGGGCTGAAGGCGGTGTTCGCGCTGCAGGGCGCGGTGCTGAAGCTGGCCGTGACCGGCGCGCCGCTGAAGGGCGCCGACCCGTCCGGCGCGTTCTTCTATCCCTATTCCGGCAAGGTCATCGAGCACCCGCCCGAGCAGGCGATCGAGCGCGGCCCCGAGGGCCTGACCCTGTCGCTGACCCCCGGGTACGATTTCACCCAGGCCGAGGCCAAGCCCACGGAACTGGCCGGGGTCCTGGCCCTGAACGGCGCGGCCTACGAGATCACCGCCACGCCGGGCGCGATCCCCGCCGCGGCCGGCGGCCTGGGCGCGCCGCCCGCCGCGCCGGCCAAGGCGCACGGCTCGACCGAAGGCGCCAGCCTGGGCCTGCCGCTGGCCGTGACCTTCGCCTTCCTGGGCGGGCTGATCCTCAACCTGATGCCCTGCGTCTTCCCGATCCTGTCGATGAAGGCCGCCAGCCTGACCGCCCACGCCCATGACGCCGGCCGAACCCGCGTCCAGGGCCTGGCCTTCCTGGCCGGGGTGGTCGTCACCTTCCTGGTCCTGGCCGGCCTGCTGATCGCCGTGCGGGCCGGCGGAGCCGCCGTGGGCTGGGGCTTCCAGCTGCAGTCGCCGGCGGTGGTGGCCGGCCTGGCCCTGCTGATGCTGCTGGTGGCCCTGAACATGTCGGGCGTGTTCGAGGTCGGAGCCTCGGTGCAGGGCGTGGCGTCGGGAGCCGGCGGATCGGGCCTCGGCGGCTCGTTCCTGACCGGCGCCCTGGCCGTGGTCGTGGCCGCGCCCTGCACCGCGCCGTTCATGGCCGGCGCCCTGGGCTACGCCCTGACCCAGCCGCCGCTGGCCTCGCTGCTGGTGTTCCTGGGCCTGGCCCTGGGCTTCGCCGCGCCGTTCGTGCTGCTGGCCTTCATCCCCGGCCTGCTGGCCCGCCTGCCGCGCCCCGGCCCGTGGATGGACGTGCTGAAGAAGGGCCTGGCCTTCCCGATGTACGCCACCGCCGCCTGGCTGGCCTGGGTCTACAGCCAGCAGACCGGGTCGATCCCCCTGGCCGCCCTGCTGGCCGCCAGCGTGCTGGTCGCCTTCGCCGCCTGGCTCTACGGCCTGGCCCAGGCTCGCCGGATCGAAGGCAAGGGCGCGGCCGCGCCGTTCATCCTGGCGGCCCTGTCGCTGGTCGTCGCCGTGGCCCTGGTCGTCGCCGGCGTCCGCGCAGCGCCCGCCACCACCGCTGCGACCGCCGCTTCGGCCGAGGTCGCCGCCGGTCCGGGCCTGGCGTCCGAGCCCTGGAGCCCCGAGAAGGTCAAGGCGCTGCAGGCTCAAGGCAAGGTGGTGATGGTCGACTTCACCGCCGACTGGTGCGTGACCTGCAAGGTCAACGAGGGAACCGCTCTGAAAGGGCAGCGCCTGGTCGACGCGTTCAAGGCGTCGGACGCCGTGCTGCTGCGCGCCGACTGGACCAAGCGCGACGCCACGATCGCCGCCGCCCTGGCCGAGCACGGCCGGGCGGGCGTGCCGCTGTACCTGGTCTATCCGAAGGGGTCCGGCGCACCGGTGGTCCTGCCCCAGTTGTTGACCGAGGGCCTGGTGATCGAGGCGGTGGAGACGGCGGCCAAGGGGTAGGGCGGCCAGCGCCGCAAGCCCCCCTCCGGCCCTCTGGGCCACCTCCCCCAGAGGGGGAGGATCTATGCCGAACAGATGCTCCCCCTTTTGGGGGAGCTGTCGCGGAGCGACTGAGGGGGTCTTTCTGACCTACTTCTTCTTATCGCCCTTGCCGCCGAACGGCAGCCGCTCGCGCACCTGGTCCAGCGGGGTGCGCGTCACCACCACCGGCGGCGGGGCCTCGATCACCGGGGTCTTGATCGGATAGGCCCGCCAACCGGACTGGATCAACGCCCCGAACCCCTGGCAGCGCGGCAGGATGCGCACCGCGCCGGTCCGGGGCTTGGCGAAGGGCGCGGGCTGGAAGACGTCCTGGCGCTTGGGGTCGGTGAACCGCCAGTCGGTGGGCAGGCCGTAGCCCTTGTCGCCGCCGATCCGCACGGCCTTGTAGGCGATGTTGGCCTGGAACGGCGGCACGCCGTACTTCAGCATCGCCCGCAGGAAGATGGCGTCGGCCTCCTCGCGCTTGCCCGGCTCGCCGATCGTATAGAGCCAGTCGTGGACGATGGCGGCCCGCGCCGTCGGCCCCTGCGGATCGACGAAACCCTGGCCGTACCAGGGCACGCTGGCGAAGTCGGTGACGTACCAGCGCGGCACCACGATCAACTTGCCGGTCTCGACGTCGCAATAGGGGAACTCGGCGTCCAGGGTGAACAGCTTGCGGCCGTCCTTGGTCTGGTTGAACAGCATCACCGGCTGCGGGGTCAGCGAGCTGGGCGGGGTGGGGGCGACCACCGGCACGAAGACCGTGGTCTTGGTCTCGGTGGCGCATGCGGCCAGGACCAGGCTGGCGGCGAGGACGGCGGCGGACTTGAACTTGGACGGCATGATCGGCGGACGGGGCTCGGGAGGAGGCGACCTTCTGGACGGCGAGCTGCGCCTTATCAAGCCTCGATGGCGAAGGTGCGGCGACGGGCGAGCAGGGCCTTACGCCGCCGGTTGCGGCGGGGCGGTGATCACTTCGACATTGTCGTTCAGCAGATAGACCATGTCGCGCAGGGCCAGGTCCTGATCCTTGACGGTCTTGGCCTCGCCGACGGCCTTCAGCTTTTCGGGCAGGTCCTGGCTGATGCCGCGCAGGATGCACTTGAGGTCGTCGACGGCCCCGCGCTCCTTCAGGGTCACGTGACCCTTCATGTCCTGGGCGGCCAGTTCGGCGATCTGGCCCTGGAAGACGTCGAAGCCCTTCAGGGCCGCGGCGACGGCGGCCGGGTCCTTGGGCAGGCCGGTGCGGTAGGCCTCGGTCTGGGCCTTCAGCCGCTTGGCGCGGCCGACGATGTCGACAAATAGCGGTTCGCCCGCCACCGAGGCAGGAGCCTGCCTCTGCTGGATCACGGCGGGGGCCGGGTCGACGGCCTGGAGGCCCGGGCTGCCCGAGGCGAACCAGAGCATGGCGGAAAAGGCGACGGCGTCACAGGACATGGAGCTCTCCCCGCGAAAAACGTCATTGGTCTTCATGACGCGGCGGCAGGGGTTTGGTAAGCCCGCGCGGGTAAACGCCGATTTACCAAAACCGTGACCCCTCGCATGAAGGAACGCCGCATGGCCGATCTCGACGCCGCCTGGACCCGCCTGGAAGCCGCCGCCAAGGCCGCCGGCGAAAAGCGTATCGTCGAGATGTTCGACGCCGAGCCCCGGCGGCTGGAGACCCTGACGCTGGACGTCGCCGGCCTGCACATCGACCTGTCCAAGCAGGCCTGGGACGAGGCCGGCGTCGAGGCGGCGCTGGACCTGGCCCACGCGGCCGACGTCGAAGGCGCCCGGGCCCGGATGTTCGGCGGCGAGGCGATCAATTCGTCGGAAGGTCGAGCCGTCCTGCACACCGCCCTGCGCGCTCCGGCCAGCGCCGACGTCAAGGCCGGCGGCGCGCCGGTCATGGCCGAGGTCGAGGCCGTCCGCGCCCGGATGAAGGCTTTCGCCGAGGCCGTTCGGTCGGGCGAGATCAGGGGCGCCACCGGCAAGCCGTTCAAGGCCATCCTGCACATCGGCATCGGCGGCAGCGACCTGGGTCCGCGCCTGCTGTGGGACGCCCTGCGGCCGGTCAAGCCGCAGATCGACCTGCGCTTCGTGGCCAATGTCGACGGCGCCGAGTTCGCCCTGACCACGGCCGACATGGATCCGGAACAGACCCTGGTCATCGTGGTCTCCAAGACCTTCACCACCCAGGAGACCCTGGCCAACGCCGGCGCCGCCCGCGCCTGGCTGGTCGCCGCCCTGGGCGAGGCGGGCGCCAACGCCCACCTGGCCGCCATCTCCACCGCCCTGGACAAGACCGCCGCCTTCGGGGTGGCCGACGATCGCGTCTTCGGCTTCTGGGACTGGGTGGGCGGCCGCTATTCGCTGTGGTCGTCGGTCAGCCTGTCGGTGGCCGTGGCCTGCGGCTGGGACGCCTTCCAGGGCTTCCTGGACGGCGCGGCGGCCATGGACGAGCACTTCGCCACCGCCTCGCTGGAGGCCAACGCCCCGGTGCTGATCGCCCTGGCCCAGATCTTCAACCGCAACGGCCTGGACCGCCGCGCCCGCTCGGTCGTGCCCTATTCGCACCGCCTGCGCCGCCTGGCCTCGTTCCTCCAGCAGCTGGAGATGGAGAGCAACGGCAAGTCGGTCGGGCCCGACGGCCAGCCGGTCAAGCGCGGCACGGCGACCGTGGTGTTCGGCGACGAGGGCACCAACGTCCAGCATGCCTATTTCCAGTGCATGCACCAGGGCACCGACATCACCCCGATGGAGCTGATCGGCGTGGCCAAGTCGGACGAGGGCCCGGCCGGCATGCACGAGAAGCTGCTGTCCAACCTCCTGGCCCAGGCCGAGGCGTTCATGGTCGGCCGCACCACCGAAGACGTCATCGCCGAGCTGACGGCCAAGGGTGTCTCCGAAGCCGAAATCGCCACCCTGGCCCCGCAGCGCACCTTCGCCGGCAACCGCCCCTCGACCCTGGTGCTGATGGAGCGCCTGACGCCCCAGACCTTCGGCGCCCTGATCGCCCTCTACGAGCACAAGACCTTCGTCGAGGGGGTGATCTGGGGCATCAACAGCTTCGACCAGTGGGGCGTGGAGCTGGGCAAGGTGATGGCCGGTCGCATCCTGCCGGAGCTGGAAAGCGGCGCGGCGGGCCAGCATGATCCGTCGACGGCGGCGCTGATCGAGCGGCTGAAGAAGTAGTTGTTGGAAAACCGGCGAGCGCGCTGAGCGCTCGCCGGACTCTTTCTAGCAGCGCGTCGGTTCCCGGCACGGTGTGGGCGGCGGCCCCTGGCAAATGAGGATATACTGCTTCTGGTCCTCGACGCAGGCCAGCCAGCCCGGTCCGCCCGGATAGTAGAAGTTGCCGTTCGGATCCTGGGTGCCCTTGCAGATTTGCTGGGCGATATAGGTGCATTCGTCGACACCGGCCTTGGCCGCCGGCGTCTGGGCGGCGGTCGCGACCATCATGGCCGTGACCGCGGCGACGACTTGGAGAATTCTACGCATGTCAGATTTCCCATGTTGCGATGCAATTTTGGGTAATGTGTGTAGATTTGCAACCAAAGATTTGTGCTGAGTTTGGATTTTCAACTCAGAACGTCTTCCTCAGCCGCAGCGTCCAGAAGCTCCGCGGATTGATGTCGCGCTCCTCGCTGAACGCCACCGCCCGGGTCTCGCGGTCGGCATAGACCGTGCGGCGGATGACGAAGTCGTCCCACATGTTCAGCTGGGCGCGCAGCGACAGGGTCGGGGTCGGCTTGTACTCGACGAAGGTCTCGAAATAGGCCGCGCCGCGCCAGCCGCCGGTCTGGTCGGGGTCGAAGGTCTCGCGGCCCAGCTTCGGCAGCCAGTTGATCCCCCACTGGGTCTTCCAGGCGGCGATGTCCTGCTGGAAGCCGATATTGGCCTGGGTCGGCCGCACCTCCGAGATCGGACGGTCGCGGTGGGTGGTCGGATCGGTGACGTGGGTCTCGTTCCAGTCGTTCTTGAAGGTCAGGCGGCCGCCCTTGATCCCCCATTTGTCGGTCGGGACCACGATGTTCATCGACAATCGGTCCAGCGTGCCGTCGCCGATGTTGCCGGTCGCCGACAGCCCGCCGGGCAGGGGCAGGCGGTCGATCACGCCGATGATCTTGTCATGCCGGTAGCCGACCGAGACGATGCCCTCGCCCCAGAACCGCCGCTCGAAGGTGATCTCCGAGATCCAGCGCTGCTCGGGCCGCAGGTCGACATTGCCGCCGTGCACGTTGCCGTCGTCGAAGTCGGACGAGGCGACGAAGTCGTCGAAGTCCAGCTGGCCCAGCTCGCGCTCGAAGCGGATCCGCACCTGGTGGTTGGCCTTGGGCGTCCAGGTCGCCTGGAAGCGCGGCTTGGCGTAGAAGAAGCTCTCCTTGTTCGAGGCGTCGCCCGACTGCTTGATCGTCGAGGTCTCCAGCCGCAGCCCGCCCTCCAGGGTCAGTCGCGGGTTCACCCGCCAGGTGGCCTTGGTGAAGGCCTCGCCGCGCAGCTCCTCCACCTTGACCGACGCCGAGGGCAGGGCGACCGGGGCCCCGTTCTCCATATAGGCCTGCTGGGCGTCGAGCATGTTGTAGGCCAGCTCGCCGCCGGCCTCGATCGTCAGGGCCGCGCCGGCCTCGTGGCGGACCAGGGCGCGGACGATCGACTCGGAAGAGTCGCCCTTGGCCGTGAAGCGCTGGTCCAGGCCTTCCTCGCTGTCGCTGCCGGCAGCCACGTCGTCGAAGCGCTCGAACTGGTGGATGACCCGGGTCTCCAGCGTCCATTTCGGCTTCAGCGGCCGGATCCAGGTGACGCCCAGCTCGCCCGACTTGGTGTCCTCGGCATAGTCGCTGGCGCGCAGCACGCCGGGCGAACTGATCCTCTGCCATTCCTTCCAGTCGTGGACCCCGTACTCGGCCGTGGCCTCGACCTTGCCGCCGGCCAGCGGGCCCGAATAGTTGACCCGCGCCGTGTCGCTGCCGCCCCAGCCGTCGTTGACGAAGGCCTCGTCGCGCAGCACCGCCCCGGCCGCGTCGCGGCGGATGTTGCGGCCCACGCCGTTGGAGTCGCTGGTCGAGGTCCCGTCGCTGAGCAGCACGCTCCAGCTGCGCTCGCCGCTCTTGGCGGTGAACTGGTAGCTGCCGCCCCAGACGTCGTGGCCGCCGTCGAACAGCACGTTGTTCCAGGTGACGATCGACTGGCGGCTGGCGGCGGTCTTAAGGACGACGTTCACCACCACCGAATAGCCCTGCATGTCGATGCCCGGGGCGCCGCCGCGGATCAGCTCGATGCGGTCGACCTGGCTGGCGGGGGTGCGCTCCAGCACGTCCGAGCCGGCGTCGTTCTTCGAGGCCGGGCGGTTGTTGTTGATCAGGATGTTGCCGACCGCCCCCTCGAAGCCGCGCGCCCCGGTGCCGTCGTCGACCGTGAAGCCGGGCACCCGGTCGACCATGTCCAGGGCGGTGTTGGGCCGCTGGGCGGCGAAGAAGTCGGGGGTGAAGACCAGCACGCCCTTCTGGGTCGCGTCGTCCAGCGGCGCCTGGCGGGTCGGACCGGTCGGGACCGGCGCCTGGGCGGCCTGCGGCGCGGTCTCGGCGGCTTGCGCGGCTGCCGCGGCGGTCAGGATCAGGGCGGCGGCGGTGGTCGCCAGCAGCAGGGTCTTGGTCATGGATGTCATCCCCTCAGATGTGAGGCGATACCTGCCGACCCGGGGCCGTCATCTCAAGTTACAAGCCGGAAAGGTGGATTACTTCGCGGACAGATTACGCGGCGTTCATGTTGCTGGACTGGCGCGGCCTGTGGATAACACTGGTGAAGGCGCCGTTAAGACTTGGCGAGATCTGGGAAGATCTCGACATAGGGCGGATCGTCGGGCACGGGCGGGAATTCCGCGATCCGCCCCTCGAGGTGGATCAGGTGCTTGTAGGCCTTGCGGCGTTCCAGTTCCGCGAGGGCCGCGCGCAGGGCGGCGTCGATGTCGATCCTGGCGGCCGGATCGGCCGGGGTCTGGGGGCGATGTCTGGCCATGGAAGGCTCTCCGTTCAAAGAGGAAGACCGCGGGGCTCCGCCCCCCATGGGGGCGGACAGACCGCGAAGCGGTCAGGTGGGGGCAAGGGCTGGCGAGCACGACGTCTCGATCTCACGCGGAAACCCGCTGAGGGCTTGGGGAGGCGGCGGAGCGTCCGGGCCATGCCCGGTGTAGGATTTGGAGTGTACCGTTTCGGCCTGGGCCGGAGCGCTCCGCGCGGCCGGTGGATGAGAGCCTTCGGATCGCGGATTTTTAACCCGCTCCGATGGAGGCCCCCGGCGGGCGGAGGGGCGACGTACCCCGTCCGGACCGCGCGGGCGATTTCAGCCCGCGCCTGGTGCGTTTCGCCGTTCGGCCCCGAGGGGGTGTTCCCGCCGCCCGGTCCGGACCGCCCGAGGCCCCATCCAGGACCTCCACGCTCCGCCGACCGACCCGATGGGCCCTCCGACACCGGCCAGCGGACGCTCCCCGCTCGACCGCCCCCGCCACCCGCCAGGTCGCCAGCTGGACGGCCTCCCCGGTGGTGGGGCGAGAGTGATTATGCGGGCGTTTTGGAGGTGTAGGATAAGTTTGGGTCCGTGCTCAGCGTGGACGGGCGTAGGGCGTTGAATTCGTTGGCGGCGGGGTGGGTGTGTGCCCACCTCTCGCCGAGGATAGAGGCCTACCTAGTAGCCATTAGTGTTGCGCCACCGTTCGTTCTGTCCAGCCGAGACGATCTAGCGTGGAGAATGCGAGTTCGACCTGTTCTCTAGAGAAGGTCTTTTTACGATCGTTCCAATGATGAATGAGATCGAGCGCTTCATTCACGGTGGTTGCGCCTTCCTGGGTAACAACCCAGTGGACCGTGGCAAGAAGTTCGAGGCCATAGGGCGTCTCGAAGCCATTTACCAGGAGTGCGACTTCATCGAAGCGATTTCGCGCTTCCGAATCGCTTGCCAGAAAAGCTTCTGCATCGACTACTGAGCCTGGCACAAGTTCAAGCTGCTTATGAGGCTGATCTCCGCCATCGGCATAACCAGTGACCAGATGGCCCTCCACTTGACGTAGAACGTGACGAAGATTTTCGGCATATGGTCCGAATTGAGCTTTGGTAAATCTCAATTGCAAAGGTTGGCCTGCTGCCTGCATGAAATACATCAGCTTATGTACTTCAAGTAGGCTCACAAAAGGATCGAGAAGGCCTCCCAAGTAACGGTGCATAAGGACAACAAGTGCGGCGCGCCCGGCCGACATCTTTGGTATTTCTTGAGTGCGGGCCATTACCCTAGGGTCAGGTGCGCCCCCAGGGTTGAATATGATCACCCTTACGTCGGCGAGGCCTTGCAAGGCACTGACAATCTTGGGCTTTACGTCAGCCCAATCTAGGCCGCCAAGGCCGGCGCCTAGTGGGGGGACAGCAATAGAGCGAATGCCCTTATCTACGATAATCCGACGCAGATCCTGCAGTCCGACTTCGATGTCGGACAGGCGGCTCTTACCCTTCCAGTGTCGCTTGGTTGGAAAATTAATGATGTAGCGTGGGTTGGTCAGGTACCCGGTTTCAAACACAAACATGCGGCCGGGCTCGACCTCACCGAGCGAGCACGCTTGCGCGTAAGCCTCAAAATTGGCCGGGTAGGCGTTCTTGAACTGCAGCGCGATGCCGCGGCCCATTATGCCTACGCAGTTTACGGTGTTGACGATCGCTTCCGCATCGATGCGCAGAACGTCGCCGTGGCCTTCTTCGATCATACTGGCCCCTCAGTAGTACCAGTCTGGCCTGATTTCCACCGCTGGTCGATGGTCGACGTTATGCAAGATGTTTGCCACCTGCTGCGCAATTTGTTGGTTTTGAACGCCGATCTTTGAAATCCGTGTCCAAGGGAAGGAACGCTGGATCAGGAATTCGGCTTGTTTGCGTTCTTTGATATCCGGATCGCGAAATTGCGTTGAACGAACGGAGTCCCAATCAATCTCATCAAATGCGGCCGGGCCGGTACGGAATTCCGAATACGCGGTACCTGCATTTGAGAGCGAGACAGCCCATCGTCGGTCGGCGGCGTTTGCCGCAGTGATGACTTCGGCCAAGTCCGCCTCCAGATGCACGATAGGTCCTTGGCCTCCGCGATAGGTGAGGCCGGGATGGTTAGCGCAGTGGATCACAAAAAGCATTATAGATCTAGAACAAAAGTAGAACGGAACGTAGCTGCCCACTGTATCTCCAGGCCAGCATTTTACGGGAAAATTCAATCGGTTGCGTTTGATCTGGTCCATTCCGATCATTGTTCCGCCGAGCTGGCGGCGAATCGCTTCCGAGTGGCTCCAAAGGGAATGATCCCTAACGATCGAAGCCAAGCGGTCGACATGGACGATATGATAAATTTTCTGACCGACGGGATACGGCATAGGCTGGAGCCTAGTTCGAATAGTCGGCCAGCTGTAGAGATTTGTCGAAGGGACGCCCCCTTCCCCCCGCACCGCTCATCCTCTATACCCCCGCGCAATGACCCGCCTGCCGCATCATCACGGCCGCTGCCACCATCCGACCTCGCCTCGCGGGATCGGCCGGGTCCGTTCGCTCTAGGCGAACCCCAGCCGCAGCCCCGCCCAAGGCGGATGGGGCTTCGTACAAGCGCCATCCGTCGAGACCTACGACCAGGACCCGACGCGCGCATGACCGACCAGACCGAAACGCCGAGCCAACATATCTTCCGCCCCGAGGCCCGCAATCCGCGCGGCTTCGCCGACAAGCGGGCCCGCGACCTGCGGGCCGAGCGGGCGATCCTGGAGGCGGTGTCGGCGGTCTATGAGCGCTACGGCTTCGAGGCGCTGGACACCGGGGCGTTCGAATATGCCGACGCCCTGGGCAAGTTTCTGCCCGACAGCGACCGTCCCAACGAGGGGGTCTTTGCGCTGCAGGACGACGACGACCAATGGATGGCGCTGCGCTACGACCTGACCGCGCCCCTGGCCCGCTTCGCCGCCCAGAACTGGGAGACCCTGCCCAAGCCGTTCCGCCGCTACGCCTTCGGGCCGGTGTGGCGCAACGAGAAGCCGGGGCCAGGAAGGTTCCGCGAGTTCATCCAGTGCGACGCCGACACCGTCGGCTCGGCCCGTCCGGAGGCCGACGCCGAGATCATCGCCATGGCCGTCGCCGGGCTGGAGGCGGCCGGCCTGCCGCGGGGGGCGGCGGTGCTGAAGATCAACAATCGCAAGCTGCTGAACGGCCTGCTGACCGCGGCCGGGGTCGAGACCCAGGGCCAGAAGCTGGGTGTGCTGCGGGCCGTCGACAAGTTGGACCGGCTGGGCGTCGAGGGCGTGCGGCTGCTGCTGGGCGAGGGGCGCCTGGACGAGAGCGGCGCCTTCACCAAGGGCGCGGGCCTGGTCGGCAAGGCGATCGACTCGGTGCTGGACTTCGTCGAGGCGGGCTCGGGGGGGCGCTCGGAGACCTTGTCGAAGATCGCCAACGTCATCGGCGGCTCGGCCGAGGGCGACGAAGGGCTGGAGGAGCTGGCCGGGATCGACGCGGCCCTGAAGAGCCTGGGCGTGGCCGACGACCAGGCGCTGTTCGAGCCGTCGATCGTCCGGGGGCTGGAATATTATACGGGCGCGGTGTTCGAGGCCGAGCTGCTGCTGTCGACCACGGACGACAAGGGCGCCAAGGTCAGCTTCGGCTCGATCGGCGGCGGCGGGCGCTATGACGACCTGGTGGCGCGGTTCACCGGCCAGTCGACGCCGGCCACGGGCTTCTCGTTCGGCGTCTCGCGCCTGGCGGCGGCCCTGCGGGCGGCGGGGCGCGAGCCGGGCGGGGCGGCGCGCGGGCCCGTCGTGATCATCAATTTCGACCAGGCCCACATGGGCGACTATTTCGCCGTGGCCGGCGAGCTGCGCGCGGCGGGCATTCCGGCTGAGGTCTATCTGGGGACCTCGGGCATGCGGCCGCAGATGAAATACGCCGACCGCCGCCTGTCGCCGGCCGCCATCATGCTGGGCGGCGACGAGATCGCGGCGGGGACCGTGACCATCAAGGACCTGGATCTTGGCCGGGAGCTCGCCGCTGGCGTCGCCGACAACGCCGCCTGGAAGGCCGAGCGGCCTGGCCAGCAGACGATCCCGCGCGGCGAGCTGGTCGCGGCGGTCCGCAAGATCATCGGGGGTTAGGGGCATGAGGCTCGAGCGTTCCATCCCGGCGGCGGCGCTCGACGCCATCCGCGCCCCGTTCCTGGCCGCCGGCGCGACGCCGACCGACGCGCCGGTGCTGCAGCCCCTGGGCCTGCTGCTGGACCTGGCCGGCGAGGCCATGCGGTCGCGACTGTTCGTGGTCTCCGGCGACGCGGGCGAGGAGGCCTGCCTGCGCCCCGACTTCACCGTCGCCATCGCCCGCCAGCACCTGTCCGGCGCGGCGGGGCAGGGTCGCTACCTCTATGAAGGCAAGGCGTTCCGCGTCGCGCCGCGCGGCAGCGACAGGGCCGAGGAGTTCCTGCAGGTCGGGGTCGAGGCCTTCGAGGCCGGCGATCCCGTGGCCGCCGACGCCGAGATCGCCGCCCTGGCCTGGGCGGCCTCGGCGGCGGGCGGTCGCGACGACCTGACCCTGCTGCTGGGCGATGTCAGCCTGTTCGGGGCCTTCGTCGACAGCCTGGGCCTGACCCCGCCGCTGGGCGCGCGGCTGAAGCGGGCCTTCGCCCGGCCGCGGCAGCTGAAGATCGAACTGGACGGCGGCGGTGGCGAGGCGCCGGGCGAAGAGAAAAGCCGCATCGCCGCCCTGCTGGCCGGCCTGCCCGAGGCCGAGGCCTCGGCGGTGCTGCAGGAGCTGTGGTCCCTGGCCGGCATCGAGCCGGTCGGCGGCCGGCGTCCGGCCGAGATCGCCCATCGCCTGGTCGAGCGCGCCCAGGCCGTGCAGGCCGGCAAGCTGTCGGCCGGCGAGGCCGAGGCGGTGCGGGCCTTCCTGGCGGTCAGCGACCGGCCGGGCGCGGCCCTGGACGCCATCTCGGCCCTGGGCGGTCCGCAACGGGGCGCGCTGGACGCGGCCCTGGACGGCTGGCGGCGGCGGCTGGCCGGCCTGGTTGCGCGCGGCGCGCCCGAGGACCGCATGGTCCTGGCCGCCGCCTTCGGCCGGGCGTTCGGCTATTATGACGGCTTCCTGTTCGAGGTGCGCAGCGCCGCCCTGGACGAGGAGCGGCCGGTGGCGGCCGGCGGGCGCTATGACGGCCTGCCCGCGCGGCTGGGGGCGGAGACGAAGACCGGCGCCGTGGGCTGCATGGTGCGCCCGGCGCGAGCCTATGCGGGAGGCGGCGAATGAGCGCCCCTATGATCTTCGCCATCCCGTCCAAGGGCCGGCTGAAGGACCAGGTCGAGGCCTGGCTGGCCGAGTGCGGCTTCAAGCTGGAGATGTCGGGCGGGGCGCGCGGCTATTCGGCCGAGCTGTCGGGCCTGCCGGGGGTGTCGGTGCGGCTGCTGTCGGCCGGCGACATCGCCGCGGGCCTGGACAGCGGCGAGCTGCACCTGGGCGTCACCGGCGAGGACCTGCTGCGCGAGCGCGGCGAGGACATGGATAGCCGGGTCATGCTGCTGCGGGCCCTGGGCTTCGGCCGCGCCGACCTGGTGGTCACCGCCCCCAAGAGCTGGCTGGACGTCGACACCATGGCCGACGTCGACGAGGTCGGTCACGCCCATCTGGCCAAGACCGGCCGGCGCCTGCGCGTGGCCACCAAGTACGTCACCCAGACCCGGGCCTTCTTCGCCCGCCACGGCGTGGCCGACTACCGGATCGTCGAGAGCAGCGGGGCCACCGAGGGGGCGCCGGCGGCCGGGGCGGCCGAGCTGGTGGTCGACATCACCACCACCGGCGCGACCCTGGCGGCCAACGGCTTGAAGATCCTGTCCGACGGGGTGATCCTCAAGAGCCAGGCCCAGCTGACCGCCTCGCTGATCACGCCGTGGACGGACGGCCAGGTCGATTCGCTGGCGCGGCTGTTGTCCGTGGTCGAGGCCAAGGGCCGGGCGGCCCGGCTGGCCACCCTGGTCTGGCCGGCCGAACAGGACGCCGCGGGCCAGGCGGCCGTGGCCCCGTTCGTCGGCCAGGGCGCGCGGCGGGCCAACGGCGCCCTGCTGGCCACGGCCGACCTGTTCGAGGCCGCCGCCGCCCTGGGCGCGGCCGGAGTCGAGCCGGTCACCGTCTCGCGCCCGGACTATGTGTTCGAGTCGCGGTCGGCGGTGCTGGACAAGCTTCGCCAGAGGCTGATCCCGTAAGTTTTGACCGAATCGTCAAAAATAGGCTGAGAGATCGGCGATAAGTTTGACCCGCCGGTCCAATCTAACGGTTTTGTGTCAAAAATAATCCCGGGCGTGGCGGATTCACGATCGTTGCCGTTGACACCATCTCGGATTTGCCGTTTCTAACCCTTGCAAGGAAGAAACGGGCCCAAAGAGAGCTCCCTTCCTTCGGCGTTTCGGGGAGGAAACGCCCACCTAGATCGAATGATCGAGAAATAGCTGGACCCGTCGCGATTATCCCCCGCGACGGGTTTAGTGTTTTCCGGGTTCGGCTCAATCTTTTGACAGAATCGATAAAAACGGCGGTTTCCGTCGGAGCGCCTTTTTCCGGCGGTCTCGGATCCGCCGTCGCGGCCAGTCCGAATGAGCCGGCAGGTTGAGCCGCTCCAGATCCGCAGGTCGACGATGCGATGCCGCGCCGCCAGGTCCGGCCAGTCGACCAACCGCTCGGCGCCGTAAATCATTCGCTGTATCGAAACCGTCATGCAACCTGGAAGCTTGACCTGGCGTTAGGGTCCGAGCCGGCCGGAATCCCGCGCCGGAGCAAGAGGAGCGCGACGTGGGTATCTTCAGCAACATCATGGGCAAGATCTTCAACCACAAGCCCAAGGCCGCGCCGGCCGCCCCGCCGCCCGCGGCGGCTCCGACCCCGGCGCCCGCCGCCGCCGCCCCGGCCGCGCCCCCGCCGCCGCAGGTCATCGACGTCACGGGCGTCCTCGACGACCTGGCGGCCGGCAATCCGCAGAAGCTGGACTGGCGTCATTCGATCGTCGACCTGATGAAGCTGGTCGGCATGGAGAGCAGCCTCTCCGAGCGCAAGGAGCTGGCCGACGAGCTGGGCTACACCGGCGACAAGGGCGACAGCGCGACGATGAACATCTGGCTGCACAAGCAGGTGATCAAGAAGCTGTCGGAGAACGGCGGTAAGGTGCCGGCCGAGTTGGTGGATTAGCGTCGATCCATACGCTGTCATCCCGGACAAGCCCGGCGAAGCCGGGATGACAGCTTTGGGGTTCATTGAGTCAGATCAAGGCCGGGCCTCACCGACCGCGCGAAGCTCCACCGTTCCAGTAACGGAGAGCCTCCCATGACCCCCTTTCTGAGCTTCGTGGTCGCCGCCTTCGGCGCCTTCATGCTGGCCCTGGTGATCGGCCAGATCCAGACGGCCCGGGCCGAGCGCGCCAAGCGTCCCTGAGCTTCCAGGCGCTCCATGACCCAAATCCGTTGTCATCCCGGAAGCCTCGTAGAGGCTGTCCGGGACCCAGGGGACTGGGCTGATGCGGTGCGGCCGCTCTGGATCCCGGACAAGCGCTGCGCGCTTTCCGGGATGACAACACCAAGGTGGGTCTCGACGGAAGCCGGAACCCTAACCCTGCCCCTCGTACCCCACGCCCGTCAGGTACAGCCCGTCGGCCGGCGCCACAGGCCCGCAGGCGGTGCGGTCCTTGGCCTCCAGGGCGTCGCGGACATCCTGGGCGGTCCAGCGACCGACCCCGACCTCGGCCAGGGTGCCGGTCATCGACCGCACCTGGCGGTGCAGGAACGAGCGGGCCTCGAACACCAGGTGGACCTCGTCGCCCACCCGCGACACCCGCGCCACGTCCAGCGTCTTGACCGGCGATTTGGACTGGCAGGCCATGTCGCGGAAGGTGGTGAAGTCGTGCAGGCCCACCAGGGCCTGGGCGGCCGCGTGCATGGCCGCCGCGTCCATGGCCTTCTTCATGTGCCAGACCTTGCCCTGGTCCAGGGCCGGCGGGGCGGGACGGTTGAGGATGCGGTAGAGGTAGCGCCGTTCCTTGGCCGAGAACCGGGCGTGCCAGCCCTCCGGCGCGACGGCGCAGTCCAGCACGCTGACCGCCTCGCGCATCAGGTGGGCGTTCAGGGCGTTCATCACCGTCTGGGCCGGCCAGTCGCGCTCGAGGTCGACCTGCACCACCTGGGCGGTGGCGTGGACGCCGGTGTCGGTGCGGCCCGCCGCCGCGATGCGGATCTGCTGGCCGGTGAAGGCCTTGACCGCCGCCTCGATCGCCCCCTGCACCGACGGCTGCGAGGCCTGGGCCTGGAAGCCGTTATAGGGCCGGCCGTCATATTCGATCGTCAGGCGGTAGCGGGGCATCAGGCCAGGACCGCGCCGGCCGCCAGCGGGAAGCCGCGTACGAAGACCTCGGCGTCCTGGGCGCCCTTGCCCTCGCGCTGGGCCTTGAGCAGGCGCACGGCGCCGTCTCCGCAGGCGATCAGTAGGGCGTCGTCCAGAGCGACGCCGGGTGCGCCCTCGCCCTCTTCGACCCGCGACAGCAAGGCCTTCACGCGCACCGGGCCCCTGTCGCTCGACGCCTCGAACCACGCGCCGGGGAACGGCGACAGACCGCGGATGTGGCGGTCGACCTCGGCGGCCGGACGGGTCCAGTCGATGCGGGCCTCGGCGGCCTTGATCTTCCTGGCGTAGGTGACGCCCTCTTCCGCTTGCGGCGTCTCGCGGGCCGCACCGCGCTCGATGGCGCCCAGGGCGACGGGCAGCATCCGCGCGCCGACGGCGGCCAGCTTGTCGTGCAGGGTGCCGGCGGTCTCCAGGGCGTCGATCCGCACCTGCTCGCCCATCAGCACCGGGCCTTCGTCCAGGCCCTCGCTCATCCGCATGACCTGGACACCGGTCACAGCGTCGCCGGCCATGATCGCCCGCTGGATCGGCGCGGCGCCGCGCCAGCGCGGCAGCAGGCTGGCGTGCAGGTTGAAGCAGCCCAGGCGCGGGGCCTCCAGCACGTCGCGCACCAGGATCTGGCCGAAGGCCACGACCACGGCGGCGTCGAGGTCCAGCGCGCGGAAGGCCTCGATCTCCTCGGCGGTCTTCATCGAGGCCGGCGTGCGCACCGGCAGGCCCAGGCTGTCGGCGAAGGCTTGGACGGGGGAGGGCTTGAGGTCGTGGCCCCGGCCGCGCGGGGCGGGGGGCTGGGAATAGACGCAGGCGATCTCGTGGCCGGCGGCGACGAGCTCGGCCAGGCAGGCGACGGAGAAATCGGGGGTTCCGAGGAAGGCGAGGCGCATGGCGGACGTTTAGACGGCCCAGTCGTTCTTAGGAAGGTGGGGTCTTAGGAAGGTGGGGCGCCGACAGAGTCGGAACCTCGACCGTATAGCGTCGTTCTATGGGCGACCCTTTCCAGGAGAAAACGCCATGCGCTCCATCGCCCTCATCGCCGTCGCCGGCCTGGCCGCCGTGTCGCTGGCCGCCTGCTCGGACAAGCACGCCACCCAGATCAAGGAGGGCGCCAAGGCCGCCGGCTCCGAGATCAAGCAGGCGGCGACCGACATCAAGAACGACCCCGACGTCAAGCAAGCCGGCACGGCCCTGAAGGAAAGCACCGAGGAAGCCGCCGCCGACGCCAAGGTCGCCGCTGGCCAGGCGGTCGACAAGGCCCAGGAGGCCGGCGCCAAGGCCGGCCAGGAAACCAAGGAAACCGCCGCTGACCTCAACGCCGACGCCAAGAAGGCCGGCTCGAACGCCAAGAAGGAAGTCCACGAGGCGACGCGGTAGGACGCTCAGCCGGGGACAGCGCGACGCGGCCGGGGACATGCACTTGTGCGTGTCCCCATCGTGCTCCCCATCGCGCTCACAGCGGTTCGGAAAGAAATCCTATCGTCAGCGCCACGGTGTGGGGACACGCACAAGTGCATGTCCCCGGCGGTTAAGCCGCCCGCCGCGCCTTCTTGACCTTGCTGATCGCCCGGTCGCGCTTCAGGCGCGACAGGTGGTCGATGAACAGCACGCCCTTCAGGTGGTCCATCTCGTGCTGGATGCAGACCGCGAACAGCTCCTCGGCCTCTTCCTCGACTGCCTCGCCCTGGTAGTTCAGATAGCTGATCTTGACCTTGGCGGGGCGCTCGACGGCGTCGTAGACCTCGGGCACCGACAGGCAGCCTTCCTCGTACGAGAACAGTTCCTCGGACTCCCAGGTGATCTTCGGGTTGACGAAGTGGCGGGGGGCCGGCTCCTCGCCCTCGCGGGCCAGGTCCATGACGATGACATTGACCAACTCGCCGACCTGCACAGCCGCCAGGCCGATGCCGGGGGCGTCGTACATGGTCTCCAGCATGTCGTCCATCAGGGCGCGCAGTTCGTCGGTGACGGCGGGCACGTCCTTGGAGACCTGCTTGAGGATCGCCAGGTCGGCGGGGTTATCGACGGTGAGGATGCGACGGATGGCCATGATATCGCTCAGGTAAGCGCAGCGCCGTCCGGGGTCAAGGCGACGGAGGGACGCGGGGCGGGACGCGGGCGGCGGTCACGGCTGGGGACAGGCGCATGCGCCTGTCCCCGCCCCGGGTCAGGGCTTGGCCTGCAGCCGGGCTATTGGCTCGGCATCGGCCTCGCTCGCCAGCTTGACCAGCGGCCGCACGGCGTTCTCGACCGGGGTCAGCTCGCCGATCTCCTTGCCCTCGTGGTCGACCGACAGGTCCTCGAAGCGGCGGGCCTGGGTCAGGACCTGGCTTTCCAGCGAGCCGACGAACTGGTTGTAGCGGCCGACCGCCGCCTCCAGCGCCTTGCCCACCGAACCCGCATGGGCCCCCATCACGGCGATGCGCTTGTAGAGCTCGCGGCCCACGGCGACGATGGCGGCGGCGTTCTTGGCCTGGTCCTCGGCCCGCCAGCCATACGCGACGGCCTTGCAGAGGGCGAACAGGGTGGTGGGGGTGACCAGCAGCACGCGGCGGTCCATGGCCTCGGTCATCAGGTCGGGCAGGCGGTCCAGCGCCGCGGCCAGGAAGCCGTCGCCCGGCACGAACATGGCCACGAAGTCGGGCGATCCCTCGCCGGCGAACTGGTCCCAGTAGGCTTTGGCCGAAAGCCCCTGCATGTGGGCGCGGACGCTGGCGGCGTGGCGGGCCAGGGCGCTTTCCTTCAGGTGATCCTCGGTGGCCTCCTGGGCCTCGAGGAAGGCGTTCAGCGAGCACTTGGCGTCGATCACGAACACCCCGCCACCGGGCATCTTGACCTTGACGTCTGGGCGGCGACGGCCCTCGTCGCTATCGACGCTGAACTGCTCCTCGAAGTCGAAGCGGGTGTTGAGGCCGGCGGCCTCGAGAACGTTACGGAGAGTCTGCTCGCCCCAGCGGCCCTGGACGCCGGCCCCGCGCCGCAGGGCGGCCGACAGCTTGCGGGCCTCGAACTGGGTGGCGACCGAGGCCTCCATCAGGGCGGCGATCTGGGCCTTCAGCCCGCCGGTCTCCTCGGCCCGGGCCTTTTCGACGGCGACGACCTGGGCCTCGAACTTGGCCAGGGTCTCGGCCACCGGCTTGAGCTGGGCTTCCAGCCGCTGCTGGCTGAGCAGTTCCCGGCTCTTGAAGTTCTCCTCGGTGCGCTTGATCAGCGCCTCGGCCACGGTGTTGGCGGTCATGGTCGCCTGCTGGGCGGCCTGGGCGCGGATCAGCTCGCCCTGGGTGGCGGCCTGGTCCTCCAACAGCCGGGCGCGCTCGTCGGCCTGGACCAGCCTGGCGTTCAGCTCCCAGGCCCGAGCCTCGGCCCGGCTGGCGCGACCCATGGCCCAGACGGCGACCGCGGCGGCGGCGACGGCCACCAGCAGCAGGACGAGGGCGAGGATCAGGAACGGATCGGAAAAGTTCATGCTCCGTTCTTAGCCGGAGTCGCGGGATCGGGGAAGCATTGCTCCTCCCCCTGTGGGGGAGGTGTCGGCGAAGCCGACGGAGGGGGGAGTATTCGGCGGGTGACCGCATCCCGGATCATCGTTCCTAAGACTCCCCCCACCGATCGCTGCGCGATCGCCTCCCCCACGGGGGGAGGATCTTTAAGCCGGCCGCCGTGCCCGCAGCGCCTGGGCGATGGTGCCGTCGTCCAGCCAGTCCAGGTCACCGCCCACCGGCACGCCGCGCGCCAGCATGGTCACCGAGACGCCGGTCGGCGCCAGGCGGTCGGCCAGGTAGTGGGCGGTGGTCTGGCCGTCGACCGTGGCCGGTAGGGCCAGGATGACCTCCTGGATTTCGCCGCCACGGGCCCGGTCCAGCAGTTCATTGACCCGCAGCGCCTCCGGACCGATCCCGTCGAGCGCCGACAGCAGGCCGCCCAGCACATGGTAGCGGCCCTTGAACGACTGGCCGCGCTCCATGGCCCACAGCGACCCCACCTCCTCGACCACGCAGATCAGGCGCGGGTCGCGCGAACCGTCGGCGCAGACGGCGCAGGGATCGGAGGTGTCCAGCGAGCCGCAGACCGAGCAGGTTCGCACCTTGGCCTGGGCGTCGACCAGGGCCGCCGTCAGCGGCGCCAGCAAGGTGTCGCGCTTCTTCAGCAGGGCCAGCGCCGCGCGTCGGCCCGAACGCGGGCCCAAGCCCGGCAGCTTGGACAGCAGGGCGATCAGGCGCTCGATCTCGGGTCCGGCGGAGGCGGCCATCAGGGCTTGGCGACCCGGGTGACCTGCGAATAGACCACCCGCCACTGGCCGTCGCGCTTGGCCCAGGTATCCACGAACCGCACGACCAGGGCGAAGCGCTGGCCGCCGTCCACGCCGGTCATGTTGACCCGGCCGCCCAGCAGGGCGGTGTCGCCGAGGACCTTCTCGACCGGCGCTTCGATCGTGAACGGATCCAGCTTGAAGCCGGGAGCCACGTAGTCGGCGATCAGCCGCGCCTTGTCCTGGACCTGGCCCGCGCCGTTGACCAGCACGTAGTCGTCGGCGACCAGCCGCTCCAGCGCGGCGCGGTCGCCGTTCACCTGGGCCGCGTCATAGGCGTGGGCGGCGGCGGCCAGGTCGGCCGGCAGCGGGTCGGCCAGGGCGAGGCCCGGCGTCAGCAGGGCGGCGGCGGCCAGGAGGGCGCGGACCGACATCCTAGAACTTCATGCCCGGCAGGCCGCCCATCATGCCGGCCATCGGGCCGGCGGCTTCCTGCATCAGCTGGGCCTGTTTGGCGTCGAGCTTCTTCTTGGCGTCGGCGTGGGCGGCGACGATCAGGTCGGCGATCACCTCGCCCTCGCCCGGCTCGACGAGACTCTCGTCTAGAACCACCTTGGCCAGTTCGCCGTTGCCCCGCAGGGTGACGGTGACCATGCCGCCGCCGGCCGTGCCGTCGACGGTCAGTTCGGCGAGCCGCGCCTGGGCGTCGGCCAGCTTCTGCTGCATCTCCTGGGCCTGCTTCATCAGGCCGCCGAGGTCTTTCATGGTTCTGCTCCATTTTCGCGCCCCCCTCCCTCTTGATGGGGGAGGGGTCGGGGGTGGGGGTGACAGCGCCGGCGGGTTTCGGCGAGGCCGAGCCGCATCCTGAAACGCCCATCACCCCCATCCCCGGCCCTTCCCCCATCAAGGGGGAAGGGAGAAATTCTATTCTTCCAGCTCGTCCGGCTCGATCGGCGGCGCCTCGGGCGTCAGGATTCTGCGGACCTCGACGATCTCGGCCCCGGGGAAGGCGCTGAGCACCGAGGCGACGAAGGGGTCGGCCTTGATGGAGGCCAGTTCCTCGCGCTCCTCGCGCTTCTGGCGCTCGAACAGGCTCTCGGCCCCGCCGCCGCCCTCGGCCGCCACCAGCCAGGGCTGGCCGGTCCATTCCTTCAGGGCCCGCACCAGCCGGCCGGCCAGGTTGCCGGGCGCGCCGGGAGCCGGTTCGAAGGTGATCGCCCCGGGCCGGAAGCTGATCGGGCGGACATATTGCTCGACGTCCAGGCGCAGGCCGATGTCGCGCTTCTCGGCGATCAGCTTCACGACATCTTCGAAGGACGCCAGGGTCGGCGCGGCCTGGGCGGCCGGCGCGGCCATCACCCGGGCCTGGGCGTTGACGGCGCCGCCGCCTCCGCCTCCGCCCATCGAACCGCCGCCCCCGCCGCCGGGACCGCCACCAACGGGCTGACCGTCGCGCAGGGCCTTCAGCGCCTCTTCCGGACCGGGCAGGTCGGCGGCGTAGCACAGGCGGATGATGGCCATCTCGGCCGCGGCCATGGCGTCGGGCGCGCGGCGCACCTCGTCATGGGCCTTCAGCAGCATCTGCCACAGGCGCGACAGGGTCCCGGCCGAGGTCTGGGCGCCGATCGAGGTCAGGCGCGCGGCCTGCTCCTTGGGCAGGGTCAGGGCGTCCGGCCCCAGGGCCTTGGCCACGGAAGACGCATGGCAGTGGTCCAGCAGGTCCAGCATGACCACCGCCGGATCGGCGCCGAACCCCCACAGGGCGCGGAAGCCCTTCAGCGACTCGCCCGGCTTGCCGCTCATCACGTTCTCGAACAGGGCGATGGTCTGGCCGCGGTCGGCCAGGCCCAGCATGTCGCGCACCACCGCGGCGGTGACGGTGGAGCCGCGCTCGCCCTGGACGATGGCCTGGTCCAGCAGCGACAGGCCGTCGCGCACCGAGCCCTCGGCGGCCCGGGCGATCAGCGCCAGCCCGTCCTCCTCGACCTTGGCCCCCTCGTTGGCGGCGATCCTGGCGAAGTGCTTGACCAGAACGTCGGGCTCGACCCGACGCAGGTCGAAGCGCTGGGTGCGCGACAGGATCGTCACCGGCACCTTGCGGATCTCGGTGGTGGCGAAGATGAACTTGGCGTGCGGCGGCGGCTCTTCCAGCGTCTTCAGCAGGGCGTTGAACGCCGCCGTCGACAGCATGTGCACTTCGTCGATGATGTAGACCTTGTAGCGCGCCTCGACCGGGGCGTAGCGCACCCCGTCCAGCAGTTCGCGCATCTCGTCGACCTTGGTGCGGCTGGCGGCGTCCAGCTCCAGCACGTCCATGTGCCGGCCCTCGATGATCGCCCGGCAGTGGCGGCCGTCGACGGTCAGGTCGACCGAGGGCTGGTGGACGGTATCGGTCTCGTAGTTCAGGGCCCGGGCCAGCAGGCGGGCGGTGGTGGTCTTGCCGACCCCGCGCACGCCGGTCAGCATGAAGGCGTGGGCGATGCGGCCCGTCGAGAAGGCGTTGGCCAGGGTGCGGACCATGGCCTCCTGGCCGATCAGGTCCTCGAAGGTGCGCGGCCGGTACTTGCGGGCCAGCACGGTGTAGGCGGCGTCCGGATCGGAGGCCTGGCTGGTCATCGGCGTGGCGGCGGGCGTGGCGGCCGGCGCGGCGACGGCCGGCGGCGCGCCGCCGAAGATGTCGGCGGTGTTCTCGTCGCGCTCGGCGGGCTCTTCGTCCCACGGCGGCGCGGAATCGGTCGTGAGGTCGTCGTGGTCGGCCATGGCGTGAGTGTAGTGTGCGGAAGGGCGCAGCAAAAGGCTCGCGGCGCGCGCGGGGTCCAGAAGCTGACAGATTTCGGGGAAAGGTGGAGACCGGCAGACGACCCGGAGCGAAACTCGTTGTGGCTGCTGCCTCTCGGCCCTGACCAGATTGGCGAGGACTCCGCCCGTCGCCGATCTCCGAGGCCTATATCGCGACTCATCGTGACGGATGCAAGACATGAAGCGCCGGCCCGTGACGACTCTTCGTCGCGGATGCTTTCTTCGCCGGGGCGCATTTTCTTCACGCGAACCGGAATCCACTTCGCTCGAAAATGCTCTAGAGATTCGTCCATGGCCCTTTCGATCATCACCAACACCTTCGCCGGCAATCCGCTCGACCGCGCCAGCGAGCGCCGGGGCGACGAGGCCTGGCTGGCCGAGAAGGCCGCCGACCCGCATTCGCTGGCCGTGGCCATCTGGAACGGCAAGGCGCTGGTCGAGGACGTCGTCGGCGACGAAGGTAAAGTGACGGGCGCCCAGATCGCCTATCTCCGCGCCGACATGGCCAAGGACCTGGCCGCCACGCCCGAGCGGCTGCTGTTCCTGGGCCTGTGGAAGGACGTCGCGGTGTTCGCCGTCGACCTGGAGGGCGGGGCCGACCCGGCCGAGGGGCCGCTGCAGGGCCTGGGCCGATTCGAGGAGCTGCGCGGCGTCGCCGCGACCCTGCCGCCGCCCGACGCCGGCATCCTGGCCACCGCCAAGTCGATGTTCGAGTGGCGCCGCAAGCACAAGTGGTGCAGCAACTGCGGCCAGGAGACGGCGGTCAGCGACGGCGGCTGGAAGCGTCAGTGCGCGTCCTGCCAGGCCGAGCACTTCCCGCGCACCGACCCGGTGGCGATCATGCTGGCCCTGCACGGCGGCCGCTGCCTGCTGGGCCGCCAGGCGCTATGGCCGCCCGGCATGTACTCGGCCCTGGCCGGTTTCATCGAGCCCGGCGAGACCATCGAGGAAGGCTGCGCCCGTGAGCTGAAGGAAGAGGCCGGCCTGACCGCCACGGCCGTCCGCTACCATTCCAGCCAGCCCTGGCCCTGGCCCTCGTCGCTGATGATGGGGCTGATGGCCGACGTCGACAGCGACACGGCCGCCCCCGACCAGACCGAGCTGGAAGCGGTCAAGTGGTTCACCAAGGACGAGGCGCGGGCCCTGATCAAGGGCGAGCTGGACGGCTTCTTCGCCCCCCCGCCTCTGGCCATCGCCCACCAGCTGATCAAGGCCTGGGCGGAGGAAGAGGCTTAGATCCTCCCCCTGTGGGGGAGGTGTCGGCGAAGCCGACGGAGGGGGGAGTGATCGGCAGGCGGCCAGATCTACGATCGACGATCCCAGAACTCCCCCCACCGATCGCTCCGCGATCGCCTCCCCCACAGGGGGAGGGTCTTGCTGGACATCAGCCCGCGAAGAGCTTCGCCAGCTCCCGCGCCACCATCCACGCCAGCACCAGCGTCCCGGCCGAGAACAGCAGGAAGCGGATCAGCACGATGTTGACGCTGACCTGGATCAGACTGTGCAGCACCCGCGAGGCCACGAACGCCCAGGCCAGCCCGACCGCCAGGGCGTCGCCATGGCCGGCGACCTGGATGGCCAGGGCGGCGGCATAGAAGATCGTCGGCTGCTCCATCAGGTGGTTGTAGTTGTCGGCCGCCTGGCGGGCGGGGGCGGGCAGGCCGTCCAGGCCGTCCAGGCCGCCCGGAAAGGCCGCGTCCTGCGGCTTGATCCCGGCCCGGCTCATCGCCGGAAGTCGCCGAACGTACATCCAGACCCAGATCACCAGCGACCAGGCCACCAGCGCCATCACCGGCGCGACCAGCGTGTTCATGATTGTCCTCCCCAGGATCATTTGGGGCAGGTTAGGCGCCGATCGGTCAAATAGCGAAGCTTGCCGTTGCGGCAGGGGGCCGCCGCCGCGCGAAGATCGATGGATGAGGGGCGGTCGGGGACAGGCGCATGCGCCTGTCCCCAGTCAAGTCCGACCTGTCACACCCGATCCCGGAACGGATCGGCCGGATAGACGCCCAGGATCTCGAACTTGTCGGAGAAGAACTTCAGCTCGTCGAAGGCCAGGGCCAGGCTGCGGTCCTCGGGGCGGCCGTCGACCTCGGCGTAGAAGAAGGTCGCCGTGAAGTGGCCGCCCTCCATGTAGCTTTCCAGCTTGGTCATGTTGACGCCGTTGGTCGCGAAGCCGCCCAGCGCCTTGTAGAGGGCGGCCGGCAGGTTGCGGACCTTGAACACGAAGCTGGTCACGCAGCGATGGGTGAACGGCGGCGGCTCGGGCGTCTTGTCGGCCGTCATCACCAGGAAGCGCGTGGTGTTGTTGCGTTCGTCCTCGATGCCTTGGGCCAGGATGTCCAGGCCATAGATCTCGGCGGCCAGGGCGGGGGCGACGGCGGCGCGGGTCGGATCGGGCTTCAGGGCCAGGGCCTTGGCGGCGCCGGCCGTGTCGCCGGCGCTTTCGTGGGCCAGGCCGAGTTTTCTCAGGCTGTGACGGCACTGGCTCAGCGCGATCGGCATCGACATGGCGATCTTCACCGTCTCCAGCGTCACGCCCTTGTTGGCCATCAGCTGGAAGCGGATCGGCTTGAAGCGCTCGCCGACGATCTGCAATCCCGAAGCGGGCAAGAGATGGTGGACGTCGGCCACCCGGCCGGCGATCGAGTTCTCGATCGGGATCATGCCCAGCTGGCAGGCGCCGGTCTTGATGGCCTCGAACGCCTCCTCGAAGGTGGCGCAGGGCACGGCCTCGTAGTCGGGGAAATAGGTGCGGCAGGCTTCGTGGCTGTTGGCGCCGGGCTCGCCCTGGAAGGCGATCTTCTTGAGGATGCTCATGCTGGTTTTCCGGCGCCCATGCCTGTCGCGTAGGCGCGGGCCGCGTCTAGGTCTGAAGGATTGTCGACCGAGATCGGGGCCTCGGCAGCCACGGCGGCGCGCAGGTTGAGGCCCAGTTCCATGGCCCGCAGCTGCTCCAGCTTCTCGCGCTTCTCGAGCGGCGAGGGCGGGGCGGCGTTGAAGGCTTCCAGGGCGGCGCGGCGATAGCCGTAGATGCCGATGTGGCGCCAGATCGGCGCGTCGCCATAGAGGGTGGAGCGGGTGAAATAGAGCGCCCGGCCCGACAGGCCGTCCTGCTCCATGGCCAGCACGGCCTTGACCACGTCGGGGTTGGACCGGTCGGCCGGCGAGGCTTCCGGCGCGACGACGGTGGCGATGTCGCAGCCGGGATGGGCGCTCAGCAGGTCGGCGCAGGCGCCCAGCACCGACGGCTGCACGAACGGCATGTCACCCTGCAGGTTGATGACCACGTCGTGGCGGCGGCCGGGGTCCAGCGCCTCGAGCGCGGCCAGGATGCGGTCCGAACCCGAGAGCAGGGCCGGGTCGGTCAGCACCGCCTGGCCGCCGGCCTGCCGGACCGCATGGACGATCGCCACGTCGCCGGCCGCCACCGCCACCGGCCCGATTCCCGCCGCCTGGGCCTGGCGCAGCACGCGCACGATCATCGGCAGGCCGCCGATGTCGGCCAGCGGCTTATCAGGGAGGCGGGTGGCGGCCATGCGGGCCGGAATGACGACGATAGGGTTCATGAAAGGCCGTTGCGGGTCAAAACCGTTGCTGCCCGGTTGCGCCTCGGGCGGTAGCGTGTAAGAGACGCGAGCGCAACATGGAGCGCGCGGGGGAAACCTCCGGGCGCGGATTTCGGGCCTGTCGTCAGACGGCCCCCAAGAGGCTGGTAAGGCTTTAGATGAGCGACCTGACGTTCAACAAGATCGCTGGCGGCGTGCTGCTGACCGGCCTGATCATTTTCGGTCTCAAGGAAGCGTCGGACATCGTTTTCGCCAAGCACGAGCTTGAAAAGCCCGGCTACGAGATCGCCGTCGCCGAAGAGGCGGGCGCAGGCGGCGCCGCCGCCGAGGTCGCGCCCGACTGGGGCAGCGTCCTGACCCCGGCCAACGTCACCGCCGGTCAGGCCGTCAGCGCCAAGTGCGCCTCCTGCCACAACTTCACCCCCGAGAACCACACCGGCCCCGGCCTGTTCGGCGTGGTCGGCCGCAAGCCCGGCACCCATCCCGGCTTCGCCTATTCGTCGGCCATGGTCGAGTACGGCAACAAGAACCCGGTCTGGGACTACGACAAGCTCGACACCTTCCTGAAGGCCCCGGGCAAGGACGTCTCGGGCACCAAGATGACCTTCGTCGGCCTGAAGAAGCAGGAAGACCGGATCGCCATCATCGCCTACCTGCACAGCCTGGGCTCCAGCCTGCCGATCCCGGCGCCGAAGCCGGCGGGCGCGGCTCCGGCTCCCGCCGCGGGCGAAGCCCCGGCCGCCGGCGCGGCCGCTTCGGGCGCCGCTCCCGCGGCCCCGGGGGCGCACGCGGCCTTCCGCGGCAGGGGCGCCGCGGTCGGGGCGGCTGGCGCGGCCATGGACTGGGCCGTCGACCACCTGGGCTGGGACGAGGTGATCCACTCGATCGACCCTGAGAACCATGCCTCCAAGCGGGTGGCCGAACGCCTGGGCTCGCGCCTGCTGCGGATGGGCCACCTGCCCGAACCCTATCACGAGAAGGCGC